>JBKJLC010000131.1:0-96251 GCA_046597055.1 Kofleriaceae bacterium | reverse complement strand
GACGCGGTAGCGCAGGAGCATGAAGCCGCTCGGGTAGATCTTGGTGTCGACCAGGGTCAGCGGCGTGGTCGGGATGGCGTGCGCGAAGAGCGGGATGCCGGCGCCGATCACGACCGGGTTCACCTTCAGGACCAGCTCGTCGATGGCGGGGAGGAGGTCGGCCGCGAGCGCGGCACCGCCGCACAGCCAGATGCCGAGCCCGGGCTGGTGCTTCAGCGCACGCACGAAGGCGAGCGGATCGCCGGAGACGAGCTCGACCGCGGGATCGGGCGAGGTGCCCAGGGATCGCGAGAAGAGGTACTGCTTCATCGTCGGGTATGGGTTGGTGATCCCGACCCGCGCGCCAACCTCGTAGGTCTTGCGGCCCATGAGGACGGCGCCGAACCAGCGGTTCACCGCCGGGGGCAGCCCGAGCGCGGTCCGAACCTGGGCCGGGATCGTCTCGGGATAGATCTCGACGAGGTCGTCGAGGTGGGGACCGTGGGCCAGGATGTAGTCGACCGAGCCGTCGTCGCGGGCGATGAAGCGGTCGGCGGAGCAGGCGACGTAATAGGTGAGCTCGCGCATGGACGGTTGATGGTAGCGGAGGCGTCCCCACCGCGCCGCGCGTTCGGCGACCCGACCGGGCGGAAGTCGATCAGACCGCGAGCACGCGCGCCATGCCGCGGCTCCACGCGCCGAGCGCCCGCAGGCTGCGCGGGTAGACCGCCGACAGCAGGTGGGCCGCGCCGATCCGCGCGGCGACCTTGGCCAGGCCCGGCACCAGCGCGGGGCGGTGGCGCAGGGCGCGCGCCTTGGGCGGCAGCGACGCCAGCGACAGCGGCGGCATGGTCTGGTCGAGCGCGGCGCGCGCGGTCGCGCCGTCGAGCAGGCCGAGCTCCATGATCACGCCGAGGGTCTCGTCGTCGAGCTCCGAGTTCCAGCGGCGCACGGCGTCGTAGGCGGCGAACAGGCCGCCGAACCGGCGGTGCCACGCGACCTCGTAGTCGCGCAGCGTGCCGCCGGCGGCGAGGGTGGCCGCCAGCAGCTTGGCGGCGAGGATGCCGGCGCCGATGCCCGAGCCGTGGGCCGGGAACACCTGGCAGCCGGCGTCGCCGAGCAGCGCGACCCCCTCGCCCGACAGCCGGTCGTAGGGGCGGCGCAGCGGGATCGGGCCGGCCCCGCCGAACAGGCGGCGGCCGATCCATGGGTGGCCGCGCACGAACTCGTCGAGGATCGCCTTGCCCGACGGGAAGCCGAGCGCCGGGATCGAGCCGGTCAGGATGCTCACCCGCTCGCCGTCGTCCGAGACCCGGACATTGAGCACCGAGAAGCCACCGGCCAGGCCGACCCGAGCCAGCACGTCGCCGGGCGCGACCCCGACCTCGGCGCAGTACGCGAGCGCCGCCGCGCGGTCGCGGACCTCGCGGACCTCCTGCGCCGCCGCGCACAGGTGCTCGGCGGCGACCGCCGGCTGATCGAGGAGCCGGGCGCCGGCCAGCCCCGACGCGTCGACGATCCAGCGCGCGCGCACCCGGCCGCGGTCGGTGATCAGCGCGTGGCCGTCGCGCCCGCGGACCGCCACGCCGCCGTGAAGCGCGGCCCCGGCCTGCTGCGCGACCTCCTGGAGCAGGGCGACCAGCGCGCGCATGTCGACGTCGATCACGTCGTGGTCGGTGATCAGCAGCCGGCCGCCGCGGGTCGCGATCCAGAACGGATGCGGGTCGCCCATCATGGCCGAGCGGGGCAGGTCGATCCCGGCCTCGGCCATGGCGGTGCGGGTGACCCCATTGACCCAGCGGGCGCCGGCGCGGTCGAGCGGGCGGCGCTCGAGACACACCACCCGGGCACCCTGCCGCGCGAAGTAGCCGGCGGCGGCGGCCCCGGCGGTCCCGGCCCCGACGATCGCGACATCGACCTCGCGGGGAAGCGCCATCTTCGAGAGATAGCACTGCCCGGGCACGGCTGGTCGGACCAAACGCGCCGCGCCGACGGTTCACGCCCGCTGCAGGATCACCCGCCACTCGCCGCGCCAGCCGCCGGCGAACCCGGGGACCAGCGGGAGGATGCGCGCCGGGTCGTCGGAGCCGCAGGTGGTGCAGCCGTCGTTCGGCGGCAGGTAGCGGTCGCCCGCGAAGTAGAGCTGGGTCGTCAGCGGCCGGTAGCCGGGATGGGTGACGGTGACGTGCACGTGGGCCGGGCGCCACGAGCTGGCGTCGAGGCGGTAGTTGCCGGGACGGATGGTGTCGAGCGCCCAGGTGCCGTCGGCGGCGGCGGCCAGCTTGCCGCGCAGCCGGTAGGGCTCGCTGCCGGCCGCGGCCGGCTCGTGGTAGCCGCCGGCGGCGTCGGCCTGCCACACGTCGAGGCCGGCGCCGGCGAGCACCGTCGTGCAGTCGTCGGCGAGCACCACGCCGTCGAGCCGCAGCCGCTCGCCGGGCTCGGTCGCCGAGGCGATCGCCATGCGCGAGGGCGCGCCCGGCCGGTGATACGGCCCCAGCACGTCACCGGTGCTGACCCGGCACGCCTCGCCGGCATCGTCGAGAGCGGCGGCGTCGAGGGCCGCGGCGTCGAGGGCCGCGGCGTCGAGGGGCCCGGCCACCGTGCTGCCATGGCCGCAGGCGGCCCCGACCCGGACCGCGACCACGCCGGCCGAGGCCCGGCCGATCCAGCGCAACAGCTCGCGACGATGCAGCAGCGACATGCCGCCACCGTACCCGCGCGACCCGCGCACAGAAAAGCGATACTTCCTGCGTCGACTCGCAAGGAAATCTTGATGCTCACCAACCTGCGCCGGAACCTGTGGAACTGGCTGCCGGCATTCCTCGAGGTGGCGGAGGCCGGCTCGGTGGTCGCGGCGGCCCGCCGGCTCGCCCTCACGCCGGCGGCGGTCTCGCGCACGCTGCGGCTGCTCGAGGACGCGCTGGGCGCGCCGGTGTTCAACCGGGTCGGCAAGACGCTGGTGCTCAACACCAGCGGCGCCGCCCTGCGCGACGCGGTCCGCGCCGCGACCCGCGCGGTCGACGCCGGCCTGTCCGAGAGCCTGGGCGATCCCTTCCTCGGCCCGCTCCGCGTCGCCTCGATCGGCGTCCTGACCGAGCACGTCGTGGTGCCGGCGCTGCTCGACCTCAAGCGCGCCCACGCGGCGCTGGTGCCCGAGCACGCCAACTTGGGGCCGGCCGAGGCGACCACGCTGCTCGTGCGCGGCCTGCTCGACGTCGCCTTTTATTATGAGGAGGTCACCCGCGAGGAGTTGGTGGTCGAGCGCATCGGTCAGCTCACCGCGTCGATCTACTGCGGCCGCGGCCACCCGCTGTTCGCGGCCCGCAAGGTCACGCTCGCCGCCGTGCAGGCCCATCCGTTCTCGGTCCCGCGCATCGGCGACTCGGGCCGGGTCCAGGACGGCTGGCCGTCGCACGTGCCGCGCACGGTCGGGATGCGCATCACGCTGCTCCGCTCCAACCTGGTGGTCGCACTGTCGGGCGCGCTGGTCACGGTGCTGCCCGACGTGACCGCGGCCCCGCACGTGACGACCGGCGAGCTGCGCCGGCTGCCGGTGCTGGTGCTGCCGCCGATCGAGGTGTTCGCGGCGCGCCACGGCAGCGCGCTCGGCCGCGCGCCCGGCCAGCTCGTGATCGAGGCGGTGCGCCGCACGCTCGGCGAGCTGCGCACCGTCGGTCGCGACCGCGGGCGGCCGCGGCGCCGCGCTACTTGAGCAGCGCCTTGAGCTCGAGCACCTCGGCGTGCGCGGGCTCGGACTTCGCGGCCAGGGTCAGCGCGGCGCGACCCTTGGGCTTGTCGCCGAGCGCCAGGTACGCGCGCGCGCGGCCGAGATGCACCAGCGCCGGCCGCCGCACGGTCGGCGTGATCAGGAGCGCGCTGTCGAAGCTGAACAGCGCCTGCTTGGCGCCGCCGGTCTCGAGGTACGCCTTGCCGAGCAGCATCAGCAGCTCGGGATCCGAGGGGAAGATGTAGAGCGCCATCTCGCCGTAGGTGCGGACCTTGGCCCAGCGGCCGAGCTTGGCGTAGCCCGCGGCGAGCTCCTTGAGCGGGGCGACCTGCATCTGCTCGAGCATCACGTAGTGCTCGAGCTCGGCCAGCGCCTGCTCGGGGCGCTTGGCCGCCTTGTGCAGCTCGGCCAGCTCCGCGTACGGATAGCTGCGCTCGGGATCGAGCCGCTTGGCCGCGCACAGCTGCTTCTCGAAGTCGTCGGCCCGGCCCTCGTCCTGGGCGATCTGGGCCAGCCGGCTGCGCAGGTCGAAGCTGTCGTGGCCGGTGGCGATCAGCTGCTCGTACAGCTCGCGGGCGCGCGGCGCGCCGCCGGTGCGCAGGCTGACCTCGGCGGCCACGTACATCGCGATCGGCTGGCGCTGGTCGAGCGCCAGCGCCGCCTCGGCGGCCGCCAGCGCCTGGTCGGCCTCGCCTGCGTAGTACTGGCCGAGGCCGAGCCGGGCGTGGGTCAGGGCGTCCTTGGGCCGGGCACTGACCGCCTTTTCCAGCTCGACGAGGTCCGACATCCCGCTGGTCGGCAGGTGGAACGTGCCCCGGTACGGCGCCAGCCGCAGCTCGAGGTACTTGCGGAAGTCCGCGTCGAACTGGGCGACGGTGCGGCCGGTGATCGCCTGGACCACCTCGGGCGTCTCCTGGCCCTTGCCGAACCGCTGCAGCCCCTCGACGATCTTGGGGAACCCGTAGGTCTGCGCGATGTACTCGATCATCACCGCCGACAGGTAGTAGGCGACCACGACCTTCTGCGCGTCGGGCTGGACGAACTCGAAGTTGATGGTCGCGACCGACGGCAGCGTGTTCTCGACCACCGCGCCGTAGACGTCGGCGTCGTTCTCGCGCCGCCACGCCGGGTTGGCGAGCAGGGTCTCGTACTCGGACAGCCCCTCGGTGAACCAGCGCGGCACCCGCGAGTTGGACAGCTGGATCGCGAACACGTGGGCCAGCTCGTGCCACAGCACCATGCCCCAGTTGATGTCGCCGTTCGACGGCGACATCGCGGTGATCACCTGGCCGAAACAGACCCCGAGCGCGCCCAGGTTGGGCAGGCCGACCGTGCGCACGCTGTAGTGATCGGCCTCCTGATAGAGCTCGAGCACGACCGGGGTCTTCGGGGTGAAGTCGTAGCGCTTCACCATGTCGGCGAACGCCCGCTCGAGGGTCGGCTCGAGGTAGCGAGCCAGGACCTTCTGTTCGTCGCGGTGGTAGCGGATCTTGAACGACCGCGAGGTCGAGAACACGTACTCCTTGGGGATCGTGCCCTGGAACAGCTCGAGGGTGTTGTAGGTGCGGACGTTGTACTTGTCGCCCTGCCACGACTTCTTGAGCCAGTCCACGCCCTCCTTCTCCTCGCCGAGCCGCAGGTAGCCGAGGCCGACGCCGCTCATCGCCTCGTAGTAGTCGGGCTTCATCGCGACCGCCGCCTTTTCCAGCTCGATCGCCTCCTTGTAACGGTGCTCGCGCACGGCCGAGCGCGCGACCACCCGGTAGAACTCGGCGTAGGCGCGGTTGACGCCCAGCGCGCGCGCCTGCTCGGCCTGGTAGGCCTTCAGGTCGTCGCGCAGCCACGCGATCGTGGCGAGCATCGCGAACGCCTCGACGTGCTGCGGGTTGACCGCGAGCACCTCGCCGAGCGTCTTCTTGGCGGCGTCCCACTGGTTCTGATCGGTCTCGATCAGCGCGCGGACCAGGAGCGAGCGGACGTGGCGCGGGTTCTGTGCCAGCGCCTTGTCGAGGTGGTGGCGGGCGGCGGCCAGGTCGTAGCGGTTCTCGAGCAGCACCGCGGCCATCCCGGCGTGGGCGTCGGGATGGTTCGGGTTGATCTTGAAGACCTCGTCGAAGGTCTGCTCGGCCAGCTCGGCCGCGTACTTCTGCAGGAACAGGTAGGCCCAGTTGACGCCAGCCTCGGTCAGCTGCGGCGCCAGGTTCTGGCACTCGCGATAGGCGTCGTTGGCGAGCTCGTACTCGGAGCGGGCCCGCGCGGCCTCGGCCAGGTGGAACAGCTGGACCGGATCGTCGAGGTCGAGCTTCTTGGCGTCGTACTCGTCGATCGTGCGCTTCCACAGGTCGAGCGCCAGCTTGGTCTCGCCGAGCTCCTGCAGCACCAGCGCGAGCATGCGGCGGGCGTCGCGGTGGGCCGGGTTGGCCGCCACCAGCGGCTCGAGCTCTTTGCGCGCGTCGGCGTAGCGACCGACCGTGCGCAGCACCTCGGCCAGCGCGACCTTGCCGGTGGCGGCGATCGCCGGGTCCTTGTCGCGCGCGAGCGCGGTCGCGGTCGCCTCGGCGGCGGCCTGGTCGCCGATCGTGAGCTGGGCGGTCACCATGAGCGCGCGGGCCGCCCCGCGATCCTTGCCGCTGGTCCGGGCCAGCTCGGCGAGCGCGCCCTTGTAGTCGCCGCTGGTCAGGCGATCGCGACCGGTGGTGAGATCGGCTCGCGCCGTGCCGGCGGCGAGCCCCAACAAGACAGCCGTGGCCGCCAGCACCCTGCGCATCCCCGAATCGTGAGCGACGGTGTGGTGCAAGTCAACGCGAGGACTCGGCGGCCGCCGAGCGGGTGCTATCATCAGGAGATGGCAGAGGGCAAAGCCCCGGCAGAGGTCGGGATCGACGGCGGCATCTATGCCGATTTCGACTCGTTCCTGAAGCAGGGCATCAAGGAGTACTACGACCGCGGGTGGACCACCCGGCGCGGCAACTTCATCGCGCTGCTCATCGCGAGCGGGCAGACCGCGTTCGCGCTGGCCAAGGACTCGGTGATCGACGGCACCGGCACCAAGAAGGTCGCGATCGGCGCAGCCGCGATGCTCGCGCTGCGGATCGGCCTGCGCTACGCCGTCGGTGGGCCGCTCGGTCTGGTGCTGACGGTCGCGGCCGGGGCCTCGATGGTGGCGTATTTCATCCGCAACCAGAAGGACATCCTGCGCAAGGTGTCGCGCTACAAGGTCGTGATCGCCGACGTGAGCACGAAGTACCAGGAGACCCAGGACGGCTGGCGCGACGGCAAGTATGGCGTCGCCGATCGCAACCTGATGATCGACGGACTGATGAAGCGCTTCACGGCCGAGGTCGACGAAGCCTAGCGGCTGCCCGGTGCCGCACCGCGCCGTGACCGGCGGCGCCGGGGCCCCCGGGGATCTCTTTCCCATTCACGCGCGCCCTCGCGTACGCTCGCGGGGAATGGGGGTTCCGGCATGCGTCCTGGCACGCTGATCTGCGTCTCGATCCTGCTCGCGGGAGCGGCGTGCGACACGGTCCACGGCACCGCGCTGTTCGAGGTACCCCGCGGCCAGACCCCGACCGCGGACTTCTACGCGCTGCCGTTCCCCAACGACATCCGCCGTGACGACGCCGGGCACCCGATGCTCGACGACTACCCGCGGCGGGCCAGCCTGGTCGCGCTCTACGTCGACGCCTGCGCGACCCTCGACGGGTTCGGCACCAACAACGCGATCTTCGCGCGGTTCTCGGTCCCGCTCACCGACGCCAACCTGCCCGCCGACGCGCCGGCATCGCTCGCGACCGACGCCAGCGTCTACCTGGTCGACATCCAGCCCGGCTCGCCGAGCCGGGGCCAGCGCCACCCGATCCAGCTCCGGTTCCAGAGCTACCCGGGGTGGACCATCGGCGACAACTGGCTGGCCGCGCTGCCGTATCCCGGCTTTCCGCTGCGCCAGCGCACCACCTACGCGCTGGTCGTCACCCGCCGCATCAACACGGGCGCGCTCGACGTCGCGCCCGCCGCCGACTTCACCGCGATCCTCGACCAGGCCGCGCCGATCGACCCCGACCTGATCCGCGCGCGCGGTCGCTACCAGCCGCTGCTCGACTGGCTCGACGAGCCCGGCGACGACGAGCGCAGCGACCTGGTGTCGGCCGCGGTGTTCACGACCCAGTCGGTCACCGGCATCATGGCCGGGCTGCGCGCGCGGGTGCGGTCGCTGCCGGCCCCGGTCGCGCGCGACGTGGTGCGGGTGGAGAGCGGCGATCCCTACCTCTGGTTCGACGGGGTCTTCGACGCGCCCAACTTCCAGACCGGCACCGTGCCCTACCTGTCACCGGCCGACGGTGGCCACATCGTCGACGGGCCGGATGGCCTGCCGGCGGTGCAGCGCACCGAGTCGCTGCGATTCTCGATCACGGTCCCGCCGACCACGGCCCCGGTCGCTGGCTGGCCGGTCGCGATCTACGCCCACGGGACCGGCGGCGACTTTCACTCGTTCGTCACCGACGGCACCGCCACCCGGCTCGCCGCCGAGGGCATCGCGGTGATCTCGATCGATCAGGTGCTGCACGGGCCGCGCAACCCGGGCGGCGATCCCGAGGTGAACTTCTTCAACTACCAGAACCCGCTGTCGGTGCGCGACAACCCGATCCAGGGCGCCGCCGATGACTTCTCGGTGGTGCGCCTGGTCGAGACCTTCGAGCGGGTCGAGCCGGCCAGCGGCGACCTGCCCGCGCGCACGATCCGCTTCGATCCCACCAAGATCTACTTCTTTGGCCACTCGCAGGGCGGGCTGACCGGGCCTCCGTTCGTCGCCTACGAGCCGCAGGTGAAGGGCTCGGTGCTGTCGGGTGCCGGCGGTCTCCTCATCTACGCGCTGCTCAACAAGACCGAGCCGGTCGACATCTCGAGCCTGGTCCACGCGGTGATCATCGACACCCCGCTCGACGAGTTCAACCCGGTGCTGTCGCTCCTGCAGATGTGGATCGAGCGCGCCGACGCGGTCAACTACGGCCCGCTGCTGGTGCGCGAGCCGCCGGCGGGGCTGACCGCGCGGCCGATCTACCAGAGCATGGGCTTCGTCGATCACTTCACGCCGCTGCCGTCGATCGCAGCGCTGGCGGTGTCGATCGGCGGCGATCACGTGCAGCCGTCGATCGAGTCGATCGAGGGGCTGACGCTGCGGGGTCGGACCGCGGTCGCGGCCCCGGTCAGCAACAACCTCGACGGCACGACCGCGGTGGTCGTGCAGTACGAGGCGTCCCGCGGCGACGGTCACTTCGTGGTGTTCGACGTGCCGGCCGCGCAGCGGCAATCGGCCCAGTTCCTCGGTACTCTCGCGCGCACCGGAGCCGCGACCCTGGTGACGCCCTAGGCACTTCCCCGGTCCGCACCTGAAAGTCCCCATGGCCCGCAAACGTCTCGGAGAGATCCTGATCGAGGCCGCCCTGATCGACGAGGCCCACCTGCGTCAGGCGTTGACCGAGCAGCGTCGCTACGGTGGCCCGCTCGGGCGGGTGCTGGTCGATCTCAAGCTGGTGCTCGAGGAGGACCTGGTCGCCGCCCTGTCCAAGCAGCTGGCGGTCCCGACGATCGATCTCGACCACCTCGAGATCCCGCAGAGCGTGCTCGATCTGGTCCCCGGCGAGATGGCCGAGGCCCACGGCCTGGTGCCGTTCGCGCAGCCGATGAAGTTCCTCGACCTCGCCATGAGCGACCCCACCAACGATGGGATCATCGACGAGCTGCGGGTCAAGACCAAGCTCAACCTTCGCCCGTATCTGGCGGGACCCAAGGCGATCGAGCGCGCGGTCGCTCGCTACTACGGCCGCGGGGTCGCCACCGCCCGGGGCACCGCGAATCGCCGCACCCGCGACAGCGTCGCCATGAGCGGCGCGGCGCCGGGCGAGCGCATGGAGGTCACCGGCGGCTACGAGCTCGACGCCCGCACCACGCGTGGCCCGAGCCAGACCCGCCCGCCGGCCTACGCCACCGGCACCACCCTGCCGCCGCCGTTCGAGCCCCCGGCCGCAGCGTCGGTGCCGCCCAGCTTCGCGGCCCTCGCCGCCCTGCAGGAGCGCGTCGCCAGCCTCGAGGCGCTGGTCCGCCGCGACGAGGACGTCATCAAGAAGCTCATGGGCCTGATGATCGAGAAGGGTCTGGTCTCGCGCGACGAGATGATCGCCCGCCTCAAGTAGCGGGCGCATTCCCGGCCGCGCCCGCCGGCCCGGCGGCTAGGTCGCGCGCGGCGCCGCGGGCGGCGTGCGGCCCTCGCGGATCGCCTTGTCGCGGATGCGGGCGTCGAGGTAGTAGTCGCGGCCGCGCCAGAACTCCGAGATCACGCCGACGGCCGAGATGGCGGCGGCGGCGATCGCGAGCGCGGTCGCGTGGTCGGGGACCACGACGGTCAGGCCGAGCAGGGCGGTCGCCCCGAGGGTGCGGGCGCCCCAGATCAGCGCGCCCGAGGCCCGCTGGTGGTGGGACAAGAGGTTGTCGAGGCCGCCGGCGGCCAACTCGAGCGCGAGCACCGCGATCACCGGCCACGCCGGGGCCGGGCTCTCGCCGAGCGCCGCGAAGACCGCGAGCGGCAGCAGGACCGAGCCGATCAGGCGCACCGCGTCGGAGCGGTTGAAGTCGCCGGCGCGCCGAAGCGGGCCCCAGCCGCCCACGATGTAGTCGAGCCCGCTGACCCAGGTGATGAGCACGATCATGCCCATGCAGGCGATCGCCGTCTGCTGATGGTCGCCCTGGTAGTGAATCCCGAGGAGCACGCCGAACGTGGCGCTCATCCACAGCGCGCCGCGCCAGAACTTCTTGCGGATCACCCACAGCACGCACGCGGCGACGATCGGGGCGATCAGCCCGAACCAGAACACGTAGGCCATGCCGCCGCCGGGCCCGATCAGCGGGAACAGCACCAGCATCCCGATGCCCTGCATCTGGGTCCAGGTCTTGGCCTTGGCCAGGTAGCTCGTCCGCAGGGACAGGTTGCGTTGCTCGTAGGCCGAGCGCAGCGCCGTCACCAGGAACTCGCGCACGAACATCAGCGCGACCGCCCACGGTGGGACCAGGCCGACGTCGGCGAACGGCATGTAGGTGAACGCGATGAAGACCTTGTCGGCGATCGGGTCGAGCAGCCCGCCGAGCACGGTCGGCCCCTGCTTGCGCGCCATGTAGCCGTCGACGAAGTCGGTGCAGCCGATCAGGGTGCCGACGATCAGCGCCAGCCACAGGCTGGTGTTGTCGTCGTTGTACCAGCCCTGGTAGATCCACCACGACACCACCGGCATCGGCAGAAGGCGCGCCGTCGTCACCATGTTCGCGGTGATGAGCGGCTTCTTCTTGCCGGGAATGCCGGGAGTGGGACCCACGACGGGAAGCTAGCGCGGATCCCGCCCCGGTTTCCAGCGACTACTCCCCGACTACTCGACCGCGCACTGGATCGAGAGGGTGGCCTCGGGCGGGGCCGCCACGTCACGCTCGATCGTGATGCGCTGGTGGTGGTCCGAAGCCCGGCAGTTCTGGAGGTCGGGCGCGACCGACCAGCACGGGCGGGCGGCGCCGGCCGCGCATGCGGGCAGCACGGTGGTCTCGGTGCCGGCGCGCTGCAGGACCGAGCACTCGGGCTGGACGTCGGGCAGGGTCGGGTTGCGATCGGCGAGCGCGTGATCGAGGCAGGCGAACCCGACCCGGTCGCTGATGACGATGCCGGCGCGCTCGAGCGCCGCCGACAGGTCGGCGGTGCACAGGCTGTCGACCGAGACCTGTGCGGCTGGAAACTTGTCGAAGAACGCGGCGAACCGCAGCCCCGGCTCCGACGTGCCGAGCCCACCCGTCGGACACTTCGCCAGCACCGCGGGATCGCCGTTGACCACGCCCACCTCGACGTCGTCGGGGTCGCCGATGATGCCGACCAGCGCGATCTTGGTCGGGTCGCCCTTGAGCCTGGTCAGCGCCTCCACGTAGTGATCGACGCGGGTCATGAACGGAGAGCTGTCGTCGGGCCGGCAGTTGGTCTTGATCCCGGGCGCAGCCGGGTCGGGGTCGTCGTCGCAGACGATGCCGCGCGGATGACACTCCCAGTCGCCGAGCTGTTCGGCCCGGGCGAACACGATCGGGTTCGACGCCGAGCAGTCGTCCTCGTCGGCGATGATCACGACCGCCAGCACCGCGTCGGGCCGGATGAACCCGGGGTTGATCGTGGGCGTCAGCGCCTTCTCCATCGCGGCCAGGTGCTGCTCGAAGCCGCAGCCGGTGGTGCCGACATTGGCCATGCACGAGAACGCGGCCTCGAGCGAGCCGGTGTAGTTGCGCACGCGGCCGCCGCTGGCATCGCGGACGTCGGACAGGAACGAGTTGCCGCCGAGCGCGGCACAGGCGCCGCCGTGCAGGCGCCCGCCGTCCCCGCCGCCACCATCGCAGTTGGCGCGCGGGTAGGGCGCGGTGCCGAGGTCGGGCGTGACCACCCCGATGTGGATATCGGGCAGGCCGCCGTCGAACACGGCGAGGTGCGCGAGCATCCGCGGGAAGTCGCGGACCAGCGCCATGTGCTCTTGCGTCATCGAACCCGAGTTGTCGATGACGAACAGGATGTCGAGCTCTCGGTTCGTGGTCGCCGGGATGGACTTGACCTCGACCGAATCGGGCGACGCGATCAGCGTCGTGACCTCACGATCGACGCACGACGAGAGCGAGCAGAGGAGGAGCGGGGCGAGCGCGGGGAGGAGGCGGGGCATGCCGGTTCGTGACCGCCACCTCGTGGTTCCGTCACCGCAAAGCGCGGCAGCCGAAACGACGAACGACCCGGCATTCCTGCCAGGTCGTTCGCAACCTTCGTCGCGGTGTCAGCTGACGATCAGATCGTCACGCACTGCATCTCCATCACGGTGCCGATCGCCGGGGTCGCCCCGCCGCGGTCGACGTTGATGGCCTTGTTCTCGGGGGCAGTCGGGCACTGCTCGGCGTCCATGATGAACTCCCAGCACGGCGTGACGCGGCCCGAGCCGGCGGCCCCGATGCACTTCGGGATGACGTCCTCGGTGCGATTGTTGTTGTCGGGGTTGGTCACGTCGACCACCGTGCACTCTTCCTGGATGCCATCGATATCCGGGTTCCGGTCGGCGAGCGCGACGTCGATGCACGGGTTGCCGATGGCGGTCTTCAGCAGCAAGGCGATCTGGACCAGCGCGTCGGACAGGTTGGCGTCGCAGATCGAGGTCTGGGTGCTGCGCTCGGGGAACGCGTTGAGGAACTTCGAGATCCGAACCGGCGGCGAGGCCCCGGCGTGCTCGTCGCCGGCGATGAAGCCACACGAGCGCTGCACCGACGGCTGACCGGCCGGCGCCGGGGTCGGGTTCTGGGTCGGATCCTGACCGACCGTGAGGTCGCCGGTCTCGGAGTCGAAGGTGCCGAGGATGCCGGCGACGATGACGAGCTTGGGGTCGTCCTTGATGGTGCGGAAGAACTCTACGTACTTCTCGACCTCGAACTGGTACTCCGAGTTCTCCTGAGCCTTGCAGCCGACCTTGTTGCCGAACTCGCGCGGGTTGGGGTCGTTCTCGCAGGTCACGCCGAACTGGTGACACCGGAACGAGGTGCGCGGTCCCAGCGCGGAGGTGAGGTTGGCGGTTGGATCGCCGAACATCGCGCCCATCTGGGTCGAGCAGTCGTCCTCGTCCGCGATGAAGATCACGGCGAGGTACGCCTCGGGCCGGTAGAAGCCAGGGTTCTTGCCCTGCTGCAGCGCACGCCAGGCCGCCTCGAGGTGCATCTCGAAGCCGCAGCCGCCGACGCCGAGCGACGCCATGCAGGTGAACAGCGTGGGCAGCGAGCCGGTGTAGTTCCGGGTGCGGCTACCGTCCGCCTGGGCGATATCCGAGACGAAGGTGTTGGCGCCGAGGCCGGCGCACGGCGGCGGGGGGGTAGGCGGGGTGGTAGGCGTGAAGTCCTTCGCCTGCAGGTTGCCGTCGTCGCCCTGACCGGGGCAGCCGGGCACGCCGCTGGCGCCGGCAGCGCCGACGTTCGACGACACCACGCCGATATGGACGTCGGGCAGGCCGCCCTCGATCGTGTTCAGCACGTTGATGAAGTCGTCGAAGTTGTCGACGAGGTTCTGCTGCTCGGCCCGCATCGACCCCGAGTTGTCGATGACGAAGAGGATGTCGAGGTTCCGGTTCAGGCTGACCGGAATGGTCTTGTCGAGGACGTTGTCCTGCAGCGGAGGGACATCCGTCACCTCGCGGTCAGGGCAACCGGTCAGCAGGGACCCTGCAACGAGACCGGCAAGGGTGGGGGCGAACAGATGACGGTACTGACGCATTGATGGGCCTCCAGCAGGTAGCTCGTCCCGACTTTGCAAGGCGATTGCCACGATACGTTGCTGTCGCGACGGGAGGTTACGTGTGGCCGTGGGCGCCCGGCCTGCCAACCTGGTTGGCATTGCCAACGTGGTTGGCGCACCCTCAAGAAGCTCGCGCATCCTAGATCAAGCCTGGAAGCGCCCGCAAGCGTGTCAGACCCCCCACCCGCGGTCGGGTGGCTCGCTGTCTTGCCACGTGTTACCGTGATCGTCTTGACGTCGCTCGCGACCTCGTCGAGCCCGGGGTGGGTCGGACGCGTGGTTCGATCAACGCACCGGGTACTGATCGTGGAGCCCGATGAGCCCACGCGGCGAGCGATCCACCTGGTGTTCGTGCGCCTCGGGCAAGACGTCGGCACCGCGGCGAGCGTCCGCGAGGCGGTCGAACTGGCCGGGCCCTGGCACCTGGTGGTGGCCGCGCCGCTCCTGGTCGCCGAGCTGCGCGCCTGCGGGCTCGGGCCGATCCTCGCCCACGCGGGCGGCGACCTGGGCGACATCATGACCGCGTCGGCCACGGTCGCGGCCGAGGCCGTTGGGTCGGCGACCGATCGCCTGATCGGCGTGAGCGGCGCCCTCCGCGAGCTACGCACCACGATCATGCGGGTCGCGCCGCATCGCTCGACGGTCCTGATTCGCGGCGAGAGCGGCACCGGCAAGGAGCTGGTCGCCCGCGCGATCCACGACGCGTCCGGGCGCCGCGGCCGCTTCGTCGCGGTCAACTGCGCTGCGATCCCGGGCCCGCTGCTCGAGTCGGAGCTGTTCGGTCACAAGAAGGGCGCGTTCACCGACGCGCACCGCGACAAGGCCGGGCTGTTCGAGGACGCCGACGGCGGCACCCTGTTCCTCGACGAGGTCGGCGAGCTGCCGCTCGCGCTGCAGGTCAAGCTGCTCCGCGCGATCCAGGAGTCGGAGGTCCGCCGGGTTGGCGACACCGTCACCGTGAAGATCGACGTGCGGGTGCTGGCCGCGACCCTGCGCGACCTCGAGACCGACGCGCGCGCCGGCCGCTTCCGCGAGGACCTTTACTACCGACTGAACGTGCTGCCGGTGGTGATCCCGCCGCTCCGCGAGCGACCCGAGGACGTGCCGGCGCTGGTCGCGGCGTTCGCGGCCCGCCACCGCGGCCACGCCGGGCAGGTCGGCGAGCCGCCCCGGTTCTCGCCGGCCGCGGTCGCGCTGCTCCAGCGCGGCGCCTGGCCCGGCAACGTCCGCGAGCTCGAGAACACGGTCGAGCGCGCGATGGTGCTGGTCGACGGACCGGTGATCGAGGAGGCGTTCATCGCCGGCCTGATCGGCGGCGCTCGCGGGGCGGTACCGGACGAGGACGAGGCGGTCGACCTCTCGATCAAGAAGGCGACCCGCGCGCTCGAGGCCGACCTCATCCGCCGCGCGCTCGAGGCCACCGGCGGCAACCGCACCACCGCCGCCCGGCTCCTCGAGATCAGCCACCGCGCGCTGCTCTACAAGATCAAAGAATACGGGCTGCCCGGGGCAACCCCGAGGAACTGAAAATTTGCGATCTCATCCGACCTGGACCTACCATGTAGGCAAGCGTAGGTAGGGGACACCCATGGCAAAGAACTGCATCGGTCTGGACATCGGTTCCAGCAGCATCAAGGCGGTCCAGATCAAGAAGGGCCGCACCGGCTACGTCTTGACCGCGTTCGGGATGCAGCCCCTGTTGCCCCAGACGATCGTCGATGGCGCGATCATGGATCAGTCGGCGGTGGTCGAGGCGATCCGCGCGCTGTGGAGCCGCCTGCGCCTGCGTCAGAAGGAGGTCGCGATCGCGATCGCCGGTCACTCGGTCATCATCAAGAAGATCGCGGTCCCGCAGATGCGGCCCGACGATCTGGCCAACCAGATCAAGCAAGAGGCCGAGCACCACATCCCGTTCGCCAAGGATGACGTGGAGATCGACTACCACGTCATCAACCAGCAGAACGCGATGGGGCAGACCGAGCTGCTGCTGGTCGCCGCCAAGAAGGACGTGGTCGCCGACTACGTCCAGGTCGTCCGGGACGCCGCGCTCTCGCCCCAGGTGGTCGACGTCGCCGCGTTCGCCAGCCAGAACGGGTTCGAGCTCAACTACACGTTCGACCCGCGCGAGACCGCGGTCTGCATCACCGTCGGCGCCGCGATCTCCAACATCAACATCGTGCGCGGCGGGGCCAGCCTGTTCACCCGCGACGTGACGATCGGGGGCAACGCGTTCACCGAGGAGATCCAGAAGCAGCTGGGGGTCTCGGCCGACGAGGCCGAGGCCTACAAGGTCGGCGGCAACTACGACGAGAACGGGGTCGTGCCGCAGGAGGTCGAGCGCATCATCGAGGGCGTGGCCGAGGTGATCGCCGGCGAGTTCCAGCGCTCGCTCGACTTCTTCATGGCGACCACGGTCGACGCCAACATCACCCGCGTGTGCCTGGCCGGCGGCACCGCGAAGGTCGCCGCGCTGCACCGGGCCATCGAGCGGCGCAGCCGGCTCACCGTCGAGGTGATCGACACCTGGAAGAAGGTCGAGATCGAGGCTGGCCTCGATCGCGGATACCTGGCCGCCCATGCCCCCGAGGCCCTGGTTGGTCTGGGCCTGGCCCTGCGGGGACCGGGGGACAAGTGAGGGTCGACCGATGATCAGAATCAACCTGCTGCCGCAGCGGCGGCCCAAGCGCCAGGCCGAGCCTGGTCAGGCCGAGCTGCTGATCGGGGTCGGAGCCCTGGCGGCGCTGGGTGTCGTGGTCTTCCTGGTCGCGCACCTGCCGATCGCGAACGAGCGCGACGCGCTGCGCGAGCAGTCGCGCGAGCTGCAGGCGCAGAACGCCCGCAAGCGCAGCTCGGAGGCGGTCAAGAACCTGCCCAAGATCAACGCGGCCGTCGCGGCCAACGAGGAGCGCAGCAAGGCGATCGATCGCCTGGTCGGCACCATCGTCGTCCCCGACAACGTCTTGCACGAGCTCGGCGAGGTCCTCACGCCGGGCCGGCTGCCGACGATGTCGAAGGAGATGGCCGAGCGCGTGAGCGACACCAACAAGGGTGACCCCAACCGCCGCTTCTCGCTCGACTGGGATCCGAAGCACGTCTGGATCACCAGCTTCACGCTCAAGGGCGACCTGTTCACGCTCGAGGGCGGCGCCCAGTCCGAGGGTGACATCCCGCAGCTCGCCAAGCGCTTGCTGGCGTCGGTCTACTTCGCCGAGGTCACCTCGCCGTCGAGCCAGCGGGTCGACGACAAGACCCTCAACGTCACGTACCACCGGTTCACCATCACCGGGAAGGTGGTGTACTGATGGCCGGCGCACTCGCAGATTTCGCCCGGCGTCCGACCCGCGTCAAGATCGGCATCTTCGCCGCGCTCGGCGCGCTGCTCGGGCTCCTCTACTGGCAGTTCGGCTACCAGCCGCTCAAGAAATCGCGTACGCAGGCCGAGTCCGAGCTGGCCGCCGACCGCGCCGACGAGAAGAAGCTGAAGGAGCAGAAGGACGAGTACGACCGCAAGGTGCTCCGCCAGGACGAGCTCAAGCGGCAGATCGAGCAGAACCAGAAGGCGCTGCCGACCGAGTCGGAGATGCCGGCGTTCTTCGACATGCTGGCGCGGCGCACCGGCGAGGCCGGGGTCGAGCCCATCAAGCGCCTGGTCGGCAAGGAGGTCCAGATCGAGACCTTCGTCAAGGTGCCCGTCGACATCGAGGTGACCGGGACCTTCTACCAGCTCAAGCGGTTCTTCGCGTCGCTCCGGCCCGATGGCGAGGACGTCGCCGCGATGCGGCTGCCGTCCGACCCGGTCGAGGAGAAGGATCGGATCGTGACGATCGAGAACCTCTCGATCGCCGACCCCAAGGTGAAGAACGGCGAGATCATGCTCACCGCGAAGTTCACCGCCGCGACCTTCCGCGCGGCCGACCAGCCCGAGCCTGCGGTCACCCCGCCCGCGGCCAAGCCGGCCGCCGGTACCAGCGGCAATCCGCAGCAGATGAAGGGGCAGGTCGAGGGCGCCGGCGCCGCATCCGAGACCCGCGTGCAGAAGGTGGACGGCGACGCCGGCGGCAAGCCTGCCACCGGTGCCGGCACCGGCACCGGTCGCGTCAAGGGAGGCATGTGATGCGCAAGTCGTGCGCGCTGATCCTGATCACGCTGTCGCTGGCCGCGTGCGGCGACGACCCGCCACCGCCGCCACCGCCGCGCCCGGCCGCGACCGCGGCCAAGCCGGCGGCCAAGCCCGGCGGGGCCGCGGCGAAGAAGGGCGGCACCGACACCTCGACGCTCCGGGTCTACCGGAAGGTCGAGGACGTCGTCACCGACAAGGAGCGCCCCGACATCCGGCACGGCTTCCGCGAGCGCGACTTCTCGCCCGATCCGACCGGCACCGAGAACCGCGATCCATTCCGCAGCTTCGTGATCACCCAGCCCGGCGTCGGCGTGACCGAGCCCGGGATCGCAGTCGAGGCCACCGACGTGTGCCCGATCAAGAAGCAGATCGCGCGCGGCTACGGCGTGCGCGAGCTGCGGCTGATCGGGATCGTGTCGCAGGGCACCACCCGCTACGCGTTGTTCAGCGACACCCGCGGCGAGGGCCGGATCGTCCACCGCGGTGACTGCCTCGGCAAGGAGAAGGCCCGGGTCAAGGAGATCGGCGCGGGCTTCGTGACGCTCGAGCTGTCGCCGGAGCCGGTGCCCAACCAGCCGCCGCGGGCGCCCGAGGAGCGGTCGATCCCGCTCTATCCCAAGGAGCTCCCCCTCGGCGAAGATGACGGCGCAGACGAGCCGGCCCGGCCGGCGCGTCCAACCGTGGATCCGGGGCCGGCCACGCCCGCGGTCCCGCCCGACGGGGCCAACCGCCAGTAGTCGATTCAGTCGAAAATTTGTGATCCCCGCCTGCGGGGGTGAGAATTCGCGCTGTAGGCGTACCGGTGCCACGTGACCGGCCGCGTTCGGTCGTTCGTGCGCCAGGGGCGCACGTCAGCCGAGGTCTGTCTTCGTTCGTCTCGTGGGCTCGTCCCCGAGGAGTCATCATGCAGGATCGCAAGTATCGTTGGACGCTGTGCGTGATCGCGGGCCTGGTGGGCCTGGTCGCGGTTGGATCGCTGCCGGCGCGCGCCGGGGGCAAGAACCAGATCCGCGCCGTCGCGATCGCGGAGGCCAAGGGCACGACGACGGTCCGCGTCCAGGGCACCGAGACTCCGACCTTCACGGTCTACAAGCTCGAGCGTCCGACCCGGGTCGTGATCGACGTGGCCCATGCGACCCTCGCCGAGGCGGTGCGCGGTGACGAGCCGGCGGTGACCTTCGCGGTCGGCAGCTGGGCCGTGAGCCAGGTCGCCGCGCAGGCGCTGGAGGACGGCTCGACCTCGGTGCGGGTGGTGGTGACCCTGGCCCGGCCCGGGCGTTACGATGTCAAGGCGGTCGGCAAGGAGGTCGTGATCGAGGTGACCGCGCGCGATCCGGCGCCGGTCGCGGTCTCCGCCGCCGACCTGGCCCGCGCCACCGCCGACGCGGCCAGCGCGCGCAAGGATGCCGCCGCCGCCAAGGCCGAGCTGATGAAGAACCGCGCCGCCGCCCAGGCCGCGCGCGACGAGGCGGCCCGCATGGTGGCCGAGGCCGACCTGGCCCGGACCGCGGCCGCGGCCGCGCGCACCGACGCCGACCGGGCCAAGGGCGATGCCGCCGCCGCGCGCGACGCGGCCCGGATCGAGGCGAGCCGGGCCCAGGCCGCCCAGGCCGCCGCCGAGAAGGCGCAGACCGAGGCCGCGCGCGCCGGTCGCCAGGACAAGGCCGCCGCCGATCAGCAGGTCGCCGCCGCCCGCGCGGAGCTCGCGCGTGCCCGCGCCGCCGCCGCTGCCGCCCAGCAAGCCGCGGTGCAGGCGCAGGCCGAGGCGAAGACTGCGCAGACCGCCGCCGAGCAGGAGATCGTCCGGGCCCGGGCCGCCGCCGACGCGGCGAAGACCGAGGCCGCGCGCTCGCAGCAGCTGACCACCCGGGACGCGCTGGCGGCCAAGGCCGCCGCCGAGCAGGCGCTGGCGCGCGCGAAGGGGGCCCAGGCCGCCGCCGAGCAGGACGCGGTCCGCGCCCGCGCGGCCGCCGATGCCGCGCGCACCGAGGCTACCAAGGCGCGGTCGTCGTCGACCAAGGATGCCCAGGCGAGCAAGCTCGCGGCCGAGCGCGAGCTGGTGCGGGCCAAGGCCGCCCAGGCCGCGGCCGAGCAGGCCCGCGCCGACGCCCGGGCCGCGCAGACCGCGGCCGAGCAGGAGATCGTCCGGGCCCGCGCCGACGCCGACGTGGCGAAGGCCGCGGCGGTGCGCCTGGTGGCCGACGCCGCCAAGGCCAAGCAGGAGAGCGAGCGCGATCGCCAGGCCGCCGCGCAGGCGAGCGCCGATGCGACCCGCGCCAAGGCCGAGAGCGAGCGCGACCGCCAGGCCGCCGCGCAGGCGAGCGCCGATGCGACCCGCGCCAAGGCCGAGAGCGAGCGCGACCGCAAGGCCGCGGCCAAGGCCCGCGCCGAGGCCGACCGCATGCTGGCGCAGGCCAAGGCCGAGCTGGCCAAGATCGAGACCGCCGCCCGTCGCGCCGAGCAGGCTGGCGCGGCTGCGCGTGACTCCCAGGCCCAGGCCGAGACGCGCGAGCAGGCGGCCCGTGCCGCGCTGGTCGACGCCGCCAGCGAGCGTCAGGCCGCCGCTGCCGCGGTCGAGGCCGCCGCCGAGGCGCGCCGCGAGGCCCGGGGTGCGACCGGCGACGCCTCCGCCGCCCGCGCCGCCGCCGACCGCAACGTGAAGGAGGCCGCCGCCCGGCTCGCCCGCGCCGACGCCGCCCGCGATGCCGCCGAGGCGCAGCGCAAGGCCGCCGAGACCGCCGCGGCGCGCGCCCGCAAGGGGGCCGCCGCGGCCGAGGCCGCGCTCGCGGCCACCGAGCAGCGTCGCACCGACACGCTCGCCGCCGCCGAGCGGGCCGAGGCGCGCCGCGCCGCGGCCGAGCAGGCGCGCGCGAGCGAGGAGCAGGCGACCGCCGCGGCACGCGCCCGGCGTACGACCGAGGAGCAGGCGGCCGCCGCCGCCCGGTCGACCCGCACCACCGAGGAGCAAGCGGCCGCCGCCGCCAAGACCGAGCGCGCCACCGAGGAGCGCGCGGCCGCCGCCGCCCGGTCGGCCCGCCGGGTCGAGGAGCGGGCCGCCGCCACCGCCCGCACCGCCCGGGTCGCCGAGGAGCAGGCCACCAAGGCCGCCACCCGTGCGCGCGGCGACGCCGAGGCGCGCCGTCAGGCCGCCGCGACCGCGGCCGCCGAGCTCGAGGCGGCGCTGGCCTCGGAGCGCGAGGCCGCCCGGGTCGCGCGCGACCGCCAGGCCGCGGCCACCGCCGCCGAGGCGACCGCCAAGGACGCCGCGCGCCGCAAGGTGTCCACCGTCGAGCTCGACCGCGCGCGGGCCGAGGCCGAGCGGCTCACCACCGCCCGCAAGGCCGCCGAGCAGGAGCTGGCCGCCCGCTCGCGCGAGGTCGCCCGCAACCGGGGCGAGGCCGAGCGCCTCGCCGCCGATCGCAAGGCCGCGCAGACCGAGGTCGAGCGGCTCAAGCAGGCCGCCGCCAGCGCCCGCGACGCCCGCGCCCGCGAGGAGGCCCGGCTCGCCGAGGTGACCGCGGCCCGCGCCGCCGAGGAGAAAGCGCTGGCCGCGCTGCGCGCCGATCGGGCCGCCGCCGCGGCCGCACCCGCCGCGCGCAAGGCGGCGCCGCGCGCCAACCCCACCGTCGAGGCCGGCCCGGCCCGGCCCACCGCGCGGGTGGCCGCGGTCCACTTCACGCCCACCGACAGCCAGCACAGCGTGGTCGTCGATCTCGACGGCAAGGGCGCGACCGCCGAGCTCATGCAGACCACGCGCCGGCGCGCCGAGCTCGTGATCCACGGCGCGACCCTCCCGGCCCCGCTGGCCAAGACCCTCGACACCAGCCGCTTCCGCGGTCCGGTCAAGGCGGTGTCCTCGTACACCGACGTGCGCGGCGACGTCCGCGTGGTGGTCGACCTCACCGCCGACGCCACCCCGCGGCTCGACACCAGCGGCGGCGCGGTCAGCCTCCACTTCGCGACCGCCGGTGTCGCGCAGGTCAGGACCCAGCGCCAGCGGCCCCCGGTGGTCGGCGGCTTCGGCGCGACCTCGGCGCCGGTGACCCAGAGCTCGGTCGCCCAGCTCGGCGCCCGCCGCAAGACCTACCGCGGCGCGACCATCGACCTCGACTTCAAGGAGGCCGACATCCACGACCTGCTGCGCCTGCTGGCCGACGTCGGGCGCGTCAACATCGTCGTCCCCGACGAGATCAACGCCACGGTCACCGTCCGCATGAAGCGGGTGCCGTGGGATCAGGCGCTCGACGTGATCCTCGCGTCCAAGGGCCTCGGCTACCGCAAGGAGGGCAACCTGTACCGGGTCGCGCCGCGCAAGCAGCTCGACGCCGAGGACGAGGCCGAGGCCGCGCGCCAGAAGGCGATGGTCGAGCTGGAGTCGCCGCAGCCCGACGTGTTCACGCTCAACTACGCCAACGCCGCGCAGCTGCAGCCCAAGCTCGCGCCGCTGCTGTCGCCCAAGGGCAAGATCGAGGTCGACGAGCGGACCAACTCGATCATCGTCAACGACATCGCGCGCAACCGGCGCGAGGTGATCGACCTGGCCGCGCGGCTCGACACCCAGACCCCGCAGATCTCGATCGAGGCCCGCATCGTCGAGGCCCGGTCGAGCTACGAGCGCCAGATCGGCATCCAGTGGGGCGGTCGCTCGCTGAACGGGAGCACCTCCGGCAACGCGACCGGCCTGATCTTCCCGTCGACGGTCAACCTGCTCGGTGGCGCGGCCGACGGCGACAAGAGCGAGGTCGGGGTCGCGGCGCCGGCCGACTACGCGATCAACCTGCCGGCCGGCGGCACCAACGGCGCCATCGGCCTGACCCTCGGGTCGGTCGGCGGCAACGTCAACATCAACCTCCGCCTGTCGGCGCTCGAGGAGTCGGGCACGGTCCGCATCATCTCGGCGCCCAAGGTGACCGTCCTCAACAACACCAAGGCCGAGATGCGGCAGGGCGTGAAGATCCCGATCTCGATCAGCAGCGCCCAGGGCACCCAGACCCAGTTCATCAACGCCAACCTGTCGCTGATCGTCACGCCGTACGTGTCGCAGCGCGACTGCGCGATCGTCATGGACGTCGCGGTGACCAAGGACGAGCCCGACTTCGTCAACACCGGCGCGCGCGGCGATCCGACCATCCTCAACAAGGAGGCCAGCACCCGCATGCTGGTCGCCGACGGCGAGACGTCGGTCATGGGCGGCATCTACACCCGCAACACCGGCCTGTCGTACTCGAAGGTCCCGTTCTTCGCCGACCTGCCGGTGTTCGGCTGGCTGTTCAAGTCGCGCCGCGAGAACGACGACCGCGCCGAGCTGCTGATCTTCATCACGCCGAAGATCACCAACAAGGGCGCGCTCCGCTGCGTCGGAGGCTGATCCCGCGCGGGTCAGCTACCCTCGCTCATGTCGTCGCTTCCCGTCTTCTTGATCGGCTTCCCGGCCGCCGGCAAGACCACCGTGGGTCAGCTCGCGGCGGCGCGGCTGGGCCGTGGCTTCGTCGACGTCGATGACGTGATCGCCGAGCACGCCGGTCGCCCGGCCGCGGCGCTGGTCGCGGCCGACGAGGCCGACTTCCGCCGGCGCGAGGCCGAGGCGATCGCCAGCCTGATCGCCGACCCGCCCGGCGACACCCCGCGCCTGATCGCCACCGGCGGCGGCGCCGCCGCGTGGGGCGACAACCTCGCGCGCATGCGGGCCGCTGGCCTGGTGGTCGCGCTCGCGGTCGATCTCGACACCGCGCTGGGACGCGCCGCGAGCAGCGGCTCGCGGCCCCTGCTCGGGCGCCCCCGCGATGAGCTCGCCGCGATGTACCGCGAGCGCGCCCGCGCCTACCGCCGCGCCCACGCGGTGGTGGTCACCGACGACCGCAGCGCCGCCGACGTCGCCGGCGAGGTGGTCCGGCTGGTCCGCGGCGCCGATGCGCTCGGCACCGCGACCCCGTGGGTGAGCCTCGGCGCCCGCAGCTATCCGATCGTCGTCAGCGACCAGCCGCTCGAGGCCGCGCTGGCCCGCCACGTCACGCCCGGCAAGGGCGCGCTGGTCGCCGACGCCAACCTGGCCGGCTGGGTGCCGGCCTATCACGACGCGCTCACCGCGGCCGGCGCCGAGCTCCACGTCGAGGTGGTCCCGGCCGGCGAGGCCTCGAAGTCGCTCGAGCAGTACGGTCGGCTCGCCGCCGGCCTGGTCGCGGCCGGGCTCGACCGCCACGCGACGATCTGGGCGCTCGGCGGCGGCGTGGTCGGGGATCTGGCCGGCTTCGTCGCGGCGACGCTCTACCGCGGCGTCGCCGTGGTCCAGCTGCCGACCACCCTGGTGGCGATGACCGACTCGGCGATCGGCGGCAAGACCGCGGTCGATCTCCCGGCCGGCAAGAACCTGGTCGGCGCGTTCCACCAGCCCCGGCTGGTCCACGCGCACACGCCGACCCTGGCGACCCTGCCGCCGCGCGAGCGCCGCGCCGGCTTCGGCGAGCTGTGGAAGTACGCGCTGCTCGACGGCGAGCCGCTGTGGGACGCGATCGCCGGGCTCACCGGGTGGGCCGCGGACGATGCGGCCCCGACCCCGCCGGCGGTGGCGGCGGTGATCGAGCGCGCGGCCGCCCTGAAGGCGGCGGTGGTCAGCCGCGACGAGCTCGAGCGGCGCGGCGAGCGCGCGCTCCTCAACCTCGGTCACACCATCGGCCACGCGATCGAAGCTGCGGCCGACTGGCAGCTCCTCCACGGCGAGGCGGTCGGCCTTGGCCTGGTGGCGATGGCGCGGCTGTCGGCCCGGCTCGGGGTCGCCAGCGCCGACCTCGAGGTCCGGATCTCGGACGCCTTGCGCGCGACCGGGCTACCCTGCCAGCTCGATCCCTGGCTGCGCGACGACGTGCTGGCGCGCGTCGTGGTGGACAAGAAGCGCCGTGGGACCCACATCGGGTTCGTGGCGTGCGCGGCCCCGGGAGACTGCCGAGTGATCGAGGTCGCGCCCAGCGATCTCGCCGATCTTTTGCGACCCTGAAACCACGTAGGCTACGATCTCGACTCGTCGAGGAGACCCGTATGACTCTCACCCGCCGCATCTCGCTCCGGCCACTCTTGCTCGCGACCGCGTTGGTCTCGCTGGCCGCGTGCGTCGACAACAGCGCCGACGCGCCGCTCCTGATCCTGCGCAACATCGTCCCCGGCGAAGGCTGCGTCATCGATCCGGCGGCGACCGCGTTTCGCACCTCGGGCCAGATCGAGACATTGGCCGGCAACGGCTATGTGTTCACGCCGCTGCTCCGCAACGATCTGACCGTGGTGTCGGGGGAGCCGATCGGCCCGAAGACGATCTTCCTGACCGGTGCCCACATCGAGCTGTCGTTCGTCGACGAGGACCTGTTTCCGGCCGGCGATGTCGCCACGCTCGACGCGCGCGGGCTCACCCGGTTCGACCGACTGCTGTCGGGCGCGATCGATCCGGGCGGCGGTACCGTCGCGATCGGGTTCGAGCTGGTCCCGGCCGAGCTCCTGGCCCTGGTCGACGGCATCTTGCCGGCCGCCTCGGCCACCGATCCGGCGCCGGCCACGGTCATCGACGCCCGGATCCAGGTGTACGGGACCCGCGGGGGCGACGAGGTCAACTCGAACTGGTTCAACTACCCGATCGATGTCTGCCGCGGTTGCCTGACGTCGTACGTGGGTCCGTGTGACACGCTGGCCAACGACTTCATGCCCAGCGGGGGCGGCGTCTGCAACACGTTCCAGGACAGCGGGGTCGACTGTTGTTCCATCGGCACCGAGCTGGTCTGCCCGGCGATGGCGGTCGCGCCGCCCCCAGTGTGAGAACCGGTCCCCGGTCCGACGCGGTTGCGATCGGGCGCGTGATACAACGGCTCCGCCGGGGCACTCGCCCGCGGCGCACCCTCTACCGAGGTGGTCCCTTGTTCGCCGAAATCCTCAAGAAGGTCGTCGACAACGTCGATGGCGGCCTGGGCGCCGTCATCATGGGTCTCGACGGCATCCCCGTCGAGACATACACGCGGCCGCCCGACCGCGTCGACATCAACACCGTCGGGATGGAGTTCAGCTTCATCCTCACCCAGGTCCGTCGCGCGGCCGATAGCCTGAAGGTCGGCAACTTCGAGGAGCTGTCGGTGAAGGCCGAGCGGTTGCTGCTGGTGACCCGCATGGTGTCGCCGCAGTACTTCCTGGCCGTCGCGCTCTCGCCCGAGGGCAACTACGGCAAGTGCCGCTACCTGATGCGGCTCGCCTCGCCCAAGCTCGTCGCCCAGCTGTGAGCGCGCGCCGCCGCTCCCCGGTCGCCGGGCCGGCGGCGGGTCCGCGCGTCCTGGTGGTTCACGGGCCCAACCTCAACCTGCTCGGCAGCCGCAACCCGGCGGTGTACGGCACCACCACGCTCGCCGATGTCGAGGCCGAGCTGGCCCGGCGCGCGACCGCGCGCGGCGCGACGGTCAAGTCCGTGCAGTCGAACTCCGAAGGCGCGCTGGTCGATGCGATCCAGGCTGCGCGCGGCCAGTTCGACGCCATCGTGATCAACCCGGGGGGCTACACCCACACCAGCGTTGCGATCCGCGACGCGATCGAGGCGGTCGAGCTGCCCACGATCGAGGTCCACCTGTCGAACCTGCACGCGCGCGAACCGTTCCGTCATGGTTCGATCACCGCGGGGCGCTGCGTCGGACAAATCAGCGGTTTCGGCGCGCAAAGCTACTATCTGGGACTGGACGCCGCGCTGGCGATTGTGGAAGGTAAGCGCCGCTAGAGAGAGCCATGGCCACGCCGCGCAAGGGTCCCAAGCTTCCATCATCGTCGAGCACGTCGTCGACGAAGATCTCCTCCAACGCGGGCGCCGAGCGCAAGCGCTGGCCGTCCGAAGACAGTGCCGCCCCGGCGGACACCGATCTCGTCTCGATCGTGCGCGGCCTCGCCGCGGCGGTCGCCGAGCACGGGTTGTCCGAGCTGGTGGTCGACACCCCTGACGCGACGTTCACGTTGCGGCGCGGCGGACCGGTGCAGCAGATGCAGCCGATGCAGATGCAGCCGATGCAGATGCAGCCGATGCAGATGCAGCCGATGCCGGGCATGGGCCTGCCGACGATGTCGGTGCCGATGATGCCGCAGATGAACCAGCCGTCCGGTTCGTTCACGGTGCCGCCGGTCGGGCCGGCCGAGGCGCCGCCGGTCGAGGCCCAGGGCCACCTGGTCACGTCGCCGTTCGTCGGCACGTTCTACCGGCGGTCCAACCCCGACTCGCCCGAGTACGTACGCGTCAACGACCGGGTCAAGAAGAACCAGGTCCTCTGCATCATCGAAGCGATGAAGCTGATGAACGAGATCGAGGCCGACATCGACGGCACGCTCGTCGGCGTCCTCGCCGAGGACGGCGCGCCGGTCGAGTACGGTCAGCCGCTGTTCAAGATCGCGCCGGCGTAGCCATGTTCCGCAAGGTCCTGGTCGCCAACCGTGGCGAGATCGCGCTCCGCATCATCCGCGCGGTCCGCGAGATGGGGCTGCAGTCGGTCGCGGTGTACTCCACCGCCGACGCCGACGCGCTCCACGTGAGGTTCGCCGACCAGGCGGTGTGCATCGGCCCGCCGCCGTCCCGGCAGAGCTATCTCAACATTCCGCAGCTGATCAGCGCCGCCGAGATCACCGGCGCCGACGCCATCCACCCCGGCTACGGGTTCCTGTCGGAAGACCCCGAGTTCGCCGAGGTGTGCCTCAAGTGCAAGCTGGTCTGGATCGGCCCGCCGCCCGCGGCGATGCGCCTGATGGGCGACAAGATCCGCGCCCGCGCCGCGATGGCGGCGGCCGGCGTCCCGATCCTGCCCGGCTCCGGCACGATCGCGACCGAGCAAGATCTGCTCGAGAACGCCGATCGCATCGGCCTGCCGGTGATCCTCAAGGCGGCCGCCGGTGGCGGCGGTCGCGGCATGAAGATCATCCACGATCGCGGCCGCCTGCTGAACGACTGGAACACCGGCAAGGCCGAGGCGCTCGCCGCCTTTGGCAACCCGGACATGTACATGGAGCGGTACTGCGAGCGGCCGCGCCACATCGAGATCCAGGTGGTGGCCGACAAGCACGGCACCTACCGCCATCTCGGCGAGCGTGAGTGCTCGATCCAGCGCCGTCACCAGAAGGTCATCGAGGAGGCGCCGTCGCTGGCGCTGCCCGACAGCGTCCGGACCGAGCTGACCACCGCCGCGGTCAAGGCGATCTCCGCGATCGGCTACTACAACGTCGGCACCCTCGAGTTCCTGCTCGATCGCGACGGCCGGTTCTACTTCATGGAGATGAACACGCGCCTGCAGGTCGAGCACCCGGTGACCGAGCTGGTCACCGGGCTCGACCTCGTACGCGAGCAGCTCCTGATCGCCGGCGGCGAGCGGCTGTCGTTCGATGGCGCGCGCAAGCCGCGCGGGCACGCCATCGAGATGCGCATCAACGCCGAGGACTCCGACAGCTTCGCGCCGTGGCCGGGCCGGATCACGGCCCTCCACCTGCCGGGGGGGCTCGGGGTGCGGGTCGACACGCACATCTACGAGGGCTACGTGGTGCCGCCCAACTACGACTCGATGATCGCCAAGATCATCGTGCACGACCGTGACCGCCCCAGCGCGATCCGGCGGGCCCGCCGCTGTCTGGACGAGATCGTGATCGAGGGGCCGCGGACCAACATCGCGTTCCTCCGGCGCCTGATGGACACCCCTGAGTTCCGTTCCGGGGACTTCGACACCGGTTTTGTGGGTCGCTTCCTGGCCGAGCGCGCGCGCAACCGCTCGATCTGACCGGGCGGCCGCGGGTCGCATGGCTACGAACCGGGCCGTCTCAGCCGGACTCGTGCCCCAGACTCGTTGAATCACGACCGCTTGGCACCCCCGGATCGCGCCCCACCAGCAGGGTGCCACCCGGGGCGTAAACTTACCGAATCATTGAATCTCTTCCTTGACCGGGGTCACTTACAAACATACCCTTGTCCTGTTGCGGCTCTACCCGGTAAAGGGCCCGCCCAGCGGCTTGCCGCCGAGGGGCGAGTAGCCCATGGCCTTCAATAAAGAGAAGGTCATGGACGCGGCCCGGAAGTTTGTCGACAAGGGCCAGCTCGACAAGGCGATCAAGGAGTACCTGCGCGTGGTCAAGGAGGACCCGCAGGACGTCCGAGTCTGGCTCAAGATCGGCGATCTCCACGCTCGCAAGGGCCAGAAGCAGGAGGCGACCGAGACCTATCTCAAGGTCGCCCGCTACTACCAGGACCAGGGCTTCTTCACGAAGGCCGTCGCGGTCTACAAGCAGATCCTCAAGCTGGATCCGCGGCTGGTCGAGGTCCACCTCAAGCTCGCGGAGCTGTACCGCCAGCTCGGGCTGATGTCGGACGCGATGCAGCACTTCGAGTCGGTCGCCGCGCACTTCCACCGCGAGGGCAAGACCAAGGAAGCGCTGGCCACGGTCCGGCAGCTGGTCGATCTCGATCCGCAGAACGTCGCGACCCGCATCAAGCTCGCCGAGCTGTACTCGAAGGAGGGCATGACCGAGGAGGCCGTGACCGAGTTCGGCATGGTCTGCGAGCAGCTCCGCCGCCAGAACCGCCAGGACGACTTCCTCAAGGTCGCCGAGCGTCTGCTGTGGCACCGCCCCGACAATCGCGAGCTCAACCGCGAGCTGGCCGCGCTGTACCTGCGCCGCAACGACCCGCGCCGCGCGCTGCAGAAGCTCCAGATCTGCTTCAAGTCCGACCCGCGCGACGTCGAGACCCTCGCGCTGCTGGCCCAGGCGTTCCAGGCCCTCGATCAGAAGGGCAAGACGGTCTCGGTGCTCAAGGAGCTCGCCCGAGTCTTCGACGACAACAAGCAGCGCGTGCGGGCCGAGGAGGTGTACCGCAAGATCCTCGCGTTCGCGCCCGGCGATCCCGACGCCGTCCAGTACCTCGGTGGCCCCGCGGCCGCAGCGGTGGCCGCGGCCGCACCGCCGGTCTCGGCGCCGGCACCGGCCCCCGATCAGGGCATCGCGGCCAAGGCCGCCGCGCGCGGCCTCCACTGGACCGGCGATCTGCCCGCGATCAAGAGCCACGACCCGCGCATGACCGGCGCGGTGCCCCTCATCGACGACCGCGTGCTGGCGGCCACCGACTTCGCGCTGTCCGAGGAGGGCGGCGAGATCTCGGCCGAGGTCGCCGCCTACGACGACGACGATCAGGCCGAGGGCATGGGCCGCGGCGGCCGCGGCGCGGCCGACTTCGCGGCCGACTTCGATGACCAGGACGTGCACCGCGCCAGCTCGGTGGCCGGCGAGGAGCACGCCGAGGAGATCGCCAAGATCCTCACGGAGACCGACGTCTACGTGAAGTACGGCCTGCATCAGAAGGCCATCGATCACCTGCGCCGGATCTTCGCGCTCGACCCCGACAACCTCGAGGCGCGCGAGCGGCTGAAGGACGTGCTGCTGTCGCAGGGCCGCGAGGCCGAGGCGATCGCCGAGCTGCTGCGGCTGGCCGAGATCACCGCGCCGCAAGACGCCGAGCGCGCCGAGGCCTACGTGCGGGAGATCCTCGCGGTCGACGGTGCCAACCACGCCGCGCTCGAGCTGACCCGCCGCTTCGGCCTCGACATCTCGATCGCGCCCGACGTCGAGGTCATCGACGGCGGCCACGACCTGATCATCGATCCCGACGAGCTCGCGGCCGGTGCGGTCGCGCCGGTCGAGGAGGACATCGACTTCGACGACATCGACTTCGGCGAGCCGTCCAAGCCGCGGTTCGGCAACCTCGGCCAGGTCGGTCGCGCCGATTCGTTCGATGGGATCGACCCGGGCGTGTTCGAGCGCTCGGGCCGGACCCCGCGGCCGGTGCCGACCCGCTCGGGCTCGCCGCGCGCGATCGGCAGCGCGCACGAGCTCGCCCTCGATCGGGCCAACGCCGACTTCGGGCTCCAGGCCGAGCAGACCCGTCAGGTCGCCGCCGCCGAGGTCCAGGCGCTGGTCGCCCGCAGCAACCGACCGCTCCCCGGCGACCACGGGGGCGCGATGGGCTCACCGGCGCCGTTCCGGGCCCCGCCCGGCGCGCTCGCCAACCGGGCCGATGCGCGCTCGCTGAACGACGCGATCGACGCCGAGCTCGACGACGCGTTCGGCGACGACATCGATCAGGGCGTCGCCGACGAGCTGGGCGCTGGCTACGTCGCCCCCGGCTTCGGCGGCGGCAACACCCGGACCTCGGCCGACGACCTCATCGGCGACGACGATCTGCCGTTCGATCCGGCGGCCGCGCGCGAGTTCGACTTCGTCATGCGCCGGCACTCGACCGGCGAGGGCACCGATCAGGGCTCGGCGCCGACCTTCGATCCGGGCGCCGCCGCCGCGTTCGACGACGACCTCGACGACTCGCCCGGCCACGCGCCGTCCCCGGCCCGCATGGGCGCGCAGGTCCTGCCGGCCGAGTCGTTCGACACGCCGTATCCCGGCACCGGCTACACGACCAGCGAGGAGGAGGCCCCCGCGTACGTCAACCCCGGCTTCCCGGTCGACCCCGGCTTCGAGGACTCCTCGTACTACGACCAGGGGGGCACCGTCGATCAGCCGCTGGAGGCGTTCGGCGCGACCGATCACGTCACCGCGCCACCGCGCACGCTCGAGGACGATCTCGACGACGCCGACTACTACGTCGGCCAGGGCATGCTCGACGAGGCCGCCAGCATCCTGCGCACGCTCCGGGAGCGCCACCCGAGCCACCCGTTGATCGCCGCGCGGCTGCGCGACCTCGAGGCCCAGGTCGCGCATCGCCACGGCGCACCGGCCGAGGTCGACGCCGAGGCGATCGAGGCCGAGGAGGTCGCCATGCCGGCCGAGGGAGGCACCGAGACGGTCGACGTCGACGACCTCGAGGAGATCGATCCCGACGAGGCCGAGCTCGACATGGACGACCTCGGCGCCGCGTTCGACGAGGCGCAGCGGGTGGTCGCCGGCCGCCACGAGCTCGGATCGCCGAAGCACGCGAGCCGACCGTCGGTCGTGCTCGAGAAGCCGGTCGAGGACTCCGACGACGAGACCCACTTCGACCTGGGCCTCGCCTACAAGGAGATGGGCCTGTTCGACGAGGCCATCAAGGCCTTCCAGAAGGTCTTCCACTCGTCGCCGGGGCGCGAGGTGCAGAGCCGCATGATGGTCGGGCTGTGCCAGCGCGAGCAGTCGAACCTGTCGGAGGCGGTGCACCAGTTCAAGGCCGGTCTGCACGCCTCGTCGATCACCGAGCGCGAGCGCCAGACCCTGCTCTACGAGATCGGCGCCACCTACGAGCAGATGGGCGACCCGCGCGAGGCGGTCTACTACTTCGAGATGGTGGTGAAGCGCGACGCCGAGTTCCTCGACTCCAGCGACCGCCTGGCCCGCCTGCGTGGCGGCCGCGGCGGACGCCGCGGCGTGCTCGACGACGCCGGCGACGCGATCGACAGCCTGCTCGCCGACGAGCCGTAGCCGGCCGGCGACCGCGGCGGCCGGTCAGGATGCGAGCGCTTCTTGCGCGCGCAGCACCGCGGCCGGGCGCTTCTTCACGCCGAGCTTCTGGTACAGGCGGAACAGCCGGCTCTTGATGGTGCCGGTCCGCACCGCCAGGGCCTGGGCGATCTCGTCGTTCGAAAGCCCGCGCCACAGCAGCGCCAGCAGACGCGCGTCGGTGAGCTGCAGGCCCAGCCCGCGGGCGAGCTGCTCGGCGACCTGGCGGTCACCCGAGCCGGGCGCGACCGCGATCTCGAGCAGCATCGCGCCGGGGCGGGGTAACGCGCGCGCCCGCACCCGGATCGCGAGCTCGCCGTTGACGACGCGGTCGAGCGCATGGCCGCTCTGGCCGAGCTGCGCGCGCAGGCGCGGCACCACCGGGGCCAGCCACGGGGGCATGACGCCGAGCGGGCTGTCGAGCACCGCCCGCGCGCTGGCGTTCATGTACAGGGCGCGGCCGGCCACGTCGGCGACCACCATGCCGACCTCGGCGCACTCGAGCACCGAGACCAGGAGGTCCAGGCTCGGCGAGGGTGCGTCGGTCCCCCGGGCGAGCGGGCGCTCGAACGGCGCGGCGACCTCACGCTGCGAGTCGGCGGGCAGGGCGGGAAGGGTGTGGAGCATGACCCACCTTTCTTCACGTGGCGTGCCGGCCCGGAGCCGAGCGTTGTCAGCCACTTGCGGACGGGGGCACTGTCCGGGTCCGGACGATCGATCGGTCGCCCGATCAGAAGTGATCGATATCGATCAGTCCGGGCGCCACGCGGGCGGCGTCAGGTTATCGGGGCGCTGCCCAGCGTCAGCGCCAGGTTGGTCGCGGTCACGCGGTGCAGCACGGCCACGAGCGCCCGCGGCTCGAAGCCATCGAAGGTGACCACCAGGGTATCGACGGGCCCAACCGTGATCCGATCGGCCGTCACCTGCAACCCTCCGAGGTTGAGGTCCTTGACCGTCATGTCGACCGCGCCGGCCTGGGCCTTCATCGCGCCGGGCGCGGGTGGATGGGTCATCGCGCCGTGCACCGTCAGGTCGACGATGCCGGGCGCGTCGTCCCCGCCGAAGCGGACGGTGCCCCCCGCGACCTCGACGTTGTGGGGCGCGACCAGCGACAGCTTCACGTCGATGTCACCGATCGTCAGCGACTTGAGCCGGCCCTGTTTGTCGCTGCTCTTGCCGTTCTTGCCACCGTCGCCGCCGCCATTGCCGCCTGCCATCCGGTAGTCGAACAGCGAGCGGAGCGGGATCCGATCGCGCTCCGCCATCGCGCTCGCGTCGCTGTCGAGCGCAAACGAGACGATCTCGTTGGTGCCGAACAGCGGCACGCCCCAGGCCATCCGGAACCGCCCACCCTCGATGCCGATGTCGAGGAACTGGCCCTCGAGCCACGACAGCCCGCTGGCGAGCTTCTCGAAGTTGAACGCGCCGTCCTCCACGGTGAGCTTGATCGCCTGATCGAGCGTGCGGTGACCGATCACCGGCAGGTCGAGGACCACCGCGATGCGGAACGCGATCTCGCCGGTCACCGCGTCGAGGAAGCGCAGCTGCTCCTGGCGCAGGCCAGTCGGCTCCTCGGCGGGCGAGGCCGGCGCCGATTCGCCGGGGGGGCCCCCCAGCTGTGCGAGGTCGGGGATCGACACCCGCACCTCCGACAGCGACACGTGCGGCGCGACCAGCTCGACCCCGCCGGCGGCGGACTGCGTCACGCGCAGCCCGTGCGGGAGCTCGATCCGGTCGATCGTCATCTCGAAGCGGCCCTCGGCATCGCGGACCCAGAACTTGCCGGCGGAGGCCGCCTCGGTGGTCCAGGAGACGCCGGCGAGCAGGCCGGTCAGCTGCTCGAGCACCAGCTCGGTGGCGCCGTAGGCCAGGCCCGCGGCCTCGCCCCGCAGGTTGTCGATCTGGGCGTGAGGGAACTCGAGGCGCGGGGTCGTCCCGTCCATCACGAAGGCCAGCCCATCGACGCGGGCATTCCCCTGGGCGCGTTGGTCAGTCACCGGGGGCACTGTAGCACTCCGTGATGGAGCCCACTCGGGGCCACCCCGACGTCGCGAGCTTGTGCTTGAACGGCCATGCCGCTGGTGTACAACCCCGGCCCATGCGTCTCCGTTTGCTGTCTCATGCCGCGCTCGCCTTGCTCGTCACCGCCGCTGGTTGTGGAGATGACGGTGGGTCCAACCCACCCATCGATGGCCGTCGGGCCGACGCCGCCACCACCGACGGCGCGGTGCCCACCGACGCGGCCGAGATCGACGCCACCCCGATCGATGCCCCGCCCCCGATCGACGCCCCGGTCGACGCGATCCCGACCCCGACCGAGCGGATCGCGCTCGCCCGCGCCGCCGCCGACGGCACCGGTCTTTCGCTGCCGATCGTCGGCGCGACCGTGACCTACCTGAAGCCGGCCCTCGGCACCCCGGCCAGCGACCCGGCGGGATTCACCGTCCAGATCGTCCAGACCGGCCCCGCGCTGTTCATCGCGGTCGACCCGTCCACGCTGACCCCGCCGCCCATTGTGGGCGACGTCGTCAGCTTCACGATCACGACGATGGCCACCGTGAGCGGTCAGCGCCGCGCCACCGCGGTCACCGGCTTCACCCGCGACTCGCAGGGCGCCAACGTCACCGCGCTGGCGCAGAACCTGACCGCGGCCGCCGATGTCGTCACCGCGATCGAGAGCTACGACAGCGAGCTGGGCACCCTCACCGCCACGGTCGCCGGCGACTTCGTCGGCGCCAGCGCCATGTTCGAGAGCGCACCGATCAACACCACCGGGCTCACCGGCAACACCAGCTATCGCCTTCGCCTGCCGGCGACGCTGAAGACGTCCCTCGAGCTCGGCAACGGGTGCACGTTCACCGCGACCAACGTCCCGATCAGCCGGTTCGGCGCCACGGCCCCGCAGGCCCAGGTCGGCGTCTACGTCGCTGGCGATATCGCCGTCACCAGCTGCCCGGCCCCGACCGTGGTCAGCGCCGTCGCCCTGTCGGCGACCTCGCTCCAGGTCACCTTCAGCCGCAACGTTCTGGCGTCCACGCTGCTGGCCGACGGCAGCCAGTTCACCATCAGCAACCTGACCGTCACTGCGGCGGCCATCTCCGCCACCGATGCTCGCCTCGTGACCGTGACCACCAGCGCCCAGGTCGCCAGCACCCCATACACCGTCACCGTCGCGAACACGGTCCAGGACACCCGGATGACCCCCATCGCGGCGCCCGGCACGGCGACCTTCTCCGGCTTCACCGACCAGGCCATCGTGCGCATCAACGAGATCAACGCACATATCCAGACCGCGGAAACCGTGAACGTTTGTGACCTGATCGAGCTCCGGGTGACGGCCGGTGGCTCGATGAACGGCTTCTACCTGCGCGAGCGTAATGCCGGCACGCTGGTGACGTTCGCCGGCCTCAGCGTGGCGACGAACGACCTGATCGTCGTCCACATGAACACGGCGAACACGATGTGTAACCCGGGCGGCACCGGCACCCAGGAGACGACCGGGCCTGCCCAGCAGCCCGTCGCGACGTTCACCCGCAACTACGATACGGCCTACGACTGGTACTCGACCGACACCGGCATCACGGATACCGACAACGTGATCACGCTCTACAACGGCGCGAACGTGATTCTCGACGCGGTGTTCGTCGCCAATGCGGCGGCGGGCACGGCAGCCGCCGCAACGGAGGCTCAGGCTGCGATTGTTCGTACGGCCAATCAGTGGCAGATGGTGGGCGGCGGCCATCCGCTCACGGGCTACGTCGACGACCTCTTCCGCGAGCATGCGGTCCTCGACCTCGACGCGACCGGCACCACCGCCGCCGGTGAGAGCATCCGCCGCGTCGACAACAGCGACGACAACGACAAGGCCGACTGGCTCCAGGGCGCGTCGACCTTCGGCTTGATCAACGCCGGCCAGACCGCGCTCTGAAGCGCGCCGCACGCGCGTCGCCCAGCGGCACGTTCTTCAGTCGTAGGTGAAGAATGCGCCGCTGCCGGCGCCGTAGTGGTGGGGGCGGCGGCCGCGTCATGAAACGTGCGCGGCGCGGAGGGCGAGGGACTCGGTCGCGGGCCCGCGCCAACCCCGCCTGCGGGGCGGCCCCGCGCCTGGCCGAGGCCCGGCGCACTCCGCATGTGCGCCGCAAGTTACCGAAATAAATTACTGAAATTCTTCGCGCAACCGCGGCGCGGCCTGGCCGACAGGAAGGCCCGCAAGACAATGAGCGACGAAGTCACACGGTCCGATCCCCCGCCGCAGTCGCTGACGGCGCGCGCTGATCGCGCAGAATCGGCACTCGACGGCGTGGGGCGCCCCACGCATAATCGCGCCGGCATGGAAGGCGCTGTCATCGGGACGTACCGGGTGTTGAAGAAGCTGGGCGAAGGCGGGATGGGCGCCGTCTACAGCGCGGAGCACTCCTTGATCGGCCGCCGCGCGGCCATCAAGGTGCTGCTGCCCGCGCTGTCGCAGAACCAGGAGATCGTCCAGCGGTTCTTCAACGAGGCGCGCGCGGCCACGGCGATCCAGGATCCGGGGATCGTCCAGATCTTCGACTTCGGATATCACTCCGACGGCAGCGCGTACATCGTGATGGAGTACCTGGAAGGCGAGCCGCTCGACGCGCGGCTCAAGCGCCTCGGCCGACTCGCGGTGCCCGACGCGCTGCGGATCTTGCGCATGGTCGCGTCGTCGCTGAACGCGGCGCACGCGCGCGGCATCATCCACCGCGACCTCAAGCCCGAGAACATCTACCTGGTCTCCGACCGAGAGGTCTCCGGCGGCGAGCGACCCAAGATCCTCGACTTCGGCATCGCCAAGCTCACCGGTGACACCGGCAGCAGCACGGTCAAGACCCACACGACCGCGATCATGGGCACGCCCATGTACATGTCGCCCGAGCAGTGCCGGGGCGCGGGCCAGGTCGATCTGCGGTCGGACATCTACGCGCTCGGGTGCGTGCTGTTCCACCTGCTGGTCGGGCGCACGCCGTTCGACGGCGACGGCATCGGCGAGATCATCGCGTGCCACCTCCGCGAGCCGGCGCCGTCACCGTCGGCGTTCGTGCCCGACATCCCGCCCGAGGTCGATCAGCTCGTCCTGCGCTGCATGGCGAAGTCGGCCGACCAGCGGTTCCAGACCGCCGGCGAGCTCGCCGACGTGATCGGGTGGTTCCTCGGTCAGGGCGGTCAGCCGATGGGCGCATCGATGCCGAGCGGCCGCTACCAGACGCCGGGGGTCCTCACGCCGACCACGCTGTCGGGCGCCGCCGGTGCCCGCATCACCGGCTCCCGCATCACCGGCGCACCGCCCGGCATGCCCGCGGCCCAGACGGCCGTGACCACGGGCGGTGGCAAGCGCGGCTTGGCGATCGGCGCGGTCGGCGTGCTCGCGCTGGTGGTCGGGGTCGCCTTCTTCGCGATGGCCAAGGGCAACGGCGACGCCCCGACGGCGGCGCCGGCGGCGGCCCCCGCCGAGCTCCCCCCGTCCACGCCGCCCCCCGCGCCCGCGATCGACACCGCGGCCGCGGACAAGCTGGCCGCGGACAAGCTCGCGGCCGAGCAGCTGGCGGCCGACCAGGCGGCAGCCGACAAGCTGGCCGCCGAGAAGCTGGCGGCCGACAAGCTGCTCGCCGATCAAGCGGCGGCGGACAAGCTGACGGCTGAGGCCGCGGCGAAGGACAAGCGTCACCGCGATCGCGACAAGGCGCGCGGTGGCAAGGGCGGGACCGCCGGAGGGACCGGGACCGGTACCGCCGCGGGCGGCACCAAGCCCGACCCGAAGGGCTCGGGCGTTTTCGGCGATCATGATGGTGACGGCATCCCCGACGAACGCTGAGGCGTGGTCGCGGTAGTCTCGGAGGCAGATATGCGGGCAATAGCGATCGTATTCGTAGGTTCGATGTTGATCACGGCTGCGCCCGTCGCGGCGCAGCCAGCGACGACCGGCGTCGCTGAACAGCTCTTCCGTGACGGCAAGAAGCTGATGGACGCGGGCAAGATCAAGGAGGCGTGCAACGCCTTCGAGGGCAGCTACCGCAAGGACCCGGCGGTCTCGACACTGCTCAACCTCGCGAACTGCCGCGAGAAGAACGAGCAGTACGCGAGCGCGTGGGGGCAGTTCATCGAGGCCGAGCGCATGACGCGCGGCAAGTCCGACCAGGCCAATCTCAATACCACCGCGCGCACCCGCGCCGGGAAGCTCGAGAGCCGCCTCTCGTACCTGATCATCAACGTCCCTGACGAGGCGCGCGTCGACGGCCTGACGATCTCTCGCAACGGCGTCGAGGTCGATCCGGCCGAGTGGAACCGCGACATCCCCGTCGACGGCGGTACCTACACCATCGAGGGCAAGGCGCCGGCGTTCGAGGCCTGGTCGACGCCGGTCACGGTCGGCGTCGAGAAGGATAAGCAGTCGGTCAACGTGCCCCGCTTCCGCGAGCTGCCCGAGCAGGCCGTCGCGGCCACCGTCGCGGGCGGCACCGCCGGTGCCGGTGCCGGCGTGGGCCCGACCGAGCGTCCGTCCTCATTCACTGGCAAGCGCAAGGCCGCCGTCGGCCTCTGGGCGGTCGGGGCGGTCGGCCTGGGCGCCGGCCTGGTCTTCGAGCTCGGCGCGCGCAGCGCCTACGACGACGCGGTCGCGGCCACCACGGTCTCCGAGCGCAGCAGCCTTCTCGACTCCGCCAACCAGAAGCGGCTCTACGCCACCGTCGCCGCAGGCATCGGCGGCGCGGCGGTCGCCACCGGCGTCGTCCTCTGGCTCATCGGCGGCCCCGAGACCGCCGAGGCCGGCATGGCCTTCGCGCCCCGCGTCACCGACGACAGCGCCGGCCTGGTCGTCACCGGCCGCTTCTGAGCCACCCCGCCGGCTGACCCGTTCCGCGGCCGGTGCGCACGGCGCGGGCCGGTCTCGCCCGCCCCGCCGGCTTGACTCGCGGCCCGGTTGCGATAGATTCCCCGGCGAGTTGCGGGATTAACTCAGTGGTAGAGTGTCAGCTTCCCAAGCTGAGAGTCGAGGGTTCGAATCCCTTATCCCGCTCAAGAATTTACCAGGGAGTACGGCCGGTTAGGCGATGGCTTAACTGGCCGTAACTGTTTTCGGAGCGTTTACTCCCAGCTCTACGCCCACCTCCCCCCAACCGCCGATGAGGGTCGCTTCGGCCCGGCGGGTGGGCCGCCGGTGCGGCCCTGGCCCGAGGCGCTGATGGCGGCGCAGCCGTACAGGCAGCATCGGGTCGCGCTCGATGCCGCCGATGAGCCCGATCCCCAGGAGGTCGCGTGAAGGCGACGGCCGCGCTGGCGCTACTCGCGCTCGCGCCCGGGTGTTACGCGCATGTCGGCGCGGGCGCCATCGGGTCGCGCGACGACTCGAACGATGGCGCCGGCTTCCGCGGCATGGTTGGCGCCGGCTACTACGCCGAGCGTGCGCGGGGCCGGGTGGGCGGCGGCGCCGCCGGCGGTGGTGTTGGCGCCGGCGGCCAGCGGTTCACGCTCGGCGGCGCCGAGGTGTTCGGCGACGTCGGGCTCGGCACGCCGTCCGCCGCCGGCAACCGGTGGAGCGCGACCGGTCGCATCCTCGCCGGCGTGGTTGTAAACCCAGAGGGCGAGGATGCGGCCGACGCCGCGCAGGCAAGCTCCGCGGTCGACCTACCCGGCGAACTCGCGCGGATCGTCAAGGCGGTCACCTGCACGCGTACTGCGAGTCGTGCGGTGCGCCGCCGATCCCCGACGCGCTGATAGCGCGGATCCGCGCTCGATCAGTTCGAGGACGCGGCGGAGAGCCTGCGCGATGCGCTCGAGCGGGCCGCCTTGCGCGTAGGCGACCGACGCAGTCGCGAACACGCCGTCTTCCGACAAGGACGCCGGGATCGCCGGCTCGATGGGTTCGAACACGATCGGCGTGCATGTGAACCACCTCGATGAACCCGCGCCTCCCCACAACGCATCGGCACGGCAACGCACGGCAATCGCTCCGCGGGCGCCGCCACGATCCTGCGGCCCACAGCAGCGACGCTCCGCCCGTGGTGACGGTCTACGGTGGGTGGCACAAGCGATCGTGACGCTCGCGCCGGCGCCGGCGATGGCGCGTGATCCTCGCGCGCCGGCCACCAGGAGGGGCCGCGTCGCGCGGCGGCTGAGCGGGTCGGCATGTCGCGCGCGCACCACAGTGTTGCAACCGACACCCACGACCGGCGAGTCCAGGGGCCTGGAACCAACCGTCATCACTCGGGGCGCTCGCTGGCACCCGCTCTGCATCGACAAGAGCCCATGCGTGCCCGATTGGATCGGTCGCTGTCGCGGCGCGGTGTCTCGCTCGCGGTCCTCGTCCTGATCGGTGGGTGCGTCGGCTCGGCGACTCCGGGCGTGCAGCGGGATCTGTCGACGCTGTCGCCCGACCCGATCAAGGCCAACGAGGAGCTGGCGGCCTCGTCGGCACGGCCGACCGCCGAGAACCGCAAGGGGTTGTCGCGGCGCGCACGTCGGCTGGAGACCGTCGCGGCGACGGGCGCGGCGATCATCGGGAGCCTGTTCTCGACGTCCAAGACGACCCTGTCAGGAGTACAGTGGTCGATCGACGAGAACCGTACGGCGCCGATTCCGCCCATCAAGCCGAGGGCCAAGTCGTCTGGCGAGCCCGATGGCGCGGGCCCGCCGCCGCCTGATCCGACGACGCTGGTGCCGTGGGTCCACTTCTGGAACCGAACGAACCCGGCACCGGTTGGAACGGGGGAGACGAGCAAGTAGCCGTGCCCGTGTCGGTGGCTTGCGCGTGCGTGAGGGCACAGCTCGATCGCATCCGCGCCGATCGGGGCTGGCGAGATGTGGGAGACTGGTCGAATGACTCGCCTGGGATCGTGCCTGGTACTGGCGCTCCTGGCATGTGGTGGCGGTGGCCGGGAGCGCGGACCCGCCGGTCCCGACCTCGACGTCGACGTGGTCACCCAACCGCAGGTCGCGACGCCGAAGCCGCCCACCGATGCGGCGCCCGCCGCGCCCGTCGCGCCCCCCCCGGCCGCGTCCGCCGGCCCCCCAGCAGCCGCCCCCGAACTGGTGCCGCCCCCACCGGATGCCGCGACGCTGGAGAAGCTCGAATGGCCGACGACGACGGCCTCGCTCGTCCTGCGCCGCGACGCCCATTCGCACGCGGAACCGGATCTGACGTCGGAGCCGCTGGGCAAGATCGTCGAGGGGACCAGGCTGCCGGTGGGCGTGGCGGTCGACGGCGACAAGCGGTGCAAGGTCTGGCTCGCTGCCGCGCCGCGCGGCTGGCTGTGCGCGCGTCACGCCAGGCCGAGCCCCAAGCCGCCGCTGGCCGCCGGCCTGCCGATCGTCCCCGCCGGGCGGCTCGTCCCGCAGGACTACTACAGCATCGACAAGGCTGCCCCGCGCTACGCGACCGAAGACGCCGTGCGCGCCGGAACCACGCTGCCCGAGCCCAAGACCCAGTCGACCTACATGGTCACGAAGGACGACAAGAACACGGTCGACATCGACGGCGTCGACTACGTGAAGACCAGCGTCGGGCTGGTGGCGTCGACCGACCTGACGAAGTTCCGTCCGTCGACGTTCACCGGCATCGACGTCGTCGCGACGCCACCGCCGGCATGGCCGTTCGCGTGGGTGTACGCGGCCGATCGCAAGACGGTGACCGCGCGCGGGGCGGCCGACAAGAAGGCGCCGGAGGCCGGGAGGTTCGAGCACCGCGCGACCGTGCCGGTGCTCGAGGAGGTCGGTGGGTTCGTCCGCGTCGCGGACGGCCAGTGGATCGATCGCAAGAGCCTCCGCGTCGCCCGCGTCCGGCCGCGGCCCGCCGTCGCCGGCGCGCACGCCAAGTGGATCGACCTCGATCGCGACGAACAGGTGATGATTGCGTACGACGGCGACACGCCGGTCTTCGTGACGCTCTTCTCGTCGGGCCGGCGCAAGAAGGACACGCCGCCCGCGATCTACCGGATCCGTTCCAAGTCGGCGCTCACCAGGATGTCTGCCGAGGAGCGCGAGACCTCCCACTACGAGGTGTCCGAGGTCCCGTGGGCGACGCGCTTCCGATCGGGCCTCTATTTCCACGCGGCGTACTGGCACGACCGCTTCGGCCACGTGAACAGCCACGGCTGCGTGAACCTGTCGGCGCTCGACGCGAAATGGGTATACCAATGGACCGAGCCCGTCATGCCGGCCGGGTGGAGCGAGGTCGAGGTGCCGGTGGAGGGATCGATGGTCGTGCGCGTGTACGACGCCAAGACTCCCGATCCGCCGGTCTTCGACTATGTGAAGGAGGCCAAGGAGCGTGTGACGATCCGGAAGCGAGAGAAGCGCCTCAAGGAGGCGCGGCTGGCCGCCGAGGCCGCCGCCGCGTCGCCCGACGGAGCCGCGGGGACGCCCGCGGCACCCGCGCCGGCAACCGCCCCTGCGCCGTAGCGCCGCCTCGCGCCGACGATCGATCGGCAACGGCCACGAGCCCTGCGAGTGCCGTCGACTGCCGTCGGTTGCCGCCTGTCGCAACTGTCGACCGGTCCCGATCACTCGGTATACGCGGTCATGTCCGGCACGACCGTCCGCCTGCTGCTCGCCCTCGTCCTCGTGGTCTCGACCGCGTCCTGCGCGCGGTGGGCGGCGGCCCCGCGCTACGGGAGCCTGGTCCGCGACGCGCGCCCGTTCAGCTTCAAGCACGACATCCAGCTGTTCAGGGTCAAGAGCGGCATGCGGGTCGCGCTGCTCCGCGACGATCGCACCAACCTCGCCACCGTCGACATGCGCTACCTGGTCGGGGCGGCCGAGGACCCCGCCGGCAAGGCCGGCCTCGCGCACCTGGTGGAGCACCTGCTGTTCGAGGTGCGGGCCCGCCCCGGCGGTCCGACGCTCGGCGCCGAGCTCGGCGAGCGCACGCTCCACTCGAACGCCTCGACGACGTGGGATTCGACGCACTTCACCGCGACGGTGCCGATCGAGCGCCTCGACGAGGTCATCGCCCTCGAAGCGCAGCGCATGCGCGCCTCGTGCGCCCAGCTCGACGAGGCGACGTTTCAGCGCGAGCGCGACGTGGTGCTCGCCGAGGAGGCCGAGGGCCGGTCGCCGCTCGCCGACGCGTTGTTCGGTGTGCTCGCCGATGTCTACGGCGGCGCCGACCACCCCTATGCGCGCAAGATCGCCTCCGCCGAGGTCGCGACCGCGACCCGGGCCGATGCCTGCGCCTTCATACACACGCACTACGCACCTGACCGCGCGATCCTGGTCGTCACCGGACCGTTCGACCCCGACGTGCTGGCCCAGACCATCGGCAACGCGTTCGGCCCGCTCACCCGCCGCAGCGGTCGCCGCGCGGCGGTCGCGATGCCCAAGCTCGACGGGACGATCAGCCGGCATGCCGCGCCGATCCAGCGCCCCACCGCGATGGTGTTCCTGCCGTTCCCGAGCCTCCACGCCGACGACACGGCCACCTACATGCTGGCGCGCCGGGCGCTCGCGGCCGCGCTGGCCGACGCCGACGACGCGCACGCGTGGATCGCCGACACCAGCGTCTTCGTCCTCGGTGGGGGGCGTCACCCGGTGCTGGTCGCCGCGGTCGAGGTCACCAGCGCGGGGTACCTCGACGCCGCCGCCGAGAAGATCTTTGCGCGCTGCGCCCGGCTGCGGCTGAAACCCGATCCCGACCTACAGCTGAGCTACCTGCAGACCTGGGACGAGCAGGGCGCGCGCGGCGCCTGGCTCGCCGACTTCTTGCAGTACGCGAATCACAACTCGTTCATGTTGCAGGAGATGCGCGCGCTCGACGCCCACGACTGGCGGGACGCCAGCCGGGCGGTGCGCGCCCGGTTCACGCTCGCCAACAGCCACGTCGCGCTGCTGATGCCGAGCGCCGCGGCGCGGACCGGCACGACGGCCAAGGCGATCCCGGCCGGCTCGCACGATCAGGTGCCGTGGCGGGCGCCGGTCGATGCCGCCGAGGCCGACCGGTCGCTGGCCGTGAGCGAGCAGCCGCTCGACCGCCGCATCGAACGATACCAGCTCGCCAACGGCCTGACCGTGGAGCTCGCGCCCGACCCGTCCAGCCCGGTGCTCGACGCCCGCCTGGTCTTCCCGATCGGGCGCGCCGACGAGCCGCGCGACCGGCCGCACCTGGCGACCGCCGCCGCGGTGATGCTCCACAACGACATCGAGGGGTACTACGACGACGCCGAGATCCGGAAGCTCGGGTACGCGATGTCGCGCGGCACCGCCACCGACGTCGACGTGTCGGAGACCGCGACCACCTTCTCGGTCGGCGGCGTCGCCCAGTGGTCCGACTGGCACGTCTGGTACCTGTCGTGGCTGCTCGAGCAGGGCCGCTACAACGACGTGCACATCCAGGCGCTGCACCGGGTCGGCCGGGACCTGACCCGCGCCGAGCAGCGCCGCGACGCCCAGGACGACGGGTCGGCCGAGGCGCGCACGTTCGCCAGCCGGCTGTTCGGCGAGGGCCACCCCTACGTGGCGGCGCCGCCGGCCACCGGGGCGGCGTTCCTGCGCCTGCGGGCCCGCGACCTGCAGGCGTGGCGCGACGCCCACTATCGCGCGCGCAGCGCGACGCTGATCGTGAGCGGTGGGTTCGACCCGGTGAAGATGAAGCGCGAGATCGACGAGCTGTTCGGGCCGTGGTCGGGGCGCGCGCCGGCAGCGCGTCCGGCGATCCCGACCACCCGGCCGGCCGCCGGTCCGAGCTGGTTGGCCCTCGAGGAGTCCGGCCGCGTGCAGGTCGGCCTGACCATCGGCTTCGCGGCCGCCTCGGATCCGATGCGCGATGCCGCGGCGCGGGCGGTGCTCGCCGAGATGCTCGGCGACGAGGTCCGCGTCGTGCGCGAGGGGATGGGCGCCAGCTACGGGATCCACGCCGCCTACATCGGCGGCGCCGCCGGTCACGCGCTGGTGGTCCACGGTGACGTCGACGAGCAGCAGGCCGGCGCCGCCGCCAGCCGCGTGCTCTCCGGGATCGCACGCCTGCGCGACGGCGCGGCCGGCGAGCGCGCGTCGTTCGTGCGGGCCCGCCGCAAGGTCCTCGGCGAGGTGCTGGCGCGGACCGGCGGCGCCCGCGCGATCGCCGCGCAGCGCGCCGATCTGGCCGAACGTCAGCTGTCGAGCGAGTACGCGGCCCAGCTGGCGCGCGAGGTCGCGGCCCTGACGCCGGCCGCGCTCGGCCGCGTCGCCACGGCCGATCTGGCCGAGGCCCGCATGGTCGTGCAGTTGCGCGGGCGCCGCGCGACGCTCGACCGCGCGTTCGCGAGCCTGCAGGTCGAGCCCGAGCGGCTCGCCTCGCACCGCGCCGCGGCGCCCGCGACCGAGTCGCCGCCCGCGACCGACCGGCCGACCGCGCCGCCCGCGCCGACCGCGCCGCCCGCGCCGACCCCCGGGCCCGCGGCGGCCGAGCCGGGCCCGCGCCTGGCGCTGGGCAGCAAGGACGCGATTCGCGGCCCCCGCGAAGACGGCTTCTTCCTCGGCGACCGGAAGCTCACCCTCGGCGAGTTCCTCCACATCGGCGGACGCGACGACGTGCGGGACCGGATGCGCAACTACCACTGGCTGCGACGCGGGATGCTGGTCGGTGGGATCGCGACGATCGCGGGCGCCGCGGTCGCCGCGTACACGCAGGACGACTGCAAGTCATTGCCGGCTCGCGAGGAGGCCGCCTGCGAGGCCCACAACAGCGGGGTGAGCCAGCGCGCCGTCGGGTTGGTCCTGATCGGCGGCCTCGCCGCCGCCAGCAGCACGGTGATGCCGCGCGGCATCCCGGACCAGGACGAGCTGCGCGCCATCGCCGAGGCGTACAACCAGCGTCAGGAGCGACGCGCCCAGGCCCCTGCGGTCCACGGCGTGAAGGTCACCCCGGTGGTCGGTCGCGGCGGCGGCGGCCTCGTGCTGTCCGGTCGGTTCTGACCGTCGACGGTCCACGGTTGACGACCTCGGGCGCCCGAGGTACCGCGATGCCATGGCCAACTCTGACGACCCCGTGATCGCGCGGCTGGCCGCGCTCGAGACCGAGCTCGCCTCGTTGCGCGCGCAGCTCGACGAGGCCCACGCCGTCCGCGATCGGACGATGCGAGCCCAGGGCCGGTGTCGCGCGTGTGACGGCGACGTCATCCTGCGCGCCGACAAGATGCTCGATCGCAGCCACCTGGGCATCCCGGCGCCGATGGCGATCGCCCAGACGGACAACTGGACCCCGAAGCCGATCGGCCTCATCGAGGCGTACATCTGCGCCGGGTGCGGCCTCATCGAGTGGTACGTGAAGGATCCGGGGACGATCCCGGTCGACGGCGAGCGGATCTCGCGGCTGCCGGGCCGACCGCCGGGCGCGCCCTATCGTTGAGCGGGCCGCCTCGCGGCGACGCGCGTGCGGCGGGTCATGGCCACCGGGTCGCCAGCGCGCGGAGGTACTGGCGGGCGTCAGGGCGGGACCAGTCACGGGCGCCAGCGATCTGCTCGACCACGCGGCCATCGGGGGTGAGGACGTACGAGTCGGGCAGGGCCTGGGTGCCGTAGCGGCGGTGCGCGCCGGGGTCGCGCAGGCGCACCACCTCGGCGGGCAGGCCGCGCGGGAAGAACCCGCGGACGACGTCCCAGTCGTCGTCGACCGACACCGCGAGCAGCTCGAGCCCGTCGACCTCGGCGGCGCGCGCCAGCAGCGCGGGCAGCTCGGTGCGGCACGGTCCGCACCAGGTCGCCCAGAAGTGGACCAGGCGCACGCGGGGGCGTGGGGTCGCCAGGTCGAGCTCGGTGCCGTCCGGTCGCAGGACGATGAGCGACGGCGCCGGCGTGCCGGGCAACCGGGTCACCGCGAACCCGGACGCGACCCGGCGCGCGCCCTCGATCCGGAGGTAGCCGACCACGGCCACGGCCTGGAGCGCGATCACCGCGAGCGCGATCGCGGCGATCCGGACCGGCCGTCTCATGCGGACGGCTCACGTCGGCGAGCGCCGACCAGCGTGTAGAGCACCGGCAGCACGAACAGGGTCAGGAGGGTCGAGGACACCACGCCGCCGATCACCACGGTCGCGAGCGGCCGCTGCACCTCGGCGCCGATGCCGGTGTTGAGCGCCATCGGCACGAAGCCCAGGCTCGCGACCAGCGCCGTCATGAGCACCGGTCGGAGTCGACGCAACGCCGCCTCGCGGATGGCCTGCTCGGGCGCCATGCCGGTCGCGGTCAACCCGCGGAAGGTCGACACCAGCACCATGTCGCCGAGCACGGCGACGCCCGACAGCGCGACGAAGCCGATCCCGGCGGAGACGCTGAACGGGATGCCGCGCAGCCAGAGCGCGACCACCCCGCCGATCGCCGCGAACGGCACGCCGGTGAAGACGCGGATGGCGTCGAGCACCCGCCCGTACGTGAAGTACAGCAGGACGAAGATCAGGACCAGCGCGACCGGCACGACGATCAGGAGGCGGGTGCGCGCGGCTTCGAGGTGCTCGAACTGGCCGCCGAACCGCACGTCGTAACCGGGCGGCAGGTCGACCTGCTGAGCGATCGCCCGCCGCGCCGCGCCGACGAACGAGCCGAGGTCGCGGCCACGGATGTTGGCCTGGACGATGACCCGGCGGCGCCCCCACTCGCGCTGGACCGTCGACGGCCCCTCGATCGTCTCGATCTTGGCCAGGCGCGCCAGCGGGATCCGGTCGCCGCTCGCGGTGCGGACCAGGATGCGGCCGATCGCGGTCTCGTCGGCGCGGTACCGATCGGCGATGCGGATCGTGATCGGGAACCGGCGCTCGCCGTCCTGGAGCGTGCCGACCTGGTAGGTGCCGAGCGCCGCGACCACCGCCAGGACGTCGGCCTTGGCGATGCCGTGGCGCGCGGTGGCCTCGCTGTCGACCACGATCTGCAGGATCGGCAGGCCGGTGATCTGCTCGGTGACCACGTCGGCCGCGCCCGGGATCGCCTCGAGGACGCGCTCGATCTCGGCCGCCTTCGTGCGCAGGACCTCGAGGTCCTCACCAAACAGCTTCACGCCGAGGTCGGCGCGGACACCGGCGATCATCTCGTTGACCCGCATCTCGATCGGCTGGGTGAACGCCGCCCGCATGCCGGGCAGCGCCGCGGTGAGCGCCTCCAGCTGGACCACCAGCCCGTCCTGGGTGGTCGCGCGCTTCCAGCCTGCGCGCGGCTTCAGCGTGATGAAGACATCCGACAGCTCGATGCCCATCGGGTCGGTCGCGACCTCGGCGGTCCCGGTGCGGGTCCAGACCCGGTCGATCTCGTCGGGGAAGCCGGCCAGGAGGGCGCGCTCGACCTGGGTGCCGTAGCGAACCGACTCGTCGATCGAGACCGACGCCAGCCGGATGGTGTTGATGACGATCGTGCCCTCGCGCAGGCGGGGCACGAACTCGGAGCCGAGCCGGGTCGCCAGGAACGCGGCGTTGGCGAGGAGGAGCACCGCGATCACCAGGACCACCACCCGCGCGCGCAGCGCCGCTTCCAGCGCCGGGCGATAGACCCGCTTGAGCGCGCCGACCAGGCGCCCGTCGCCATGGCGGACGTGGCGTGGCAGCAGCAGGCTCGACAGGACCGGCACCAGGGTCAAGGACAGCGCCATCGATCCGATCAGGGCGAAGATCACGGTCAACGCCATCGGGCGGAACAGCATGCCCTCCATGCCCTCGAGCGCGAGCACCGGCAGGTAGACGATCATGATGATCAGCTCGCCGAACATCGTGGGCTTGCGCACCTCGATCGCGGCGTCGCGGACGACCTCGAGCTTGCTGCGCGAGCGGTCCTCGCTCAGCCGGGTCACGGCGTTCTCGACCATGATCACCGAGCTATCGACGATCAAGCCGAAGTCGATCGCGCCCAGGCTCATCACGGTGCCGGCGATCCCGGCCCGCGTCATCAGATCGAACGCGAACAGCATCGACAGCGGGATCGCCGCCGCGACGATGAGCCCGGCGCGCAGGCTGCCCAGGAAGATGAAGAGCACCGCGATCACCAGCAGCGCGCCCTCGAACAGGTTGGTCCGGACCGTGGTCAGCACGTGATCGACGAGCGTGGTGCGCTGGTACACCGGCGTCACCCGGACCCCGCGCGGCAGGGTCTTCTGCACCTCGGTCAGCCGCGCGGCGAGCCGCGAGGTCACGTCGTGACTGTTCTCGCCGATCAGCATGAAGCCGAGCCCGAGCACCACCTCGCCGGTGCCATCGGCGGTCACCGCACCGCGACGGATCTCGCGCCCCTCCACGACCCGCGCGACGTCCCGGATCCGGATCGGCGTGCCCCGCTCGGCGCGGATCACGACGTCCTCGATCTCCTTGCGGGTGGTGATGAGGCCGATGCCCTGCACCAGGGTCGCCTCGCCGCCGCGATCGAGGCTGCCGCCGCCGACGTTCAGGTTGTTGCGCTCGAGCGCCACCGCGAGATCGGCGATGCCGAGCCCGCGGGCATCGAGGTCCTGGGGATCGATGACGATCTGGTACTGCAGCTCGTCGCCGCCCCAGGTGTTGACCTCGGCCACGCCGCGCACCGCGGCCAGCTGGGGCTTGATGGTCCAGTCCTGGACCGTCCGCAGCTCGGCCAGGCTGTGGTCGTCGCCGGTGACGAGGTAGTGGAAGATCTCGCCCAGGCCGGTGGCCATGGGGCCGAGCTCGGGCGGCTCGACCCCGGGCGGGACCTGGACCTGGGTCAAGCGCTCGGACACGACCTGGCGCGCGCGCTGGATGTCGGTGCCCTCGTCGAAGGTCAAGGTGACCTGCGACAGGCCGAACTTGGAGATCGAGCGGACCTCGGCGAGCCGCGGCAGGCCCGACAGGACTTGCTCCACCCGGGCCGTGATCTGCCGCTCGGTCTCGAGCGGCGCCAGCGCCGGGGCCACCGTGTTGACCTGGACCATCACCGGGGTCGTGTCGGGGAACGCATCGACTGGCAGGCGCAGGAACGCGAGCACGCCGGCGACCGCGATGCCGGCCCAGACCAGGATGACGACGAGCCGGTGCCCGAGGCACCACGTGATGACGCCATTCAGCATGACGCGCTCACTCGCAGCAGCCGGCGCCGATGCTGCCCTTCAGCGTCTCGGTCTTGAGCAGGAAGCTTCCCTTGATGACCACCCGCTCCCCGGGCTTCACGCCGGTGAGGATCTCGACCTGGTCGCCGTCGGTGCGCCCGACCTTGACCCGGCGGGTCTCGTACTCGCCGACCGCGAGCTCGACGAACGCGAGCGGGACCGCGCCGGCGCGCTGGAGCGCGTCCCGCGAGATCATCACGCTGGGCCGCGCTGCGCCGAGCGCGATCCGGGCGCGGGCGAACATGTTCGCGCGCAGGGCGCCGTCGGGGTTGTCGAGGATCACGCGCGCCTTCGCCGTGCGGGTCTCGCGGCCGATCTCGGGGGCGATGTAGTCGATCCGTCCGGCCAGCTCGCGCTCGCCCAGGCCGTCGACGACCAGGGTCACCGCCTGTCCGACCCGGACCAGGCCGAGCTCGGACTCCGGGATCTCGAGCTCGGCGCGCATGCTGGAGACGTCGACGATCTCGAACAGGATCTCCTCGAGGTCGACCATGTGACCGATCGTGGCCTGGCGCCCGGTGACGGTGCCGGTGAGCGGGCTTCGCAGCACGTAGCTGCTGCCGTGGGCGCCGCCGCCGACCGCGCCCAGGGCCGCGACCGCGCCGAGCCGGTCGGCCCGCGCCGCCTCGAGCTCCTGCAGCGCATCGAGCACCTCGCGCTGCGACGACACGCCCGTGCGCTCGAGCGCCGTTTCGCGCTCGTGGTTCTGCTCGGCGATCCGGACCCGCGACGACGACGCCGCCAGCCGCGAGCGATCGGTGCCGACCGACGCGCTGTCGATCGTGGCGAGCGGGGCGCCCGCCTTGACGACCTCGCCGACATCCACGTGCAGCGTGCGCACGACCCCGGCCGCACGCGCGTTGACCTCGGCGCGCTTCCGCGCGTCATACGAGAGGGTCGCCACCACCTCGAGTCGCGCGCCCTCGCGCGAGGCCTCGGCGGTCATGGTGGTGATGCCCGCGACCCGCGCCGTGTCCGGCGACTTCAGCCGGACCTTGGTCCCATCGGCGGGCGCAGCATCGCTGCCGACGTCGCCGGCCGGCTTGCCGCCACGCTCGGGATGACAGATGGGGCAGATCGACTCCGGGAAGCCGTGCTCCGGGCACCAGTCGCCCTTGGCCTGGAACACCGGGATCAACTTCGGGTTGCACTTGGTGCAGATCGCCTCGAGCACGCCGTGCTCCGCGCACATGGCACCCTCGACCGCCGCCGCTTGCGCGGCCGGCTGCTGCTCGGCGGGGGAGCCCGGTCCGCACGCGAGCGTGCCCAGCACCGCGATGATCATCGCGGCCGCGCCCAGACGTTTCGAGCGCATCGGCTACTCGGCCTTGGGCGGCCGGACGATCTTGAGGTCCGGGTTGCACTTGAGGCACTGCGACTCGGGCAACCCGTGCTCTTCGCACCAGTCGCCGGTCGCCTTGAACGCCGGCGTGAGCTCCGCGTTGCAGCGGGTGCACTGCGACTCGGCCACGGCGTGCTCGCCGCACCAGTCCTCGTGCGAGCCGGGCTTCACCGCCGCCGCGGCGTGCTGGGCGGGCTGAGCCGGCGTGCCAGCAGGTTGCGCGGGTTTCCCAGCCGCGCCAGCGGCCTCGGTATGCTTGGTGGCTTGGCCGCCGCCCTTGTCGCAGGCGGCGAGTGACATGACGGCCGAAAACGCGATGACGATGAGACGCTTCATGGTCTTCTCCTCGAGACGATTGATATCCGATGGGTTCGCGACGCGCTCAGGCGCGCGGCGGTCGGAACAACCCGCTCCGAGGAGGAGCCGAGGGCGTCACCACGAGGCTCACGGTCGTGATCGGTGCCACGCGAACCGGCACGTCCTGGATCGCGACGCGCGGGACGGTGTGCACCGGCAAGCGCACGCAACCACTGCAGAACGGGGGGCAATCGTCCGACTCGCCCTGACCCGCACCCGCGCCCGGGTCGTCGTCGCCGCGCTCGGCCTCGCAATCGTCGACGGTGCAGGCACCGTCGAGGCCCGTGCCCACGAACCCGCAGCCGACCAGGACGGTCAGCACGAGGACGAGAAAGGCCCGAACCATCATGCGGTTGTACCGGACCGATGCCGCCGCAGCAAGGTCTCTCCCGTTCGCCCCGGACGACCTGCCAGCCAGCTTCCGACTGCCCGATGGCGAACACCGATGGCAGGGTTCAGGCGCGCAAGGCGGCTTGCCCTGCTGGGGCGCGCGGCAGCGTCTCGGTCATGCGAAGCGCCACCAGCGCACCCGAGACGAACGTCAGGCCGGCGATGATCCCCATCGCGGCCGACAGCCCGAACGCATCGGCGGCGAGGCCGGCCAGCACGGCACCGATCGCGTAGCCGAGGTCGCGCCACAGGCGATACACGCCCACCGACGACGCGCGCCACGACGGATGGGCGACATCGCCGATCGCCGCGAGCAGCGTCGGGTAGACAAAGGCCGTGCCGACCCCCAGCAGCGCGGCCCCGGCCGCGAACCCGAGGAAGCCGCCCGCCAGCACCACCACGACGATGCCGACTGCCTGGATCCACATGCCGGCGACGATCAGCCGCTTGCGCCCGACGTGATCGGACCACGCGCCGGTCCCCAGCTGGGCCAGGCCCCAGGTCGCCGGATAGATCGCCGCGAGGATCGCGATCTGGTCGAGGCTCATCTTCGCGGCCGCGAAGAACAGCGGGAACAGGCCCCACGCCATGCCGTCGTTCAGGTTGTTGACGAGCCCGGCCTGGGTGACGCTCGACAAGTTCCGGTCGAAGAGCGTCGTCCGCCAGAACACCTCGCGCTGGGTGGGGGCTCCGTCCGACGGCAGCTCACCGTGGACTCGCGATTCGTGGTTCACGTGGCCGATCGTCTCGCGCACCAGGAACACCGACAGGCCCAGGCCCAGGGCCACATAACCGACCCCGAGATAAAACGGCTCCGGTCGCAGGCCGTAGCGGGCCGCGATCCAGCCGGTCGCGAGCGCGCTCACCGCCACGGCGAAGTAGCCGGCGAACTCGTTGAGCCCCATCGCCAGGCCGCGGCGCTTGGCGCCCGCGAGATCGATCTTCATGATCACGGTCGTCGACCAGGTGAGCCCCTGGCTGACGCCGAGGAACCCGTTCGCGACCAGCACCCAACCCCAGGTCGGCGCCCACATCAGGAGCAGCGGTACCGGCACCGCGACCAGCCAGCCGGCGATCAGCACCGGCTTGCGGCCGATGCGATCCGACAGGCGGCCGGCGACGTAGTTGGTCAGCGCCTTGGTGACCCCGAACGCCACGATGAAGGAAAGGATCGCGCTCTTCGCGGCCAGCCCGAAGTCCGCCTCGGCGATCGCCGGCAAGATGCTGCGCTCGAGCCCGATCATCGCGCCGACGAAGGCGTTGACGACGACGAGCAGCGAGAACTGCCCGAGGTTCTCCCGGATCCCGAGGTGAACGCGGGGCGGGTTCATGGTGCCTTGCCACGATTCGCGAGCAGGATCGCCGCCATCTCGGCCGGCTTGGGCGCGACGGTGGTCGCGAGCTCGTCGATGAACGCGGACTCGTCGAGGCCGAGCAGCGGGTTCCAGCGCCGCTCGAAGGCGATCGTGCTGCTCGGCTTGCCGCTCATCCCCGCGCCGCACGCCGAGCCCGCAAAGTGCGCCGGGTAGATCTCGACCTCGTCGCCGAGGACGAGCAGCCGATCGCGGATGCTCCGATGGAGCGTCGCCGCGTTCTCGCGCTCGTGTCCCGGCAGATCGGGACGGCCCACCGCACCGACGAACAACGTGTCGCCTGTGCACACGAACCACGGCGACGGGCCTCGGCGGAGATCGCTGACGACCAGGCAGATGCTCTCGGCGGTGTGCCCCGGCGTGTGCAGGACGCTGACGATCGTGTTGCCGAGCGCGATCACCTGGCCGTCGTCGAGCGGCTCGAACGGGTAGGCCACGTCGGCGCTGCGGTGCAGGCCGTAGGTGGCGCCGGTGCGCGCGGCCAACGCCCGACCGCCCGACCGATGGTCGGCGTGCACGTGGGTGTCGAAGACGTGCGTGATGCGCATGCCCTTGGACGCGGCGAACGCGACGTACGCCTCGACCTCGGACTCCTGCGGGTCCACCACGCACGCCAGGCCCTGGCCGCCGCAGCCGAAGACGTACGCGGCACATCCGGTCTCGAAGCGATAGAACGGTCGAAAGATCATGGCGCGCCCGCCCCGGCGGCGATGGGAAGCCCGGCGGCGCGCCACTCGGACACGCCGTCCTCGGCACGCACGGCGGCGATGCCGCGCTTGCGAAGGGCGGCGACCGCCTGCAGCGCGTACACGCAGTACGGGCCTCGGCAGTACGCGACCACCTGGCGGCGCTTCGGGGCGGTACGGACCCACGTCGGTAGCTGGTCGATCGGAACCGAGATCGCGCCGTCGATGTGCGCCTGCTGGTACTCCTCCGCCGGGCGCACGTCGATCAGCGTGACCGTGCCAGCGCGCAGGCGCCGGGCCAGCTCCTGGCGATCGATGGGCTGGTAGTCATCGCGCCCGATCAGGTAGTCACGGGCCACGCCGTCGAGCTCGGCGAGCTGGCGCTCGGCGGTGTGGCGGAGCGCGTGCCACAGCGTCTCGACGGAGGCGTCGGCGACCCGGTAGACGACGCGCTGACCGTCGCGGCGCGACTCGGTCAGGCGGGCGGCCGCAAGCACCTGCAGGTGCTGCGACGTGTTGGCAACCGACAGCTCGGTCGCGCGGGCGAGCGCGTCGACCGAGCGCTCGCCCTGGGCGAGGAGATCCAGCAGCTCGAGGCGGGCCGGGGAGGCCAGCGCCTTCGCGATACGGGCGAACTGCTCGTAGATGCGCTGCTTGGCAGCATGGGGCGGTGAGCTACTCAGCATTCAATTGATTTCTTGAATACGGCACCGGCGGCACCCGGTCAAGGACGATTCCGGATCCTGCCGACAGGTCGAGCGCGCTCGACCATGCGCTCACCGGCCCGCGTCACCACGCCGTGCGCGCCGGTGAGGTTTCGCCGGCCGCGGGACCGCGAGCGCTGACCGGGATCAGCTCGCGCGTGGATCGCGGTGGGCGAGCAACCGCAGCGCGTTGGCGACCACCACCAGCGTGGAGCCCTCGTGGAGGGCCACCGCGATGCCGATGCCGGCGAACCCGAACAGCGTGGCCGGGATGAGAAACCCGACCATGCCAAGACTGGCCCACAGATTCTGACGAATGATCCGCCGGCAGGCGCGGCTCAGGCCGACCGCGAACGGTAGCGCCCGCAGATCGTCGGCCATCAACGCGACATCTGCGGTCTCCATCGCGACGTCGGAGCCGCCGGCGCCCATCGTGATCCCGACCGTGGCCTTGGCCATCGCGGGCGCGTCATTGACGCCGTCGCCGACCATCGCGACCGCGTCTGCCGAGCGCGCCAGCTCGGCGATCGCGGCGACCTTGTCCTCGGGCAGCAGATCGCCCCGCGCCTCGGTGATCCCGAGCTGGCCAGCGATGTTGCTGGGACCTGCGCCATCACGGCACCTCCGTCGGTTCGGTCTCGACCGGCTCGGACGGCGTCACGGGCGGGTGGGCTGCCAGCGATCCGAGTGGACGGGGGGGATCCGCCCGAGCCATGAGCCAGGCGTAGATGGTGGGGAGGACCAGCAACGTCAGCAGGGTCGACGTCACCAGCCCACCGATGACCACCGTGGCCAGCGGCTTCTGCACCTCGGCGCCCGCGCCGGACGCGACCGCCATCGGGATGAAGCCGAGCGACGCGACCAGCGCGGTCATGAGCACCGGCCGCAACCGGACCCGTGCCCCCTCGTAGGCCGCTGCTGCGGCCGGCAGCCCGCCGCGGCGCCGCTCCTCGAGGTAACTGACGAGCACCAGCCCGTTGAGCACGGCGACCCCGAACAGCGCGATGAAGCCGACGCCGGCGGAGATCGAGAGCGGCAAGCCGCGAAGCGCCAGCGCGAACAGGCCACCGGTCACGGCGAACGGCACGTTCAGGTAGATGATCGCCGCCAGCTTCGCCGAGCCATTGGCCGCGAACAGCATCACGAAGATGAGCGCCAGCGCGAGCGGCACGACGATCGCAAGACGTCGGGTCGCCTCCTGCAAGTTCTCGAACTGACCACCCCAGTCGGTGAAGTAGCCGGCGGGGATCACGCCCGAGCGGTCGAGCGCGGCGCGCGCGTCGGCGACGAACCCGCCCAGATCGCGGCCGCGCACGTTGAGCTCGACCGTCACGCGGCGCCGGCCCATCTCGTGGCTGATCTGCGCCGGGCCGTCCTCGATGCGGATGTCGGCCAGCTCGTCGAGCCGGACCAGCGCTCCTGACGGGGCCCGCACCTTGAGGTCGGCGACCTTGTGCACCGAGTCGCGAACGCTGGGTTCGAACCGGACCGTCAGGTCGAAGCGACGCTGGCCTTCGAGGACGACGCCAACCTGGCGCCCGCCGACGGTCGAGACCACGTCGAGGACGTCGGCTGCGTTGAGCCCGAAGCGCGCGATCGCGCGCCGGTCGATCACGACACGCAGCACCGGGAGCCCTGCGGTCTGCTCGGCCTTCACGTCGGCAGCCCCCGGCACCTTGGACAGCACCGACACCGCTTCCTGCGCGATCCGCTCGAGGGCGACCATGTCGTCGCCATAGATCTTGAGGGCGACGTCGGAGCGGACTCCCGAGATCAGCTCGGCGACCCGGAGCTCGATCGGCTGCGAGAAGCTGAAGTTCTGGCCGGGGATCGACTGCTTCAGCGCGGCTTCCATCTTCGCGACCAGGCCTTCGCGGGTGTCGGCGGTCGTCCACTCGTCGTGGGGCTTGAGCATCACGAAGATGTCGGAGATCTCCACACCCATCGGATCGGTCGCGATCTCGGCTCGCCCCGTCTTCGAGATGACGGTGGTCACCTCCGGGAACTGCTGCAACACCTTCTCCATCGCGGTCGTCTGTCGCACCGACTCCTCGAGCGAGACGCTCGGCAGCCGGATCGCCTGCAGGGCGATCGCGCCCTCGTCGAGCTTGGGCACGAACTCGGAGCCGAGTCGGGTGGCCACCAGGCCGGCGCCCACCAGCACCACGGTGGCCACGCCGACCACGACCCAGCGCGCCCGCAGCGCGGCCCGAAGCGCGGGCTCGTAGACGCGGCGTACGCCCGCGACGATGAAGCTCTCCTTCTCGGACAGCTGCTTCGGCAGCAGCAGCGACGCGACCGCCGGGATGAAGGTCATCGCCAGCACCAGGGCGCCCGCGAGCGCGAACAGCACCGTCAGCGCCATGGGCTTGAACATCTTGCCCTCGATGCCGGTGAGCGACAGGATCGGCAGGTAGACGATCGCGATGATGAACACGCCGAAGGTCGCCGACCGCAGCACCTCGCGGCTGGCCTGGCGCACGATCTCCGTGCGTTCGGCCGAGGTGACCGGTCGACCCAGCTGGTGCGAACGTTCGGCCAGCAGCCGGACCGAGTTCTCGATCACGATGACCGCTCCGTCGACGATCAGGCCGAAGTCGATCGCCCCCAGCGACATCAGGTTGCCCGAGACGTCGAACTGCCGCATGCCGAGGAACGCGACCAGCATCGACAGCGGGATCACCATCGACACCAGGAGGCCCGCCCGCAGGTTCCGCAGCATCAGGAACAGGACGACCACCACGAGGAGCCCGCCTTCGATCAGGCTCTTGGCGACCGTGTAGATCGTCTTCTGGATCAGCTCGGTGCGGTCGTAGAAGGGATCGATCGAGACGCCGAGCTTGGTGAGGGACGGTTCGATGCGCACGATCGCGTCCTTCACGTCCATGACGACCTGGCGCGAGTTCGCGCCCATGCGCATCATCACGATCCCGGTGACGACCTCGCCGCGACCATCGCGGGTGACCGCGCCCTGGCGCACCATGGCCGCCAGCTCGACCGACGCGACGTGACGCAGGTACACCGGCGTGCCGTCGTCGTCGGCGAACACGACGATGTCGCCGATGTCCTCCTTCGAGGTGATGAGGCCCTCGCCGCGCACCAGGTACTGCTCCGCGTTCTGCTCGATGTAGGCGCCGCCGGCGTTGGCGTTGTTGCGCTCGAGCGCCTCGACCACCTGGGCGAGCGACACGTCGAGCCGGGCCAGGTCGTCGGGACGGAGCCGGACCTCGTAGGTCTTGAGCTCCCCACCGAACGAGTTGACCTCGACCACGCCGGGCACCGCCCGCAGGCGCGGCGCGATCTCCCACTCGAGGATCGTGCGGAGCTCCATCGCGGTCTTGCCTTCGCCCTTGACCTCGAACTGGAAGATCTCGCCGAGGCCGGTCGAGACCGGCCCCATCTCGGGCTCGCCATAGCCCGGCGGGATCGCCTCCTTGGCGGCGCCCAGGCGCTCGCTGATCTGCTGACGCGCGAAGTAGATATCGGTGTCGTCCTCGAAGACGACGGTGACCGCCGACAGGCCGAACTTAGACGTCGACCGGACCTCGACCAGGTCGGGCAATCCGCTCATCGCCTGTTCGATCGGGGTGGTCACGAACTTCTCGACCTCCTCGGGGCCGAGCGCGGGCGAGGTGGTGAGGATCTGGACCTGGACGTTGGTGACGTCGGGAACGGCGTCGATGGGCAGCCGCGACATCGCGTTCAACCCGCCGACCACCAGCAAGAGCGAGGCGATGATGACCATCACCCGGTTGTTGAGCGACCACTCGAGCAAGCGTTCGATCATGGTCGGCTCCTAGTGCTCGTGCCCGCCGAAGCTCTCGCGGCGAGCCTCGGACTTGAGCTGGAACGAACCGGTGGTCACCACCCGTTCACCGGGCGCCAGGCCCCTGGTCACCTCGACCCATTCGTTGGTGCGGATCCCGACCTCGATCGGGCGGAGCTGGAACTCGCGCTCGCCGACCGGCACGAACACGATCGCCTGCTCACCGTCGCGCTGGACCGCCGTCGCTGGCACGAACAGCCCGTCCCGGGCCTCGCCGGTGCTCCCGGCCAGCTTCACGGTCGCGAACATCCCCGGCTTGAGGGCCCCGTCCGCGTTGTCGACCGCGACCCGCACCTTGATCGTACGGGTGCGCGACTCGACGATCGCGCCGATCGAGTCGATGGTCCCGACGAAGACGCGATCGGCCCAGGCCTTGACCCGCGCCTCGACCTTGGCCCCCGGCTTGATCTGCGCGAGATCGCGTTCGTAGATGTCGACCTGGATCCAGACCTTGCGCAGGTCCATGATCACGAAGGTCGTGACGCTCGGATCGATCATCTGACCGAGGGTCACGGGCCGCTCGACGACGACGCCGGCGATCGGCGCGATCAGCGTCACGGACGACCCATGATGCTGGTCGGCGGTGAGCCGCTTGAGCTGCGCGTCGGACAGGCCGAGCGTGTGAAGTCGAACCTCGGCCGCTTCTTTTTCAGCCCGGGTCTTGGTTGCCTCGGCCTGGGCGACGCGATAGTCGCGCTCCGCCGAGATCTTCTTCTCCCACAGCGCCTTCTCCCGATCCGCGGTCTCGCGCGCCACCGCAGCGCTCGCGGCGGCCGCGATGTAGTCGGCCTTCGCGCGCCCGAGCTCGGGGGAGTCGATGATGCCGAGGACCTGACCGGCCTTGACCTGGTCACCGACGCCCGCGTTGAGCTTCGTGACCCGGCCGGACAGCTTCGCACCCAGCCGGGCGAGCCCGTCGTCGGGCGGTGCCAGCTCACCGGTCGCGGTGATCTCGGATGCGACCGCCCGCTTCTCGAGGTTCGCCACCGTGATCTTGGCGCTGGCCATCTGCTCGGGGGTGAGGGTCACCATGCCCTCCTCGTCGCCCTCGCCGGCCTCCTCGCCAGCGTGCTCACCTTTGCGGTCGTCGTGGGCCTTCTCGTCGTGGGCCTTCTCGTCGTGGCCCTCCTCGGCTGCGGGCTTGGCGGGCTCGCTCTTGCCGCAGGCTGCCGCGGCCAGCGCGAGCGTCACCGCGGTGATGGTGCGCGCGAATACGCTCATCGGGTCGGTTCCTCGCCGGCGGCGCGCACGAGCGCGTGCCAGGCATCGACAGCCTCGGTGACGGCGTCGAGGTATGCGGTCCGGCTCGCGATCAGCTCGCGGCGCACCACGTTGAATTCGAAGTAATCGATCTTGCCGCTCTCGAACGACTGCCGTGCCAGCTCGAGGTTCTCGAACAGGCGCTCGTTGATCTCGCGATCGAAGCCGAGCACGCCCTCACGGGCGCGGGCGTAGCTCTGCAGGCTCAGGTGCGCCTCGCGAACGATCGCGGTGCGCTGGCGACCTTCATCGAGCTGGGCGCGCCGCAATCGGGCCCGGCTCGCGGTGCGGTTACCCTGGTTCCGGTTGCGGAACGGCAGGGGGATCGAGGCCGAGACCCGCACCGTCTGGGCGGTGACGTCGGTGTCCTGCTCGAAGCCGTACGAGACACCCAGCGTCAGATCCGGGCGCGCCAGCGCGTCAGCTAGCTTCACCTCGGCGCTGGCGGCCTCGCGCTCCGACCGGGTCTGGACGAGCTCGGGGCGGCGTTCGAGCGCGCGTCGGACCAGCTCCGACCTGGTCCACGGCGATTCCGGAAGGGCCCCGAGCTCGCCGGCAGGCTCGAGCCGCTCGTCGGGGCCGGCGCCGGCCGCGGCCGCCAGCATGGCGATGGCCGCCTCGTACAGGTTCTCGGCGTCGACCCGGTCATGGCGAGCCCGCCCGACCTCCGCGGTGGCGAGGTTGACCTGCAGCTGGGTTCCGGCCCCGAGCTCCTGGCGTTCGCGAGTCGCGGTCGCCATCTGGGTCGCGAGCTCCTCGGCCTGTCGGGATGCGTCGAGGCGGGCCCGCGCCACCAGGGCGAGCTGGAAGGTGCGGCGGGTCGCGAGCTCCGCGTCGCGGGTCGCCACCGCGAGCCCGGCCATCGCCGCGCGTGTGCGGGCATCGGCGACCGCGGCGCGGGCCGCACGCTTGCCGCCCAGCTCGAACGTCTGGGCCAGCGAGACGTCGACCGCGACGCCGGTGGTGCCGCCGACGAAGCGAGGGCCGACCGCGGCCCCGAGCTCGGGGTTGTATGTCGGCTGCCGCGCGCTGGCGGCCAGCCCGCGTGCGGCGGCGACGTCTTCGCCCGCCATCGACACCCCGGGTCGTCGCGCAGCGCGCGCAACCGCCTGGTCCAGGGTGATCGGATCTGCATGGCCGCGCTCGGCGGCGAGCCCAAGAAGAAGCGTGATCGTAGCTATCCAGCCGTGGCGTCGCATGGTCCTCCGGTGCGGCGCCGCCGTTCAAGCGGTGCCCACGAGGTGTTCGATCGGGTGAGCCCAGGCAAGCCCGGGCACGCGAGCAAACCGCTACGCGATCGGAGGACGGATCGGCGGGATGGGAGCGTCGCGACCGAGCTCGTCGAGCGGGGCCGCGATGGCAGGCGCGGGCGTGCGAGACGGCCGGGTCACGACCACGGTCACCCGTGGTGCGGACAGCGCGCTGACGTGCCCGGACGCACACAGGTGAAACGTCCCCGAACAGCCGTGCTCGTCGGCGCCCAGGGGCGAGCCGTCATGGTGGTCGGTGGGCTCGTGGGCGAGGTCACCGTGCTGGGCGAGGTGCATCGCGATCTCGACGGTCTCGCCCAGCGCCGGCCACAAGGCCAGCACCAGGATCAACGCGAGGATCCGCGACCACATGGGGTCAGGGTAGACGCGACGCACGGGTTCGTCAAACCTCGAATCTCTGAGCCCGTCGGCATCCTGCCGCACCTGGTGGTGGTCGGCTCGGTCTGGGGCGAGCCTGACGAGCGTCGCGGATGACCGCTTCGTTCAAGCGGGCCGGTCACGTCCGGGAGCTGATCGGCCAGGTCGTCCGCCTGGCCGTCGCAGGGTTGGGTTCGGCGCTGGGCCGCTACCCGGTCGGCAACACCGGCCGGGCGCGCGCGCCGATCGCCCAGGCGATGCCGCGGCCAGCCGACCTCAGGCTGATCATCGAGGCGGACGACCCGCCGCGGTGAGTTCAGTCGTGCCCGTGGCCGTGGTGGATGTCGGGGGCGTGCTCGTGGTCGTGCTCGACCGGTTCATGGCCATGGTCGTGGGTGTGCTCACCGATCACCGGCGGGTCGTGGCGATGGGTGTGATGCCCGTCGTCGTGACGATGCGGATGTTCGTGCACTTGCGGCGGGTGGGCATGTCCATGGACGTGTCGCTCGGTGACATGCAGGAATACGCCCAGGCCAAAGAGCGCGGCGGCGAGCAGCGTGAAGGCGCCGCCGGTCCGGTCGCCGAACGCGAAGGCGAGCGCCGCCCCGACGAACGGCGCCAGCGCGAAGACGGAGCCGGTCCGCCCAGCGCCGATGCGTCGCTGCGCGAGCAGATAGAGACGCAGACTCAAGCCGTAGCCGGTCCCGCCGCACACGAGCAGCACGACGATCGCGTTGGTCCGGGGCATCGGGTCATGCGCGATGATCGCGGCGACGAGCGTGATCGCGCCGCCGACGAGGCCCTTGGCCGCGACGACCTCGAGAGGATCGCGTTCGGCGAGCGGTCGGGTCAGCGTGTTGTCGAGCGCCCAGGCCACGGTCGCGCCGCCGACGGCCGCGAGGCCCAGCAGGCCCCAGCTCGCGCCGCGCCAGGCATCGAGCGTCAGGGCCGCGCCACCGGCGGCCATCACGACCACCGCCACGGCGACCCGGGCTCCGATCGGCTCGCGATAGACCGCGCGCGCCAGGAGCACGGTGAACACCGCTTCGAGGTTCAGCACCAGCGCGCCCAGCGTGGCGCCCGAGCGCTGAAGCCCCCACGCCAGCAGGGTTGGCGCGATCGCGCCACCGGCCAGCGCCACCGCGAGCACCCGCGGCAGGTCGGCTCGCCGCAGGCGTGCGTCGGACCGGCCCGCGCTCAGCCGCAGGACCAGCGCGGTCACCGCCGCACCAGCGTAGAGCAGCGCGGCGGTCGTGAACGCGCCGACCCCGCGGCCGGCCCACGCCACGATGGGCGTGGCGACGCCAAAGGCGAGCGCCGCCAGCGCGGCGAGGACGACGCCGCGCGTGATGGGGTTGGGCCCGGTCACCGGCTCACGCGTGGGCCTCGGGTGCCGACGAGGCGATCGGATCGCGCGGGCGCGCCAGCCAGCCGTAGAGGGCGGGGACGACCAGCATGTTGAGTGCCGTTGACGACAGCAGCCCGCCGAGGATCACGACGCCCATGGGCGCCTGGAGCTCGTTGCCCGGCTCGCCGCCCGCCAGCACGAGCGGGATCAACGCCAGCCCGGCGCACAGCGCCGTCATCAGCACCGGCGACAGCCGCTCCAGCGAGCCGCGGATGACGGCGTCGTCGAACCCGGCCCCCTCCACCGTCCGCAGGTGCTCGTAGTGCGAGATCATCATGATCCCGTTCCGGGTCGCGATCCCGAACAGGGTGATGAACCCGACCAGGGAGGCCACGCTGAGGACGCCCCCGCCCACGGACACCGCCACGATGCCGCCGATCAGCGCGAGCGGAAGGTTCACCATGATGAGGAGCGCGCTGCGCACCGACCGGAACGCCAGGAACAGCAGGAGGAAGATGCCGGCGATCACGACCAGGCCCAGCAGCGAGATCGTCCGGGTCGCCGCCTGCTCGCTCTCGAACTGGCCGCCGTAGACCACGTAGTAGCCGGGCGGGAGCTTCACGTCCCGCTCGATCCCGGCCCGGGTGTCGTCGATCACGCCGCGCAGGTCGCGGTCGCCGACGTTGGCCGACACCACGATGCGACGCTGGACGTTCTCGCGCGAGATCGTGTTGGGGCCGACGTCCTCGCGGATGTCGGCGAGCATGCGCAGCGGCACCTTGGCGCCCGACGGGGTGTCGACCACGGTGTTCCGGATCGCCTCGAGGTCGGCGCGCTGGTCGTCGTGGTAGCGCACGACCACGTCGTACGTGCGCTGGTGCTCGAGGACCTGGGTGACCTTGGTGCCGGCATACGCGGTCTCGACGATCTCGGCCAGCGCGCCGGCGCGCAGGCCGTGCCGCGCGATCGCTTCGCGATCGAACACGATCGCCAGCTGGGGCACGTCGACCTGCTGCTCGATCGACAGGTCGACCACGCCCTCGACCTTGCTCATCACGGTCTTGACCGCTTCGGCCGAGGCCCGGAGCTGGGTGAGATCGTCGCCGAAGATCTTGATCGCGATGCTGGCCCGCGTGCCGGACAGCATGTGGTCGATGCGGTGCGCGATCGGGCCGCCGAGGGTCGTGACCACGCCCGGGATCATCGCCAGCTGCGCGCGCAGGTCGGCGAGCAGCGCCTCCTTGGACCGCGTGCCGCCACGCAGCCGGACGTCGATCTCGGAGGCGTTCACGTCCTGCGCGTGCTCGTCGAGCTCGGCGCGCCCGGTCCGCCGCGCGGTCGAGATGACCTCGGGAAACGACATCAGCGTCTGCTCGATCCGCCGCCCCAGCCGATCGGACTCCTCGAGTGAGGTGCCCGGCAGGGTGACCGCTCCGATCGTGAGCGCGCCCTCGTTGAACTCGGGCAAGAAGGTGCGGCCGAGGAACGGCACCAGCGCCACCGCCACCGCCAGGGCAGCGATCGAACCCACCACGACGAACGCCGGGCGGCGCACCGCCCGGACCAGCAGCGGCCGGTAGCCGCGCTTGAGCCAGCGGACCAGGAACGCATCGCCGTGCGCGTGCTGGCGCATCCGCGGCAAGATGTACGCGCACAGCGCCGGGGTCAGCGTGAGCGCCACCACCAGCGAGGCGAAGATCGCGACCAGGTAGGAGAACCCGAGCGGGCGCAGCAGTCGGCCCTCGACGCCGCTGAGGAAGAACAGCGGCAGGAATACCAGCATGACGATCAGCGTCGCGAACACGATCGAGCCGCGGACCTCACGTGACGCCTCGAAGATGACGTCGTCGGCCGGGCGTTGCTCGAGCTCGGGTCGGCTCCGGTTCTCGCGCAGCCGCCGCACCACGTTCTCGACATCGATGATGGCGTCGTCGACCAGGGCGCCGATCGCGATCGTGAGGCCGCCGAGGGTCATGGTGTTGACCGTGATGCCGAGCGCGTCCATGGCGATGATCGCGACCAGCAGCGACAGCGGCAGCGACGCCAGCGAGATCAGGGTGGCCCGCACGTCGAACAGGAACAGGAACAGGATGATCGCGACCAGGATCGCCCCGTCGCGGAGCGCGACCGACACGTTGTGCACCGCGGTCTCGATGAACTCGGCCTGTCGAACCTTGTTGCGCTCGATGACCATGCCCGCGGGCAGGGTCGCCTGGATCGCGTCGAGCTCGCGATCGACCCGAGCGGTCAGCTCGAGCGTGTTGGCGCCGGGCTGCTTCTGGATCCCGAGCACCACGGCGGGCTTCGCGTCCGAGGAGCCCTCGCCGCGGCGGATCGCGGCGCCGACCTCGACGTCGGCCACCTGGTCGACCAGGATCGGCACCCCATCGCGCACCGCGACCACCGCCTGGCCGAGGTCGCGCTCGCTGGTGATGCGCCCGACCCCGCGGATCAGCGTCTCTTGACCGCCACGGACGAAGAAGCCGCCGGTCGAGTTCTGGTTCGATTCGCGCAGCGCCTCGGTCACGTCCTCCAGGTCGACGCCGAAGGCCTGCAGTCGGTCGGGGTCGACCCGGACCTGGTACTGCCGGACCTCGCCGCCGATCGGGACGATCTGCGCGACCCCGGGGATCGCGAGCAACCGGCGCCGGAGGGTCCAGTCGGAGACCTCGCGGATCTCCATCGGCGTGTGGCGATCGCTGCGCAGCGCGATGAACAGGATCTCGCCCATGACGGACGAGATCGGGGCCAGGGTCGGGGGCGCCATATCCGGCGGAAGCTGGGCGGACACCAGCTGCAGCTTCTCGTTGACGATCTGGCGCGCGATGTACTTGTCGGTGCCCCAGTCGAACTCGACCCACACGATCGAGATGCCGATGGCCGACGCCGACCGCACCCGGCGCACGCCGGTCGCGCCGTTGACCGCGGACTCGATCGGGAACGTGACCAGCGTCTCGACCTCCTGCGGGGCCAGGCCGTGGGCCTCGGTCACGATGGTGACCGACGGCGCGGTGAGGTCGGGGAACACGTCGACCGGCATGCGCAGCGTGGTGAACGTGCCGTAGGCGGTGAGCGCCAGCGCGGCGATCACGACGAACAGTCGATTCCCGATCGACCAGCGGATGATTCCGTCCATGAGTGACATGGTCATGCCCTAGTGAGCGTGGCCGTGCGCCGGCACCGAGCCGGCCGCCGACGCTAGCTTGATCTCGTACGCACCCGTGGTCACGACCCGCTCCCCGGCGACGACGCCCTCGAGCACCTCGACCCAGCCGTTCGAGCGGACGCCCAGCCGGAGCGGCCGGCGCTCGAAGGCTTCGCCCTCGACCATGACGTAGGCGATCGAGCGGCCGGCATCGTCGACGATCGCGCGGTCGGGAATCGCGAGCGCCTTGCGCGGCGCCCCGGTGGCGATCACCACCTTGGCGAAGTTGCCGATGCGCAGGCGACCGGCCTGGTTGTCGAGATCGAAGATCACCGGCACCGTGCGGGTTTTCGGATCGATGACGCGGCCGACGGTGACCAGCCGGGCGTTGGTCTCGTCGACCGTGAACGCCTGGGGATAGCCCTGGATCGTGAACCACGCCGAGCGGGCGCCCTCGACCTTCGGCACGTCGGGCTCGAACACCCGCGCGACCAGCCACACCCGATCGAGATCGATGACGTCGAACAGCGGCTGGCCTTCCTCGACGGCCTGGCCCGAGGCGATCTCGAGCGAGACCAGGGTGCCGGCGATCGGCGACCGGATCTGGAACTGGCGCCCGCCACCGCCGCCGGCGGCGCCGGTATCGAACTGGCCGAGCCGGCCGCGGGCCCCGGTCAGGCGCGCCTCGGCGACCCGCAGCCGGGTTCGTGCCTCGTCGACCGTACGGGCCGGGGCCGCCTGGTCCGCGACCAGCCGCTCGGCCCGCGCCAGCTCGGCCCGGGCGGCGTCGACCTCGGCGGCGAACGCACCGACGTCGGCCGCCATCGTGGCGCGGTCGCCGCCCGAGGAGAGTCGGGGCGCGACCGAGGCCAGGACCTGGCCCTGGGTCAGCGGCATGCCGAGCAGCGGGACCGGGCTGGCGAGCACGACCCGTCCCGACGCGGGCGCGGTGACCTTGGCCTCGCGTCCGGCGACCGGCCGGATCTCGCCGGTGGCGCGCACGCCGTCCTGCAGATCACGCTCGCCGATCAGGGCGAGCGCGAAGTCGGTCTTCCACTGCTGCTCCTTGAGGTACCCGATCCGGCCGGGCGTCTCCTCCTCCGCGCCGAGCGCGGTCCGAGCCGCGGCAGCGTCGGGGTAGACCACGCAGGGCCCGATCGTGAACGAGTCGGTCAGCTGCGGACCGGTCACCGACATCGACAGCTCGCAGGGGCCGGCGCGATCCGGCGTGAGCGTAGGCCGGAAGATGCCGGGGTTCGAGGGCGGTCCGGACGTGCCCGCGATCGATTTGCCATCGGCGTACCGGAGCGTGATCGTCACCGAGCCGGCCGTCACCGCCTTGAAGCTGGCCATCTCGGTCACGTGGGCGGCAAAGCCGCTCTTCTGCCCGACGACGAGCGGTCGGTACTCGGCGAACAGCTCGGTGCGCTCGGTCCAAAGCGTCACCGACTGGCCCGGCAGCTCCTCCTCGGCTTCACCGCCGGCGCCGTGGTCAGCATGGCCACCGGCACCATGATCGGCCTGGCCGTCGTCGTGCTTGCCCCCGCCGCAGCCGGGGAGCAGCGTCACGAGGCCAAGCAGGCTCACGAGGGTGGCGTGGTGGGCGAAGACAGCAGACATGGTGAACCTCACGGGCGGCGTCCAAGAACGAGCCAAAGGTCGAGCACGGCGAGGCGCGCGTCGCGCCGGAGCTCGAGATCATGAAGGCGGGCATCGCGCGCGGTCTCGTGGGCATCGAGCAGCTCGACGACGCTGCTGGCCCCCTCGCGGTAGCCGGTCTCGGCCGCACGCAGGAGGTCGTCGAGGCGCGCCAGCTGGTTGGCAGCGAGCCGCTCGGCCTGATCGATCCGACCAACCAGCGTGGCGTGCTTCGCGCGCAGGGCGGCCGGGATCCCGCGCTCGAGCACGCGGGCGTCGGCGCTGGCAGCCCGGCCGGCCGCGATCGCGCGCGCCCGGGCGGCGCGGCCACGGTCGAAGATGGGCAGCGAGAGCGAGACCCCGGCCGTGTAGCCGAACGCGGTCTCGGTGCCGACGTCCTGGGACATCACGCCCCCGGACAGGGTGAGCCCGGGTATCCACGCGCGGTCGGCCTCGCGGACGAGCTGGGCGGCGCTCTGGCCGCGCAGGCGTGCCGCCTGATAGTCGCCGCGACCGTCGAGCACCGTGGATGCCAGGGTGGCGAGCGGCGCCGGGCGGGCCGGCAGCTCCAGCCCGGACGAAGCGTCGACCAGCTGTTCCGGTCGACCGATCAGGGCCGCGAGCTGGGTGCGCGCCTCGAGCAGCCGGCTCTCCGCCGAGGCGACCCGATCGTCATAGCCGGTCAGCTCGAGCTCGAAGCGCTGCACATCGTACCCGCTGGCGGCGCCCGCGCCGGCGCGCTTGCGCACGACGTCGACCAGCCGGACCAGCGCGTCGCGCTCGCGAGCCAGGGTCGCCACCAGGTTGCGGGCGTAGGCCGCGTCCTCGAAGACCCGCATGGCCTCCACCACGATCTCGACCTGGGTCCGATCGCCTTCGGCGGTGACCGCATCGACCGTCGTGCGCGCCGCGGAGATCCGCCGCCCGCGCCGGCCCGACACGTCGATCGGCACGGTGACACGGGCGTAGCTGGTCGCGGCCCCACCATTTGCGAAGACCGCTTCCCGATCGAGGGCGATCTGCGGCTCCGGGCGAACCCCGGCCGCCATGACCTCGGCGCGGGCGTTCGCGACCTCCGCCGCCAGGCGCTCGAACCGAGGGTCGACCTGCCTGAGCTGTGCGAGGAAGTGCGCCTCGTCGATCGCGACGACCTCGGCGGCGACCCCATCGTCGCCAGCCGCAGTCGACGACAGCATCGCCGCGGACGTGGCGACTATCAGCAGTAGTAATCTCGAGCCCACGGGATCTCCTTCGCGAACATGCCGAGCCTGCTCAACCGAGCAGGGTCTCGAGGGCGTGATGCAGCGGATCGGCCTGGACCGCGACGGCCATGGCCACCAGGACCGCGGCGCCGACCAGCGCCAGCGCGAGGACCCGGGCGGCACGGCGGCCACTGGATTCGTTCGCGAGCAGCGCCTCGACGCGGTCGGACAGGTCGTCCCCGCTGGCGGCAAACCGGAACCCCGGTGCGGTCGCCGCGAGCTCGAGCCGACACAGATGGACCATCGCGCGCGCCACCGGCTCCGGGTCGCCCACGGCCCGCGCCGCATCGCCATCGCGGAGGCGCTCGGTCGCGCGCGCCCAGCGCGGCATGAGGATGCCGGTCACGAAGGGCGCCGAGAGGGCGAGCAGGAGCTCGAGACCCAGGCGCCGCGTCAGATCGTGGTACGTGATGTGCCCGCGCTCGTGGGCGAGCATGGCGGCCCGCTCGTCGTCGGTGAGCCCGCTCCATGCGGCGGTCGAGGCGTAGATCCGGGGTCGCCAGAGCCCGGCGACGAAGCAGAACGCGCGGGCCGAGTCGACCAGGGTCACGTCTCCCGTCGTCGAGCCGACCTCGCGCAGCCGAGCGACGGCGCTCGCCGCCCGACCATGCTGGCCGATGAGGACGGCGAGACGAGCCAGCACGGTCGCGCCCGCCGCCGCCAGCACGACGACCACCCACGGCTGCCGTCCCCACGCGTCCCCGTGCGCGAGACACAGGTGCGCGTGGTGATCGTGGACGCCGCAATGATCATCGCCCAGGTAGCCCGCGACCACGAGGGTCGCCACCAGCGCGGTGGCCAGGGCCACCGGGAGCCCGGCGGCGAGTGCTACCGCCTGGCGTTCGACCTGCGCACCGCGCCGCCGTAGCGAGGGTCCGGCGCAGCGCACCGCGATCGCCATGCACAACGACAGGGCCGTCACGACGAGCACGAACACCAGCGCGAAGCCCATCATGGCGTCACCGCTTCTTCCGGTGGGCCGCGATCAGGGTCTCGAGGCGCGTCAGGTTCTCGTCGTCGGCGCCAGCCGCCACATCGATGAACGCCGCCAACACCGGCCCCGGCCCCTGCGCCAGCAAGGGAACGAGCGCCGCCTGCACCACGCGCCGCTGGTACTCGGCGCGATCGATGGCCGGCTGGTAGACGAAGGCGAGGCCGTTCTTGGTCCGCGCGAGCAGCCCCTTCTTGTAGAGGCGGTCGAGCGTCGTCATCACCGTGGTGTACGCGAGCTTGACCCGACCGAGCCGGGCCTTCACGTCGCGGACCGACAGCGGGTGCTCCTGCCACAGCAGGTCCATCAGGCGCTGCTCGAGCTCGCCAAGGACCTGCGAGGCGTCCGCGAAAGTTCGCACCGAGCACTTGTAGCGTAGCGAGCTACTATCGGCAATCGGAGAAGCTTAGCGCTGGGTCGGCTTGGTGCGCGCCTGCATGAAAAGCTCGGTGGCCAGGCCCTGGCGAAGGGCGCCGGCTGCCATCACGACGGACCGAGCTCGGCTCACTTCGCGGCGCAGGCGTGCTCGGCGTCGCGGAAGTCGCGCATCGAGCGGAGCAGCTCGTCGTCGCCAAGCTCCACGAGGAGGCGCTCCATCCAGCGGTCGTCGTCGAGCTCGCTGATCAGCTGGGAGTCGTCGCTCAGGTCAATCTCGAGGTCGTCCGAGTTCATGCAGACACGTTGAGCAAGCTGCGTGCCGACGGAAGCCCGCGAATAGACGTCCGGAAGTGCGCGCCAACGCGCGGGCGTGGTGCGCCGGCTCGACACATTGTTCACCAGCGCCGTTGGATGTTCCCCATCGGCTGCGCGCGAAGTCAGGCTCACGGTCGCGGACGGTGCTGGCCAGGGGCTCGCGGCGAGGGACGCGAAGCGCCCACACGCGGGGCCCTCGAGTGCCGGCGCCGGCCCCCGATCCGGTGCTAGATCGCGGACATGCGCCGTCGTTTCCTGGTCGCGCTCGCGATCCTGGCAGGGGCGCACGCCTACATATGGTGGCGGCTGGCGTGGCCGCTGCCATCGCCGTGGTGGCAGCTCAGCACGGCGTTGATGCTGGGGCTGGCGCCCGTGTTTCCCGTCACGGTGCCGCTCTCGCGGCGACTCCCGCGCGAGCGGGCGCGGCCCTGGCTGCTGGTCGGGTATCTCTGGTTCGGGCTCGCGACCTACTTGCTGCTCGGCGCGATCGCGAGCCACGTCGCGGACGCGCTCGGCGCCGGCGCGCGCGACGCCGCGATGGTGTGCGGCGCGGCGGCGATCGCGGTCGTCGTCGCGGGCCTGGTCAACGTCGCCCGCGGTCCGACCGAGGACGTGCCGCGCGCGGTGGCGGGCCGCGATCCGGGCCTGCCGCTGATCTTGCTCGCCTGCCGCCCGCGCACGATCACGCGGGCGATCGCCGCCGGCGCCGACCTCCAGCTGTCGGGCCACACCCACGGCGGTCAGCTGCTGCCCTACGGCTGGCTCGCGCGCCTGTTCGACCCCAAGGTGTCCGGCCTGGCCCGGTTCGGACGCACGTGGCTCTACGTGAGCGACGGCACCGGGTACTGGGGCCCCCCGCTGCGGGTCGGCACCCGCTGCGAGATCACCCGCATCACGCTGGTCCCGGCGTGATGGCCGCGCGCGCCTGCGCCTTGCGCGCCTTGCTGCGCATGCGATCGATCACCACGGCGATGACGACCGCGCCGGCGATGCCGCCGCCGATGGCGCCGAGCAGCTGGAAGATCGCACGGCCGATGCCGCGACCGAACGCGATCGTCGCCGGTCCGCCGTCGCCCTCGCAGGTCACGCGGTAGGCGCCGGCGCGCGGCACCGCCAGCTCGAACATCGATCGGCCCTCGAAGCCGCCCATGGTGTACGACGACGAGCCCGTGGTCGACTCGAGCGGGACCGGCGCGCCGCTGGCGCTGTCGACGACGTTGCAGCGCATCGACATCGACGTCGTGAAGTACGACTCGTCCTCGACGACGCTCCGGGTCTCGCCGTACACGACGTACGAGCCAGCCTCGAGTCGGACCTCGCCGCTACCGGGCACGACGACGCGCGCCATGCCGCGAACCTCGTCGACCATGCCGAACGCGAACTTCGCGACGAACAACCCGGCGAGCCCGAGCGGGACGACGATCAGCAGGAACCACGCGGAGCGGGGCCGGAGCGGCGGCGGCGACATGCGGCATCATCGCCGACGGGGCAGCGCCGCGCACGGCACAGGCAGGAAAACTGCGGTGGCCGCGACGCCCCGGTCGGGCTCACTCGAGGAGCTGCTCGATCCGCGCGCGCAGCCCGGCCTCGTCGCGCGGCAGGTCGTCGGGGTGCTGGTAGGTGCGAAACCAGTCGGTGACCCAGACCCGGTCGCCGTCGTGGCGGGCTCCGACCGGGTCGTCGTGGACGAACAGCCGCCGATGCTCGGTGGTCGCGACATCGATGAGCTGCACCTCGGGGCCCTGGCCGCTGGTCACCAGGGATTTCCCGTCGGGCGAGAAGGCGATCCGGCTGATGCCGGCGCGGTGACGCCCGACCACGGTCGGGGTCCGCGTGTCAGCCGCCCACATCACCACCTCCAGCCCGCGGCGGGTCGCGGCCAGCTCGCCGGCCGGCCCGAAGGTGAGGATCGCCGCATGCTGGCTGTCGTCGAGTGGGTCGCACCGCAGCGACGCGAGCTCGCAGCGCTCGACGCGCAGCTCGCTGGCGATCGCGACGCCGCGCCCGTCGCGCGTGAACGCGAGGTACCTCCCGGCGGGCACGGGCAGCTCGGCGCCGTCCGCGACCCGGAACAGCCGCGCGGCACGTGCGTGCAACCCGACGTGGCGTCCGTCGGAGGCAAACCGGGGACGGGCGCCCGTGATCCCGAAGCCGGTCGCCAGCGTGCGGGTCGGGCCGACCCCGGCCAGCCACGCGGTCCCGTCACGAGTCAGCGCGATCAGCTGGTCACCGGCGGGCGCGATCGCGACCTCGATGACGTCGCCGTCGATCGGAAAGCGGTCGACCGTGCCGCGCTCGTGTTGCCAGCGCATGACCTCGCGCCGTCCCGCCACCGCCACGACCTGCGGATCCGCGGCGAAGGCGAGGGTGATCGGATCGCCGGGCTCGAACTGATCGGTCACGCCCGGCAAGGCGCGGCGCAGCCGATCGGCCACGCGGATCACGACGGCCTCGCCGGCGTGCACGTGGGCCTCCCAGGTCAGGTCGGTGGATCGGTAGGGACCGCGGTTGCGGCGCGACACCACCGTCGGTAGCGCCCAGCGCAGCACCGCGCCGCCTTCGGTCAGGGCGATCAGGGCACCGTCGCTGGCAAACGCGAGCGCGTGCACGGTGTCGCTGGCGTCGACGACCAGGGTCGGCTCGGCGCGTGGCAGCGCACCCTTCGGCTGCTCCTCGGCGAGCACCTCGAGATCCCACAGCCGGACATGGCCGTCGCCTCCGGCGGTCGCGAGCCAGCGGCCGTCGCTCGAGAACTCGCTGATGATGTACAGGCCCGTGTGGCCGCGCAGCTCGAAGTCCTTCGACCTCTGCAGGTCGCGCAGGTGGACCACCGGATCGCTGAGCTGGCTCCACGCCAGCCAGCGCCCGCCGGCGCCGATCCGGGGCGAGGCCATCTCCAGGCCGCTCGCGACGGTCGCGTCGGTCCCGCGGGCGACGTCGCGCACGATCACGCGGTCCTCGATCACGAGCGCGATCAGCGCACCGCCCGGTGCCTCGGCGGCCATCGACAGGCGCGGCACGACCAGCTCGGTTCCGTCGTACCGCCACGCCCGCGCGACCCGGGTGAGCTTGCCCTCGCGGCGGGCGCTCGCCGCAGCGACGACGAAGCCGGGCATCGCGCTCGAGACGTCAGCGGGACCGAAGCCGGCCGGCGCCGCGCCGAGATCGCGGCGGGTGCCCGATGGCACCGCGATCCGGTAGACCCGATCGCCGGTGATCGCGAACACCGCCGCGCCGCCGGGCGTCACCGCCAGCCCGGTCGTGCCGGCCGGCACCGAGACCCGGTGCCGCCCCCACGGCGGCTCGCCGGCCACCCGGGTGCCGTCGCCGATCACGGCCTGGTCGCCGTCGAGCCAGGCGTAGGCCGATCCGTCGGCGGCGAGCGCCGGCTTCGTCGCCGGCGTGATCCACCGGCCGCCGCCAGGCCGGGTCCACAGCAGCTCGCCGGCGGAGGTCGCGAGCGTCGTCCCGTCGCGGCCGACCGCGAGCTGGAGGCCGGCGTCGCCGAGCTGGCCGACCCGGCGGACCACGCCGCGCGCCATCGCGTCGGCCGCGATCGCGCGCGCGCGCGCCCACTGCGGCGAGCCCGCGGACAGCTCGCGCAGCTGCTCGAGCGCACCGCGCGGCTGCTCGTCGACCAGATCTCGGGCGCGCGCCAGCACCGCCTCGTCGGCGCGCGCGACCTCGGCGGACCGTGCCTGCACCGCGACGTCGCGCTCGTGCTCGGCATGACGGCGCTCCTCGACGATCTCTTCGATCGCCATCGCGCCCCCGACGCCGGTGGTGACCAGCGCGACCAGTCCGACGATCACCGCGGTGCGGTGGCGGTGGATCCAGCGCGCGAGCAGCTCGCGCCGGGTGTAGGCGTGCGACGCGACCAGCTGGCCGGCCTCGAACCGCTCGAGCTCGAGGGCCATCTCCTTCGCGGTCGGATAGCGATCGGCCGGCGCCCGCGCCATCCCCTTCGCGATGATCGCTGCCAGATCGCTGGGGACACCGGCGACCCGCTGCGTGATCGGCTCGGGGGGGCCCGCGCGGAGCGCGGCCAGCACGTCGACGGCCGTCTTGGCGCGGTACGGCATCTGGCCGGCCAGCAGGTGGTACAGCATCACCCCGAGCGCATAGACGTCGGCGCGCTCGTCGACCGGGTCGCCCTCGGCCTGCTCGGGCGGCATGTACGCCGGGGTGCCCATCACGGCGCCCGCGCAGGTCAGCTCGCCGTCAGCGACCGCCGGCTCGGCGGTCGGCGCCGTCGGCAGCTCGGGGGCATCGCTGGCGGCGAGGTCCTTGGCCAGCCCCCAGTCGATCACGATCGTCTCGCCGAACTCCCCGACCACGACGTTCGACGCCTTGAGGTCGCGGTGGATCACGCGCCGGCTGTGGGCGTAGGCGAGCGCCTCGGCAACCGCGATGACGTTGCGCAGCAGGCCGAGCCGCTCGTCGAGCGTCGTGGTCGCGCGGATCGCGTCGGCCAGCGTCCGACCCGTGATCAGCCGCATGGCGTAGAACGGAATCCCGTTCGCGTCGATGCCCGCCTCGTAGATCGGCACGATCGCCGGGTGTTGCAGCCGCGCGGTGATGCGCGCCTCGCGCTCGAACCGCGCCCGCGCCCCCGCGGCGCTCGAGATCAGCCGCTTGACCGCGACCTCGCGGCCCAGCCGGGGATCCTCGGCGCGCATCACGTGGCCCATGCCGCCGCGACCGAGCTCGCCGGTGACCCGGTACACCGGCAACCCGTCGTCGGGCAGGTCGTCGTACCGGACGGCCGGTTCGAGCCCGACGGTGGTGTCGGTGCCGACGCTGTGCGAGGTCGGCGCGGCGGTCGCGGTCACATCGAGGTCGTCGCGCTCGGCCAACTCCGCTGGACCTTGCCACAATCGCCACCCCGCGGATCCCGGCCACCCACGGCAATCCGTGGCTCGTCACGCGCAACTCCGGGTCGGCGGACGAGCGTCTGGTGCGTGGGGTTGATTCACACCTCGTCCTCGCCCCACTCGATCCGCGTCAATCCAGGCGGCCGGCTGGCAGCCAGCGCAGGCGGTGCGCGAGGTCGGGGTGGTCGCGCCGTGGCAGGTGGGTGGCAGCGAAGTTGACGGCCAGTCCGAAGCCATCGAAGCCAACGCTGCCGGCGGCATCGAACGCCGCGACCAGGTCCTGGAGTGGCAGGTCGGGTGCCCCCGGCACGATCAGGATGTCATTGCGCTCGACGAAGGCCCTCTCTGACTTCAGCACCGCGAGGTGGTCGGCGACGCGCGCCCAACCGTCCGCGGTGCGACGCACGGTGACGGGCGCGATCAGGATCCGTGTGACGTGCATCTGCACGTCCTGGTGGTCCACGACGACCACGACCATCGGTGCTGGTTCCCCGCACACCTGTGATGACGGCGCCGGGCCCATCTGGCCTTGGACAGTGACGGCGAAGAGGTCGGGCGCGAGATCGTCGGAGTCGAGAGTGCCGGCGGCGCCCGCTCCCAGCAGCGCGCCGAGCGCGCCCAGCGGAAGCACCGCGAGCGCCACCCCAGCGAGAATGGCGCGCGAGCGGCCGGCGCGAAGGTGGGTCATCCTCGCTGGACACGGCTGGCCCACCTCGGTTGCGGTCGGTCGACCGGGCGGTGATCTACGTTCGTGAGCAAGCGCAGGTCGCAATCGGGCCGCCGCGGTCGTACTACTCCTTGCATGTCAGAGGCGGGCCGGTCGGGGAGCGAAGCAGATCGAGCGCGGCGCGCGGGCAGCCGGACCCGCGTCCGGATAGCGGCCGTGCTCGCGCTGCTCGCGCTCGTCCTGGCCGGGCTGGTCTGGTGGCCGCTCGGCGCCGACGCGCCGGCGCGGCCGGTGACGGCGGCGCCCGGTCACGCGCCCGGCCTCGCCGACGGCAGCGCGGGCGCGTTCGCCGCTCGCGAGCGCGCGGCCCGCGTCGGCGCGGCGGTCGACCGGCAGCCGGCGTCGCTGGCGGGCCACGTGCGGCGCCGCGCCGACGGCCGCGCGGTCGACGGCGCGGTGGTCGCGATCACCGGCCGATCCCACGGCAGCTCGAGCGGCCCCGGCCAGCGGTACGAGGACGCCCTGATCGTCATCACCGACGCGACCGGCGCGTGGTCGGCGCCGTCGATGCCGCCCGGCGCGTACGTCGTGACCGCGTCGGTCGCGGACCTGTTGCCGGCCCGGGTCGACGTCGCGCTCGTGGCCGGGACCGCCCGGACCGGGGTCGAGTTGTTGCTCGAGGCCGGCGGCACGCCGGTCAGCGGCATGGTCAGCGACATCGGCGGTGGCGGGATCGCCGGTGCCCAGGTGCGGTTCAGCCCGGCCGAGCTGGGTGGGCGTGACGACGATCCCGGGTACGTCACGGTCACCGGCGACGACGGTCGCTACCGGCTGCGGCTGGCCGACGGGAGCTGGCGCGGGTCCGCGACCCACGCCGAGTACACCGCGGCCACCCACTCGATCGTGCTCGCCGAGCACCCGGTCACGCTCGACTTCACGCTCACGCCCGGCGCGGTCATCCGGGGCCAGGTCCTCGCGCGCGACACCCGCGAGCCGGTCGCCGGCGCCAAGGTCATCGCCCGCGGGGGCCACCGCGGCGGCGCCCGGCATCGCCGCGACTACGAGGGCGCGACCGTCACCGCCGCCGATGGAACCTTCACGCTGCGCGGCGTGGCCTCGGGCACGGTCTCGCTGGAGGCGACCGCGCGCGGTCACGCGTCGGGCGGACCGACCGTGGTCGAGCTCGGGATCGGCGAAGAGCTCGATGGCGTCGAGCTCCTGGTCGAGCGCGCCTACACGGTGGCGGGCTTCGTGGTGCGCGCCGGCGCGCCCGGTGAGGGCGTCCCCGGCGTGGAGGTGTCGGTGGGCTCGCAAGGCGGGACCCAGACCGCGGTCGCGCCGTCGAGCGGGGCCGACGGCTACTTCGAGATCACCGGGCTGGCGCCGGGCTCCTACATGACGTCCATGACCGGCGGCGGCGCGATGCCGACCCGGGGCGAGATCATCGAGGTCGTCGATCACGACGTCACCGACGTGATCCTGACGGTCGACGCCGGCGTCACCCTGCGCGGGCGGGTCGAGCCGGGGGCGGTCGCGACGCTGGCGCTCGAGGTGCCTGCGTCGTTGGTCCGCTTCGGCTACCTCGGCTGGGCCGCGAGCCTGGTGCGCGGCGACAGCGACGCGACCGGCGCGTTCACGCTGAGCAACGTGCCGCCGGGGGCGTTCACGCTGGTCGCCGAGGCCCGCGACGGGCGCGTGGGCACCTTGCGGGTCGTGGTCAGCACGACCGATCAGGCCGGCCTGGTGGTGCCGCTCGAGGCCCGCGGCGCGATCGCGGGCCGGGTCGTCGACGCGACCGGCGCCGCGGTCGCCGGCGTGAACGTCACCGCCACGTCGGGCGCGCGCCGCACGACGTGGTGGCCGCCCGAGGCCGACGCGCACCCCACGGTCACGGCGCCCGACGGCAGCTTCCGGATCGGTGGGCTCGAGGCCGGCGGCTTCGCCCTCGTGGTCGAGGACGAGCAGGTCCCGCTGGGCTGGGCCGACCCGGCGGCGCACGCCCCCGCCCAGGTGACCCTCGCGGCCGCCGAGGAGCGGCGCGGCGTGACCCTGCGCGTCGAGGCGCGGGCCGGCCTCATCCGCGGCCTCGTGCTCGACCCGGATGGCAACCCGGCCCGTGACGCGTGGGTCACCGCCCTCAACAGCGATCTCGGCGCCGACCCCTCGGGCACCGACCGTGGGACCACCGTCCTCTGCGACGACGACGGCCGGTTCGCGATCACGCAGCTGCGCCGCGGCACCTACTTCCTCGTCGCCGAGGCGACCAGGGGCGGCGGCCGCGCCCACCAGCCGGGGGTGACGCTCGGCGCGACCGTGACCTTGCGGCTCGAGCGCGCCGGCGCGCTGGTCGGCACGGTGACGCTCGACGGGACGCCGCTCACCGCGTACGAGCTCACCTGCCGCGGCCGCGGTGGCGAGCGGTACCGCCGTCGGGTGAGCGCGGCTGACGGCGGGTATCGCCTCGATCATCTGCCGCCGTACACCTACGCCTGCGAGGTGGTCGCCGACGCCGGTGCCGCCCAGGGCACGACCGAGGTCGGGGCCACCCAGACCCGCCTCGATCTGGCGCTGGTTCGCTGGGCGTCCGTGGTCGGCGGGGTGGTCGACGCCGCCGGCGCGCCGCGTCCCGGCCTGCGCGTGGTCGCCGGGAGCGACGGCAGCGTGATGGGGGCCGCGATGTCGGGCGGCGGGATCGTCACCGACGCCGCCGGCCGCTTCGAGATCGGCCGGATCAACGCGGGGGCGGGCCGGGTGAGCGTGTACGCCGCCGGGCCCGGCCACAAGCCGCTGGCGACCCGGGCCTTGACCTTCGTCGCCGGCCGCCGGTTCGACCTCGGGCAGATCACCGCGCCCGCAGGCCCACCATAGCGCGGCGCGCCCGTGACTCGGGGCGGACGGCGCCGGCACCGGTGCCGGCGCCGCCGTCATGACCGGTGGCATGCGCGCATGCCGACAACTCGGACTTATCGCTCGACCGGTTGCGCGGTAAACAGCAGCCATGACGACGAACGTGCTCGGGTACGCCGCTCACTCCGCCACCACGCCGCTGGTCCCGTTCTCCTTCGAGCGCCGCGAGCCGCGGCCCGACGACGTGGTGATCGAGATCCTGTACTGCGGGGTCTGCCACTCGGACGTCCACAGCGTCCGCAACGACTGGGGCGGCGCGGTGCACCCGATGGTGCCCGGCCACGAGATCGTCGGGCGGGTCGTCAGCGTCGGGGCCGAGGTGACGCGGGTGAAGCGCGGTGATGAGGTCGGGGTCGGGTGCCTGGTCGATTCGTGCCAGCGCTGCGCGTCGTGCGCGCGGGGCCACGAGCAGTACTGCCCGGGCATGGTGCTGACCTACAACGGCGTCGACCCCAAGGACGGGCAGCCGACCCAGGGCGGGTACTCCCAGGCGATCGTGGTCAACGAGAAGTTCGTCGTGACGATCCCGGACGGCTGCGACCTCAAGGCCGCGGCGCCGCTCCTGTGCGCCGGGATCACGACGTGGTCGCCGCTGCGGCACTGGAAGGTCGGGGAGGGCACGACGCTGGCCGTGATCGGGCTCGGCGGGCTCGGGCACATGGCGCTCAAGCTCGGCAAGGCGCTGGGCGCCCGGGTCACGCTGTTCACGCGGTCGCCGCAGAAGGGCGACGACGCCCGGCGGCTCGGCGCCGAGCGCATCGTGCTGTCGACCGACCCGGCGCAGATGGCGGCCGTGCGCGGCGAGTTCGATCTGATCATCGACACCGTCCCGTACCAGCACGACCTCAACCCCTACCTGCCCACGCTCGCGGTCAACGGCACGCTCGTGCTGGTCGGCTACCTGGGGCCGATCGAGCCCGCGCTCGCCAGCGTGCCGCTGATCCTGGGGCGCAAGGCGGTGGCCGGGTCGATCATCGGCGGCATCGCCGAGACCCAGGAGATGCTCGACTTCTGCGCCGCCCACGGGATCACCGCCGACGTCGAGGTGATCGACATCGCCGAGATCAACCAGGCGTACGAGCGCATGCTCGCGAGCGACGTCAAGTACCGGTTCGTGATCGACCTCGCCTCGCTCCGTCCGCAGGCGCGGTAGTGGCGAGCCCCGGCGACGCGCCGCGGGGCCCAAACTGCGCGGCGCGGTAGGCAGGGGCAGGGGCGGTCGCTAGTATCCGCGGCGTGATGTCCACGGAACGCCTCCTGCCTGCGCTCCTGCTCCTCGTCGCGTGCAGCGCCCCGTCGCGACCGCCAACGGGCGGCGACGGCCCCGCTGGCCGCGGCGTCCGATCTCCCCCGGTCGAGCAGGCGCTGGCCCGGCGCCAGGCGTTCGCCAATCCGGGTGGCATGTGGATGCCGCGCCAGCTCGGCGAGCAGGGCAAGCTCCTCGCCGGGCTCGGGCTCGCGGTCGACCCGGCCACGCTGTCCGATCTGACCGCGCCGCCGCTGTCGGCGGTGGTCAGCCTCGGCGGTTGCACCGGTTCGTTCGTCTCGCCCCACGGCCTGGTGATCACGAACCACCACTGCGTCCAGGGCGCGCTGCAGCTGGGTTCGACCCCGAGCGACAACCTGGTCGAGCGCGGGTTCCTCGCCGCGACCCGGGCCGACGAGAAGCCGGCCGGCGCGACCCAGCGGATCTACGTGGCGCAGAAGGTGCGCGACGTCTCTCGGGAGATCTTGACGGGGATCGAGGCGATCGCCGATCCACGCCAGCGCGCGCTCGCCGTCGAGGGCCGCGAGAAGGCCCTGGTCGCGGCCTGCGAGGCGGGGCGACCCGCGGTGAAGTGCAAGGTCGCTTCGTTCTTCGCCGGCTTCGAGTGGCAGCTCATCGAGTACCTCGAGATCCGCGACGTGCGGATGGTCTACGTGCCCGAACGCTCGGTCGGCAACTACGGCGGCGAGATCGACAACTGGTCCTGGCCGCGCCACACCGGCGACTTCGCGTTCCTGCGCGCCTACGTCGGCAAGGATGGCCAGCCCGCCGATCCGTCGCCCGACAACGTGCCGTTCACGCCGGCCGCGCACCTGCGGCTGGGGCCGGGCGTGGCCGCGGACGACCTGGTCTTCGTCGCCGGCTATCCGGGCCGGACCAGTCGCCACCAGACCGTCGCCGAGCTGCGCCGGCAGTCGGCGTGGTCGTACCCGCGCTACATCGAGAAGTCGAACCAGAAGATGGCGCTGCTGGCCGCGCTGCAGGCGACGCCGGGCGAGACCGCGATCAAGGCCGGGGTGATGCGCCAGCGGGTCCAGAACGGGCTCGAGAAGATCGGCGGCATCCTCGACACGCTGCGGGCCTCCGATCGCATCGGGCGCAAGGATACCGACGAGCAGGCCTACCGGACCTGGGCGGCCGCCGACCCGTCGCGGCAGCGCTTCGTCGACGCCCTGGCTGCTCACGACGCCAAGCTCGCCGCGATGTGGAAGCTCGACGACGCCGAGGAGGCCTGGGACGACGCGGTCTACGGCTCGACCCTCCTGTCCGACGCGATCTTCTTCGTCCGCTGGGCGCACGAGCACCGCAAGCCCGACGCCGACCGCAAGCCCGGCTTCCAGGACCGCGATCGCTCGCTGATCGTGGCCGGTCACCAGACGTTCGCCAAGCGGTTCGACCGCACCCTCGATCGCACGCTGTGGAAGCTCATGTTGACCCGCGCGGCGGCTGAGCCGGCGGCGGCGGCGTGGCTGCGGCCCATGCTCGGGATCGCCCGCGGCAAGCCGGTCGACGAGCCGGCGCTCGACGCGGCGCTCGACCGGTTCTACGCGAAGACCAAGCTCGAGGACCCCGCGCACCGGCTGGCGCTGGTCGACGCCACCCCGAAGGCGCTGGCCGCGTCGAAGGACCCGTTCATCGCGCTGGCGGTGGCGCTGCATCCGCAGATCGAGGCCATGATCGCGCGGGACGACGCCGATCGCGGCGAGCTCCTGCTGCTGGCGCCGGTCCATGCCGAGGGGCTGCTGGCCCACGCCGGAGGCCGGGTCGCGCCCGACGCCAACTCCACGCTGCGGCTCTCGTACGGGATCGTGCGCGGCTACCGCCCGCAGCCGGCGGCGCCGACCTACCTGCCGTTCACCACCGTCGCCGAGCTGGTCGGCAAGCACACCGGCGTCGAGCCGTTCGACGCGCCGGCGAAGCTGCTGACCGCGGTCCGCGCCGGCACCTGGGGCCCCTACGCGCCCGCCGCGCTCGGCGTGGTCCCGGTCGACTTCCTGTCCGACGTCGACACCACCGGGGGCAACTCGGGCTCGCCGATCCTTGACGCCCACGGTCGCCTGGTCGGCCTCCACTTCGACCGCAACAAGGAGGGCGTCGCGTCGGAGGTGTACTTCAAGGCCGAGACCACGCGCAGCATCGCCACCGATATCCGCTACATCCTGTGGGTCGCCGACGCGGTCGATCAGGCCGACCACGTCCTGACCGAGCTGGGCGTCACCCCGTCGCTCTGAGATCCTCGGCCCGCAGCGAAACGAACTCGGCGACCCGCGCGCCGGTGAGGAGCCGGGTCTTCACCAGGAGTCCGCGCGCCGCCGCGGTGTCGCCCCCGTGGCGCATCCGCCGGAGCAGCTCAGCACGGCGGCGACGCCCAGGGCCACGCACTGACCCCCCGGTTTCGGTCCAGGCGTAGAAAACCTTCGCGAGCTGACCGGAACCGCGTTCCAGCCTCCTACACGCCACCGCCCATCGCTCCGATCGCAGCCGCGCCGGCGCAAGCGACCGGTTGGGCCTATGGGCCCGTAATGCCGAAGACGGGATCGATCGTCTTCGGTGTACTGTTGGTGGGCGTGGCGCTCTGGGCGTTGCTGTCTTGGCTGCCCGCTCACAAGCCGTGGACTGACGGCGACCTCCTACGCCTCGCCGGCGACGCGGTATTTGGCCTCCAAGTCGAACGTCTCAACGAGTGGCGACTCAAGCCAGGCCCTTACTACTGGGGCCCCGGGTTCGCCATCCTCTTCGGCTTGTGGGGGCTGTCGCGGATCGTCTATGGCGCGAGCTACCGCCCACGCATCCGCGCGCGCTGATCCTCGTCTATTCGCGCTTCGCCCTCTGCTCAAAGTACGAACTCGGCGCAGAACATCGGCGTCGCCCCTTGCGGTCCCGCCACCGGATCCGCGCCGCCCTGGATGGCCACCCACACCTCGCCCGCGCAGCGGAACCTAAGGCACGCCGTCAGCTCCGACGAGGACGAGCGACGGCAGCGCGCGCGTTTCCCTCGGCGTCGTCAGCTTCCGATACACACCATGCGGTTGCCGCCCCCCTCCTGGAGCGACTCGTCACGGCATTGCCAATCGGCACCGTGCTCCGCCGAACATTCGGAGGTAGCCGTACAATTGCGAAGGCACATCCCCGAGCTCGCTGCGTTGCATTCCGACTTCGATCGCGCCGTGCGCGCGCGGACCTCGGATCTCGCGAGCATACGCGAGCTGTTGATCCACTTTGAAGCTGGCCTCATATGGTCGGATGACGAGACGGCGCGCGAGGCTGCCGAGAAGCTCGCCCCGACCATGGCTAGCTTCCGGAGCGTCTACGACGAAATCCTCGCTGCTGGCCGACAAGGCTGGTTCGGCTACATCAGCATTTGACGGGCGCGGGTGGCGCGGGTGGCGGACCGACGCGGGGGGCCACGGCTCGAGGAATCGCTCGCGCGTTCCATGCGCGAGGACGAGGATCAGATCCCTCGTCCTCGCGCCGACCTGGCGCGGTAGGTCGGCGACGAGGGGGGGGTGAAAAAGTGGGCAGCGGACGCGGAGCAGCGCACGGTGAGGGCTCCATGATCGAGCTGCTCGCCAGGTTCGTGGCCGCGTTCCAGCGCGGCATCGAGGGCGAGGTCGCCGCGATGCGCGCGGCGGCGGAGGCGTTCGAGATCCCGCTCGTGCAGGGCCTCGACCTCGGCACCTACCACTACAGCTTCGAGCTCCCCGCCGGAGCCGACCGGCTCACCGTGGGCGCCGTGTGCGTGCTGCGCACGCCGCTCGGTGAGCAGAGCGTGACCATCGAGCGGCTGTCGGCCGCCGACGGGCGGCTCGCGCTGGCCGCGACCCACGCGATCGATCTCACCGCGCCGGCCGCGCTCCTGGTGGCCCCGTGGTTTCTCTACGACCGCCTGCACGGCGCGCTGGCGCGCCTCGATCCGGACCGCCACGGGGTCGAGCTGGGGTTGACGCTGTTCGGCCGGCGGCCGCCCGCGCGCACGACGACCCTGCTGCGCGGCGACCACCGCGCGCTCGACACGAGCCAGCGCGCCGCGGTCCAGCTGTGCAGCGATAGCAGCCTCGCGTTCGTGTGGGGACCGCCGGGCACCGGCAAGACCGTGACGCTCACCCACGTGGTCGAGGAGCTGCTCGCGCAGGGCCAGCGCATCCTGCTGGCGTCGACGACCAACGCGGCGATCGACGAGGTGCTCGCGAAGCTGTCGACCCGGCCGTGGTTCGTCGCCGCGGTCGAGGCTGGCACCGCGATCCGGCTTGGCCGCAGCACCGCCGAGACCTTCGGCGCCGAGCTCGGCGACGTCGTGGCCCGGCGCCGCGACGCCCACGGCACCGCGCGGGTCCGCCTGCGCGCGCGGATCGACGACGTCGAGCAGCGGGTGCGCTACGGCACCGCGCTGGTCGGCGAGCTGGCCGCGGCGCTGTCGCCGCAGCAGTCGCTGTTCGCCGAGCCGCCGCGGCTGCGCACGGCCGCGCTGGACCGGCTGTTCGGGCCCGGGCTGGGCGAGGTGATCGCGACCCGCGCGCCGCGGGCGCAGCTGCGCGCGCTGGAGACCCGCATCGCCCGGCTCGAGCGGGTCCGCACGCTGGCGCGGGCCCGGGTCGCGGCGCACGCGGCCGCCGACCGCGACCTCGCGGCGCGCGTGGTGGCCGACGCGCGGGTGGTGATGTGCACGCTGACCACCGCGTACCTGTCGCCGCTCATGGTCGAGCAGCGCTTCGACGTCCTGATCGCCGAGGAGGCCGGCATGGCGACCTTGCCGGCGCTGTTCCACGCCGCCTGCCTGTGCCGCGCGCGGGCGATCATGGTCGGGGATCCCCGCCAGCTGCCGCCGATCGTGCAATCGAACGACGACCGGATCCGCCGCGCCATCGGCCGCAGCATCTTCGACGTGACGGTGCCGGATCCGACCCGGTCGCCGATGGTCGCGATGCTCGAGACCCAGTACCGGATGCATCCCGCGATCGGCTCGATCGTCGGCCGGCTGTTCTACGGCGACCGGCTGGTCCACTGCGCCGACCCGGTCGCCACCGCCGCGATCGCCGCGCGCGCGCCGTTCCCGGGCCAGCCGGTGGTGGTCGTCGACACCGCGGCGCGTACGACCTGCGAGCGCTCCGCCAAGGGCTCGTCGCGGATCAATCGCGGCTCGGCCGAGCTCACGGCGGAGCTGGCCCACGAGGCCGTGCGCGGCGGGGCCGCCTCGATCGCGGTGATCACACCCTACGCGGCGCAGGCGGCCGAGATCCGCCGGCTGCTCGCGGCGCGCCGGATCCGCAACGCGGTCGAGTGCAGCACCATCCATCGCTTCCAGGGCCGCGAGTGCGACGTCGTGCTGATCGACCTCGTCGACGCCGCGCCGATGCGGCCGAGCGCGCTGCTCGCCGACGCGCCGAATCTGCTGAACGTCAGCATCTCCCGCGCCCGCGGGAAGCTCGTGATCGTGGCGGATGTCGCGTACTTCGAGGCGATGGACCCCGACGGGCTGGTCACCGCGCTGCTGCGGGCGGCCGGCACCGCCCGCTGAGCCGGGGGTGAAGTGCCTACACCGAGGAGCTTGTGCGTCGTGGGCGCACCTGATAGTACGCGCTCCTTCTCCCCCCTCTCCGCCAAAGGACCCCCGTGAAGACCCTCGTACTCTCGACCCTCCTCGCCGTTCTCGCCTCTGCCTGCATGACCGACGATCCCGACACGGTCTTCGTTGCCGACCAGGACGAGGTCGCCACGACCGCCACGGCCGCCAGCGCCAAGCGCGATGGTACGACCGAGTTCCGGGTCGTCGACGCGGCCCTGCCGTACGCGGCCGTCGACGACCGCGCGTTCCTCGTCTTCAAGACCCGCCGCGCGTTCCTCGAGCACTACGGCCTGCGCAGCAACTTCCGGCTCGACGTCAACTTCAGCAACCAGTGGGTGTTCGTCTACCAGGCCGGCGAGCAGTCGACCGGTGGCTACATCGCCTCGATCCTCGACATCACGGTCCGCAACACGAACAAGATCCGGTTCGTGACCCAGCTCGTGACGCCCGGTGAGAACTGCATCACCACCCAGGCGCTGACCCGCCCCTACGTCGTGGTCGCGTTCCGCAAGCCGGTCCGCCCGGCCTCGGCGATGTTCAGCGTGTCCAACGGTCGGTTCGCGAACGATTGCCTCGAGCCGCCGACCTGCGCGCTGGTCGACTGCCGCGATGGCTTCATCTGCGACGACTCGAGCGGCGAGCCGGTCTGTCTGCCCGACACGCGGGTGTCGTGCGCGGCCGTCCTGTGCGCGACCAACACGTACTGCGACGAGAGCACCGACACCGCGCTGTGCCTGCCGCTGGTCTGCCCGGCGCCGGGCACGACGTTCAACTGCAAGCTGCCGCTGACGCCCGATCGCGGGCCGTCGTGCAACGAGAGCTTCCGCGTCTGGGTCGGCGGCAACTGCCGCGACGTCACCTTCGCGCTGTGAGGCTCGCCGCGCGCCCGCCGGGTCAGTAGACCCGGTGAGTGGCAGCGCGGTCGAGGTCGAATCCGGTCGCGGCCTTGCCGGCTGCGCCCGCGGGCGCCACGCGCGCGGCCATCGCGCCAGTGCCGAGCGTGCCGGTGAAGGTCGCGGTCGGGATGGTCGTGGTGCAGCCGGTGCCGGCCGGGGTCGAGGTCAGATCCGCGGCGATGTTGACCTGCTCCAACGTCACGTTGGTGAGCTTGATCGCGAACGGCTGGCCGAGCGCCGTGCCGGCCTGCGTGATCTCGAGGGTGCCGCCGGTGGCCAGGTAGGTCGGGCCCGCCTTCTGCGCGACCGGATCGATGTCGGAGATGATCCGCGTGCACACGCCGCAGGTCTTGTACTGGGCCTGGTCGCCGGTCAGCGGGTAGGTCCCGGCGACGATCGGCGTCGGGCTCGCCTGGGTCCCGAACGGCGCGAAGCCGGTCAGGATGTCGATGGTGAGGCCATCGAACTGGGGCGCGCCATCGAGATCCATCCCGATGGACACTCCGTAGAGCGCCGGGTTCATCGGAGCCGCGCCGAACTGCGCGGTGCCGCGGTAGTCGCGGGGCCCGCCGAAGGTGCTGGGCACCGTGCAGGTCGACGGGGCGACCGCGGCGTCGACGACATCGTCGCCGCCGCCGGCCGGGTCGTCGGTGCTGCTGCCGGCGCAGGCCATCAGCGGGAGGAGCAGGGCGGCGGAGAGAGTCAGGACGAGGCGCATGGGTGATACCTGCGGGGAGAGGGTTGCGGGTGCTCACTCCTTCAGCAACCGCCATGCCGATCGGCAACGTCACCGATTTGCTCTCGCGACGACGTCGCAGCTGGAGACTCGACGTCCGTTCCTGGTGTCCGCCCGCCCGGGCGGCTGGCGAGCGTCGGCACGACCTGGCAAGCCATCGGCGCCCTGGTTCCCCGAGCGCGACGCACGCACAACCTTCCGGTGTCCCTGCGCGGGGGCTCGTAGCGACGCATGGCGGCCGGCGCGAGGCGATGGGCCGCATGGACGAGATCCGCGTGCTACAGGTGCCGATGACACAAACCTGGATCATCGTCGCCGACGGCAGCCATGCCCGCCTCTTCCAGACCGAGGGCCCGGCCCAGCCCTGGCAGCTCGTGGAGCAGCTCGATCGCGAGCACAGCCGGGAGAAGACCACCCGCGCCGAGTCGCACGAGGACCGCGGCGAGCACGACTTCGCGCGGCTGGTCGCCGGCGCGCTCGAGACCAAGCGGCAGGGCGGCAGCTTCGAGCGCCTGGTGCTGGTGGCGCCGCCCAAGTTCCTCGGCCAGCTCCGCGGCGAGCTCCAGGCGCCGCTCGCGGCCTGCGTGGTGGGAAGCCACGACGGCGACTACACGAAGATGTCCGACGCCGAGCTGGCGAAGCGCGTCGAGATCTCGTGAGCTGAGAAAAGCCCGCTGTGCCGGTGCCGCTGTGCGTGCACCTGCCCGGCCTGGCGCAACCAGCGCCGCGGCATCAACCTGCGGACCTGCAAGCACCTGCGCGCGTACCTCGGCGCCGAAGTCGAGGACCAGCGCACGCCGCCGCGGTGTCGGCGACGGACGATGCGATGGAGTGGACCGCGAACCAGTTTTGAGCCGGGCCTCCGGTACCGCCGGGTTGCCATCCCCTGGTAGCCCGGCATGCCCGTTTCGGCCGGAGCGTCAGCGGTAGGGGCCGGTCTCGGTCGGCGGCGCCGGCCAGGCTGGTGGGAAGGGTGGCAGCTCGATGCCCCACTGTCGGGCGAGCTCCTCCAGCTCGGCCAGCATCCACTGCGGCGACGGCCGGTCTGCGAGCCGGTACGCGAGCATCGGTTCGAGGATGCGGCCGAGCTCGGGCGGGCCGGTCCACGGATCGCGCATGCCTTCACGCGCGCGGTGGGCGCTCTCGCCATAGTAGTTTCCGTACGGGTGATCCGGCTGATGCAGCACCCAGAGCACCAGCGCGACAGAGTAGGCCGCGCGCTCCGGCTGTTCCCCGGCAAACTGTTCGGGGTCGAACTGGTCCCACCCGAACGCGGGCACCTCGGCATAGAGGGGGCCTTGTCCGATTACAGCTGCAGATCGCGGCGTCACCCCCGTGAGGTCGAGTGCACCGGGCGTTCCTTCCAGAAATACGGTCTCGGGTCGGAGGCCCTCGATCAAGATTGAACGCTCGCAGGCGGACACGACCGCCCGCGCCAGCGCGCAACCGATGCGGACGCAGTCCTCCGAGGTCCCCTGCCCGCGAAAGGCCTGCAGAAACGAGCCGCGTGGCTGCACCTCGACCAAGACGGAAGGTGCGCCGCCGGCAGGGAGCCCGTCGAGCCCGTGGACGCCGAGTTGCGGTGCGATGCCGGGCACCTCGTAGTCGAGGCGGCCGAGAATGCTGATGTGATGCGGACATCGTGCCATGAAGACTCGCAGACCGTCGGAGGTGCGATGTCCCGCGAACAGTCCGCGCACCCAGAGACCCCGAAGGAACCGGTCAGCGCGAAACGCCCCGTCACCCCAGCTGCCGGGATCGCGCAAGGAGGTCACAGTTCCTTCCATCCTTTTTCCAGCGGGTCGGCGAGACTGTCTGGGCTGGTGAAGTGCACGTTGCCCTTCTTGTTCACAGCATTCCAGTTCGCAAACATTTTGCCGACCCACAGAATCTCGCCGTCCGAGTCTTTGACGCGGACGTCGACCTCGTACACGTACTTCTTTGCCTCTGAATTCCAGCGTCGCGTCTGCACGCCCGCCATATGAATCTCAATCCGAGGCCGCGGGTCGTCCGGCTGCGGATTGCCGATGAGGCCGTTCCCCTCGTTGACATAACGAGTGTAGAGCACATGAGCGCCGCCGTCCGAAATCGAGTGGATGTCCTCGGCTGACGGCGTGATCCCGCTCTGCTTCGCGTTCGCTTCGCTGAGCAGGATCTGATCGTAGCTCTTCCCGCCACGGCGCACGTCCAGGACCGTGGTCGTCGTTGCACCCTCGGAACCGGCTTTCAGCGGCGCCGGGTGGACGTGCGCCAGGACGCGCACCCGGCCGGGCGCGGTCACGTTGCCGTAGTCGCCGGCCACGATCACGAAGCCATCGCTGGTCTCGATCAGGGACCACTCCTGCTGCATCGTATCGAAGTCCTTCGGCACGCCCTGCATGCCCAGATCGTCGAGCACGCCCCGATCACGGCGCACGATCCGCTGGAACAGCCGGTGACCCTCGGCTGCGGTCTCGAGCACCCGGCCGATCGGCACGCCCCGGCTGCCCGGCGCCCCCGCCGACAGCAGGACCTCGACCTCCGCCCACTGCTGGCGGATCGCGATCGATAACTCCGTCGACGAGTCGAGCTCGTGCTTCGCATCGTGGCGGTAGGGCGTCGGTAGCGGCGGCGCATCCGGCGTCGTCGCGCCCGGGTCGCGATGGATCTCGCCATGCGGCTGCTCTCGGTTCCGCCGCGGCCGGCCGTCGCCAGGTTCGCCCGCCGGCAGGTGCAGGCGCCCGCGCCCCGGCCCGCCCGCGCCGCCCCCACGCGCCTCCATCTTCTCGTCGTACAGCTCCTGCCACGACGCCTGGGCCTTCGCCGGCGGCATCCCCGGCTGGTAGGTCGCGGTCACGCTGCCCGAGGTCCCGATCGTGACCCCGACCCGGTCGCCGACCATGACCTCGACATCCGTGATCGGTAGCCCGAGCCGCTCGGCCAGCTGGGTCGCCATCAACCGCATGTGATTGGCGTGCTCGGCCTGCAGCCCTTCGAGCCGGGGGCCCTTCATCCGGTTCGGGTCGCCGACGATCTGGCCGCGGGCCGGATCGTAATACGGCTCGCCGCCCACCGTCGCGACCACCAGACCGTCCCGGTGGAGCTCGTTGTACGGCGTCCCGACCTTGGGCCCGCCCCCGCCCATCGCGAGGTGCTTCGCCGCGACGAAGATCGCGCGGTCGCGAACCAGCGCGAGCAGCACCCCGGTGCTGGCTTCCTTGACCTTCTCGGCCTGCGCGTCGAACTCCGCCCGCATCGCGATCATCGCGGGGTCCGCGGCATCGGTCGTGCGCTGCAGCTCGGTCATGCGCTCCCACCGCTCGACCAGCTGCACGACGTGCAGCTCCTCGAGGTCGTTGATCGCGTGGTGCGCCGCCGCGGTCATGTACAGCGCCTCGCCCGCCAGGTCGGCGAGGTGGAGCGCGTACATCAACCGCGCGCTCGACCCGACCGCCTTGATCCCGCCCGCCGCCGGCAGCAGGTCGAGCACGAGGCTGCCCAGCCCGAGCCCGACGTCGGTCGAGGTCAGCGTGCCCCGCTGGTACTCCTCGTGGATCTGATCGATCGTCTCGAGGCCGTTGTAGACGACCAGCAGCGGGATCGCGATGGCGCCGAACCCGGCCAGGGTCGCGACCATCCCGGCGACGTTCACGGCCATCTTGACGGCGGGATCCCAGACCTTGGCCTTGATGTCCTCGCCGATCGTGCCGGTGTCCAGCTCGAAGCCGATCGTGGTCGGCAGCGGGTTCATGCCCTGGTGGTCCTGGGCGAGGACGAACAGGCGGCCCGCCGGATACGCCTTGCACAGCGGCACGAACGCGCCCTCGAGCGCGCTCGCGAACGTGGCACCGCTACCCTCGGTGCGGAGGTCTTCGGCGCCGAACCGACGCGACAGGTCGCGCAGCTGCACCTCGACCGACCCGTCGCTGCCCCAGCGCACCGCGCCGTGGAGCTGCAGCGCGCCATCGTCGACGCCCGCCTGGCTCGACCGCAGCGTGCCGCGGACCTCGAACGACTGCCAGGTCGCGCGCAGGTCGGCCTCGATCGCGCGATCGGCGCGCACCAGGTTGGCGAGGTAGCGCTCGGCCGCCTCGATCGCGTCGTCGTTGTGGATGTCGCGGCCGCGCAGGTGCGCGATCACCGCGCGGACCTGGTCCATCTCCTGGTCGCGGCCCTGGCCCCGCTGGCTGTCGCTCTTCGGCTTGAAGTCGCGCGGCAGCCGACCGTGCAGCTCGAGCCCCTGGTCCTGTGCCGTCGAGCCTGCGTGGTTGTTGACCACGCCGGTGTCGAAGTTCTTCGCGCCCTCCTGGTCGAGCACCCCCATGCCCTGGGTCGCATCCGCGCGCAGGTCGCGCATCAGCGCCGCCTCGGTCTGGACCACGACCGCGCGCTGCTCGTGGGTCGGCGCGAAGTGGCTGTGGCGCACGAACGCGTGGACGATCCACGTGGCCTCGTCCTCGCCGGGCGCGAGCTGGAAGACGTGGTGCTGCGCGTCGTGCCCGCCGGTGTAGCGCTGGCGGGCGAACGCCTTCTCGTGCGTCGTCGACTTCTCGAACACCCAGTCGACGTGGGTGACGAACTGGCGGTACCGGTACTCGTTGCCCTCGGCGCGATCGATGAACACCGGCGGCCAGTCGACCTCGATCGTGAACGGCACGGTGTCGCCGGCGGCGATCTTCGACGCGTGCTGGACGATGCGCGCGGGCAGCGGGGTGTCGTGGACCGGGTCGAGGTTGGCGGTCGGCCGGGGTGTGGTCACGCCGCTGGCGTCGCGCTCCGCCTCGAACGTGGCCTCGTTCATGATCGACTCGAACGAGATCGCCGTCAGCGCGGCGCCGCCCTCGCTGCCGGCCAGGGCGGCCACGATGCGGGCCTTGTGCGGGCTGCGCTCGATCGTGAGGATCAGCTCGAGCAGCGCGCGGTCGATCCGGACGCCTTCGTCCTTGCTGGCCGGCAGGTGCGTGCGCAGCCAGTCCTTGGCGCGGCCGAGCTCCAGGTCGGTCAGGTCGCCGTTGACCGACGCTGCGGCGCTGCCGACCCCGCGGGCCCCGTCGGCGGCGCCGTCGCGCTCGCGGTACGCCCGCCACGCGTCGGCCCCGACCAGGTCCGCCATGTTCGCGGCCGACAGGAACAGGTTGAACGTGCCGGTCCCCCCGCGCGCATTGATCACGATGTCGCTCCGGCGCGCGGTCGGGATGGCGAGCCCGGTGAACCGCTCCACCGCGTCGAGCGCATCGCCGAGCTGCGTCGCGTCGAGCGGGACCTCCACGCCGTCGGCCTCGAGCCCCTCCGCCTGCACGGTCAGCTCGAGCCCGCCCTGCCGTCGCGACACCATGGCGCCGGTCCCCGGTGGCAGCCCGATGATGTTGTAGACCCCCGCGCCCATCGAGACCCGCACGACCGCCTGGCCCGCGCCGGCCCCGAGCAGCACCAGCCGGTTGGCGGCCAGCGTCAGCCGGTCGGGCCGCGCCCAGCCGAGCAGGCCGGCGCGCACGAGCTCGTCGAGCAGCGTGCGCGTCCGCGTCGGCGTGATCGTCCCGTTCCCACCGGCCCGGGGCTCGGGCTCCGACTCGAGCCACGACCGCCGCACCAGGAAGCTCATCGATCCGGCCAGCCGCTGATAGTCGCGGTCGGGCGGCAGCTCGTCCGCGGGCTCCTTGGGCGGCGCACCACCCGCCCCGGGCGCCTTGCGCTGCACCGCGCCGGCCGCGCCGGTCGGGCCCGCCGCCAGCAGGGGTGCGGCCGACGCCCCGCGCACCACCGCGTCGGCCACCGCATCCGCGTGCCGTTCGTAGACGTCGCCGTCCGGCCCGTCGCCACCGGCCGCCTTGCGCTGGATCGGCTGCAGCAGCTGGTCGATGAACGAGATCGGCGGCGCCGGCTCCCCCGCAAAGGCCTCGTCGCCAGCCGGCTCGACCCGGTTGACCACCGCCGCGCCGGCGGCCGCGGACCCAGCCCGCCGCTGCACCAGCCCCTCCGTCACCGACCGCTTCCCGGGAGCCGGGCTGCCGACCTCACGCGTCGGCCCCGACGTCGTGCCGCTGCGGCGGCCCTCTCGGTCAATCACCCCATCACTATCGCGAACGCCCCGCCCCGGTTGCGAACTATCTGCGAGCGGCACCAGGCGATGGCCGAGAGGTCAGAAACCGTCTCATTTCACCGCCTTGGCAGACGCGGCTGCTACGGGCCGGGACCACCCGCAGCGTCGCCGTGTTCAGGGTGATCCACGGGGGGCCCGTGGTATCAGCCGCCAGGTGATGAAGAAGGTCCCGAGGGTCTCGTTCGAAGTGCCGCCCGGCTACCCGCAGCTCGAGTATGACGTTGCCGGTGACACGTGGGTGCCTCGGGGCGACGTGATCCGGGGCATCGTCGGTGACGGTGGTCCCGACGGCGAGGCCACCGTCGAGATCGACGGCCGGCGGCTGTCGCTCCGCGAGCTGGGTCGCATGTTGACCAGTCATGCTGGCTGGGGCATGCGGCTCGTGTTCGTCCCCGCCGCCGACCTCTTTGCGATCCCGACGATCGAGCTCCGTGATCTGGACGAGCCGGAAGCAGGGCGAACCTCGCCGGGCCCGCGCCCTGCCAAGCGCAAGCCGGCCTCCGCGACGATGGCGGCCCGCGACATGGTCACCCAGCGCATGCCGATCTTCCAGCTCCGGATCACGCTCGAGGGCGTGACGCCCCCGATCTGGCGCACGGTGCTCGCGTCCGGAAACCTGAGCCTCAAGAAGCTGCACCGGATCATCCAGGTCACCATGGGATGGACCGACAGCCACCTGCACCAGTTCGCCAGCGCGGACGGCAAGGACGTGGCATCGGACCCGCGGTTCGGGCTCGATCACGCGCGCGACGAGGGCAAGGTGAAGCTGCGCTCGTTCGCGCCCGAGGTCGGTAGCCGCTTCCGCTACGAGTATGACTTCGGGGACTCGTGGCAGCACGAGATCGTGGTGGAAGAGATCCGGTCGCCGCAGGGCGTGGGCCGCACGCCCCGCTGCACGGACGGCGCACGGGCCTGCCCACCGGAGGACTGTGGCGGCGGCCCCGGCTACGCCGATCTGGTCGAGTCGATGCAGGATCCGGAGCACCCCGAGCGCACGCGCTTGCTCGACTGGCTGGGTGAGCCGTTCGAGGCCGAGGCGTTCGATCTGGACTCGATCAACGAGCAGCTGCGCCGGTTGCCGTAACCGCAGCGCGGCGTGCACCCGGAACCGTCACGGCCCGGTTGACTGGCCGATTCGCCTGGTCATCAGACAACTGGCTCGCCCGACGGGGCCGTGGCGTGCGAGCAATCGCGGGGTTCGACGCGGCATGGCGAGCCGGCACCCTGCTACCGCCGATGGGCGAGGGCGTCTCGCCGGCGCGGTTCGACTGGGGGGGCCTGCGGGTCGACCTGTGCCGCACGCTGGTGGCGTCGGCGTCGGGCTCGCTTACCTGTCCGGCCTGGGCGTGGTGAACCCGCGCTCACCCTTCGCGCGGACACGCGGCGGCACGCTCGAGCAAGAACGCCCGCTCGCGCTCGTTGCGGGCCAGCGCCGCGGCGCGCGCCAGCTCGACGCGCGCCTCGTCGAAGCGGCCGAGCCGGTACAGCAGATCGGCGCGCACCGCCGGTAGCCGGTGGTAGTGGGCCAGGCTCGGCGCGGCGACGAGCCGGTCGAGGCACGCGAGCCCGGCCGCCGGCCCGTCCGCCATCGCGACCGCGACCGCGCGGTTGAGCTCGACGACCGGTGACGGCGCGACCCGCGCCAGCTCGTCGTACAGCGCGACCATGCCGGCCCAGTCGGTCGCGTCGACCGTGCGCGCCCGCGCGTGACACGCCGCGATCGCCGCCTGCAGCGTATACGGCCCGCGCACGGGGTCGAGCGCCTCGGCGCGCGCGAGCCCGGCCAGGCCGCGGTGGACCAGCAGCGGATCCCAGCGCGCGCGATCCTGATCTTGCAGCAAGATCGGCGCGCCATCCCCGCCGGTGCGGGCCGCGGCCCGCGAGGCCTGGATCTCCATGAGCGCGAGCAGCCCGAGGACCTCGGGCTCGTCCGGCATCAGCCCGGCGAGGATGCGACCGAGCCGGAGCGCGTCGC
>JBKJLC010000034.1:0-4026 GCA_046597055.1 Kofleriaceae bacterium | reverse complement strand
GGCGATCAGCTGCATGTGCGCGACCGAGTCCCACTGCTTGATGCCGCGGTAGGTCAGCGCCTCGAAGTCGACCTCGGCCGGCAGGCCGAGCGCCTCGCGAAACGCGGCCCGCAGCGTGTCTTCGGTCGCACTCATGGCAGGCCCGCAACCTTAGGAGCTGGGGGCGGTGGGGTCAATGCCGGCCACGGGCCAGCACGCGCGCGGCGGCGACGGCGAGCCGCGCGCCCGCCCGAGCCCGGCTCGCGAGCGCCGGCCGCCGGCCCGCGACCGCCGCGAGCCCGACGATCTGCGAGGCGTGGACCAGCCCGAGCCGCGGCGCCGCCTGGTTGTCGCCCTCGTGGACCCACCACCCGCACGGCCCGCGGGAGACCAGCCGGTGCAGCTCGAGCTCGCCGCGCAGGGTCACGAACACAGCCACCGCGCCAGGCCGCGGCGCCGCCGTGGTGACCTCGACCCGGTCCCCCATCCGCACCGCTGGCTCCATCGACCGGCCGCCACAGGTGACCGTCAAACCACCGGCGCAGGCCCGCTCGCGCAGCAGCGAGACCCGCGCTCGTACCCCCGGCGCAAACGTGTCGCCCGGGAAGAGCGCGTCGAGCAACTTCACGTGACACTCACCGACCGACCGCCGCCCGGGAGCCCCAGCTGCGCACGGCGTTCATCGCTCCAACCGGTCGTCGCTACGACCGATCGGGGTTGCCGCCTGGGCACACGAAGGCGTTCGCCTTTGCGCAAGAGAGCGCCAGTGTCTCGAACACCTCATCGGAAATCACGGCCGGGGGCTCGTACGGCTTGCGCCGGTGCACGGGCTGCGGATCCTTCTTGCCATCACTCATGATCGTGTCCTCACGGTAGCAGATCCGCCCAGGCGGTCCAACGGTGAATCCGGCGTCGTTCTGCCGAGTTGGCTAGTTGCCGTCGTCCCAAAGGACCTGCATCCCGCCGTCGAGGCCGGCGCTGGTCCAATCAGTCCAACAGATGTCGTCCAGGCCATCGCCGTTCACGTCGGCCCAGGCTCCGTTCAACGCGCTCCCGCCGTTGCTCGGTGGGGTCGACTGGAAGCTGGCCGGACCGGTGATCACGAGGTCCGGTGCCGGTGGCGACTGGATGCCGGCAGTCAGCGGGCCAAACCAGACATCGATGACCGATTGCGTCGAGTTCGTCGCGCGCCCCCCCACGACCAGATCCTCGTGCCCATCGCCGTCGACATCCGCGTCGCTCGCATCGGCATTGTTGATGATCGCGCTCCCGAACGTGGCGCCGATGCCTGTCTCCTGGAACGCCGCGATAAGGACGCCGGCCGCAGTCTGGGCGGCTACGCCGTCGGTGCCCATGGTGTTGCCGTCCAGGATGTGGACGCTGCCCTGATCGGCGCCGTCACGAGGCGCGCCGATTACGATGTCGCGGGCCCCATCACCGTTCTGGTCGTCGATCGAGCCCATCAGGGCACCCCAGTCGGTCCCGGCGTCCGCGGTGACGTAGCGCAGGACGACGTCCCTCCCGGGGGTGAAAGGCTCACGAGTCACGCCGGCCGTCGCGGGTCGGCCCGCGCCGCGGAAGACCAAGATGTCGGCGCCTGGGGTTGCGTCCTCAGCCGACCCGACCGCGAAATCGTCGGTGAGGTCGGTCGCGCCCATGGTCGGGCCGAGGTTGTGGAGATACAGCCCCGGGAAGTCGAAACTGGAAATTTCGTACATGCGCATCACGGCAGTGCCGCTGCCCGCCGCGCTGAGGTCGGAGACCGCGACCGTGCCCGATGGCACGGTGCCGCCGTAGAAGACCACGGCGGCACCGGCCGCACCATTGTTGCCGAACACGGCGGTGGCGACCAGATCGTCGGTGCTGTCGCCATCGTGGTCGGCGGTGGCAAGCTTCCAGCCGAACCCGCTCCCCGTGAACCAGTTGCTGCTCGCGTTCACCACGAGCCGCCGCTGCGCGGCGGTCGCGTTGACGACCCCGGATGGGAGGGCCGGTCCGCCATCGAACACGTAAATTGTCGCCGCGAAGGGCGCGGCGATCGCGAGGTCGTCCCGGGTCACGCTGCTCCAACGAACGCGCGCGAGGCCGTTTCCGAGCTGGCCGCCCGCGACGGTCCCGCGGATCGTCACGGCGGGTGCCGTGGCCAATCCAACCTCAGAACCGAGGTAGATGTAGACCTCGCCAGCGGACGCGAGCCCCCCCGAGGTCACGAACGGGGAGGCCACGGCGACGTCATCGAAAACGTCGTCATTGAAGCGACCCCGCACGACGACATTGCCGAAGCCGGCGTTGCCCACGGTGTTCGGCGCGGCGTACACCGGACTCTGGTCGAACGTCGGCGTGATCGGTCCCGCGATCTGGGCGACCGAGCGATTGCCGGCGCCGTCGACCGCCGCGATCCCGACCCAGTACGGGGTCCCGGTGCGCAGCGGCGCGACCGGCGCCACCTGCGCCGCGCCGGGGCCGGCCGGCGCAGGTCCGCTGATCCCGACGCCGGTCGTGTCGAAGTTGGCGTCGGTCAGCACGGTGGTCGAGTAGCGGATCTCGTAGCTGCTTGCCGCGGCGCCGCCGTCGCTGCCCGCGGTGAACGACAGCCGGATCGAGCGCCGGGTGTTAGCCACCGCGCCGAGCCCTCCGACCGGGGTCGGCCCGGTCAGGTCGACGGTGAGCGCCAGCGACGCCGAGCCAACCCGCCCGGCCTGGGTCGCGGACGCGACGATCGCGTACGGCGCCGGGCGGGCTGCGAGCGTGACCGGCAGGCTCCAGGTGGTACCATTGACGGTGGCAGCCAGCGGCGTGCCGCCATCGACCGTGACCGCGACGCTCGCACCTTCCGCAGAGACGGTGCCGGTAAGGGTGAAGCTCAGGTTGGAGCCGTTGACGGTCCCATCGGGCCCGCCAACGGTGCCGTCGGCGGCCGAGCCGGTGAAGGTGACCGCGATGTCGGCCAGCGAGACCCGGCAGACCGGCGTCATCGCGGTGTTGCCAACCACGTCGCTGGCGACGCCGACGAAGTCGTTGCTGCCGTTGGCCAGCGTGACCACGACCTCACCGCCGGTGGCGTTGGCGTCGAGCGTGGCTGTCCCGCTCGCGTTGGTGATGCGCAGCCGGCGGTCCTCGGCCAGTGGCGATGCCACCCGCATGCTGATCTGGATCCCGGCGGCGACGGCGTCGACGTCTTGGGCCGGCACCACGGTGCCCCCGCAGCTCACGCCCGCGGGAGCTACAACCTGGACCGAGACGTTGGGCGCCTGGTTGTCAAACCGGAGCGCGACCCCGGCGGTGGTCTCGATGCCGTCGCTGCTGGTGACGCGGACGGTGCAGGTCTCCGCCGACTCGCACGGCAGGCCGTCGCAGACCGTTGCGCGCAGGGTCGCGGCCCCGCCGGCCCCGATCGTGGCGCCCGGATCCGTGGCGCCGCAGTCGGACGTGATCGCGCGGCCGATGCAGGCGTCGGCCACGTCCAGGATGATGTCGACCTGGGCCCCGTTGCCGGGGTTCCCATCGGCATCAACGGTGGCGACCCCGGTCGGCTGGACGACCGTGATGGCGCAGCCGTCGTAGACGACCCGGTAGGTGTACATGGCCACGCACGCGTTGCCGGCGTGGTCGGCGGTCGCGAACCGGACGCCGTAGTCGGCCGGGGTGGTCGGCGGTGCGAAGGTCACGTCGGCGGTCGAGTTGCCGGCCGCGTCCACGGCGGTGCCGGGGGCGGTCACGGCCACCCCGCCGGCGCGGGTGAGCACGAAGCTGGCGGCCTCACCGGCGACGTCGGCGCCGGTGGCGTGCCCGACCAGCTCGAGCTGGACGCCGTTGCTTCGCATCCCGTCCTCGTCGAGCGCGAGCGTGATGCTGGTGGTCGGCACCGGGCTGGTCACCTCGCAGCTCGGGGTCACCGTGTCGACCCACACCGAAGTGAGGCCGGTCGATCGAGTGCCGAGGTTGCCGGGGCCGGCGCACTGGGCGCGCAGGCTGTCCTGGCCCTCGGGCAGGTTGACCGCGAGCCGGACCTCGCCCTCGGCGTTGGCGGTGCCGCTTCCGACCTGG
>JBKJLC010000237.1:0-150736 GCA_046597055.1 Kofleriaceae bacterium | reverse complement strand
CGAATGACATCCGGACACCCGACGTCTCGCAGGGAGCGTCGCAGGTGTCGGCGCACCCGCAGGTGCGGGCTGCACTACTCGAGCTCCAGCGCCGGCTCGGGGCGGGTGGCGGCGTGGTGGTCGAGGGCCGTGACACCGGGACTGTCGTGTTCCCGCAGGCCGACGCGAAGTTCTTCTTGACGGCGACCGAGGGCGAGCGCGCGCGCCGGCGGGTCTCCGAGCTTGCCGCGAACGGCACGATGGTGGACTACCAGGTCACCCTCCGTGAGATCCAGGAGCGTGACAAGCGGGATGCCGGTCGCGACGTCGCGCCGATGGTCCCGGCCGCAGACGCCGTCCTCGTCGACAGCTCCGCGCAAACCCTCGAAGAAGTTGTGGATTCGCTCGCGGCCCAGGTCGAGACGCGCGCCGGTCGTCAAGCCAAGACCACGACCGCCGGTCAGCGCAACGATCAGTAGAGGTAGCGGGGCCGGACGGCTGGCACGGAGCAATTGACGTGGATGTGATGGCGCTGGTTGACAAAACCAGAGCCGGACGGTACCAACTCGCCCCTGTCGTCGAGGGCTGCTTCGGTAGTCAAATCCAGCTCGGCGGCTTGTAGGAGATCTGCTTGAATACGACGACCCAAGAGGGCCCGGGCGAAGAAGATTTTGCGGCGCTGCTGGCCGAGAGCTTTGGCCAAGACAACGTCAAGGAGGGTGAAATCCTCCGCGGCACCGTGATCGCAGTAGGCAAGGACTACGCGATTGTCGATGTCGGGTACAAGAGCGAGGGCCAGGTGCCCCTCGAGGAGTTCCGCACGGCGGACGGTGGCATCGGGGTCAAGCCCGGCGATGTCGTCGACGTGCTCCTCGAGTCCCGCGAGAACGACGTGGGAATGATCGTCCTCTCCAAGGAGAAGGCGGATCGCTTCAAGGTGTGGGACGAGATCAGCGCCGCGTGCGAGCGTGACGAGCTGATCGAAGGCGTGATCACGACGCGCGTGAAGGGTGGCCTCTCGGTCACGATCCGCGGCGGTGTGAAGGCGTTCCTTCCGGGGTCGCAGGTCGACCTCCGCCCGGTCCGCAACCTCGATGCGTTCTTGAACCAGAGCTTCAAGTTCAAGGTCATCAAGTTCAACAAGAAGCGCGGCAACATCGTGTTGTCGCGCCGCGTGCTCCTGGAAAAGGAGCGCGCTGCCCTCAAGGAATCGACGCTCGAGCGCCTCAAGGAAGGCCAGATCGTCGAGGGCATCGTGAAGAACCTGACCGAGTACGGCGCGTTCATCGACCTCGGCGGCATCGACGGTCTTCTGCACATCACCGACATGAGCTGGGGCCGGGTCAACCACCCGTCCGAGCTGTTCCAGGTCGGTGACCACGTGCGGGTGAAGGTGCTGAAGTTCAACGCGGACACCGAGCGTGTCAGCCTTGGCCTCAAGCAGATCACCGAAGATCCGTGGAGCCGCGCGGCCGAGAAGTACGTGCCGGGCACCGTCGTGCGCGGCAAGGTCGTCTCGCTCAAGGACTACGGCGCCTTCATCGAGCTCGAAGAGGGCATCGAGGGCCTGGTTCACATCAGCGAGATGTCCTGGACGCGCCGGGTCAAGCACCCGTCGAAGATGGTCGCGGTTGGCGATGCCGTCGAGGCCGTCGTGCTCGACGTCGACGTCAAGCAGAACCGCATCTCGCTCGGCATGAAGCAGCTCGAGCCGAACCCGTACGAGCAGCTCACCGAGAAGTACCCGCCGGGTACGGTCGTCAAGGGCAAGGTCCGTAACATCGCGGACTTCGGTATCTTCGTCGAGATCGAAGAGGGTATCGACGGCCTGGTCCACATCAGCGACATGTCGTGGACGCAGCGGGTCAAGCACCCGTCCGAGCTGTTCCAGAAGGGTGACGACGTCGAGGCAGTGCTCCTCAACATCGACACCTCGGACGGCGAGAAGCCCAAGATCTCGCTCGGTATCAAGCAGCTCGTTGCCGACCCGTGGGACCGCATCCCGTTCGACTACCCGATCGGTAAGGTCGTCGACGGCAAGGTCCTGAAGGTCCTCGACTTCGGCGCCTTCGTCGAGCTCGAGCGCGGCGTCGAGGGTCTGGTCCACGTCTCGGAGATCTCCGAGGAGCACGTCGACGACCCCCGCGCGGTGCTGCAGCCGAACCAGGAGGTCAAGGTCCAGATCCTTTCGACCGACGCGGCCGAGCGCAAGATCGCCCTGTCGATCAAGGCCGCAAACCGGGCCAAGGAGATGGCGGACGCGCAGGGCTACAGCACGCCGAACGCCGGTGGTGCCACCCTGGGTGACGTCATGCGCAGCAAGCTCGGCAAGCTGGGCCCCAAGAAGGGTGGCAAGCGCGGCGACCCTGACGAGGCGAACGACTGATTCAGCCCTCGCGGCTGTAGTCCCTACGACTGCCTCAGGGATGGTCGGGGGACGGAAGACTGGGCGTCACCGGAAGGTGGCGCCCTTCGTGTTTTCGGGCTGTTTTGCGCTTACGGTAGGTCGTGCGTCGCGTGTTTCGCTGGACCACGCCGGAGGCCGCGCCGGTCGCCGAGGCTGCGTACTGGATGTCGCGGCCGGCCGCGGAACGCGTCTCGGCCGTCGAGACCATCCGCGAGGCCACCTGGGGGATCTACGGTGAAGCTCCCGCTCGACTGGAGCGCGTTTTTCGATTCGTTGTGCTCGCACCGCGTGCGGTTCGTCGTCGTCGGCGCCCACGCGCTGGCGGTGCAGGGACGACCGCGCGCGACGCAGGACCTGGACGTGTTCGTCGACCCGACCGAGGCAAACGCGCGACGGCTCGGCGCCGCGCTGGCTGACTTCGGCTTCCCGGCGCTGGCCCGCGCGTGGCGCCGCTTCGCGCGACCGGACCGAATGGCGACCCTCGGGGTGCCGCCGCTCCAGATCGATCTGCTGACCAGCATCACCGGGGTCAGCTTCCGACGCGCATGGGCGAGCCGGGTCGAGGTCGAGCTCGACGGTCGCACCGTCGCGTTCCTGGGTCGGGACGAGCTCCGGGCCAACAAGCTCGCGGCTGGGCGTCCCAAGGACCTCGCCGACGTCGCGATGCTCGACGAGAGTCGGCCGCCACCGCGGCAGCCGCGCGGCCGGAAGCCCCGTTCACCCTGACCTGTGCCGGTCGAAGGCGCGTCGGGCGACTTCGATTCCGCCCGAGGTTTCGTCCCGAGACGTCGCGCAGGATGCACGGCGCGCGGAGTCGACGGGCGCCGGTGACGCGCAGCGGTGGGGGCTTGGTGTATGGTCCGGCGGTGACGACCTACGAGACGCTCTCCGTCGAGCAGGATGGCCCGCTCGCCGTCATCACCATCCGCCGCGAGGCCCAGCTCAACGCGCTGTCGTCGCGGGTAATGGCCGATCTCACCGAGGCGGCGGCCGAGCTCGAGGTGGTCGACGACCTCCGGGTGGTCGCGCTGACCGGGGCCGGCAAGGCGTTCGTCGCCGGCGCCGACATCGGCGAGATGAAGGCGCTCACGCCGTCGCAGGCGCACGCGTTCAGCGAGATGGGCGGCAACCTCGGCCACGCGATCGAGTCGTCGCGGCTGCCGTGGATCGCCGCGGTGAACGGCTTCGCCCTCGGGGGTGGCTGCGAGCTGGCCCTCTCCTGCGACTTCATCTATGCGGCCGAGGTCGCCAAGTTCGGGCAGCCCGAGGTGAAGCTCGGGGTGATCCCGGGCTTCGGTGGCACCCAGCGACTGGCCCGCCGGGTCGGCGTCGCCAAGGCCAAGGAGCTGTGCTTCACCGGCGACATGGTGTCGGCGGCCGAGGCCCTGCGGCTCGGGCTGGTCGACGCGGTGGTCCCGCTCGACGAGCTGATGCCCAAGGTCAAGGCGCTGGCCGCGCGCATCGCCGGCAACGGACCGCTCGCGGTCGCCGAGTGCAAGCGGCTGATCCACATGGGGCAGTCGATGTCCCTCGACCACGCGCTCGCCATGGAGCAGCGCAGCTTCGGGCTGTTGTTCGCCTCCGATGACCAGCGGGAGGGCATGGACGCCTTCCTCGCCAAGCGTCCGGCCTCGTTCAAGGGCCACTGACTCCCTCGCCTCAGGACCTCCTCATGCAGTTCGCCCTCACCGAAGAGCAGTCCCTGGTCCAGAAGACCGCGCGTGACTTCGCGACCCAGGAGGTCTTGCCGAAGGCCGCCGAGATCGATCGCGAGCACCGCCACCCCGCCGAGCTGGTCGCGCGGATGGCCGAGCTGGGCTTCATGGGCATCGCGGTCCCCGACGGGTTCGGCGGCGCCGACATGGACCACGTCAGCTACGTGCTGGCGATGGAGGAGATCTCGCGCGCGTGCGCGTCGACCGGCGTGATCATGAGCGTCAACAACTCGCTCGTGTGCGATCCGATCAACCGATTCGGCACCGAGGCCCAGAAGCGGACCTGGCTGACCCCGCTGGCGTCGGGCAAGCAGCTCGGCTGCTTCGCGCTGTCGGAGCCTGAAGCCGGCAGCGACGCCGCCGCCCAGCGCACCACGGCGACCCGCGACGGCGACGGCTGGCTGATCTCGGGCATCAAGAACTGGATCACCAACGGCCCGGTCGCCGACGTTTGCGTGCTGTTCACGATGAACGACCGCGCGGCCGGCCACAAAGGGATCACAGCGTTCATCCTGCCGATGAACACCAAGGGGGTCCGGTGCGGCGCGCCCGACGACAAGCTCGGCATCCGCGGCTCCAAGTCGTGCCAGATCTTCCTCGATGATGTCCGGCTTCCGGACGAGCAGCGGCTGGGCGAGGTCGGCGGCGGGTTCAAGGTCGCGATGTCGACGCTCGACGGGGGGCGGATCGGCATCGCCGCCCAGGCGCTGGGCATCGCCCGCGCGTGCCTCGAGGACTCGCTGGCCTATGCGCTGACCCGCAAGACCTTCGGCAAGCCGATCGCGATGCACCAGGCGATCCAGTTCAAGCTGGCCGACATGGCGACCGAGATCGACGCGGCCCGGCTGCTGACCCTGCGGGCAGCCTGGCTCAAGGACCAGAAGCAGCCGTTCGGCAAGGAAGCGGCGATGGCCAAGCTCTACGCCTCGGACATCGCCAACAAGGCGGCCCGCGAGGCGATCCAGATCTTCGGCGGCAACGGCTACGTCACCGAGTACCCGGTCGAGCGCCACTTCCGGGACGCCAAGATCACCGAGATCTACGAGGGCACCAGCGAGATCCAGCGGCTGGTGATCGCCGGCCACCTGACCAAGGGGTCGTGAGCCGGTCGACCGGCTCAGGACAGGCCCTCGCGCCACCGCAACCAGGAGCGAACCCATGCGCATCATCGCGACCCCCCTGCTGTTGACCAGCCTGCTCGTCGCCGCCGCGTGTGGCGGCAAGGCCAAGCCGGCGGACAACCCCGGCGACCCCGCCGCCGACGGCGAGGTCGCGACCGACGACGAGGGAGCTGCCGACGACAGCGGGATGTACCCGCCCGAGAAGCTCGAGGAGATCAAGTCGCTGCTCGATCGCAAGCGGAGCGCCGCCGCGCGCTGCCTGGCCGACGCGGTGGCCGAAGGTGAGGCCGCCAAGCGGGCGCGCGGGCGCGTCAACCTGGCGTTCGTGATCGGCACCAACGGCAAGGCGCGCGACGTGAAGGTGGTCGAGTCGACCATCAAGAACGACGCGGTCGAGCGGTGCGTCATCGAGAAGGTCGAGCAGATCGACTTCGGCGCGGTGCCGTCCGATCTCGCGTATTCGTACTCCTATGCGTTCGAATCCAACTGAGCTCGGCGCCGCCGGCGCGCGGGCCGCGCTCGGCCTCGCGACGCTGCTCGCCGCGTGTGGCGGCTCGCCCAGGGCGGCGCCCGCCGCACCGGCCGACTCCGACCCCACCGGGGGCGGTGACGGGGCCGGCGACGCCGACGAAGAAGCGGACGACGACCTCGAGATCGTCTCGACCCGCGGCCGCATCGATCCCGACGTGGTCACCCGGGCGCTCGAGCCGCACGCCGGGACGCTGGAGGCCTGCTACGCCGACCACGTCGGCCGCCGGCGCTGGCTGGGCGGCGGCGTCGAGCTCAAGTGGGACGTGGCCGCCGACGGCGCGGTCAGCTCGGTGACGTTGGCGCAGTCCGATCTGGGCGCGTGGGCGATCGAGAAGTGCGTGCTCGCGGTCGCGCGCGAGATCAGCTTCGGCAAGCCCAAGGGCGGGCGCGCCGAGGTCGGCATGCCGCTGTCGTTCTCGGCCGGGGCCGGCGCGGTCCCCTGGGACGAGGACCAGGCGGTGCGCGCGGTCGGCGGCAAGCCCAAGGACCTGGCCGGCTGCGCCGACGGCGCGACCGATCCCACCAACGTGAGCGTGACGATGTACGTCGGCACCCGCGGCAAGGTGCAGTCGGTCGGGTTCGCGTCGCCGACCGGGTTCGAGGATGCCTGGGCCGACTGCGCCGCCGAGAAGGCGATGGCGTGGGCGCTGGTCGACCCGCGCGGTAAGGTCGCCAAGCTGTCGTTCGTCTACAACCCGGCGGCGCTGCCCGACGACGACGACGGCGAGGGAGACGACTGATGGACCTCGCGCTCACCGAAGAGCAGCTGCTGATCCAGCGGACCGCGCGCGACTATGCCGAGCGTCGGCTGGTCCCGGCGGCCGCGGCCCGCGACGTCGCCGGCACCTTCCCGGTCGCCGAGCTGCGCGAGCTGGCCGGGCTGGGCCTGCTCGGGGTGGCGGTGCCCGAGGAGCTCGGCGGCGCCGCGGCCGGCACGGTCGCGTACGCGCTGGCGATGGAGGAGCTCGCCCGCGGCGACGCCTCGGTCGCGGTGGCGGTCTCGGTGACCAACATGGTGGCCGAGCTGATCGCGAAGGTGGGCACCCCGGCCCAGCGCACGGCCCACGTGCCGGGCCTGACCTCGGGCGAGTCGCTGTGCGGCGCGTTCGCGCTGTCGGAGCCGCAGGCCGGCAGCGATCCGGCCGGGCTGCGCACGACCGCCGAGCCGATCGCCGGCGGCTGGCGGCTGACCGGCACCAAGCAGTGGATCACCAACGGCGATCGCGCCGGCGTGGTGATCGTCTGGGCGATGACCGACCTGAGCGCGGGCCACAAGGGCATCACCGCGTTCCTGGTCCGCGGCGGCACCCGCGGGCTGGTCGCGTCGCGGCTCGAGGAGAAGATGGGCCTGCACGGCTCGTCGACCGCGCAGCTGGTGCTCGACGGGGTCGAGGTCGGCGACGACGCGGTGCTGGGCGGGGTCGGCGGCGGCTTCCGGTTGGCGATGCTGGCGCTCGACGGCGGCCGCATCGGCATCTCGAGCCAGGCTATCGGGATCGCGCGCGGCGCGCTCGAGGCCGCGATCCGCTACGCGATCGATCGCGAGCAGTTCGGGGTGCCGATCATCAAGCACCAGGCGGTCGGCAACATGCTGGCCGACGCCGCCACCTGGCTCGACGCTGCCCAGCTGCTCACGCTGCGCGCGGCCTGGCTCAAGCAGGCCGACCAGCCGTTCGGCGACGCCGCGGCGATGGCCAAGCTGTTCGCCACCGAGAAGGCCGGCGCGATCTGCGACATCGCGCTCCAGGTCCACGGCGGCTACGGTTACACCCGTGACTTCCCGGTCGAGCGCGCCTATCGCGACGTCCGGGTCACCCGCATCTACGAAGGCACCAGCGAGATCCAGCGTATCGTCATCGCCCGCAGCCTGATCGGCAAGGGCGGGGCGGGGCGCTGACCCGTCCCCGTCGCCGCACGAGGAGTCGTCATGTCCGAGCCCGAACGTCGCAAGCTCCGCATCCTGGTCGCCAAGCCCGGTCTCGATGGTCACGATCGCGGCGCCAAGGTCGTCGCCCGTGCGCTGGCCGACGCCGGCTACGAGGTGGTCTACACCGGCCTCCACCAGACGCCCGAGATGATCGCCGCGGCCGCGATGCAGGAGTCGGTCGACGCGGTCGGCCTGTCGATCATGTCGGGCGCGCACATGACCCTGTTCCCGGCCGTGATGGCGGCGCTGCGCGCCAAGGGCGTGGGCGAGATGGTCGTGTTCGGCGGTGGCATCGTGCCCAAGGACGACATGCCGAAGCTGGCCGCGCTCGGGGTCGCCCGGGTGTTCACGCCCGGGACCACGACCCAGGAGATCGTCGACTGGATCGAGGGCTACGTGCGACCGCGGGTCGAGGCGGCGTGACCGCCGGCGGGCGGGCGGGGCTGGTCGCACTGGGACTGGCCGCGTGCGGTGGCGACCGGCCGCGGCCGGTCGATCCGGCGCCGGTCGCCACCGAGCCCGACGCCACCGACGACACCGAGCTCGAGCCGGACCCCGCCGGGCGCGACGAGGCGCCGCTCGAGGAGCGGATCGCCGCGATCGAGCGCGGCATGAACGAGCTCGCGCCGGTCGCCAGCCAGTGCTGGGCCGCCGGCGCCGCCGACGACTTCCGCCTGGCCGGCGACGTCCGCCTGCTGGTCGCGATCGCGGCCACCGCCAAGGCGACCACCCACGCCGAGGTGGTCGCCGACTCGACCGGCGACGACGTGCTGACCCGCTGCCTGGTCACGGTCGCCCAGGCCTATGGCTGGGCGCCGCCGCTGCGGGGCCAGCAGATCGAGCTGCCGTTCCACTTCACCGCCCCTGCGATGCAGAACGTCGTCGACCGCCGGTTCGTGCCGCGCAAGGCCCAGGCCGGGATCACGGTCGGGGTGCTGCTCGACCAGCTCAACACCGGCAACCCGGCGGCCAGCCTGCTCGAGGTCGCGTTCGCACCCAGGGCGGTGAGCGGTCCGCGCGAGCTCGAGCGGACCGAGCTGTGGACGTTCGCCGGGCCGGCCACGGTGACCGCGGTCGGCGGCGCGCCGCGGGCGGTGGTGGCGGGCGAGGTCATGCTGGCCCTGCCTGGGACCCGCCTCACCGTCGCGGCCGGGGCCGACGCGGTCGACGTCATGATCGCCCTGGTGCCGGGCGGCCGAGAGGGGGCGGCCCGGGGCGGTGCGCTGCCCGGCCCCCACGCGTCGACCGCGGTGCGGGCCAGGCCGGTGCAGCCGGTGTTCGTCACCGCCGCCAAGGGCAAGCGCTACCCGCGCACCGGCGGCGCCACGGTCATGGTCATCGAGCCGCCGCTGGCCAAAGGCGTGGTCTCGATGAGCACGCTCTCCATCGACGCCGGGGCCAAGGTGCCGGCGCACGTCCACGCCAGGGAGACCGAGGTCCTGTACGTGCGCGGCGGTAGCGGCACCATGACGATCGGCGGCGTCGCCGTCCCGGTCACCGCCGACTCGGTGATCCAGATCCCGGCCGGGGTCGAGCACGCCTTCACGGCGACCAGCGAGACCCACGCCGTGCAGCTCTACACGCCTGCCGGTCCCGAGCAGCGCTTCAAGACGATGAAGTGAAGATGTCCACCTCGCCCTCCACGTTTCCCTCGCTGTCCTCCCTGACCCCGATCGAGCTCGCCGAGCGGGTCCGCGCCGGCGAGGCCCGGGCCGGGGCGCGGCTGATGCGCGACCTCGACGACCGCCGGCCGGCGGCGCTCGAGGTCCTCAAGGCGCTCCATCCTCACACCGGCGGCGGCTACATCGTCGGCATCACCGGCAACCCCGGGGCCGGCAAGTCGACCGTGGTCGACGGGCTGATCGCGCACTACCGCGCCGCCGGCGAGCGGGTCGGCGTGGTGTGCGTCGATCCGACCTCGCCGTTCACCGGCGGCGCCATCCTCGGCGACCGCATCCGCATGCAGCGCCACGCCACCGACGAGGGCGTGTTCATTCGCTCGCTGGCGACCCGCGGCCAGCTCGGCGGGCTGTCGCGCTCGACCTTCGACGTCGCCAGCGTGCTCGACGCGATGGGCTTCACCCGGATCCTGGTCGAGACCGTCGGCGTCGGCCAGGACGAGGTCGACGTGATGAAGGCGGCCCACACCTCGGTGGTGGTCACCGTGCCCGGCCTCGGCGACGACATCCAGGCGATCAAGGCCGGCATCCTCGAGATCGCCGACGTGCTGGTCGTCAACAAGGCCGACCGCGAGGGCGCCGACCGCACCGAGCGTGACCTGATGCACATGCTCGACCTGCGCGCCGCCGGCGAGCGCAAGGAGGTCGAGATCCTGCGCACGATCGCGAGCCGCGGCCTGGGCAACGGCTCGGGGATCGCGGAGCTGGCGGTCGCGATCGAGCGCCACCGCGAGAAGGCCTGGACCGGCGAGGGCGGGGCGGCCCGGGCGCGGGTCCGGGCCCAGGCACAGATCGGCGAGCTGGTCCGCGGGCTCCTGGCCGATCGCGCCGAGCGCGCCCTGCGGGCCGGCGGCGGCCTCACCGGCGCGGCCGGCGACGTCGCCGAGCGCCGCATCGATCCGTGGACGGTCGCACAAACGCTGGTCGACCGCATCTAGCCGCATCGGGCCGAGGCTGCCCGGCGCCCTCAGGTGCTCCCCCGCTGGGCGCTTGCCATCCTGCCCTTCGACGTCGCGCGGCGCCCCTTCGACGAGCTCAGGGTCAGGGACACCGGGAAAGGGGAGCGCTTGCGGGATGGGCTCCGGGCGAACCGGCGAGGGGCCGTCGCACGATACGGAGTCAGGTCGAGCCCGGGTCCGGTGTTCGAGATCGGCACGGAGGACGAGCCGAGGCGGGGACGAGGTCCCAGGCGCGCTCGTAAATTCCACGGCCGGGTGGTGCCTGCGTCGGCGGGTTGGGGCAATGGCGCCGGCGTGCGTCGTGCCCGGGGACCCCGGATCGAGCAAGCGCCGGGACCTCGGCCTCGCCGACGGCGAGGCCGGCCCCGCGTGCCCCAGCGTCCGCCGGCGGGGTGACGAAGCAGCCGCGTTGCGCGCCGCGTAGCTTGTCGGGATCACCGCGAGGTGTGAGCGGTCAGCCCCGGACCCACTGTGCGCGCCGCGCATACAGGGCGCGGTGCTCGAAATCACGAAGGTTCGCTGGTCGAGAGTCCGGGTGGTACCCTGGTTCGTATTGTTGTCTTTGGAGGCCTAGCTTGAAGAACCGTGGACCTTTGTGTCTGGCCCTGCCGGCCTGGTGGGCGATCCTGGCCCTGCTCGTGCCGTCGACGGCATGTGGGCTGATCGACTCCGACATCACCAACTTCGATCTCGCCCTGCCCAACAAGCAGTTCACGATCGACGCCGACCGCTGGATGCTGCAGGGCGGTGAGCAGCTGATCAGCACGCCGTGCTCGACGAGCAACGACCCGTGCGCGATGGCCGCCGCGATGGCGTGCGAGATGGACACCTGCAGCGCCCAGTGCGATGCGACCACGTCCACCTGCGACCTGACCCTGTTCGTGTCGCTGTTCCAGGCGATCGACCTCACCACCGAGAAGCCGGAGCTGCAGTCGATCCAGGACCAGCCGGTCATCGACGTGACCATCGACGCGATCAAGTGGGAGGTCATCGCGAACACGTTCAACACCGACACCCCGGAGCTGGTCGTCTACGCCGCGCCCTCGACGATCATGGCCCCCGACCCGCGCGCCAAGCGCATCGGCACCGTGCCGGCGATCCCGGCCGGCACCACCCAGCCGCTCACCGCGATCACCTTCGACCCCGACGGCAAGGCCAACCTCGCTGCGTTCATGGGTGACTACCAGACGGCGTTCAACATCATCGTCGGCTCGTCGCTGCTGATCGAGCAGGGCGACATGGTGCCGGCGGGCGTGCTGACCGTGCGGGTCTCGATCGAGGCCCACGCAGGTATCTGACCAGCGGGCGGGGCGCACCCGGGTGCGCCCGGGGCCCCACCGCTCGTGATATGAGGCCCGGCATGGCGCCTGCCACCCGCATCCACGACGTCATCGTCGTCGGCGCCGGCCCGGCCGGGACCGCAACCGCGGCGCGGCTGCACCAGCACGGCGTCAAGGACGTGCTGGTCCTCGAGCGCTACTCGCTGCCGCGCGACAAGCCGTGCGGTGGTGGGCTGACCGGTCACGTCGACGAGGCGCTGGCCGCGCTCGACCTGCGGCTGACTGCGCCCCACGTGCCGTCGCGGCTGGCGCGGGTCCGGTTCGGCTCGTTCGAGCGCACGGTCACCATGGGCCGGCCGGTCAACGTCATCCGTCGCCTCGAGTTCGACCAGACGCTGGTCGATCAGGTCCGGGCCCGCGGCGTCGACATCACGACCGGCGCGGCCGTCGACGAGCTGGTGGTCGGCGCCGATGCGGTGACCCTGCGGCTCGGCTCGGGCAAGGAGCTGCAGGCGCGGGTGGTGATCGGGGCCGACGGCGCCGCCTCGGTCGTGCGCAAGCACCTCAATCGTCACCAACGCGCGCTGCCGCACCGGCTGTTCATGCACGAGCTGCCGGCGACCCTGGCCGACGACGCCATGGTCTACGACTTCACCCCCATGACCGCCGGCCTGCGCGGCTACCTCTGGGTGTTCCCGGTGACCGGCGGCCGCGCCAACGTCGGCGTCATGCACTACCCGTCGACCCGGCGGGGCGGCCCCGAGCTGCTGCGCATGCTGCGCGAGGGCCTGGCGCCCTACGGCATCGAGCTGCCGGCGCGCGGCTCGCGGGGCTGGCCGGTGTGGGGCTACGACCCGCGGGCCCCGGTCGCTGCGCCCCGGTTGCTCACGGTCGGCGACGCCGCCGGCATCGACGGGCTGACCGGCGAGGGGATCGCGGTCGCGCTCGAGCAGGCGCTGGTCGCGGGTGACTTCGCCGCGCGCGCGCTTGCGACCGGCGAGGTCGGCTTCGCTGGCTACCGGCGGGCGCTCCGACGCGCCACCGTCGGCCGCGAGCTCGCGCTCGATCGCTGGCTGGCCCGGCTCATCTACCAGGCTGGCCCCGGCTGGCAGCGCTGGATGAGCCTGGTGCTGTTCGACCCCGACGTGCTGGAGATGTACGCAGCCCGGGTCGCCGGCTCGGAGGTGCTCGCCGATCAGAAGCTGCGGCTGTGGCGCGCGCTGGCCCGCCACGCGGTCGCGGGGCGCGGTCGCCGCCGTCAGCTGCTCGCCGCGATGGCCGCCGCGCCACCGCAGCCCGCCACGCGCGCCGGCTGAGCGCTCGGAGCAGCGCCGGCTCGCCTCGCTGGCGTCGCGGGCCTCGCTCGCGTCGCGGGCCTCAGGCGCCCGAGGCGCCGTTGGCCCCGTTGGCGCCGCCGACGTCGTCGTCGTCGGCCTCGCCGGCCTCGCCGGCCTCGGCCTCGGGGCTGCGCTCGGCGTCATCCACCACGTCGTCATCGGGATCATCAGCCTCGATCGCGCCGGTCGAGGCGTTGACGCGCTCGCGGAGCTCCTTGCCGACCTTGAAGAACGGCAGCCGCTTGGCCTTCACGTGGACCGGCTCGCCGGTGCGCGGGTTGCGGCCCTCGTACGGCTTGTAGCTACGCACCTCGAAGCTGCCGAATCCGCGGATCTCGATGCGCTCGCCGCGCTCGAGCGCGCCGACCATGGCGTCGAACATCACGTTGACGACCAGCTCCGCCTTGCCCTTGGGCAGCTTCAGTGACTCCGACAACTGCTCGATGAGCTCACTCTTGGTGACCGGCATGTCGCCCCCTGTGAAGTCGACCAGCCCGGAGCCAGCAGCTGGCCAAGGCCACTCGATACAGATCTATGGAAGCCTGATTCACGGGCAGAATCAAGCATCTAGCCGACACAACCGCCGCGGGCGGATCCCGGGGCGGGGCGACCGCCGCCCGCTCCGACCGCGGGCCGCGGGGGTCAGAGCGTACGGCTGGGCCGGTACTCGCCGAACACGTCGCGGAGGGCATCCGCGATCTCGCCGACCGTCGCGAGCGCCTTCACCGCGCCCAGGATCGGCGGCAGCAGGTTGTCGGTGCCGCGCGCGGCGTCGGTCAGGGCCCGCACGGTCCGGGCGTGCTCGTCGGCTCCACGTCGGCTGCGCAGCGCACGCACCCGCTCCACCTGGTCGCGCTCGAGCGCGGGATCGACGGTCGCGACCTCGATCGGGGCCTCCTCGGCCAGCACGAAGTCGTTGACCCCGACCACCACGCGCTCCTTCTTCTCGACCGCGCGCTGGTGCTCGTAGGCCCGGCGCTCGATCTCGCGCTGCTGGTAGCCCTGCTCGATCGCGGCGATCACCCCGCCCAGGCGATCGATCTCGGCCAGATAGACGTTGGCGCGGCGCTCGATCTCGCTGGTGAGGTGCTCGACCGCGTAGCTGCCGCCGAGCGCATCGATGAAGTCGGCGACGCCCGACTCGGCGCCGATCACCTGCTGGGTGCGCAGCGCGAGCAGCGCGGCGTCCTCGGTCGGCAGCCCGAGCGCCTCGTCGTAGCTGTTGGTGTGGAGCGACTGGGTGCCGCCGAGCACCGCCGCCAGCGCCTGCAGCGTCACCCGCACCACGTTGACCAGCGGCTGCTGGGCCTGCAGCGTGACGCCGGCGGTCTGGGTGTGGAACCGCAAGGTCCAGCTCTTCGGGTTCTTGGCGCCGAAACGATCGCGCATGATCCGGGCCCACATGCGGCGGGCAGCGCGGAACTTCGCGATCTCCTCGAAGAAGTTGTTGTGGCCGTTGAAGAAGAACGACAGCCGCGGGGCGAACTCGTCGACGGCGAGGCCGGCGTCGATCGCCGCCTGCACGTAGCACATGCCGTCGGCGAGGGTGAACGCGACCTCCTGGACCGCGTCGGCGCCGGCCTCGCGGATGTGATAGCCGCTGATCGACACCGTGTTCCACTGCACCACCTCGCGGGCGCAGTAGGTGAACGTGTCGGTGATGAGCCGCATCGAGCCGGTCGGCGGGTAGATGTACGTCCCGCGGGCGATGTACTCCTTCAAGATATCGTTCTGGATCGTGCCGCGCAGCTCGCCGCGCGGCGCGCCCTGCTCGTCGCCGACCGCGATGTAGAGCGCGAGCAGGGTCGCGGCGGTCGCGTTGATCGTCATCGAGGTCGACACCTCGGCCAGCGGGATGCCGTCGAACAGCACCCGCATGTCCTCGAGCGAGTCGATCGCGACGCCGACCCGGCCGACCTCGCCCTGCGCGGTCGGGTGATCGGAGTCCTTGCCCATCTGGGTCGGCAGATCGAACGCGACCGACAGGCCCTTGCCGCCCTTGCCGAGGAGGTACTTGTAGCGGCGGTTCGATTCGGCCGCGGTGCCAAAGCCCGCGTACTGTCGCATCGTCCACAGCTGGCCGCGGTACATCGAGTCCTGCACACCGCGCGTGTACGGGAACCGACCGGGCTCGCCGAGGTCGCGGTCGGGATCGAGCGTGGCGACCGCGTCGGGACCATAGGCCCCGGCGATCTCGAGGTCGGCGTCGGTGGCAAACCGCGCCTTGCGCTGGCGGGGGGGCTTCGGCGGCTTGGGTTCGGACACGGCCGCGGCAGGCTACCGCGGCTCCGGGCAGGCGGGGAGGTGGAGGCGCGCTCACCATGAAAAGCAGCCCTGACGCCGGTCCTCGATTTGCATTCGACCGGGTCGTGTCTTCTTGTAGCCCCCGCTTTCTCCTCGGCGTCTCACGGTCAGCCGTGGTCGTGGCGCGCCGACGCACTGTGTGGCGGGGCCGCACGGTGCTCGCGCTCGGTCTGATGGTCGCGGCCACCGCATGTGGCTCGCGCCAGTCGGTCAAGCCACGCGCCGACCGCGCCTTTGGTTCGATCGATGTGGTCGGCAACAAGGCCTTCTCGCGCGGGGATCTGCTCGACGGGCTGGCGTCGGTGCGGGCCCGTGATCTGGGCCGGCCGTTCGAGCCGTCGCTGGTGCGAGAGGACCGCGCGCGCCTGCGCGGCCAGTACGTGCGCCGGGGTTACTTCGCGGCCGACGTCGAGTTCGACATCGAGCGCAAGGGGCGGGTGTTCGAGGTGGTCTTCCAGGTGACCGAGGGCCCGCGCGCCCAGCTGGCCGGCGTCACGATCACGGGCCTGCCGCCCGACGTCGACGCCGACGAGCTGCGCCAGCAGATCCCACTGCGGGACGGTGCCCCGTTCGACTATGCCCCGTTCGATCTGGCCAAGCCCGCCCTGGTCGATCAGCTGGCCGAGCATGGCTATGCGCACGCCCGGGTCGACGCCACCGTGGACGCCGACCAGCACCAGGCCAAGGCGAGGATCCGCCTCGACGTCGACGCCGGTGCCAAGGCTCGGTTCGGCGAGGTCACGGTCACCGGGGTCGAGGGCCCGCTCGCCGAGGCGGCGCGCCGCCGCCTCAGCATCAAGCAGGGCGCGCTCTACTCGACGAGCGCGATCAGCGACTCGCAAGACGCGCTGTACGAGATGGGGCGGTTCGCGAGCGCCCGGATCGAGCCCGACCGGTCGGGACGGGGCGATGTGATCCCGGTGCGCGTCACCATCCTCGAGTCACCGCGCAACGAGGTCCGGCTCGGCATCGGCGTCGGCGTCGACCCGGCCTCGTACCAGGTTCGCACGCGCGTCGGCTACGGCATCGCCGGCTTCCCCGAGCCGCTGACCACGGCCCGGGTCGAGATCCGGCCCGCGATCGTCTACGTGCGCGACGCGACCGAGGCCAAGCCGCGGGTCGAGGCGACCGCCGGCCTCGAGCGCATCGACCTGTTCGCGCCGCGCATCATCGGCGTGCTCGAGGGCGGCTACTCGTACACCACGGTCGAGGCGTACACCTCGGTCGGGCCGCGGGTGCGCCTGGGCCTGCGCCGCGCCATCTACCGGAAGTCGGTGCTGGCCGCGGTCGGCTGGCAGCTGCAGTACCTCCGGTTCCCCGACGTCTCTCCGCTGATCGAGGCCGCCGGGCTCGACACCGCGCTCGGCCTCGACCACCGCAATCGCGTCGGCTTCTTCGAGCAGAGCCTGGTGCTCGACCTGCGCGACGATCCGTTCGGCCCGCGCCAGGGCGTCTACGCCGAGCTGCGCGCCGAGGAGGGCACGGTGGCCGCCGGCGGCGACCTCGACTATCTGCGGCTCACCCCGGAGCTGCGCGGCTACGTCCCGTTCGGACCGCTGGTGATCGCCAGCCGGGCCCGGTTCGGCATGATCACCGGTGAGGTTCCGGTCACCCAGCGCTACTTCGCCGGTGGCGCCTTCAGCCAGCGCGGTTTCCCGGAGCGACGGCTGTCGCCGACCGTGGCCGGGCTGGTCGAAGACAAGCCGCGCGAGGTCCCTTACGGCGGGGCGGCGATGCTCGAGGTCAGCGGCGAGGTGCGCGCCCACCTCACGACCTTCAAGAAGATCCCGCTCGGCGGGGTCCTGTTCCTCGATGGCGGCGACGTCACCGAGCGCATCGCCGGGATCGATCTCGGCAACCTGCACTGGGCGCTCGGCGCCGGGGTCCGGGCCCAGACCGTGATCGGCGCGGTGCGCTTCGACCTCGGCATGCGGCTGAACCGGATGGGCGCGGGCGACCTGCGCCCGGATGAACGCTTTGCGTATCACCTCAGCATCGGAGAGGCGTTCTGATGTCGACTCGACGTTCGCCGATCCGGCGCGTGGCCCGGATCCTTCTCAAGGTCCTCGCGGCGGTGCTCACCTTGGTGGTGGTCGCGGTGGCCGCGGTGCTGATCGTGATCCACACCGACTGGGGCCGCGCCAAGATCCGCGCGCAGGTCGAGGCCGCGCTCGCCGACAGCGTCAACGGCACCGCCAAGGTGGGCCGGGTCGAGGGCAGCGTGTTCGGGGAGCTGATCGCGCGCGACATCGTGATCGAGGACGTCGATGGTCGTCCGGTGATCCAGCTCGACACCGTGCGGATCGAGCTGGCGCTGCTCGACCTGGTGTCACAGACCGCCCATATCGAGCGCCTGACGATCCAGGGCGGGCAGGTGATCGCCCTGGCGCCGGTCCCGGGCGATCCCGGCGAGGACGAGGTCCGGCTGCGCAGCGTGGCCGACGTCTTCCAGAAGGACGAGCCCTCCGAGCCGAGCCCGTGGGCGGTGAAGATCGACGACCTCAAGGTGGCTGGCCTCAGCATCCTGTGGTCGGACGGTCGCCAGGAGAACCGGATCGAGGAGCTCGCCGGCGGCGCCCGGCTCGCGGTCGAGCGTCGCGGCGGCGGCGTGACCGCCACGGTCGATCTGCGGGGCCGCTGGCGCGAGCGCGGCAGCTGGGTGACGCTGCAGGCCGACGCCGCGACCGACGAGGAGGAGGTGCGGGTCGGGTCGGCGCTGGTCGCGCTCGACCTCGCCACGCTGACGATGAAGGACGTCGTGATCCGCGGCCAGGCGATCACCGGCTCGGTGGTGGCGGACGTCCCGGCCGGGGCCTGGACCAAGCTGTGGCCCGAGGGCCCGATGATCGGCGCGGTCCACCTCGAGACCACGGCCCGCCCGGGCGCCACGCCGACCACGCTCGACGTGACCTTCGGCGGCAAGCTCGCCGGCGCCACCCTCGCGGGCCAGCTCGCCTACGACCAGGCGACCCGCCGGGCGCGCGGCCACATCACCACCACTGACGTCGATGCCTCGGCGATCGTCCGGACTGCGGACCCGACCGCGATCGACGCGCACCTCGCGATCGATGGCGGGGTGACGCCGGGCGCGACCGAGCTGACCGCGGCCGGGTTCGACGGCGGCGCCTTCCTGCGGGTCGCCGGCACCGCCGCTGGCGTGCAGGTCGACGAGGTGGTGATGACGGTCGGCGCCCACGGTGGCTGGTTCGCGGTCGCGGCCGGCGCGATCGGGCCGGGCCACGCGACGGTGCGCGCGTCGGCGTACGCGCAGATCACGCCGGCGTCGATCGAGCTGGCGGCGTCGCGCCTGGTCGCGAACGTGCCCCAGGTGCAGGCGATCGCGCCCGACCTGAAGGCGCGCGGCGCGGTCACCGCCGACCTGCGGGCCAGCGGCCGGCTCGGCGCGACCCGGCGCCTCGACGTCGCCGGGTTCGTGCGCGGCAAGGCGCTCGGCACCGAGGGCTTCACGGCGCGGACCGCAGCGGTCGATCTCGATGCCCGCGATCTGCTGGGCCGGCCGGCCGGCCGGGTGCGCGCCGAGCTCGATGGGGTCTACCTGGCCGGCGACTACATGGGCCGGGTCCGGGTCGACGCGCGCACCTTGGAGCGCGGCAAGGTCGCGGTCAACGTGGTGTCGTGGCCGCCGATGGCGAAGTGGCGGGTGGATGTCAACGCGGTCGCCGAGGTCGCGCTGCCCAGGGTCGACGTGGCGCTCGGCACGTGGAAGCTGCGTACCCGCGAGGTCGACTGGATCGGCCGCGGTGGCACCATCGCGCTCGACGAGCACCGGGTCACGGTGCGCGGGCTCAAGGCCAACCTCGAGGGCGGCGCGCTGGCCGCGGCCGCGACCTTCTATCGGGTCGATGGCGAGCGGCGCCGGGCCGGGGACGTCGACGTGACGGCCCGGATCGCGGGCACCGACCTGGCGGCCTTCGACCGCGCGTTCGACCTCGGCGGGGCGGTCGGGCGCGCCGACGTCGACGTCAGCCTCGAACGGCGTGGGGCCGCGCTGCACGGCAGCGCCGACCTCGCGTTGCGTGGGGTCGGCCGGTTCCCGGGTGCACCCAGCCTCGACCTGGCGACCTCGGTGACCTTCTCGCCGCGCCGGATCACGGTGGACGGCACCCTGAAGGCCGAGCTGGCCGGCTCGGCCACCTTCGGCATCGACGTGGTGCCGCCGCGGCGCATGACCGACGGCCGGGCCTGGCAGCACCTCGACCGGCGCGCGCTGACCGCCGAGGTGATCATCCCCAAGCTCGATCTCGCCCAGCTCCAGCTGATCGCGGGCATCGCCGACCCGACCGTCACCGGCTCGCTCGAGGGCCGCATGACGCTGACCCCGACCACGACCAAGGGCTCGCTGATCGCGCGCGGCGTGCGGACCCCCGACCTGCCCGAGGGCGCCGATCTCACGCTGACGATCGCGCCGACCGGCGACAAGCTCGCGATCGCGGCCGACGCGCAGATCAAGACCGTCGGCAACCTGGCGCTCAAGGCGACCGTGGCGGTGCCGACCCGGCCGCTGGACCTCGCGGCCTGGGCCCGGGTCGACCAGCGTGCGATCGCGGGCGTCACCGTGCGCGCCGATGATCTCGCGATCGCCGGCCTCACCAAGCTGGCCGGCATGCCGCCGGGCTGGACCGGCCGCGGCACGGTCGCGGTCGACATCGCGGCCGGGCTGCGTGACGCGCGGGTCGCGGTCGGTGGCTACGGGCTGCGCGGCGGGCCGCTCGCCCAGCCGCTCGACCTCGACGCGATCATGTTTTCCGACGGCAAGACGGTGGCGGCGGCGCTCACCACCCGGCTGGGCGGGCTCCGCGCCCTGACCGCGAAGGCGACGCTCGATGTCAGCGTGGAGGCGCTCCGGCGCGCGGGCGGTGCTGCCGTGCAGACCGCGCCGCTCGCGGTCACGGTCTCGATGGAGAACGTCGCGATCGCGCCGCTGCTCCACGTCGCGGGCCGCAACGATCGGCTGGCCGGCACCGCCAACCTCACGGCGACCGTGACCGGCACGCTCGCCGATCCGGTCGCCAAGGCCAGGTGGTCGCTGACCCGGCTGCGCAGCGACCGGCGCGACCTCGGTACGCTCGAGGGCGACGTCGACTTCAACGGCGAGCTCCTGGCGGCGACCGTGCGCGGCCGCCAGAAGGGCGGCGGCACCCTGAAGGTCGCCGCTCGGTATCCGCTGGCCGCCCCCAACAGCGCGACCGCGACCGTCAACGCCAAGGGCTTCGATCTGGTCGCGCTCGCCGCCTTTGCGCCCGAGGGAATCCGCGACGTGCGCGGCAAGCTCGACGCCGACGTCGAGGTGCGCGGCGCCGATCCGGCGACGCTCGCGGTCGCAGCGGTGATGCGGCTGCGCGAGGGCGAGCTGCCGGTCGCGCCGGTGCTCGGCACCCTGCGCGATGCGACCGTCGACCTGAGCATCCGCCAGCGCGCGGTGACCATCCGCGCCGACGGACGGATCGGCGACGGCCGCGCCAAGCTCGCGGGCACCGCGACCCTGGCCGGCGTGCTGCCCGACACCGCGGAGTTCGAGGTGGCGGTCGACGACGTGATCTTGCTCAACGAGCTCCAGCCCACGATCGACGCCAAGGTCAAGGCCGTCCTGCGCCGCACCGGCGGCGCCGGCGGGCCCTGGAAGGCCGACGTGGTGGTCAGCGGCACCCGGGTGGTCATCCCCGCGGAGAAGGGTCGCGATCTCGACCCGGTCGGCGCGCCCAACGACGTCTACTTCATCGGCGACAAGCGCAAGGAGCCGTCGGAGCCGATCAAGGTCCCGCGCCCGGGCCCCGATCAGCCGCTGGCCGAGCCGTTCCTGATCACCACGGTGCAGATCAAGCCGGTCGAGATCAGGTCGGCCGAGGTGCGGGCCAGCGTATCGGGGAAGCTCACGGCGTCGATCGGGGTCGACGCGCTCCGGGTCACCGGCGGCGTCGAGGCGCCGCGCGGCGTGCTCACGCTGTTCAACCGCCGCTACCTGGTCGAGCGGGCCAGCGTGCGCTTCGACGGCCCGCCCGATCCCCGGCTGGACGTGCGCCTGACCCACGAGTTCGCCGAGATGACCATCTACGTCGAGGTCGCCGGCCGCGCCAGCGCCCCGGTGGTGACCCTGCGCTCCGACCCCTCCACCTATAGCCAGGGCGAGCTGCTCGGCATCCTGCTGGGCGGCGAGCCCGGCCAGGCGCCCAAGACGGCGGGCGAGGCCACCACCGGGGTCGCCTCGTCGTTCGTGGCCGGCAAGGTCATCGACTACCTCGGCGACTACTTGCCGATCGACTTCGACGTGCTCACCATCGAGGGCCCCACCAGCGGCAGCGGCGCCGGCGCGTCGTTCACGGTGGGCAAGTGGCTCAGCCGCGCCATGTTCGTCGCCTACCGCCAGCGGGTCACGGCCGCGCCCGATCAGAACGCGGGCGAGGCCGAGCTCGAGTACTGGCTGCGCCCGCGGCTGGTGGTCGAGGGCATCGTGGGCGATCGGGGCATACATGGCCTCGACCTCCTCTACACCCGCCGCTGGTGACGGCGCGGGGACCGGCCCGGGCTGCGGGCCCGGTCTGCGTCGTTGCCGGGTCCCTCCCACTTCGTCACGACCAGACGGCCCTTCGACCCGGCGCTTCGCGCCTTGCTCAGGGATACCGGTCGTTCGTGGGTCCCTCCCGTCGCCTCGCAGCCCGGGCTCCTCGCCTCGGGCCGGTCGCGGGCGCCCGTGCTCGCACCACCGCCGGGAGAGGGGCGGGCGGGGCAGGGCGCTACCGGCTGGCGCGGCACACCAGCTGTTGTGGAGGCTCAGGTCGAGGCGCGGCCGTCGGTGAGGGGCGCGCCCGTGGCGGCCTGGAGGTCGGCGAAGGAGATGCCGGGGGCGCACTCGCGAACGACCAGGCCGGTCGGGGTCACGTCGATCACCGCGAGGTCGGTGACGATGGTGTTCACCACGCCGACGCCGGTCAGGGGCAACGTGCAGGTCTCGAGGATCTTGGGCGCCCCGTCCTTGGTCGTGTGCTCCATCATCACGATCACCCGGCGAGAGCCAGCGACGAGATCCATCGCGCCGCCCATGCCCTTCACCATCTTGCCCGGGATCATCCAGTTCGCGAGGTCGCCGGTGGCCGACACCTCCATCGCGCCGAGGATCGACACGTCGACGTGGCCGCCGCGGATCATCGCGAAGCTCTCGGCCGAGTCGAAGAACGAGGAGCCCGGGATCGCCGTGATGGTCTGCTTCCCGGCGTTGATCAGATCGGGATCCTCCTCGCCCTCGAGCGGGAACGGTCCGATGCCGAGCATCCCGTTCTCGGACTGCAGCACGACGTCCATCCCGGCCGGGATGAAGTTGGCGACCAGGGTCGGCATCCCGATCCCGAGGTTCACGTAGAAGCCGTCGCGCAGCTCGGCGGCAACGCGGCGGGCCATCTGATCTCGATCGAGGCGCTGCATGGCGGTCATCGGGGTCCTTCTCTCGTTCCGCGGTCCGGCTCGCTCACCGTCTCCGTCTCGCTGTCCGTCTCGCTGTCCGTCTCGCTGTCCCTCTCCCTCTCCCTCTCCCTGTCCCTCTCCCTGTCCCTCTCCCTGTCCCTCTCCCGCGCCCCGGCCCGCAGCGGGCCGGCCCCCGCTCACGCCCGCTTCTGTACGGTCCGCTGCTCGATCGGCTTCTCGTACGACGTACCGACGAAGATGCGCTGCACGTAGATCGACGGGGTATGGACGGCGTCGGGGGCGAGCTCGCCGACCGGCACCAGCTCCTCGACCTCCGCGATCGTGATCCGGGCGGCGGTCGCCATCAGCGGATTGAAGTTGCGCGCGGTCTTCCGGTACACGAGGTTGCCCCAGGCGTCACCCTTCCACGCCTTCACGATCGCGACGTCGCCGCGGATCGCGTGCTCGAGCACGCAGCGCTTGCCGGCGATCTCGCGGGTCTCCTTGCCCTCGGCGATCTTGGTGCCGTAGCCGGTCGGCGTGAAGAACGCCTCGATGCCGGCGCCCCCGGCGCGCACGCGTTCGGCCAGCGTGCCCTGCGGGCACAGCTCGACCTCGAGCTGGCCCGACAGGTAGAGCTTCTCGAAGACCTTGTTCTCGCCGACGTACGACGAGATCATCTTGCGGACCTGGCCGTTGGCGAGCAGGACGCCCAGGCCCTTCTCGGTCGTGCCACAGTTGTTGGACACGATCGTCAGGTCCTTGATGGCCCGCCGGGCCAGCTCGCGGATGCAGTGCTCGGGGTTACCGGACAGGCCGAAGCCGCCGGCCAGGATGACGGCGCCGTCGGTCACGTCGTGGAGCGCGGCCGCCGCGTCGGCGAAGACCTTGTTCATCGCGCGCATCGTCAGGCCGGTCGCGACGCAAGTCAACGGCGCGACCGGCCGGCCCGCGTCCTGTACAGTGCGAACGTGGCGCCGGTGATCACGCTCACCACCGACTTCGGGACCGCCGACGGCTACGTCGGCGCGATGAAAGGCGTGATCGCGCGCCTGGCGCCGGCGGCGGTGGTGGTCGATCTCGCCCACCACGTGCCGCGCCACGACATCGCCCACGGTGCGTGGGTGCTCGCGACCAGCGCGCGCGAGTTCCCGCTCGGCACCATCCACGTCGCGGTGGTCGACCCCGGGGTCGGCGGCGACCGTGCCGGCGTCATCGTCGGCGTCGACGGCCACCTGTTCGTCGGGCCCGACAACGGCCTGTTCGACTACGTCGCGGCCACCCCCGATCACGTGCACGTCGTGACCTCGCCGGCGTTCCGGCTGCCCGAGCGGTCGGCGACCTTCCACGGCCGCGACGTGTTCGCGCCGGCGGCGGCGGCGCTCGCGCGCGGGCTGCCCCCATCGCTGGCGGGCCCCGCGACCTGCCTCGCAGGTCGGCTGGCCTGGCCGGCGCGCGCCACCGGCGGCACCGGCGTGGTCGTCCACGTCGACGGCTACGGCAACCTCATCACCAACCTGGCCGGGCCCGCCCGCGCCGTCACGGTCGCTGGCCGCACCGCGGCTCCGGTCACCACCTATGCTGACCTCGACCCGGGTGCGCTCGGCTGCTACCTCGGCTCGGCGGGTACGCTCGAGGTGGCCGTCCGCGAGGGCTCGGCCGCCGCCCGGCTCGGGGTCGGGCGCGGCACCGAGGTGATCGCCTCGTGAGCTCGCCGCAGGGCCCGGGCACGGTGGTCCGCGTCGACGTCCACGGGCTCGCCGCCGGCGGCGATGGCGTCGGCAAGGATCGCACGGGGCGCGCCACGTTCGTCGCCGGCGCCGCGCCCGGCGACGTGGTGCGGGCGCGGGTGGTCGAGGCCCACGCGCGGTGGGCTCGCGCCGAGCTGATCGCGGTCGATGCGCGGTCGCCGGTGCGGGTCGAGCCACCGTGCCCGCTGTTCGCGGCCGCCGCCTGCGGAGGTTGCCAGTGGCAGCACGTCGCGATCGACGCGCAGCGCACGGCCAAGCAGCAGATCCTGGCCGGTGCGCTGCGACGCCTGGTCGCGGCCGGGCTCGAGCTACGGCCGCTGGTCACGCCGGTGCCCGACTACCACTGGCGACGGCGCGCGCGGTGCACGGTCGTCGGCGGCGCGATCGGCTTTCATGCGCCGCGCAGCCACCACGTCAGCGACATCGTCGGTGTGTGCGTGCAGCTCGAGCCGGCGGTCGCGGCCGTGCTCGGTGCGATCCGCGCTGGCGGCGTGCTTGCCCCGGCGGCCGCCGGCGAGCTTCACGTGGTTGCCGGCCTCGCCGGGGCCCACGTCGTGCTGGCGGTGCCGTGCGATCCGACCGCGGCGGCCGCCCTGGTCGGCCAGGCCGGCATCGTCGGGGTCGCGTGGAACCGCGGCGCCGCCGGGGCCGCCGCGGTCGAGCTCGAGCCCGGGCTGTGGGCGCGCGCCGATGACTTCGCGCAGGCCTCGGCCAGCGGCAACGCGGCGCTGCGCGCGCTGGTGCAGGACGCGTGCGCGGTCGTCGATGGCACCCGCGTCCTCGAGCTCCACGCCGGCGGCGGCAACTTCACGCGCGCGCTGGCCGCGGCCGGCGCCGCCGTCACCGCGGTCGACGAGCGGGCCCCGGCCCACCCGGTCGGCGAGGTCGTGACCGGCATCGCCGCCGAGGTCGTCGCGCGCCTGGTCGGCGCCGGCGCGCGCTTCGAGGTCATCTTGCTCGACCCACCGCGCACCGGCGCCCGCGACGTCGCCGGCAGCCTGGCCGCGCTGGCGCCGGCGCGGGTGGTGTACGTCTCGTGCGACCCGGCGACCTTCGCGCGGGACGCCGAGGCGCTCGCCGCCACCGGCCTGCGTCCGCGCTGGGCCCAGGGCCTCGACCTGATGCCGCAGACCGCTCACATCGAGCTGGTCGCCTGCTTCGAGCCAGGGTGAGCGCCGGCATGGGCGGCCGCCTCGCGATCGTGGCCGCGCTGGCCGGGTGCGGCGCCAGCGACGAGCAGCTGCCGCCGCCGGGACGCGACGCCGCGGTCCTGCTCGACGCGCCGGCCCTGACGGTCGATGCCGCCAGCGGCCTCTTGCCCGATCTCGCGCTGGTCGCGAGCCTGATGGAGCCCTCGATCCTCGTGCAGGAGCAGGACTTCCGCGCCGACGCCTGCGAGATCGAGGAAGCCTGCGTCGGCGGCCCTGGCCTGCGCCGCCTGCTGCGCTTCACGACGGTCGCGGCCAACCTCGGCGAAGGCGACCTCGCGTTCGGGCCGCCGCACCTCGATCCCCGCTTCGTCTACTCGACCTGCCACGGCCACTTTCACATGGTCGGCTTCGCCGAGTACCAGCTGATCGGCCCGGGCGGCGTCATGCTGACCGGCCACAAGCAGGCCTTCTGCCTGGCCGACTCGCTCCGGCTCGACCCCCAGCGACCGAGCCACGGCTACCACTGCGGCAACCAGGGCATCTCGGCTGGCTGGGCCGACAGCTACCCGCGCGAGCTGCCGTGCCAGTGGATCGACGTGACCGGGGTCGCGCCCGGCGTGTACACGCTGCGGATCGCGCTCGATCCCACCGGCCTCATCGAAGAGACCGATCGCAGCAACAACGTGCTCGAGATCCCGGTCTCGTTCTGACGCCTCGCAACCCAGACGTGGCGGGAGGCACCACGCAGGCGTGCACGATCCATCCGCCCTGGTGAGGCGGCGCCGACGTCGAGCGGTGCGGGGCGCGGCGATCGTCAGCGGGTGATGTCGATCGAGTTGATCTTGTTGTTGCTGGCGCCGGCGCCGCTCGACACGGTCAGGCGTCCGTCGGTCACGGTCACGGTCGCGGTGCCTTCGAACCAGCGGGCCGCGGTGGTCGGCGTGCCGCTGACGACCAGGGTCGACTCGGCCTGCAGGCGAAACACGCTGTCGACGTGCAGCGGGTCGCCGGCGAGCACCCGCACCTGATACGTGCCGTTGGGCACCGCGACCTCCCAGCGCGCGCTCGGGTTCGACGGCTTCTGCAGGTGGTTGAGCGTGTCGTGGCGCTGATCGGGCGAGTTGGCCGCGTTGCGGTCGCGGGTCTCGTTGGTCGCGGTGTTCCAGCCGTAGCTGAGGCCGTTGCCGCGATCGCCGTAGGCGGCGCCGGTGTCGGCCCGGTAGCCCGCCGGGATCGGGGCGCCGGCCGGCTGGAAGTTGATCCGCACCGCGAACGGCGCGGGCGCGAACGTCGCGGTGTACGTGGTCGCGGCCGCCGGGGTGGTGATCACGTGATCGCGCGCGCCGCCGTCGGACCAGCCCTGGAAGCGGTAGCTCTGGCCGCCGGCGACCTGATCGTCGGCGCGCACGCGCAGGCCCCAGCCGACCCACGACACCGCGGTCGAGGGCCCGGTGCGCGCGACGGTGGTGTCGAGCACGACCTGCAGCCCGGGCGGACTGGTCTGGAAGGTCAGGTCGACCTTGCGCGGCAAGAACGTGCGCGTGACGGTGGTCGACTGACCGCTCGCGTCGGTCGCCGTGACCTGGATCTCGAGCGAGCTGTTGGTCGCGGCCAGCAGATCCTCGGGCGGGTCGGTGGTGATGGACAGGCTGTTGCCGGTCGCCGGGCCGAAGAACGGATGGGTGTGGGTGTCGTGCCGCTTGAGCACCCGCCAGCTCAGCGCGCTGGCGGGCAAGGTCCCGTCCTGGGCATCGCTCGCCGACGCGATGAGGGTGACGACCTGGCCGACGCTGTAGGTGGCGGACGCCGCCGGGCTGGTGAGGGTCACCGTGGGCGGGCTCCCGCCCGGGTTGATCGCGACGGTCGCCGGCGCCGAGATCGCGCCGCGCTCGTCGATCACGCGCAGGCTCGCGGTTCGCGCGGTCGCGGTGCTGTACGTGTGGCTGGTGGTGGGCGTCGTGGTGTCGACGCTGGCGCCGTCGCCGAAGCTCCACCGGTAGGTGACGATCGAGTCGTCGACGTCGGGATCTGCGCTGGCGCTGCCGTCGAAGGCCACCGTCAGCGGCACCGCGCCCGAGGTCGGGGTCGCGGTCACCAGCGCGACCGGCGCGCGGTTGCTACCGACCCCGGTGAAGTCGATGCGGCGGATCTGGCCGCCGCCGGCGTAGGTCGTGTAGTAGAGGCTGGGCGCGGCGCCGGGGCCAGGGCCGAAGCGCATCGCGACCACGCTCGAGCCGCCCAGCGCCGACGCGAACTCGGTGACCGCGACCTGGCCGCCGTCGCGCTGCAGCCGGAAGATCTTGCCGCACACGTAATCACCGAACAGGTAGTCGCCGTCGAACCCGGCCGACCAGCCGCCAGCCGGCACGAACGCACCGCCGGTGATCGACCTGCAGTCGCCGGCGCGGCCGTAGGCGTGGATGGGATGGGTCAGCCCGGCCGGCGCTGCGCCCGGCGTGCAGGGCGTGTTGTTGGGGCAGAAGCCCTCGCGGGTGTTCCAGCCGTAGTTGGCGCCCTTCACGCCCTGATCGATCTCCTCGTACAGGTTCTGGCCGACGTCGTTGATGAAGAAGGTCGAGGTGCCCGGCTCCCACGCGAACCGGAACGGGTTGCGCAGGCCGTACGCCCAGTTCTCCTGACAGGGCCGCGAGTCGTCGTTGGGATACGACGGAGCCGTGCCGGCGGTGCCGCACCGGCGGGCGCCCGCTGCGGTCATCAGCGGGTTGTCTGACGGCGGCGCGCCCGTGGTGCGATCGACCCGGAGGATCTTGCCGCTCAGGTGCGACTTGAACATGGCGTTGGTGTTGCCGCCGCCACAGCCGCCGCCGCCGATCTTGCAACCGCTGTCGCCGACCGTCACGTAGAGCCGGCCGTCGGGCCCGACGTGGAGATCGCCGCCGTTGTGGTTGCCGTTGAGCGACAGGATGTTGTCGACCAGCACCACCTCGGTCGAGGTCGCGATCGTGTCGGCCGCACGGTCGTAGGTGAACCGCGAGACCCGGTTGACCGGCGACGTGCCGATCACGTTGCCGACGCAGCTGTTGAACTTGTTGAACGTGTAGAAGAGGTAGACGTGGCCGTTGCTGGCGAAGTCGGGGTCGATCGCGAGCCCGAGCAGGCCGCGCTCCGAGTTGCTGCACAGCCGGCCGCCGAGATCGAGCGCGGCGCCGGCGCGGAGCTGGCCCCCGACGATCACCCGGACCTGGCCGGGCTGGGTGGTGACCAGCAGCCGCCCGTCCGGCGTGAACGCGAGCGCGGTCGGGCTGGCGACCGCGGCGACCGCGTTGTCGGAGAAGTCGGCGGGCAGGGTGATGAACGCCCGGCTCTCGCCGACCTCACCTCCCTCGGTACACCCCGCCAAGATCGCGGCAAGGACGAGCAGAGAGCTGCGGTGCATCGCCGCACCATTCCAGCTGGTCGGCGACCCGCACGCCGCGCCGACCTGACCAGCGATGACATCCACAATCAGGTGCATCGGCACGGTGTGCCCGGACACCTCGCGCGACGGCCCTGGCGCACGGAGGCAACGCTGGTTACCGCCGGACCCGGCGTCGAGGCTGGGTGGCTCAGCGGCTGGGATTCTTTCGAATCCCACCCTCCTTTCGATCGGTCGGCCGCGGCCTGGAGGCCGCGCCCGATCTGTACGGAACCAGCGCCGCCTCGTGTCGCTCGGCTCAGGCGTCCGGGGTCAGGCTTGCGACCGCGGCCTCGGCGAGCCGTCGCCCCGCGCGGGTGTCGGGCGCGGCGGCCGCGGCGGCGAACGTGACGGTGCGGAACAGCAGCACGCGCACCGCGACGATCTCGCGCCGACCGCCGACGGTGCGACGGAAGGTGAGCTCGAGGGTCGGCACCCCGGCGGCGCCCAGGCGCGGCCGTCCGTGGTCGACCCGCACGTAGCCGGCGGTGCGCGCGAAGCCGGCCTCGATCGCGTCGACGTACGCGTCGTGCGTCTGGCGGCGCCACGCGTCGGGGTTGCCGACCGCGGCGCGGGTGACGGTCAAGGTGGCGCCACTCGGGTGGGTGCGGACCAGCGGCGCGTCGCTCGGGGCTGGCGCCGGCGCCGCGCCGATCCAGGCCGGATCGAGGGCCAGCCGGGCCGGCCCCAGGTCCAGTGGTTCGGCGGCCGCGGCGCCCGCCAGCGCGACGAGCGCCACGCTCACGGCGCTGGCGAACCGCCCGCGCAGCGCGAGCCGGGTCACGGCGCGGCGGGGCCGGCGCCGGCGAGCGCCTCGAGCACGCGGCGCTGATCGGCCTCGGCGGCGAACCAGTCGCGCGGGTACACGAACGCCTTGCCGCCCGCTTCGACCACCAGCACCGGCGCGGCCCGCGTCCACGGCACCGAGCGCCGGAGGAAGTAGGCGCCGGTCACCGCGCCGCGCGCGAGCTCGGTCGGCGCGCCCCGGCACAGGCCGCGCGGCAGCTGGACCCGATCGCCGTCGACCACGAGGGTGCCGGGTGGGTGCACGTAGGTCCGCACCAGCTTGTAGGCGGCCCAGGCCGCCAGCGCCAGCAGCAGGACGCCGACCCCCTTGCCCAGGGTGCCGAGCTTCAAGACGCACAGGACCCCGATCACCCCGCCGATCACGACCCAGCGGGCGTGGTGGCCACGCGCGTGCTCGAGCTCGACCGCGACCCGCCCGTCAGCCGACGTCTGGTCGGGCGGCTCGTCGTCACGGCGCTGGGTCCTCGCGCTGCCAGTCCCGGGTGAGGTCACGGACACGTGCTTGGATCTCGTCGTGGGGAACGCGGGTCAGGCGCCGATCGGCGACGACCACGTCTCCATCTACCACGACATCCGAGATCGCGCGAGACGAGAGCGCATACACCAGGTTCTTGGCCAGCGCCTGCTCCGGCCAGAGCGACGGGTCGTCGAGGTCGACCGCGACCAGGTCGCAGCGGGCCCCCGGCACGAGGTCCCCGACCGGCAGGTCGAGCACGCGACCGCCGCCGCGGGTGCCCATCGCGAACACGTCCTCGGCCGTGATCGCCTGGCCGTCGATGCGCGCGACCTTCTGCAGCAGCGCGCAGGTGCGCATCTCGTCGAGCACGCTGACCCGGTTGTTCGAGCAGCCGCCATCGGTGCCGAGGCCGATCGCGACCCCGCGCGCGTGGAGGTCGACCACGTCGGTGATGCCGTCGCCGAGAAACATGTTGGAGCCCGGGCAGTAGGCGAGCCGGCCGCCGCGCTCGGCCAGGACCGCGCGCTCGCCGGGGTCGAACCAGCAGCCGTGGACCGCGATCATCGAGGCCAGGTCGACGTCGAGCCCGGCCACCGCGTGCAGCGGGCGGGCGCCGAACCGGGTGAGCGACTGCTCGACCTGGTACTGCTCCTCGGCGAGATGGATGTGCCAGGGCACGCCGGCGTCGCGGGCGCAGCCGGCGCCGGCCTCGATCATCGCCGGGGTCGCGCCGTGCTGGCTGTGCGGGGCCGGCTGCACGCTGACCAGGCGGCGGTCGCGATCGTGGTAGCGCCGATGCAGCGCCTCGAAGTTGGTGACCGCCTGCGGGACGGTCTCGCGGTAGCTGGCCGGGGCGCCGTCCCAGTCGTAGAAGCAGCGCGCCAGCACCACCCGCATGCCGAGCCGGCGGGCCGCCTCGATGGTCGCGCTGGCGTGCTCGTTGCCACCGGCGTTCAGGTAGTAGAAGTCGCACACGGTGGTGACGCCGTGCAGCAGCATCTCGCCGAACGCGAACAGCGCGGCGGTCGCCATGCCCTCGGCGTCGAGGCGCGGCGAGTAGCGGTAGAGCGCGCGGTCGCGCCAGGTCAGGAACGGCAGGTCGTCGCCGATGCCGCGCAGGAGCGACTGGAAGCTGTGGTTGTGGGCGTTGACGGTGCCCGGCATCATCGCCTTGCGCGCCCAGCGCACCGGGCGGGCCCCGGCCGCGTCCGGGCGGGCCAGGATCTCGGCGGGCGCACCGACCGCGACGATGGCGCCGTCCACGGCCAGCACCGCGGTCTCGCCGCGGGCGACGCCGCCGACCACCGCGCGATCGGCGACGAAGACCGCCGGGGTCACGGGCGGGCCCCCAGCGCGATGATGCCCACCGCGAGCCGCTCGAGCAGCAGGCGCTCCCCGAGCTGCTTGCCCAGGGTCTTCTGGGCCGGGCCGCTGGCGACCGCGTCGGCGTAGAGGCCGGTCGCCGCCGGTTCGGGGAAGCCCTTGAGCGCCCAGTCGGCGGTCGCGATCAGCTCGGTGGCCCGGGCCAGCGCGCCCGGCTCGTAGCGCCGCGACTGCACCAGCAGCTTGTCGACCAGGAAGGGCGGGGCGCCCAGCCGCCCGGGCAGGTCGCGCTTGTCGGCGCCCTCGGCACGGGCGACGTGGACCAGCGCGAGCTGGCGAAGGTGGCGGGCGAGCATCACCAGCACGCCGATCGCGCTCTGCCGCTGCTCGGCGAGCGAGCCGACCGCGGCCAGCGCGCGCGCGCGATCACCGGCGCCGATGGCGTCGGTCAGCTCGAACACGGTGCGCTCGCGGGTCTCGGCGATCAGCTCGTCGACGTGATCGGCGGTGACCGGTACGTCGCCGGCGTAGAGCGCGAGCTGGTCGATGCACAGCGACAGCCGCGACAGGTCGTTGCCGACCGCGTCGGCCAGCCGGCCGACCGCATCGGGCGCGAGCCGGACGCCGCGGGCCCCGGCCTCCGACCGGATCCAGCCGTCGGGGTTGCGGGGTGCCTCGAGCACGTGCAGCCAGCCTTTCTTGCCGGCCGCCGCGTACAGCTTCATCCGCTTGTCGAGCTTCGACGTGATCGCGAACAGCACCGTCGATGGCGACGGCGCCTCGAAGTACGCCGCCAGCGCGGTCAGCTCGTCGGCGGGCGACGGCGCCAGATCGCGCACGAAGACCATGCGCTTGGCGCCCATCATCGGCAGCGTCTGACAGGTCGCGATGACCCGCGACGCCGAGATCTTGCCCTCGATGACGTCGTAGTTCCACGCCCGCAGGGCGGGCGGGACCGCCAGGTCACGCACGGCAGCCAGCGCGCGATCGACGAGCACCGGGTGCTCGGACGCGACGATGTAGACGGGATCGACCTGGCCCTTGGCCGCGGCAGTGACGATGTCAGCCACGGCACGACCCTAGCAGAGCGAGCGGACGGGCGGGCCGCGGCGGATCAGGCCTCCGCCTGGCGCGCGGCCAGGCGGGACACGTAGCGCGAGCCGGTCTCCTTCTTGAGAACGCCCTTGGTGACCGCCTTGTCGATCTTCGAGATGGCAGCCTTCTTCAGGTCAGCGGCGTTCTCCGCCTTGCCGTCGATCGCAGTGCGCGCCTTCTTGACCGCAGTGCGCAGCGCGCTGAGCGCCGCACGGTTGCGGGCCCGGCGGCGGATCATCTGCTTGTTACGCTTTTCGGCCGATGGATTGTTGGCCACGGAATCTCCTCGGGGTCACAGAGTCAGGAACGAGCGCCGGTAGGTATCGCGCAGGGACTTCCATGTCAAGCCCGAGGGCCGACCGCCCCACGCCAGGCGACCCGGCCGATCTCCGGCCGATCTCGCGTGCCTCGGACGGTGTCAGCGCTTGCCAAACGGCCAGCCCCGACGCTGCCGAGCCGTCCGCGACCGCCGGCCGATGTCATCCGCTCACCGTGAGCGCCGCCTCCGCGTTGCAGATCCGCACGCGCACCGGTGGGTTTCTTCGGGACCTGTGGACAAGTTGCGCGTTACCCCATGGTGGAGCGCCGGGAGGGCCTGTGATGACGGCACTTCGACGGGAGATGCTCAAAAAAGTGACAGGTTCGACTTTGGTGCTCCCGCGCTCACGGCGCGCGCCGCTTCGCTTCGTTCCAGAGACCGTCCATTTCCTCGAGGTTCGACTCCGCCGGTGACCGGCCCTGCGCCCGCAAGCGGTCCTCGATGTGCTCGAAGCGGGACGTGAAGCGCCGGCAGGCGTCGGTCAGCGCGGTCTCGGCATCGACCTCGAGCTTGCGAGCGAGGTTCACCACGGCGAACAGCAGGTCGCCGACCTCGTGATGCTTGGCCGCCTGATCGGCCCCCGCCGCGCACGCCTCGATCTCGCCGACCTCCTCGCGCACCTTCTCCATCGAGCCCGCCCAGCCCGGCCAGTCGAACCCGACCCGCCCGGCCTTGCTGCCGAGCTTCTGGGCCCGGGCCAGGGCGGGCAGGCCGCCCGGGACCCCGGCCAGGGTCCGCGCCGGCGCGCCGTCGGCCGCGGCCTGCTTCTCGCTCGCCTTGATCTGCTCCCACTGGGTCAGCACCTCGCTGGCGGTGGTGACGTCCGACGCGCCGGGCGCGCCGAACACGTGCGGGTGGCGGCGCACCAGCTTCTCGACGATGGTCTCGACCACGTCGTCGATCGCGAACTGGCCCTCGGCCTGGCGCAGCGCGGCCTGGAAGACCACCTGCATCAACAGGTCGCCCAGCTCCTCGCGATGGCCGGTGATGTCGCCGCGGTCGAGCGCGTCGAGCACCTCGTACGACTCCTCGATCAGGAATGGCCGCAGGGTGTCGAGGGTCTGCTCGCGGTCCCACGGACATCCGTCGGGGGCGAGCAGCTTGGCCATGACCTCGACGAGGCGGGACAACGACGAACCGGGGGGCGTCATCCGCGCAAGGTAGCAGGCGCCCCCGACGATCCTGTGGTACGAAACCCACCCCGCCGAGCCGGCTGACTTCGCTTGCGTCGGGCAGAAACCTATCCACGTGACCAAGCCCAGCCTCCGCCGCGACAAGCTCATCTTCGACGATCCCGAGGCGTTCCAGGCGCTGTGCGGGACCAGCAATGCGCGCCTGAAGCTCATCGAGCGGACCGCCGGCGCGCTCCTCCACGTGCGTGGCAACGAGATCACGATCGAGGCCGACGAGGCCGCGACCGCGGTCGTGCGCTCCGCGCTCGAGCAGCTCTACGCGTTCGCGCGCAAGGGCAAGCACCTGTCGTCCGACGACGTCGTGCGCGCGGTCAAGGCGCTGTCGGCCGACGCCTCGGTCGAGCTGGCGCCGATCTTCTCCGACACCGTGCTGGTGCCCCGCGGGGGCCGGCCGATCGCGGCCAAGGGCGTCGCCCAGAAGAACTACCTCGATCAGGTCCGCGCCAACGACATCGTGTTCGCGGTGGGCCCGGCCGGCACCGGCAAGACCTACCTGGCGATGGCGCTGGCGGTGCGGGCGCTGCTCGACAAGCAGGTCCGCCGCGTGGTCCTGACCCGGCCCGCGGTCGAGGCCGGCGAGAAGCTCGGCTTCTTGCCCGGCACGCTCGAGGAGAAGGTCAATCCGTACCTGCGGCCGCTGTACGACGCGCTGCACGACATGATCGAGCCCGACAAGATCCAGAAGCTGATCGCGGACGACATCATCGAGGTCGCGCCGCTCGCGTTCATGCGTGGCCGCACGCTGAACGACAGCTTCGTGATCCTCGACGAGGCGCAGAACACCACCGTCGAGCAGATGAAGATGTTCCTGACCCGGCTCGGCTTCGGGGCCAAGGCGATCGTCACCGGCGATCCGTCGCAGAGCGACCTGCCGCGCGGCATGCGGTCGGGCCTGCGCGACGCGCTCGACCTGGTCGAGGGCATCAGCGGCATCGGGGTCACCCGGTTCACCGACGCCGACGTCGTGCGCCACCCGCTGGTCGCCGAGATCATCCGCGCCTACGACGCCCGCGACCGGGCCCGCAGCGAGCGCGACCGCGCCGAAGCGCCCGGGCCGTCGGTCGGGCCCGACGGTCCCGGACGTTCCAGGCTAGAGTAGGCCTCGTGGCCAGCCTGCTGGCGTCGCAGGACGACCTGAGCGCCGCGGTCGCCGCCGACGACCGCCTGGCGGGGTGGCACGTCCGCCGTCAGGGTGTCGGCTGGCTCGAGCTGGAGACCCGGGCCCCGCAGACGCGGGCCAAGGCGCCGATCCTGCTCGTGCTGGTGTGGCCGTCGGTGTGGCGGGACCCGGCCCTGGCGGCGCCCCACCTCAAGCGGGCGCGCAGCGGCCACTACCCGCTGCTGCTGGTCGGCAGCGACGACGACTTCACCGCCGGCGCCGCCCACCACGTCGCGAGCGAGGGCGACGTGGCCGCGCTGGCGGTGCCGGCCTCGCTCGACCGGATCGCGGTGGTCCTGCGGGTGAGCGCCGAGGCCTCGGTCCTGCGCCAGGTCGCGGCCGCCCTCGAGCTGGAGCTGGCCCAGGCCAAGTACGAGAACGACCTGCTGATCGACATCGGCCGCTCGCTGTCGCGCGAGCGCGACATCGACTCGCTGCTCGGCAGCATCCTGCGCCGGGCCCGCGACGTCACCGGCGCCGACGCCGGCTCGGTCTACATCGTCCAGGGCGACGACACCGCCGAGCCGCGGGTCCTGCGCTTCATGGTCAGCCAGAACGACTCGCGCGCGATCGACGCCAAGGGCTTCACGATGCCGGTGTCGGGCAGCTCGATCGTCGGTACCTGCGTGATGTCGTCGGACGTCATCAACATCCCCGACCTGTACGGGCTCGACGCCCCCGGCGCCGGCAACAACCCGTGGGGCTTCATCCACGATCGCAGCTTCGACGACAAGCATCGCTACCAGACCCGGTCGATGCTGACGGTGCCGATGATCTCGGCGCGCAACAACGTCATCGGCGTCATCCAGCTCATCAACAAGCGCGCGCGCGGCGTGGCCCGGCTCGACATCGCCGAGCAGTTCACGACCGGGGTGGTGCGGTTCGACGAGGTCTCGGTCACCTACGCGGCGTCGCTCGCCTCGCAGGCCGGGATCGCGCTCGAGAACGCGATGCTCTACGACGAGGTCCGGACCCTGTTCGACGGCTTCGTCCGCGCGTCGGTCACCGCGATCGAGTCGCGCGACCCGACCACCTCGGGCCACTCCGAACGGGTCGCGACCCTGACCACCGGCCTGGCCCAGGCCGTCGATCGGGTCGATGCCGGTCCGTACCGCGACCTGAACTTCTCGGCCAACGACCTCAAGCAGATCGAGTACGCGGCGCTGCTCCACGACTTCGGCAAGGTCGGCGTCCGCGAGCACGTGCTGGTCAAGGCCAAGAAGCTCTACGAGCACCAGCGCGAGTACATCGTCCAGCGCTTCCACCTGATCCGGCGCGGCATCGAGGTCGAGTCGCTGGTGCAGAAGGTCGGCTGCTTCGAGGCCGGCCACGTCCACCAGGTGTCGTCGATCGACGCCCAGGCGGCCCGGTCCCTGGCCGAGCTCGACGACATGATCCGCTGGATCCTGGCGGCCAACGAGCCGACCATCCTCGAGCAGGGTGGCTTCGATCGGATCGCCGACATCGCCAGCCGGCTGTTCGTGGATCCCGGCGGCGAGCAGCTGCCGTACCTCAAGCCCGAGGAGGCGACCGCGCTCCAGGTCATGCGCGGCTCGCTGACCAAGGAGGAGCGGTTCGAGATCGAGAGCCACGTCGTGCACACGTCGAACTTCCTGCGCCAGATCCCGTGGGGGCAACAGTTCCGCAAGGTCCCCGAGATCGCCGGCGCCCACCACGAGAAGCTCGATGGCTCGGGCTACCCCAACGGCCTGCAGGCCGACGCGATCCCGGTGCCGGCCCGCATGATGACGATCAGCGACATCTACGATGCGCTGACCGCCAGCGATCGGCCGTACAAGAAGGCGATGCCACCCCAGCGCGCCCTCGACATCCTGGCCAGCGACGTGAAGAAGGGCCTGCTCGACGACGAGCTGTTCCGGGTGTTCTGCGAGGCGAAGATCTGGGACGCGGTCCAGCGATGACCCGGTCGCCCCCGGCTCGCCCGGCCGCGAAGCGTCCGGCCGCGAAACCCGCGACGAAGAAGCCGGCGACCGCGAAGCCCGTGGCCGCGAAGCCCGTGGCCGCGAAGCCCGTGGCCGCGAAGCCCGTGGCCGCGAAGCCGGCGACCGCGAAGCCCGCGACCGCGAAGCCGGTGACTGCGAAGCCCGCGTTGGCGAAGCGCCTGCTCGCGAAGCGCCCGGCCGCAACGCCACCGATCGCGGCACCCGTGGTGCGCGCCACCGCCGACCTCACGATCGACCGCGAGGCCCGGCGCCTGCCAGCGCCGCTGGCGGCGCGGCTGCGCCGTCACCTCTCGCGCATGCTGGAGGCCGCTGCCCGCAGCGAGGCGGGCCCGCTCGAGGCCGGGTTCCGCCTGACCACCGACCCCGTGATCCACGCGCTCAACCGCGACTTCCGGCACAAGGACAAGCCGACCGACGTGCTCGCCTTCGCCCAGCGCGAGGGTCCGCCGGGGGCGGCGCCGCCGGGCATGCTCGGCGACGTGATCGTCTCGATCGACACGGCGGCCCGCCAAGCCCGCAAGCGTGGGCCCGAGGGCCTGTGGACCGAGGTCCGGTTCCTGGCCGCACACGGCCTGTGCCACCTGCTTGGCTACGACCACAATGACGACGACGAGGAGGCGACCATGAACGCGCGCATGGCCGCCCTCCTGGCCGAGGCCGATCGGTCCGGCCCGGTCCGCCCGGCCTGAGTTGCAGCGAGCCGCTTCTGCGCCGGCAGCCCCGGGCGGGGCCGCAACCCGACCGCGCTGGGCGTTCGGGCTGAAAGCACTGTGGTTGCCGGTCTTTGCGACCCAGGAACCTGTCCCCGGTGCTGCCGGGGCGGTCGGCTTGAAGCGCCCTGGTGCGGCGCTTCGCGAGCCAGGAACCTGTCCCGTTACTGGCAGGTGCCAGCGGTGCAGGTGCCCGCGCAGGCGAGGACACCGGCGGCGAACAGCGGATCGGTGCAGGCTACACCCGCGGCGACCGTGCCGTTCACGTTGAGCGTGTACGGGCCGCTGTTCATGTCGTAGCCGTCGACCACGATGGCGTAGGTGCCCGCCGCGACGTCGGTCCGGGTGATGGTCGACTGAACCCCGGCGCCGTCGTCGTTGCACGCGAGCGATGTTCCGCACCCCGAATCCATGAACACGAGGATCGTGTCGTAGCTGGTCCCGACCGTGGTCATGGTCAGCGACGCGACCGGCACCGGCAGGCTCAGCAAGTGGACCCGGTCGGCGTTGGAGGTGCTCTGGCAGCTCGGCGAAAAGTTGTTGGCGGCGCCGGTGGTGGTACCCGTGGTCACCCGGGTCGAAACGACGGTGAACGGATCGGTCTCGGGGGCGCACGTGCGCTCGACGGTGTCGCTGGCGGCGGCACAGCCCAGATCGGCCGGGAAATCGATCGTGCCGTTGCCGTCGTCGTCGAGGCCGTTGCTGCAGGCCGGACAGCTGGTGCCGGTCGGGCAGTCGTCGGCCTCGTCGGTGTCGGCGACGCTGGTGCAGCCGGGGTCGGTCGGGAAGCCGGTGCCATCGCCGCGGCCGTCGTCGTCGACGGTGTCGTTGCAGACGCCGGGCGAGCAGCGCTCGGCCCCGGCCGCGCCGCGACAGGTGGTCCCGGTGTCGCACACGAACGTGGTCGAGCTCGGGTTGCACCGACCCAGCGACGGGATCACGCCGCGGAGGTTGACGCTGATCGTGGTCGGGGTCGCGGTGTTCTGGTCGTCGACCAGGATGAAGTACTCGCCGACCGTGACGCCGGTGATGGTGGCCCGGGCATCGCCGTTGGCGTAGTTGTTGACGGCGCAACCGAGATCGGTGTTGCCGTTGCACGAGTTGCGGCGGAGCGCGATCGCGGCGTTGGTGTCCGAGCCTCCGGTGTCAGCCGTGAGGCTGACCAGCGGCGCGGTGACGTAGTAGCGGTAGATCAGATCGCGCCCGTCGTTGCCGCAGCTGAGGTCGACGTCGTTGGCCTGGGTCGCGATCGACACGCCCGCGAGGTCGGCGGTGAACACCGGGATCGGGTCGATGGACGTGCACGGCGCCAGCTCGCTGGCGACGCCCGCGCCCGCGCAGGCCGGGTCCTCCGGGTAGTCGGTGAGTCCGTCGCCGTCGTCGTCGAGGTCGTTGCTGCACGCCGGGCACATCGGGCCGCTGGGGCAGTCATCGGCCTCGTCGTTGTCGGACGTGCTCGCGCAGCCGGGGTCAGTGGGGAAGCCGGTGCCGTCGCCGCGGCCGTCGTCATCGACCGCGTTGTTGCAGGCCGCCAGCTGGCAGGTCGCCATCGGCGCGCCGGTGCACGCGTGGCCGGCGGTGCAGGTGTAGACGGTCGAGGCCGGGTCGCACTGGCCGCCGACGGCGATGGTGCCGGTGACGTTGAGGTTGTAGGTCCCGGGGTTGGCCACGTTGCGATCGTCGACCACGACGAAGTACTCGCCGACCCCGACGTTGGTCAGGGTCACCCGCGAGTCGCCGTTGCCGGCCCCGTTGTCGTCGCAGGCGAGGTCGGCGGTGCCGTTGCAGGTCGCGCCGCGCAGGCCGACCACGGTGTCGAGCGACGAGCCCACGGTGTCGACCGTGAGCGACGCCAGCGGCTGGATCACCATCAGCCGATAGATCTCGTCCCGGCCGTCGGTGCCGCACGACAGGTCGACGTCGTTGCTGCGGGTCGCGGTCGAGGCGTCGACCACGCGCGGGTTGTTCAGCAGCAGCACCGGATCGCCCGACGTGCACGGCGCCAGCTCGCTGGTGGCGCTGGCGGCGACGCAGCCGGGATCCGCGCCGTAGTCGGTGAGGGTGTCGTTGTCGTCATCGACGTCGTTGCTGCACGCCGGGCAGCTGGGGCCGGCCGGGCAGTCGTCGTCCTCGGTGGTGTCGCTCGGCGACGCGCAGCCGGGATCGGTGGGATAGCCGGTGCCGTCGCCGTCGCCATCGCCATCGACAGCGTCGTTGCAGGCGGCCGCCGTGCACCGCTCGGCGCCGGCCGTGCCCGCGCAGCTGAAGCCGGTCGGGCAGGTGAAGAGGGTGGAGGCCGGGTCGCACGAGGCGTCGCTGGTGAGCGTGCCGCGGACGTTGAGGTTGTAGGTGCCGGTCGTGCTCTCGTCGTCGACCACCAGGTAGTACTCGCCGACCTGCACGTCGACCAGAAAGATCTCGGAGTCGCCGTTGCCGGCGGTGTCGTCGTCGCACGCCAGGTCGAAGCTCGAGCAGCTCGCCTGCTTGAGCGCGATGCTGGTGTCGATGGTGGAGCCGATGGTGTTGATGCGCAGCTCGGCCAGCGGGCGAGTGATCAGCAGCGCGAACACCTCGTCACGGCCGTTAGTGCCGCACGACAGGTCGACGTCGTTGCCGAGGGTGGGCATGGTCTGGCCCGTGAGGTTGCCCGCGAACGTCCGGACTGGATCTGCCGAGGTGCACGCGTACTCGGAGGTGCCGCTGGCCGAGGCGCACGCGGTGTCGAGCGGGTAGTCGGCGCGGGTGTCCCCGTCGTTGTCGACGGTGTCGGCGCAGTCCGGGCAGTTGACCCCATTGGGGCAGTCGTCGGTCTCGCTGCTGTCGATGGCCGAGGTGCAGCCCGGGTCGGCCGGGAAGTCGATCTTGGTGTCGCCGTCGTCGTCACGGCCGTCGCTGCACACCGGCCGCTCGCAGGTGGTGGTCCCGGCGCCGGCCACCATGCGGCACTCGTTGCCGGGCGCGCACTGGACCGCGCCCGTGCAGCTCTGGCCCAGGCCGCGGTAGATCGAGGCCTGGAGCGTGTAGGCGCCGGTCTGGCTGCCGGCCTTGGTGTCGACGATCAGGTAGTAGGCGCCGGGCGTGAGCTCGGCCCTGATCGACGACTTGGTGTTGGTCGGGTTGATGTCGTCGTTGCAGGCGAGCTCGGTGGCCGCGGTCCGGCACGCGCGCCGCACGTACAGCACGGTGTTGGCTGTGGTCCCGGCGGTGTCGGTCGTCGCGACCAGCGTGCTCGGGCTCTCGACCAGGAACGCGTAGGCCGCCTCGGCCCCGGTCCCGACCGGGCCACCGGCGCAGGTCGAAGCCTGCACGTTGCTGGTGCCGGTGCTCAGGGTGCCGGTCACGATGCCGTTGGCGGGCAGCTCGGCGACCAGGGTGCCGGTGCCGCACGCGTTGACGTCGAGGTTGTACTCGAACCCACCCGACGCGCTGGTGCAGCCGGGGTCGGTCGGGAAGTCGACCAGGGTATCGACATCGTCGTCCCGGCCGTTGGCGCACTGCGGACAGTTGGGGCCGGTCGGGCAGTCGTCGCCCTCGCCATCCTGGTTGGCCGCGAGACAGCCGGGGTCGGCGGGGAAGTCGATCTTGCCATCCCCGTCGTCGTCGCGACCGTTCATGCAGTCGGCCATGTCGCCGACGTCGTACTCGTCGACATCGCCGTCGCCGTCGCAGCCGGGATCGTCCGGGAAGTCGGTGAGCCCGTCCCCGTCGTTGTCGACGCCGTCCCCGCAGGGCCCGGCCGGATCCTCCGCCTCGGTCGGGCTGCCGGCGGCGCAGGCCGGATCGGCCTCGTCGATGAAGCCGTCGCGGTCGTTGTCGACCCCGTCCTCACACTGGGGCTTGCCGCTGCCGGTATCGGCGCACGACGCGAGGAGAACGAGCGCGGAGACGACGACAGCGTGAGCGACACAGGCGAGGCGAGGCATGGAGCTCCATCGGCAGCGAAGAGGCGAGCAGACGCGGGGGCCTAGGTATCGGACCGACCCGAATCGGTCAAGCGAACAAGGGAGGCCCTCGTCTCCCCGGGTCAAGAGCAAGCGATGGCTTACATCGTCAGGATGCGGAGAACGTTGCCAACCGCGCGCGATGACACGCGTCAGGCCGGCCAGGTCAGGTCGACCTCGCCCCGGTTGCGCTTGGGTCCGGGGATCGCGCGGCGCGCGCCGTGATCAGCAGACCGCGAGCAGCAGCTTGAGATAGCGGCCCTCGGGGAAGCCGGGACGGGTCGGGTGATCGGCGGCTGCGCCGCGCGCCTCGATCACACGGACCGGTCGTCCCGGCGGCCCCACGTTGGCGAGGACCGCGCGCAGATGCGTCTCGGTCACGTGCGACGAGCACGAGGCCGACACCAGCAGGCCCCCGCGCGCGGTCACCGCGTGGGCGAGCCGGTTGAGGCGGTGGTAGGCCGGCAGCGCCTGGGTCAGCGCGGCCTCGCTGGGCGCGAAGCTCGGCGGGTCGACCACGACCACGTCCCACCGTCGTCCGCTCGCGGCCGCGCGCTCGAGGAACCCGAACGCGTCCTCGGTGACGCCGTCGTGCCGGCCCGCGGGCAGACCGTTGTCCCGCCAGTGCTGCACCGACGCGGCGACCGCCGGCGCGGCGAGGTCGACGCTGGTGACGTGCTCGGCGCCGGCCAGCCCGGCGCGCACCGAGAACCCGCCGGTGTACGCGAACAGGTTGAGCACGCGCGCGCCGCTGGCCAGCTCGGCGACCCGGGCCCGGTTGGCGCGCTGGTCGAGGAAGAAGCCGGTCTTCTGGCCGTGGCGCACGTCGACGTCGAAGCGCGCCGTGCCCTCGCGGATGGTCACCAGCGCCGGCACCGCGCCGGCGCCGCGGTCGGCGGCGCGACCGGCGCCCCGCTCGCCGCGCACGCCGCGGATCCAGGTGGCCGCGATCGTCAGGCCGCCGGCGACCAGCCCAGCCAGCACGGCGGGCAAGCGCGGCTCCCAGAACGCCGCCGCGGCGCCGCCGTCGAAGACCACCACGGCGATGCCGGCGTAGACGTCGACGGTCAGGCCGGGCAGGCCGTCGTTCTCGCCGTGGACCACCCGCAGCGCGTCGGTCTCGGCCAGCTCGGGCGGCAGCCGGCGGTGGCCCGCGGCGGTGGCCGCCCGCGCGTGGACCCACGCATCGTCGATGACCGCGGCTGGATCGAGGTCCAGCACCCGGGCGCGGATCGGCCCGCGCGGATCCACGAACGCGGTCGCGACCGGCCCGCGGTCGTCGACCACGGTCACCAGCTCGCCGGCGGCGGCCTCGATCGGCGCCGCGGCGCGATCGTAGATCCACGGATGCCCGCGGCCGATCGCGGCGCGCAGGTCCCGCCGCAAGCGCAGCTGCGCACGGCGCACGCGGCAGCGCTACTTCGTCGCCGACGCCATCGCAGTCGACGACGTCAGGACGTACATCTGACCGTAGCTGTTGACGATCTGGACCGGGCCCACGCCATCCACGTACCAGAAGAAGTTGACCATCAGCGGCGGCGGCCGGATCGGCTCGGGCGGGGCCGGCTCGATCGAGACCTTCATCGTGATCTCGATGCCAAGCTTCTTGGCCTTCAAGCGGCCGCCATTCATGCCGATCTCTTCGTCGGGCTGGACCACCCAGTGCCGGATGACCTCGAGCTTGCCGCTGCGCAGGGGCAACTCGCGCTTGCCGGTGACGACGTGCTTCCAGGACGCGATCAGATCATCGTGCCACTCCAGCGCGGCGATCTTGCCGCCGACGAGGCCCAGGGTCTGACCCTTGCGCTCGACGTTGCTGAGCTCGATGCCGTAGGTGGTGCCCGGCTCGCCCGCGAACCAGAACGCGTCGGGCGCGATCTGGAAGGTCGCGCCGCCGCCGGCGCACTTGACCCAGGTCTGATGGACCCGGCCGTCGTGGTCCTCGGTGAGCGAGACGGTGGTGACGCCGTCCTTGGTGTCGACGCCGGCGACCTTGATGACGAGCTTCTTGGGCTCGAGCGGCGTCAGGCGCTTCTGCGCCTCGGTCAGGACCCGGTCCTGAGGCGGCGTGGCCGGCTGGTAGACCCACTCGCTCCCGACCGACAGCGGGATCGCGGTCACGCCACAGGCGCGGGCGGAAGCCGCAGCCGGCTTGGCAGCAGGCTGGGCGGACGCCGTACCAGCGCCGAGGAGAACGGCGGTGTTGGCGAGGATGGCGCTGGCGAGGAGGGAGGGCTTCACGAGGGTGCGGCTCCAGGGGGAAAGTCCCGGATTTGTACGGCATCGAGCCCCGCCGCACAAGGGAAGCGCCCTGGCCGGCCATGGCACCCTGCGACGTACCAACCGCGGGCAGCGCGGCATGGCGCCGCGCGTCGCGAACTCCGCAACCCTATGGATTCGCGAAGCAGTTCTTGGGCTGAGTGGAGCCGATATTGCTGATCAAGCAACCAAAGGTCGCGTTCTGGCGGAGATCGCGGAAGTCGGAGTCGAGCGCGATCCCGTTGCGGCCGAGCAGGCGGTCGAGCTTGACGTTCACCTCGGCCTTGCGGCTGTGGTGGTCGCGCATCTGGATCAAGCGATCCAGCAAGTTGAGCGCGCACTGCTTGCGATTGATCCGCGCGTAGGCCGCCGCGAGGTTGTACGTCGCGTGGACGTTGTAGGGATCGGCCGACAGCGCCGAGACCAGCGTGGCGACCGAGTCGGTCACCATCTGCTCGCGCGACTTGGCGTCGAGCTCGCCGCCCTCGGCGCCCTTGAGCTGGTTGGTGCCCTCGACGGCGAGCGCCTGGGCCTCCTGGATGCGAGGCGCGCGCTCGGCGTACGTCATCGGCTGGGCGGCCGCGCCGAGCTCGGGCGGGTCGCAGTCGGTGCGGGTCGCGGCCTGGACCGGCGGGGGCGGCAGCGGCTCGGGACGAAGCGCGGGCGGCGGCGGCGAGACCACCGGCGGCTTCTTGCAGCCAGCGGTGAGCGAGGTCGCGCCGACGAGCGAGGCGACGAGGCACGCGGCGACTCGGGCGCGCGCGAACGGGTGAGGCGTCATGATGAACTCTTCTGCTGGCTCAGGCTGATCGGGGGCAGGGAGGTGGCGGGTTGCGCGTCAGCGCCCCATCGCCTCGGTCGCTTCCTTGCGGAAGAGCGAGAACGCGGCGTCGTCCTCGGCGGCCTTGAGCATCCGGCGCGCGGCGGGCGTGAACTCGTCGTACTTCTCGAGCTCGGCGAGCCGCTTGAGCAGCGCCAGCGCGCAGGTCTTGCGGCGGGCGCGCGCGTAGCCGACCGCCAGGTTGTAGCTGGCCTCGGCACTGTAGGGGTCTTCGAGCAGCGCGCCGCGCAGCTTGCCGATGGCCTCCTTGGTCAGGCCGGCGACCTGCGCGTCGTCGGTCGACTTGGCCGCCTGCTCGAGGAGTTCGGCGCCCTGACCGGCCATCTGCCGGGCCTTGGTGGCGCCGCGGTTGTGCTGCGCCATCGCCTTGGCGTTCTCTTCCTGGAACTTCGCGACGCATTCGCCGGCGAACTTGATCTCGACCGGGGCGGCCGCGACCACCTCGGGCATCTTTTTCTTCGGCGGCTTCTTCAGCCGCTCGGCCTGGCCCGCGTACGGACCGGCACAACCGGTGGCCAGGCCCGCGCCAGCCACCAGCGCGAGCCCCACGACCAGCGCGCCGAGGTGCGAACGACGCCCACGCGATGAAGTCCTCATGCGGCGTCGAAGGTACGACGCCGCCCGACTGAAATCAACGCGCGGTCACGAGCTTGCGCGCGATCGGACGGGCGAACGGGGCCACTGCGCCGGCCAACAGGACGGTCGCGATCAGCGCGTGGACAGTGCCGGGACCCGCCGACGCGCCGGCGGTGATCGCCGTGGTCCCCGCGGCACCGGCCAGCGCCAGCAGGCCCCAGGTGCGCATGCGGAAGAGGCCCCAGACGCCGGCGCCGGCGAGCACGACCGGCACCAGCACGGCGAGGCTGGCGGGCTGCTTCGGCGCGAGCGCCCACAGCAGCAGCCACGGCAAGCTCATCGCGGCGCGGGTGACCGACTTGCCGAGGCGGTGCACCGCCAGCTCGTCGAGGTGGAAGCGCGCCCGCCACTCGGGCCGGCCGTCGTAGCCGGCCGCCATCGAATCGCCGGCGAGGAACAGCGGCAGGATGCCGTTGGTGATCGCGAGGAAGACGAAGACCGGCTCTGGCCCCACCTGCCAGATGCCCATCACCGCCGTGACGACGCCCCACATGCCGACGCCGCTGGCGTACCAGCGCCCCCAGAACCACCCGGCGACGACGCCGAAGAAGCCCACGCCGTAGATCGCGGCGAGGGCGAAGATCATCGGCTTCATCTCGGGGGGAACGTTGCCCCCGAGGAGAAACAGGATGAGACCGTAGAAGGCTAGTACGGCCGCGGCGATCGCGCGGCGCTCTCCGACCAAGGACTTCATGGGAGCCAGTATAGCGAGCCCGCACGGGCGGAGCCACCGCGATATCGCGGGGCGCCGGGGGCTGACGGTGCGAACCCCACCGGGGGATCCGCGCTTCGCGGGAGGTCCGCGGCGGCGACTACGAGGCCATCGGAGGAAGCCGCGCTACTGGCTGGCCGTGACGACTTCGTTGCGCTGCACGATCAGGCGGAAGCGCTTGTACCCGGCCTCCTTCTCCTTGGCGCTGAACATCACGCTGAGGAGCAGACCGTAAGGCGTCGAGCGATCGGCAATGACCATGAGCTCCGGCACCGGCGGCAGCGGCTTGCCGTCGCGGCGGAGCGCGGCTTCCTGCTCGCGGCGCAGGTTGCCGAGGAAGTTCGACAGGCGCGGGATCTTGCGACCGTCCGCGCCGCCTTCCTTCTGCGAGGCGTCGACGTCGCCATTGCGGATGACGACGATCTCCTTGCCCTCGACGACGATCGCCGTCTTGGTGATGATGAGCGTCGAAGCCGCCTCGGGCATCGCCTGCTCGGAGACCGACGATGGAACCGTGAGCGTGCCGGTGACCAGCGTGGTCGCGCTGGCCGCTGCCTGCGAGATGAACGCGACCAGGAGGATCGTCATCATGTCCATCATCGGCATGATGTTCAGGTGGCGGATCTCCTCGCCCTCGGGGACGCGACTGACCGCCTTGCGGATGAGCGCGCGGGTCTCCCGGATGGTGAAGCTCATCGGAAGCCTCCCGAGAAGACCACGTCCGGGAACAGCGCATGCTGGGTCGGGTCGTACGGCGTGCGCGCGGTGTCGTAGAGCCGGGCGACGTCGTCGACCGGGTTCTCCGCCTTCTTCAGGTTCTCGTCGGCGGTCGGCAGGAAGCAGGTCAGTGACGGCTGACCGAACGCAGGCATCGGGCAGCGCATCGCGCTGATGACCGAGATCAGCGTGCCGTAGGGCACCGCCGGATCCGCCATCAGGATGGCCTGGTAGGTGTCGGGCTTGCGCTTCTGACCCTTGAAGCGGGTCTCGGCGATCTGGACCAGCGCGCGGTTGAGCAACCGGTAGTCGAACACCGGCGTCACGTCGAAGTCCGGGTTCGCCTTGCACACCTGGTTGACGCAGGTGTTGGTCTCGCAGAGGTACGCGCCGTCGCAGGCCTCGCCGGGGCGGCCGGCGCGCGGCACGCGCAGCTTGGGCTCCTTGATGGTGCCCTCCAGCCCCGAGAACGAGAATAGCAAGATCTCGTCCTTGGTGACCGCGATCGCCAGGCCGAGCGCCTGCTCGTTGGGATCCTTGGCGGGTTCGTTGGCCTGGTTGGCCGGCGGCGCTCCCTGGTCGGGCAGGGTGGTGTTGATCTGCCCGAAGATGATGTTCGCCGTCACCGACGCCAGGAGGAACAGCATCAAGTTGGTGACGATATCGAGGTACGGGATGAGGTTGATCTCACCGCTCTCGATCTCGTCTTGCTCAATCTGCTCCTCGCGGCGGCGCACCGCCATGCGAGTCTTCGAGCGTACCTGGTGGTGAGAGAGCACGCGTGTGCCTCAGGCCACGTCCTGGTCGCTCTCGGCGGAGCCCATGCCCGGAGCTGCACCGGCGGAGCGACCCGCGCCGCCGGCACCCGCGAGGGCGCCCTCGGCCAGCAGGTTCTCGAACCGCAGCGCGAACGCTTCGAGGTCGGAGATGACCTTCTTCATGGCCGCCGACAGCATGAGGTGCGCGACCATGCAGAGCAGTGCGATCGCGAGACCGTAGGCGGTGTTGTACATGGCCTCGGCGATACCTTCAGAGAGCTTCTCGTCCTTGTCGGCCGGGTTGCTCTCCTTGAGTGCCGAGAACGTCGCGATGAGGCCGGTGATGGTGCCAAGGAGACCCGTGAGGGTCACGATGTTCGCCATCGACCACAGGGCGGCGACGCGGGCCTTCACCTCGGGCGTCACATCGGTCATGGTCTCTTCCATCGCCTGAGCGACCGCGGCTTCACCGCGATGCAGACGATTGAGACCCGCCTTGGCGACCCGGGCGACCGGCGCCGACGTCGCGTCGCACAGCTTCTTGGCGCGATCGACGTTGTTGGCCGCGAGCAGACGCTTGATCTGCTCAAGGAAGGCCTTGGCGTTGAGGTGGCCGCGGCCCAGGAAATACATCGCACGTTCGACAATCAAGGCGATGCAGACCGCCAAGAAGAACGTGTTGATGATGAAGAACGGGCCGCCCTTCGAGAAGACTTCGCTTAGCCAATCCATGGCGATCTCCGGCCTCCGCGGGGTATGCGTCGGTTGTAGCTGCGGGGCCGCGCTGCCGTCAAGCGAGCGCAGTCCAAATTCCGTTGATAGATAGAGGACTTATGCATCGAGAGATCGTCCGGTGCTCAGTTCGTTGCAGTCACAGCGTCGGTGTCGAGGCCCGCGTCGATCGCGGCGGGGGTGGCGGTGGCGCCCGCCCGGATCCAGCGCTCGATCGCATCGCGCTTCTGCGGACACAGTAGCGGGTTGTTGAGCGGCATGGTGCCGCCCTTGCCCAGCGGCCCGGGGTACTGGCCGACCGCGATCATCAGGTAGCTGTTGGCGGGATCGCCCGGCACGACCCGCACGAGCTCGGGAAACAGCTCCGACCGCACCCCGACCAGCTGAGCGTGGGTGCTGCCGGTCTCGAGGTTGAGCCCCTCGGCATCGAGGGCCGCGCCCATGTGGCAGGACGAGAAGCCCGAGCAGCTCGGGGAGAAGACCTTCTCCTGCAGCCACGGGAGGTCGTCATGCATCGTCGCCTCCATGCACGACGGCGAGACCGCGTCGGGGCCGCCGCTGCTGCCGTTGTCGCTGCATCCCGTGGTGGTCATGGCCATGGCCGTTGCGATCGAGACGAGTGGAATGCCGGACAGCGTACAACGCGACATCGCCGCAGACGGTAGCATGACCTCGTCCGGTGCCGAGCGCACCGGGCGCGTGCGGGTGTGAACGTCATGGGGGCGGCATCGGCGGCGGTGGGACCAGGTCCTCGAAGCGCGGCAGCGGGCCGCCGGCGGCGAACCGCGCCGGCATCGTGCCACGCACGAACGGGATCCACGCTGCATCGGGCGACGGCCCCCACGGCTGGCCGCCCCACTCCTCGATGCGCGCGAACGTGATCCCGGGCGGCACCGGGAAGTCGCGACCCGGGCCCGGCGGCAGCGCGGCCTTCATGAACTCGAGCCAGATCGGCACCGCGGCGCCACCGCCGGTGATCTTGTCGCCGATCGGCGTCGAGTCGTCGCGGCCGATCCAGACGCCGCACAGCAGGTCTGGCGTGAAGCCGATGAACCACACGTCCTTGTAGTTGGCCGAGGTGCCGGTCTTGCCGGCGGCGGGCCGGCCCAGCTCGACCGCGCGGCGCGCGGTGCCGCGGGTCACCACGCCCTTCATCATGTCGGTCAGCACGTAGGCGACCGCAGGCGACAGCACCTGCGCGCCCGGCGGCGGCGTGCGCTGATCGACCAGGACCTGGCCGGCGCCGTCGGCGACGAGGTCGAAGAAGCGCGCCTCGACCTTGCGGCCGCCGTTGGCGATGCCGGCGTAGGCGGTCGACAGCTCGAGCAGCGTGAGATCCGGGGTGCCGAGCGAGACCGAGATGTGGCGCGGGATGGGCGAGGTGATCCCGAACCCGCGCAGCACCTCGATGACCCGGTCGAGGCCGACGTCGACCGTGAGCTGCACCGAGATCGTGTTGAGGCTCTTGGCGATCGCGGTGCGCAGAGTGACCCGGCCGGTGTACTTGCCGTCGTAGTTGGACGGCGACCAGATGCCGACCGCGGTCGGGACGTAGACCGGGCCGTCGTACATCTGATCGACCGGGGTATGGCCGGCCGCGATCGCGGCGCCGTAGATGAAGGGCTTGATCGCGGAGCCGACCTGCCGTTTGGCCTGCGAGGCGCGGTCGAACTGGCTGCCCATCCAGTCGTAGCCGCCGACCAGCGCGCGGACCCGGCCGGTCGACGGCTCGATCGCGACCAGCGCGCCCTGCAGGGCGGGCGGCTGGGCCAGCGTCACCGTCTCGCCGGCGGCGTCGACGCGGACGGGGACCAGGTCGCCGACCGCGATCACCTCGCCTTGTTCGCCCTTCCAGGCCCGGACGTCGACCGCGTCCTTGTCGACCAGGCGCCGGGTGATCGGCCCCAGATCGACGGTGACGCCGCCCTTCTTGGGCAGCTCGACGACCAGGCCCGCGTAGGTGGTCTCGGGCTGGATGCGCTCGGTGGTGGGCGCCGCGGCCAGGACCACGCCGGGCCGATACGGGTGGGCCTGGCCTTGGGCCCAGGCGTCGCGGTCGGCGCGCGGGATGCGGCCGACCGGGCCGCGGAACCCGAGCCGGCGGTCGAGGGTCTCGAGGCCACGCCGCAGCGCCGCCTCGGCGGCCGCCTGCATGCGGGTGTCGAGGGTGGCGTAGAAGCGGAGGCCGCCGTGGAAGACCTTCTCGAAGCCGAGCTGGGTCTGCGCGATCTGCCGGATCCGCTCGACGAAGTAGGGCGCGGCCAGGTGGTTGAGCGGCTGGTCGCCGAGGATGGCGATCGGCTCGTCGATCGCCTGGGCCAGCTCGGTGTCGCTGATGTAGCCCTCCTCGCGCATGCGGCCGAGCACGCGGAGCTGCTCGCGCCGGGCGAAGCGGAAGTTGCGGTGGGGCGCGTAGATGCTCGGCCCCGGCACGATGCCGGCGAGCATGGCGGACTCGGCGATGGTCAGGTTCTCGACGTTCTTGCCGAAGTAGACCTCGGCGGCGGCCTGGACCCCGTGCGCGTTGTTGCCGAGGAAGATGTGGTTGAGATAGATCGCGAGGATCTCGGGCTTGGACAGCTCGCGCTCGATGCGGACCGCCAGCACCACCTCCTTCAGCTTGCGCTCGTAGGTCTTCTCGTTGCCGAGCATGAGCAGCTTGATCACCTGCTGCGTGATCGTCGACGCGCCCTCCTTGGTCTTGCCGACCGTGAAGTTCTTCCAGGCGGCGCGGACGATGCCGACCGCGTCGAAGCCGGGGTGATCCCAGAACCGGCTGTCCTCGGACGAGATGAAGGCGGCCGGCACGTGCGGCGGCATGCGATCGAGCGACACCACCTGGCGGTTCTCGACGAAGAAGGCGCCGACCTCCTCGCCGTCGGCGGAGATGACCAGGCTCTTGCGGTTGGGGCGGTAGTCGAACGCGCTGGTGAGATCGGCGGGCAGCGAGTCGTTCGCGGTCATGACCGCGAGGTAGGCGAACGCGGCGCCCCCCGACCCGAGGTACACGAACAGCAGCGCGGCCAGCCGCAGCACCGAAAACAGCCGGATCCGTCGCTGCCGCCGCAGACGGGGCGGGACCTCGGGCTTGGCGTCGGCGGGATCGGAGCGCAAACTAGGAACCCAGGATGGCTCCATCGCCCCGGCCGAGCAACCGCATGCGGGGCCCGTCGTTCCCGCGGGCCCGCCGGCTGGCGACCGTGCTGGCGACGCTGGTGGTCGTGGTCGGCGCCGGGGCCGGCATCCGCGACGGCCACGGCCAGGGCGCCGAGCCGGCGCCGCTCGACGAACCGGTGGCCGGGCCGATCGATCCGAAAGCGCAGACCGCGCCGCCGCGCGTGGTCGTGATCGGCGGCGGCGCCGCCTTGCCCGACGTGCCGGCGCGCGCGCCCGATCGGTTCGCCGTCCTCGGCTTCGAGAACCGGGCCGGGGTCCGCGCGCTCGACTGGGCGATCGCGGGCGTGCCGTTCTCGATCGGCGAGAAGATCGAGCGGGTGTTCGGCCTGGTGCCGACGTTCGGGCCGCTGGTGGTGCCCGAGGGCCTGGTGCTACCCGCCACCCCCGACGCGGTCGGCGCGCTGGCCAAGGCCCGCGACGCGCGCTGGATCGTGACCGGCTGGGTGGCGCGGCCCAGCTGGATGCTGCGCCTGCACACCACGCTGTGGCGGCGCGACCCGACGACCGGCGCGGTCGCGATCGCCGCCGAGCACGACGTGACCGGTCCGATGCCGGACGCCCACGCGCTGGTCGGGGCCGCGCTGGTCGCGATGGCAACCACGGCGGGCTGGACCGTGCCCGAAGGCGGCGCCGCGCTGCTGGCGCGGGCGCCGAGCAAGGACCTGTACGGCTTCACGCTGCTCGGGCGTGGCCTCGGCAAGTGGCTCGGCTCGTTCGGGGCGGTCGATCTCAAGGGCGCGGCCAAGGACCTGACCCGGTCGATCTTCATCGACCCGTTCATGGTCGAGGGCCAGCGCCTGGTCGGCGAGCTGTGGGCGCGTGACCCCGATCCCAAGATCGCCAACCGCGCCGCCGGCAAGTTCAACTACGCGGTCGACCTGGTGCCCGGCTACGCGCCGGCCCTGCGCGCCGCCGCCGAGCGCGCGCGCCAGAGCGGCAAGGGCGATATCGCGCTCGAGCTATATGACCGGCTGGTCCGGGCCCGGCCCTGGGACCTCGACGCTCGGGTCGGCGTGGGCGAGGCGCGCTGGCAGACCGGCGACGGCGAGGGCGCGCTGCGCGAGCTGGACCGGGTGGTCGGCCGCCGCCCCGACGACCTCGGCGCGCGCCGGCTGCGCGCGCTGATCCACGGCGCCCGCGGCGACACCGCGCTGCTCGCCCGCGAGCTCGAGGCGGTGACCCGGCTGGTGCCCGGCGAGCTCGACGCGGTGGTCGATCTCGGCGCGGCCTACGCCGAGCTGGACCGGCTCGCCGAGGCGAGCGCCGCGTTCGAGCGGGTCGCGGCCGCGCGGCCGGCCGACGCGACCGCGCAGAAGCGGGTGGCCGATCTGTACCGGCGGCGCGGCGACACCGCGGCGGCGGTGCGCTGGTACGGCAAGGTGGCGACGCTCGACGCCACCGACCCGCGGCCGCTGTTCCTGATCGGCGCGACCCACCTCGACGCCGGCCAGCTCGAGGAGGCGCGGCGCGCCTTCGTCCGCGCCCAGAAGTTCGAGAAGTGGCTGGGCCAGACCTACGTGATGATCGGAACCTGCGCGTTCCTCGCCGGCAAGTCCGACGAGGCGCTGTGGTACTGGCGCAACGCCGCCCGCAAGCGGCCGCGCAGCGCGGTGGCGCGCTACGACCTCGCGCTGGTCGCGTCGGCCAAGGGCATGACCGCGCTGGCGCTGTCGCAGCTCGAGGTGCTCGACGGGCTGGCGCCGACCGACGCCGGCGCGGCCTACCTGCGCGGCGTGGTGCTGGTCCGGTCCGGCGACCGCGCCGGTGCCCGCGAGGCGTTCGCGCTCGCGCTGCGCCGCGATCCGCGCCACGACGACGCCCGCTGGAACCTGGGCGTGCTCGCGCGCGCCGGCACCGACCTGCGTCACGAGGGCAAGCCGCGGCTCGAGCTGCCGTTCGGCGATCGCGACGCGTTCCGGGCCGCGATCGAGCGGTTCACCGCGACCGAGACCCGGATGACGACCTTCCGCGTCCAGCTCCAGAACGAGGTGACCGCCGCGCTGCTGGTGATGGGCGAGGGGCCCGGCAAGGATCCCAAGGCGGCGCGGCTGGTGCCACGCACCAAGGTGTGTCCGCTGCTGGCGGTCGCGCCGCGCTGGGACCAGGCGCGCAAGGCCTACGCCGGGTTCCTCCGCGCCGGGGTCGATCTCGAGGACGCCTACCGCGTGGTCGCCACCTACGACGACTACGGGGAGACCGCCGCTCTGGGCCCGGCCTGGCGGCAGCGCGTGGTCGACGTCCGCCGCGGCTACCGGCTGGCCCAGGCCGACGTCCGCGAGATGCGCGCGTCGCTCAAGGTGCAGCTCGGCCGCGAGCTGGCGGTGCGCAACTGCCGCGAGGAGCTGCTGGCGGCGGCCGCGGCGACGCCCGAGCTGTACCGGGCCGCCGGCGACGCCGCGCGCAAGCCGACCGGGACCTTCGTGCGCCGGCCGCCGATCGAGCCGGCGGTCGCGACCTTCTACCTCGACAACCGCGAGTGCCCGGAGCCGGTCGCGGTCCACGTCGACGGCGCCTGGCTCGGCGAGGTCGCCGCCCACGAGCGGACCGCGCTGCAGGCCCGGGTCGGCAAGCGCACGCTGTGTCTGTTGCCGCAGCCGTCGTCGTCGACCTGCGGCGATCGCGGGACCAACCGCGAGGTCTACCTGCACGAGGGCTGGTCGGCGCTGATGCACTGCCCGGGCGCGACGCGGTAGCGCCCCGGCGGCCGCGGCGAGGGGCGTGCTAGCGTGCCGCCGATGGCGATCAACCTGGCCTTCGCGTCACCGCGCCTCTTGCCGCGCGCCGAGAAGGTGCCCGGGCGGGTGGTCGTGCTCGACATCGGCTTCGCCTCCACCATCGGGTCGTCGGTGTCCTTCGATCTCACCACCCGGCCGTTCATCGACGGGCTCGGCGATCGGCTGGCGGCATGGGTCGATCACCACGATCACGACCGCCATGTCGACTACGCCCGCGACCCGCGGTTCGTGCTCGCGACCAAGGCGCAGCACGGCGCGTGTCCCGAGATGGTGACGCCCGAGCTGGTGCGCCGGGTCGGCCCGATCGAGACGATCGTCAGCCACGTCGATCTCGACGGGCTGTACTCGGCGGCCAAGTGGGTGCTGGCCGGGGTCGAGCCGTATCGCGGCGCCGACGACGACGCGCGCGCGGTCGACACCCGCATCGGCGAGCCGGGCCCGATCGCGATCCGGATCGACCACGCGCTGCGCGCCAAGTTCCGCGACGACCAGCTCAAGCGGGCGGTGGTGTGGTGGCTGGCCGGCGGCATGAAGTCGGGGGCTCACGCCGACGTGATCGAGGAGGCCGCGCGCGAGTTCGAGGTGCGCGCGGCTGGCACCGCCGCGCTCGACGCCCGCTACGTCATCCGCGGGCGGGTCGCGTGGGTCGACACCGCCGGCAGCAGCTTGCCCTACGACAAGACCGACCTCTTGCTCGCGGGCCAGGCCCGCGCGCCGGTGTCGATGGTGAAGGACTCGGGCATGGTCACGATCGCCGCGGCGTTCGGCTCGGGCTGGGACTTCGTGCGCCTGCTCGAGCTGGGGGGCGGCATGCCGACCCGGGTCACCGTGCCCGACAGCCGGTTCGTCGAGGCGCTGCGGGTGATCAACGAAGCGCCGGCGCCGGTGCCGGCCGTGCTCGCGCCCGGCGACCTCGCCGAGTGAGGGTCACCGGCCGAGTGGGCAGGTGCCCGCGCCGGTGGCAGAGATCGGGCCCCCGGCGGGTGACCGCGAAACCATAGGCGGCGCGGGCGCCTCGCGCTACAACCTGGGCCATGAGTGCTCGCTCCGGCAACGTGACTGACGACGTCGCGACCCAGTTGCTGACGAGCTATCAGGCCTGTCACGCCGGCATGCAGCACCTCGGCGGCTACGAGCTGCCGTCGGAGCAGCAGGTCGCCCGGGTCGTCGACCAGTGCCGCGCGCTCCTGTTTCCTGGCTTCGCTGGCACCAACGCGACCCGGCTGACGCCGACCGAGCTGCGCGACCTGGTCCGCGAGCGGATCGACGAGCTGCGCAACAGCCTGCGCCGCGAGGTCTACCGGGCGTTCAACCATCGTATCCAGATCACCAACACCACCAGCGACCCCGACTGCCCCGACTGCGCGACCCGCGGCGAGCAGGTCGTGGCCCGGTTCCTGACCCGGCTGCCGTCGTTGCGCGAGGCGCTCGCGACCGACATCCAGGCCGCCTTCGAGGGCGACCCGGCCGCGACCGGGGCCGACGAGATCATCGTCTGCTATCCCGGGCTGTACGCGACCACGGTGTGGCGGATCGCCAACGCGCTGCTCCACGAGGGCGCGGTGATCGTGCCCCGGATGATGACCGAGCTCGCCCACCAGCGCACCGGGATCGACATCCACCCGGGCGCCCAGATCGGCCGCTCGTTCTTCATCGACCACGGCACCGGGGTCGTGATCGGCGAGACCTCGGTGATCGGCGACCGGGTCCGTATCTACCAGGGGGTGACCCTGGGGGCGCTCAGCGTGCCACGCACCGAGGAGCGGCCGGCCCCCGGCTCGAGGCGGCACCCGACCATCGAGGACGACGTCGTCATCTACGCCGGGGCCACCATCCTGGGCGGCGATACCGTCATCGGCAAGGGCGCGGTGATCGGCGGCAACGCCTTCGTCACCTCCAGCGTCCCACCAGGTGCACGGGTCGCGGGGTCGGTGGCGCGCCGCGAGCGTGATAGCATCGTCCCGTGAGTCAGGACGCCGAACCGGGAACCCGCCCGCGCACGGTGTCCCGCCTGCGCTTCGTCGCGCCGCCCGGCATGGAGCTGGACGGCGACGAGTCGCGGCAGACCATCGGTCGTTACGAGATCGTCAAGGTCGTCGGCAAGGGCGCGATGGGCGTGGTCTACAAGGCCCGCGACCCGCTGCTCGACCGCACGGTGGCGATCAAGACCATCGTGTCGCCGCAGGGCCAGGGCAAGCGCATCCGCTCGGCCTACCTCGAGCGCTTCCAGCGCGAGGCCAAGGCCGCTGCCAAGATGCAGCACCCGGCGATCGTGACGATCTTCGACGTCGGGCTCGACGAGCCGACCGGGGCGCCGTTCATGGTGCTCGAGTACCTGCCGGGCGAGTCGCTGGCCGACCGGCTCGACCGGGTCCGCCTGCCGCTCGGCCGCGGCATCAACGTCGCGCTCGATCTCGCCAGCGCGCTCGCGTTCGCGCATCGCCAGCGGATCGTCCACCGCGACGTCAAGCCGGCCAACGTGCTGCACGCCGGCGAGAACCGCTGGAAGCTGGCCGACTTCGGCATCGCGCGCCTGCCCGACAGCGACCTGACCCAGGTCGGCATCTTCATGGGCACGCCCGGCTACTCGCCGCCCGAGGCGATCCGCGAGGGCCGCTACACCATCCAGGCCGACGTGTTCGCCTGGGGCGCGGTGCTCTACGAGCTGCTGTGCGGCCGGATCCCGTACGAGGGGCCCGACACCAAGACCACCAACGCGTTCGTCGTGCGCGGCGACGCCCACCCGCCGACCCACCACGACAGCTCGGTGCCGCGGCCGCTGTCCGAGATCTGCATGATCGCGCTCGACCCGTCGCCGGGCCGGCGCTACAAGGAGGCGGCTGACGCCGAGGTCGCGCTGCGCACCGCGTGGGAGAACTGTCTGCGCGAGGGCCTGGTGTCGCCGATGGCGCTGGCCGGCGACGAGGTCCCGCACGAGCGCGCCGGCAAGGCGATGCACGCCGGGGTCACCAACAGCAAGAACGACCGGGTCCTGGCCGCGAGCAAGCTCCAGACCGAGGCGCTGGGGCCCAACATCACCGACGAGTTCGACGCCGGGCAGGTGACGCTGCGCAGCGATCCGCCAATGCTCGACGGCGGCCCGATGCACATCTCGGCCACCGGGACCGGCCGGGTCGGCGACGACGATCCGACCCGCGTGCATCCGCCGCGCGACGCCGATCTCGGGCGGGGCAAGTCGCCGGCGCGGTCGGCCAAGCCGCGCGAGCTCGCCGAGCCGCCGGGCAAGCGCAGCGTCGAGGCCGCGCCCACGCTGCGCGAGGACGAGTCGCGGGGGATGTCGACCTCGAAGTACGCGCGGGGCGCGCCGTCGCGGGCGCCGTGGATCTTCCTGATGGTGCTGATCGCGTCGATCGCCGCGGTGGTCACCGCGTACTTGTTGACCCGCTGACCAGGGCCACCTGGTCGTCGACTAGGCGACCGGCGCCAGGCCCTTGCGCGCGCGGATGGCCCGCACCAGCGCGGCCTGGCCGTCGGCGTGATAGCTCGAGCGCACCAGCGGGCCGGCCTCGACGTGGGCGATGCCGAGCCCGAGCGCGTACGCCTTCAGCTCGTCGAACTCGGCCGGCGGCAGGTACCGCTCGACCTTCAGGTGCGAGCGCGACGGCGCCAGGTACTGGCCGAGGGTGACGATGTCGACGCCGAGGCGGGCGACGTCGCGCAGGACCTCCTCGATCTCCGCGCGGGTCTCGCCGAGGCCGAGCATGAGGCCGGTCTTGGTGATCGCGCCGCGGCGGTGCGCGTGCTCGAGGATCGCGTAGCTGCGCGGATAGCTGGCCTGGACCCGGACCTGACGCGACAGCCGCGGCACGGTCTCGAGGTTGTGCGCGAACACGTCGGGGCCGGCGTCGAGCACGAGGTCGGCGAGCTCGGGCTTGCCCTTGAAGTCGCCGGCCAGCACCTCGAGCGTCATGGTCGGACACGCGGCCTTGACCCGCTGGATGGTCTCGGCCCAGTGCGCGCCGCCGAAGTCGGCGAGGTCGTCGCGATCGACGCACGTGATCACGGTGTGGTCGAGCTCCAGCTGGGCGAGCATGGCCGCGACCCGGCGCGGCTCGTCGGGATCGACCGGCAGCGGCCGCCCGGTGGTGACGTCGCAGAAGCGGCACGAGCGGGTGCAGATGTCGCCGAGGATCATGATCGTCAGCGCGCGCCGGCTCCAGCACTCGCCGATGTTCGGGCAGCTCGCGCTCTCGCACACGGTGTGAAGCGCGAGCTCCTTCACCATGCGGCGCAGCTCGAAGTAGGCCGGCTTGGACGGCATCGGTACCCGGATCCACTCGGGATGGCGCCGGCGCGGCGCGCCGTCGGCGACGACCGGCTCGGCGGGAGCCGCGGGCTCGACCGCGGTGGGCTGCAGCACCGTGAGGTGGACGCGATCGGACATCCCCCGTTCTTTACCGCGTCGGAGCCGCGCCGCAAAGGAGTACCCGGAACCGGACTCGAACCGGCACGAGATTGCTCTCACACCCTTTTAAGGGGTGCGTGTCTACCATTCCACCATCCGGGCGGCGGCGCAGCTTAGGGCCCGCGAATGGATAAGTCGAACGATGATCGCGGCCGAGGCGCCCGGATGGCGGTGCAGCGTGGATCGCCGAGCTACCGCGGGGGGCGGACCCGGCCGATCGCCAGCTCGCCGGCGAGATAGCGGGTGCCCGCGGGCGGATAGGCGGCGCCGTGCCGGACGAAGCTGTTCACGACCCTGCCGTCGGCGTCGCGAGCCAGCGCCGAGCGCGCGGGATCGAGGAAGCCGCGGCGGATCACGCCGCGCCCGAGGTAGAGCAGCTCGGTGACGCCGCGGAGGTCGGTGGCGAGCACGACCGCCACCAGCGAGGCCGGCGCGTCGTCGACCGCACGATCCAGGACGACCAGGTCGCCCGGCTCGAGCGAGGCGGCCGGCAGCGCGGCCCACGTGCCGCTCGCCTCGGCCCACGCGACCAGCGCGGGGCCGTCGGTCGCGCGCGGGGCGGGCGCTCTGGTCAGCGCGGTGGCGACCGCGAGCGCGAGCTCGAACGGCGCGCGCGGATCGCGGCGGCCGACCAGCGCGCGGGCCCCAGCGACGGTCAGCGGCGCCGCTGGTTCGCCGGGTGCGACCGGGACCGTGCGGTGCGGGGCCGGCAGCCGCGAGATCACGATCGAGCCGGGCTCGGACGCGCCGGGCGCGGCCGGGGCCCCATCGATCAGCACCGCCGCGTCGACGTGGAGCGCGGCCGCCGGGGTCGTGAGCGCAGGCGGCAGCACCACCGACGCCGCCGCGGGCGCGTGGGTGCGTGCCGGTGGTTCGGTCTCCTCGGGGCCGCGATCTGGCTCGGCCGAGGCCAGCTCCAGATCGCCCAGCCGCGCGTGCCCGACGATCGGCGACGACGTCAGCAGCCCGCGCGGCCCACAGCCCAGCGCGGCCGCGAGCGAGCCGAGCAGGGCGGCGGCGAGCTTCGGGCGCACCGGTCGAGGCTAGGGATCGATCGCGGCCGGGGCCAGTTTTTCACCCGGGCCCTCGGGCATCGGCATGGCCCCGCTACCCGCGCCGCACCGCGCGCACCACGGTCTCGACCTGGCTGGTCCCCGGCATCAGATCGAACGGCTCCACGGTCTCGACCGTCCAGCCGGCGGCGGCCAGGGCGGTCAGGTCGCGCGCGAGCGAGTCGGGGCCGCAGCTGACATAGATGAGGCGGCCGGCCGGGCTGGCGGCGACCGCGGCGCAGGCGGCCGGGGTCAGGCCGCGTCGCGGCGGGTTGACGACCACCACCGCGACCGGTCCGACGACCGCGCTGAGGGTGGCCGCGTCGCCGGTGCGGGCGTCGATGCGATCGCCGAGCCCGGCGCGGGTGGCGGCGGCGGCCAGGGCCGCGACCGCGCTGGCGTCGTGCTCGATCGCGATCACGTCGGCGCCGGTGCGGGCCAGCGCGAACGAGATGCCGCCCAGGCCGGCGTAGACGTCGACCGCGCGATCGCCAGGCCCGACGCCGGCGAGCGCCGCCACCCGGGCGTACATGACGTCGGCCTGGGCCGGGTTGACCTGGGCGAACTCGCCGGCGCCCAGCGCGACCTCGACCCCGGCGACCTGGCCGAGCACGTGATCGGCGCCGATCAGCGCGTGACCGTCGCCGTCGACGATGGCGCCGTCGTCGCGATCGTTGTCGAGCCGGACCACCCCGGCGACCCGCGGATCGAGCGCGATCGCGTGCGCCGCGGCGGTGACCTGGGCGGCGTCGGCCGCCGAGCGGACCACCAGCACGACCAGCGCGCGATCGTCCTGGCCGGCCCGGATGATCACGTAGCGCAGCACGCCGGCGCGGGTCCGCTCGTCGTAGGCAACCAGGCCGGCGCTGGCGCAGGCCTCGCGCGCGCGGCCGCGCAGCTCGTCGATCAGCGGCGCGACCACCTGACAGCGCGCGGTGTCGACCAGCACGTGCGAGCGCGGCGCCCACGCGCCGAGCACCAGCGTGCCCCGGCGATCGGCGACCACGTACTTGCCCTTGGCGCGGTAGCCCAGGCGCTGCGGCGACGGCACCACCGGGGCGACCGCGACGCCCGGCGGCAAGCAGCTGGCCAGCGCGGCCGCCACGCGCCCCTGCTTGATCTGCAGCTGGGCCGGGTAGGCGAGGTGCTGCCAGGCGCAGCCGCCGCAGTGGCCCCAGCCGGGGCACGCGGGCTCGGTCCGATCGGCGGACGCCGGGCCCAGCCGGCGCACGGCGCGGGCCCAGGCTTCGGGCCGGTGCGGGCTCTGGTGCTCGAGGTGAACCTCGGCCGCCTCGCCGGGCAGCAGGTCGGTGACGTGGATCGTCCGGTCGCCGGCGGTGCCGACGCCGGCGCCGGCGTCGTCGAGCCGTTCGGCGCGGACGACCAGAGGCTCGTGCTTGCGTGCCATGGCGGGAGGTGGCATTCGTACCACGCGATGGACCCCGCGCCCGACTCGTTGCTCGCCGCTGCCGGCGTGCCACCGCCCGATCCCGCGCGCCTGGTCGTGGTCGCGCTGTCGGGCGGCGTCGACTCGGCGACCGCGGCTGCGCTGCTGGTGGCGGCTGGCCACCGCGTGATCGCGATGACGATGCGGCTGTACGACGCCCGGGGCACCCCGGCCAGCCGCGGGCGCTGCTGCGGGCCGCGCGACATCGAGGACGCGCGCCGGGTCGCCGAGCACCTGGGCATCCCGTTCTACGTGATCGACCTCGAGGCCGAGTTCGGCGCCGCGGTGGTCGACGACTTCGTCGAGGCCTACCTGGCCGGCGAGACGCCCAACCCGTGCGTGCGCTGCAACCAGCACATCAAGTTCACGCCGCTCCTGGCGCGGGCGCGCGCGGTCGGCGCCGACGTGCTGGTCACCGGCCACTACGCGCGGATCGCGCCCGGCCCCGACGGCGTCGCCGGGCTGCACCGCGGCGCCGACGCCGACAAGGACCAGTCGTACTTCCTGTTCTCGATGCCGCGCGCGGCGCTGCCGTCGGTGTGGTTCCCGCTGGGCGCGGTCGCCAAGGGCGACGTGCGGGTCGCCGCCGCCCGCCTGGGCCTGCCCAACGCGGCCAAGCCCGAGTCGCAGGAGATCTGCTTCGTCCCCGACGGCGACCATGCCGGGTTCGTCGCCAAGGCGGCGCTGCGTCGAGGCCGGTCGCTACCGGCCGGCGGCGCGATCGTCGACGACGGCGGCCGCGTGCTCGGCCGCCACGACGGGGTCCACCGGTTCACCGTCGGCCAGCACAAGGGCCTGGGCAACCTCACGACCCGCGAGCGCATGTTCGTCACCTCGGTCGAGCCCGGCACCGGGCAGGTCACGGTCGGGCCCCGCACCGCCGCGGTCCGCCGCGCGATCACCGTCGACGACGTGCGCTGGCTGGGGCCGCCGGCCGCGCGCGAGGTCCGGGTCCAGGTCCGGCACCGCGGTGCGCCGCTGCCGGCCGCACTCGAGGACACCGGGGCCGGCGTGATCGTCCGGTTCTCGGACGAAGGCGCGGTCGCCGCGCCCGGCCAGGCCGCGGTCTTCTACGACGGCGATCGGGTGGTCGGCGGCGGCTGGGTCCGGCGCTAGCCGGCCCGGTCAGCTCGCGGCGCGCGCCGGTCGCAGCGCGCTCGGTGCCCGGGCCGCCCGCCAGCGCGCGACCAGCTCGACCGCGGCCGCCGGCCACGCCGGCTGGCTGAAGGTGAAGCCGGCCGCGCGCAGGCGGCCCGGCACCACCCGCCGGCTCTTGAGCAAGAGCTCGGGATCGGTGCGCATCGCCCACGCGCCGATCGCGAGCATCCAGCGGGTCGCCGGCAGGCCGAGCCCGACGTCGAGCGCGCGGCGCAGCCCGGCCATGTGCTCGCGCTGCGGCAGCGGCTCGGGGGCGCACAAATTGACCGGGCCCGACAGCTCGTCGTTCGCGATCAGGAACTGGATGGCGCGCACGAAGTCGCGGTCGTGGATCCACGACACATACTGGCCGCCCCCGGCGGCGGGCCCGCCCAGCCGGCGTCGGACCAGGCCGCACAGCACGTCGAAGATGCCGCCGGGCTCGGGGTCCATCACCATCGCGGTGCGCAGCGCCACCTTGCGGGTGCTCGGGGTCGGCGCCGCGTCGAGCGCGGCCTCCCAGGCCCGCGCGATGTCGACCGAGCGCTTCCAGTAGGCCGGCACGCCGGGCTCGTCGCCGCCGAGCTGGCCGGACGCCTCGTCCTGCGCGCGGTCGAGGGTGTGGGCGTAGATCGTCGCGGTGCTCATCTGCAGCCACACCCGGGGCGGGCGCGGCGCGCGCGCGATCGCCAGGCCGACCACGGTGGTCGAGCGCACCCGCGAGTCGAGCATCTCGCGCAGGTTGGCCTCGGTGTAGCGGCAGTTGACGGTGCGGCCAGCGAGGTTGATGACGACGTCGGCCCCGTCGATCTCGTCGGCCCACGCGCCCAGGGTCTCGCCGTCCCACGCGATCACGCCGGGCGCCGCCCTGCGACCCAGCACGACCACGTGGTGCCCGGCCGCGCCGAGTTCGCGGACCAGGAGCTGACCGAGCTGGCCGGTGCCACCGGGGATGACGATCTTCATGCGGGTAGGATGCCCTGCGCCGACCGCGGGATTGCGCCTCAGATCGGCAAAGTCAGGCGGCAGTCACGGCAGGAGCCCCCGGTACAGCGGCATGGCGCGCAGCGCGGCCGCCGCCGCGGCGTCACCTACCCGGCGCAGCTTGGCGTGGACGCTGGCGCGGGCCTGGTCGCGCAGCGCGGTCGCGTGCGCCGGGTCGCGGTCGGCGCACACGTCGGCGATCCGCAGCCAGACCTCCTCGCACGGCGTGTCGAGCAGGCAGGCCTCGGGCCGGGCCAGCGCAGCCGCGCTCGCGGACTCGGCGACCGCGGCCAGCCCGAGCGCGTGGGCGGCGTGGGCGCGCCGGGCTGCGGCCAGCGCCGCGATGGCACCCAGCTCGAGGTTGGTCGCGAGCTCGAGGCCGCGGGTGGCGTGCTCGACCGCGCCGGCATCGTCGACCCCGAGGGCCGCGCCGGCCAGGCCGGTCAGCGCGCGCGCCTCGAGGTACGGCGCGCGCAGGTCGCGGGCCAGCTCGAGCGCCTCGGTGAACCGGGCCCGGGCCCCGCCGGTGCCGCGGCCGAGCTCGGCCTCGCCGGCCCACACCAGCGCCTGGGCCCGCGCCCACGACGGGCCTGGGCCCGGCTCGAGCGCGGCCGCGAAGCCGGCGGCGGCATCGCCGAACCGGCCGACGTGGGCCGCGATCGCGGCGGCGACCGCGATCGACTCGCAGCGCCCGAGGCGATCGCCGACCCGATCGTCGAGCTCGCGGGCGCGGGTCGCGTGGGCCGCGGCGTCGAGATAATCGCCCAGGCACAGCTGCACGTGCGCGAGCAGCCGCCGCGCCGCGCGCTCGAGCTCGGGATCGCCGCCGCGCTCCAGGGCCGTCATCACCCGGCCGGCGGTGTCGCGGGCGCCGTCGACCGCGCCGCGCCACAGCTGGAGCTGGGCCATCGCGAGCGCGGCCGCGGGGTCGTCGCCGGCCGGGCCGCGCCCGATCGCGGTCGCCTGCGCCAGGGTCGCGCGGGCCTCGCCGAACCGCGCGCGCTGGCCGGCGGCGACGCAGCGCACGATCAGCGCCCCCCCGCGCAGCCGGTCGTCACCGGCGAGGTCGGCGCACGCCACCGCGTCGGTGCTGGCGGCGTCGCCGCTGGCGGCGCCGCGCCGGACCAGCCGGGCCGCGCGCCGCACCGCGACCTCGGCCAGCCCGACCCGATCGTCGCCCGCGAGCGCGGCCAGCTCGTCGAGATCCTCGGCGTGGGTGTCGAGGTCGCCGCGCGCCCGGTAGATCGCCTCGCGGCCCAGGCGCGCCTCCCAGCGCCGCGCCGCCGACGCCGCGCTCGGGGGCGGTCCGCCCAGCTCGGCCTCGAGCGCGAGCGTGCGGTCGAGATGGCCGAGCGCGCCGGTGAGGTCGCGGGTGGCGATGGCGTCGCGGGCCGCGCGCAGCCAGAACGCGGCGGCGCCGGCGCGATCGCCGCCGAGCTCGAGGTGGGCCGCGATCGCGGCCGGCGGCTCGTCGCGATGGAGGTGAAAGCGCCCGGCGTGGACCCGGCCGACCCGGGCGTGGGCATCGCGCCGCGCCCGCGGCGACAGCGCGTCGTAGATCGCCTCGCGGACCAGGCCGCACGCGAACCCGACCGGCGCGTCGGGCGCGCCGCCCTCGCGCGCGAACAGGCCGCGCTCGCACAGCGCGGCCAGCTCGGCGGTGAGCTCGCCGGCGCCGAGCAGCTCGGCGAGGATCGACGCGCGCACCGGCTCGCCGGCGACCGCGGCGTGCTGCAGCACCAGCCGCGCGCCCGGCTCGAGCAGGGCGGCCTGCGCCGCGATCGCGTCGCGCGCCGCCGGCGGGATCTCGGCGACGCCGTCGTGGACCGCGGCCGCGACCTCCTCGATCAGGAGCGGCAGGCGGCCGGCTCGCGCCAGCACCGCGGCGATGGTCTCGGCCGAGGCGGCGTCGGCCAGGCGATCGGCGGCCAGCGCGTCGGCGTCGGTGCCGTCCAGCTCGCCGAGCTCGATCGCGAGGTCGACCGCGCCGCCCGGGTGATGCGATCGCGCGGTCATCACGATCAGCTCGCCGCGATCGGCGGCCCCGGCGGCCCACGCGTGGACCACCGGGAGGCTGGCCGGATCGGCGAGGTGGAGATCCTCGATCACGATCAGCCTCGGCCGGCCCGGGTGCTCGGCGGTCGCGACCGCGGTCAGGCACGCGACCAGCTGCCCGCGCAGCTCGTCGGGCGGCGGGGTGGCCGGCGCCTGGCCGTCGCGCAGCTCCATCGCGGTGGCGAACGCGTCGATCGCCTGCGCGGCGCTCGCCAGCGGCAGCCCGCTGCGCTCGAGCACGCGCGCGAGCCGCTGGCCGGCGCGACCGCGGGCCTCGCGACCCCGCTCGGCCGGCACGTCGCACAGCGCGAGCCCCAGCTCGACCGCCAGCCCGAACGGCTCGAGGCGGCTGCCCGGGCTGGCCGCGGCGGCGACCACCAGCACGCCGGCTGCGCTCATCCGGGCCCGCAGCTCGGCGAGCAGGCGGCTCTTGCCGGCGCCAGCCCGGCCCCGCACCAGCGCGGTCCGCCGGACCCGGCCCGCGACCGCGCGCTCGAAGATCGCGGTCAGCGCGGCCAGCTCGCCGGCGCGGCCGACGAACCCCCCGCGGCGGACCAGCAGGCGCGCCCGCTCGTCGACGGTGCGGCGGCCGGCGACCTCGACCGCGCGGTGACGTCGGTGCAGGCGGCGCGGGGCCGGCTGCTCGCGCAGATGGAAGCTGGCGGTGGCGAGCCGGCCCGGCGGCCCCGACAGCAGCGGTCGCTCGGGAGGCGCCTCGCGGGCCAGCGCCCGCGCCTCGTCGAGCGCGTCGGCCGGGACCCGGGGCCGGGCCAGGCCGCCGCCGAGCAGGCCGCCGATCGTCACGCCGGCCCGGGCGCCGATCCGCACCACCGGCCCCCGCGCCTCGCGCGCCGCCAGCTGGGCGTCGAGCGCGAACGCCAGCGCGGTCGCGGCGTCCTCCTCGGACGCGGTCTCGAGCCCGAAGGCGACCACCGGATCGTCGGCGACCACCAGCCCGCCGCGCCGGTAGGCGAGCTCCCCGAGCGTCTGCGCCAGCCGGGCGGTGACCTCGGGCGGGCCGTCGATCGCGGCCGCGACGATCACCGCGCGCCGGTGCTCGGGCAGCCGCGGGACCCTCGCCAGCGGGGCCGGGTCGTCGATCGACTCGAGGTAGCCGGGCCCGGCATGGGTCAGGTCGCCGGTCCAGGCCGCGGCCGGCAGCTCGGTCGACTCGTCGAGCGAGGCCAGCCCGATCAGCCCAGAGCCGCGCCGGGGCCCGGTGCCGAGGTCCAGCCCGGTGCCAGTGCCGACGCCAGACCCGGTGCCGGCCCCCGTCATGATCGCCGCCACCGCGCCGAGGCTGCTGGCCAGCCCGGGCACCAGGCGCTCGTCGGCGGCGTCGACGTCCATGCCCTCCCACATGAACGACGGCAGCTCGAGCCGGGTCGGCTCGTGCATCGCGACCTCGAGCGCCGCCAGCTCGCGCAGCGCGGCCGCCGTGGTGCTGGTGACCGCCGCGCCGTGGACCCGGGTCGGCAGGTCCTCGTCGGGCGCCGGCGCCGTCAGCCGGCGCCGCAGCCGGGTCGTCGCGGCCGGCTCGGCCACCGCCGGCGGCTCCGGCGGTGCGCGGGTCACGGTGTCGGACGTCAGCTCGATCACCGCGGGTCCGGGGGCGGCGTCGGTGAACGGCTCGGGCACCGCGCCGCGCCGGTTCAGCTCGTCGAGCCACGCCGCCAGCGCGCGGGGCCCGGCGCCGGCCGCGGTCGCCGCCGCGGCGCCCGCGAGATCGGCCGCGGTGCCGCGCTCGAGCGGCTCGAGCACCAGCGCGCGCGCGACCGCGGCGACCAGCTCGTCGGGCACGTCGGGCGCCAGCCGGTCGACCCGCGGCGCCTGGCCGCGCCGGACCGCGTGCAAGATCGACTTGAGATCGGCGCCGTCGAACAGCGGCGCGCCGGTCAGGAGCTCCCACGCGACGATCCCGAGCGCGAACACGTCGGTCGCCGGGGTCGGAGTCTCGCCGTAGGTCTGCTCGGGCGCCATGTAGCGTGGCTTGCCGCGCAGGCGCCGCCGCTCGACCGCGCTGGCGAAGCTGGCGCGGGCCACGCCGAAGTCGAGGATCTTCACGTAGCCCTCGGTCGACAGCATCACGTTGGCCGGCGACACGTCGCAGTGGACGATGCCGAGCGAGCCACCCATGCCGTCGACCTTGCGGTGCGCGTAGTCGAGGCCGGCGCCGATCTCGGCGATGACGTAGGCGGCCAGGTTGGCCGGCAAGGGCAGGGCGTAGGCGGCGGCCTCGACCTGCGCGGTCCGCAGGTCCTTGCCCTCGATCAGCTCCATCGCGAGGTACAGGTCGCCGTCGGCCTCGCCGAAATCGAACACCTGCACGATGTTGCGGTGCGACAGCTCGACCGCGATGCGCGCCTCGTCAACGAACGAGCGGATGAACCGAGGCTCCTTGGCCTGGTGCGGCAGGATCCGCTTGAGCGCCTGGACCTTCTCGAAGCCCGCGATCCCGACGGTCTTCACCTTGTACACCTCGGCCATCCCGCCCTGGGCCAGCCGGCCGAGCACGTGATATCGGCCGATGCGCGCGCGTGCCGCCTCCACCATCCGCGATGGTAGCTGGTATGGTCCCGCCGTGGTGGGCCGCACCGACTACGACGCGCTCGAGGTGGTCCTCGGCTATCACTTTCGCGATCCGGCGAAGCTCGAGCTCGCGCTGCGCCACACCTCGTGGGCCAACGAGCACCCCGACGAGCCCGGGCGTGACAACCAGCGGCTCGAGTACCTCGGCGACGCGGTGCTCGACCTCATCGTCGGCCATCGCTTGATGGACCGCTACCCCCAGCTCGGCGAAGGCGTCCTGACCGTGACCCGCGCCCAGGTCGTGAGCGAGGCCGGCCTGGCCGAGACCGCAGCCCGGCTCGACCTCGGCGCGTGGGTGAAGCTCGGCAAGGGCGAGGAGCGCAGCGGCGGGCGCCAGAAGAAGTCGATCCTGGCCGACGCCTTCGAGGCCGTGCTCGGCGCGGTCTACATCGACGGCGGCTTCGACGCGGCGTGGGCGCTGGTCGGCCGGCTGCTCGGCGCCCGGATCGAGACCGTGGAGTTCACCGGCTTCTACGACTTCAAGACCCGCCTGCAGGAGATGGCGCAGGCGCGGCTCAAGGAGCAGGTGACCTACCGGGTCATCGGCGAGATCGGACCCGACCACGCCAAGCGGTTCGTGGTCGCGGTCATGATCGGCGCCGACGAGTGGGCCCGGGCCGAGGGCGGCTCCAAGAAGGAGGCCGAGCAGAGCGCGGCCGCCGCCGCGACCTTCAAGCTCGAAGCCACCCTCGGCCCCCTACCCAGTGAATAGCCGCAGCGCACGTGCGCTCGAGGCCCACGCGCGCTGCCAGGCTAGCTGCGCAGGTGGGCGGTCGTCACGAGGACGCCCTCGACGAACCGCGGATCGATCCGGTCGGGCTCGAGGCTGGCGAGCACCTGCTCGACGTCGGCGAGCCAGCCGTCGATGAGCGCCAGCAGCTGGGTGCCGCCGGCCTCGAGACGCCCGGCATCGAGCTGGCCCATCACCGCGCTCTGCGCCCGCGCCCGCGCCGACCCCGGCAGCGCGCCGCGCTCGAGTACCTTGGCCGCCGCGCGCAGCTCGTCCTCGGTGACCGCGCGCGGCTCGAGCGGTCCGCCCGCGAGCACCCGCACCATCGCGGTGCGCACGTGGTCGTCGAGCCCCGGCCGCGGCTCGGGCACCTCGTTCATGCCGATGAGGTGCAGGCCGAGGCTCTCGGCCACCGCGATGCGCAGGGTCAGGCGGGCCAGCAGCTCGGCGACCCGGCGCACGTCGGCCTGCGACTCGAACGGCCGCACGCCCGGCTTGCTCGGCTCGTCGAGCACCCGCGGGAACCAGGGCCGCGCGCCGACCAGCGCGGCGACGGTCGCGGCCTCGGACGAGTCGGCGGTGGCGGCCCGCGGCGCTAGCCCACGCGCCAGCCGCGACAGCTTCACCGCCACCGTGTAGCCGACCCGGTGCAGGCGGGTCATCGACACCGAGCGCAGCGCCTGCGCCGCGCGATCGAGGTCGCCGCGCGACAGCACCTCGAGCCCGAGCGAGACGGTCGCGGTGGCGTAGTCGGCGCCAGCCCGCACGGTCGCCTGATCGCCGGGCCGCGCCCGCGCCGCCGCGAGGACCTTGTTGACCAGCAGCACCAGCGCGCCCTCGAGCCGCTCCTCCTCGATCGGATCGACGATCCGGCCCCAGGCGCGGGCCAGGAAGTTTCGCGAGACCACCTGCTCGGCGACCGTCATCGGCAGCACGTTCGGGCCCAGGTCGTCGTGCTCGGCGGCGAACTGGTCCTGGCTGCCCTCGCCGATCTTGACCGCGTCGGGCTCGAGCGGCTGGAACAGATCGAGCGCGTCGTAGAAGTCCACGTAGCCGAGGTCGGCGAGCCGCCCCGACCGCCACCGGTAGCACTGCTCCTCGAGATACGCGGTGCCCTCGGTGTCGGCGGCCATCAGGGTGTGGCGGGCGAGGTTGAGGTCGGCCCGGTACAGGTCGTCGATCAGCGCCATCACCAGCCGGTTGGTCTCCTCGTCGCCGAGCAGCTTGATCGCGAAGGTCCGGTCGGGCGTGAAGTAGATCGGCGCGCCGTCGGAGTCGTCGATGTCCATGTTCTGGTCGTTGGTGATGTCGAACAGCTCGGTGTAGCGCTTGATGTAGAGCGCGCGCCACTCGGCATCGAGCCCCGCCCACACCTGTCCGACCTTCTCGAACCCGGCGTCCATCAGCGCAGCCAGCCAGGGCCGCGCCAGGTCCATGTTGGGATGATCCTTTTCCCAGACCTCGAGGTCGAAGCAGCCGCGGATCTGCTCGGGCGTCGCCAGGTGCACCAGCTCCGACGCGTCGTTCAGGCCGACCTCGGTGATCAGCTCGTACAGCTCGGTGACCGACAGCGCGGCCACCGCCGCCGGGGCGTCGGGGCTCTCGAGCAGGGCGTCGACCCTGCGCATGCCACGGGGACCGGCGAGCTGAGCACGCAGACGGGCGAGGGGACCGCCGGGGGGCGGGGGCGGCGGCTCGGTCATGGGTCGCGCAACGTAGTGGCGGCCGGGACAGGGCGCAACCTCGCCCGGGGCACATCCGAGCGTATGCTCCGCGGCGTGGACGCCGTCGCACGCATCCGCGCCGTCGTCGGGCTGGCGCTGGCCCGGCGGGGCCTGCGCCGGGTTCACGTCGCGTTCTCCGGGGGCCCTGATTCGAGCGTGCTGGCCGCCGCCGCCGCGGCCGCGCTCGGCGCCGGCGAGGTCGTGCTGCTCCACGTCGACCATGGCGTCGCCGCCAGCGCGGCGGCGCGCGCGCACGCGGTCGCGTGGGCTGCGGCCCGGGGTCATCCGGTGCAGGTGGCCGCGGTCACCGTCGCCACCGGCGCGTCGTGGGAGGCGCAGGCGCGCCACGCGCGCTACCGGGCGCTCGCCGCGCTGGTCCCCGGCGAGCTGATCGCGACCGCCCACACCGCGAGCGATCAAGCCGAGACCGTCCTCCTCCGGCTGGCGCGCGGCAGCGGGCCCGACGGCCTGGTGGGAATCCTCCCGGTGCGCGGCGTGTTCGTGCGGCCGCTGCTCGCGGTGTCGCGCGCGGAGGTGCTGGCCTACGCGGCGGCGGCCGTGCTCTCGCCGTGGCGCGACCCGATGAACGACGACCGCCGGTTCACGCGGGTACGGGTCCGGCGCGAGCTGCTGCCGGCGCTGGGCGAGCTCAACCCGCGGATCGAGGAGGCGCTGTGCCGGCTGGCCGCGTCGGCCGCCGAGGATGCCGCCGTGCTCGCCGAGCAGGCCGCGCCGCTCCTCGCCACGGCGCGTCGCGCCGCGCTCCCGGGTGATGGCCTCGCGTGCGCCCCGCTGGCCACCGCGCCCGCCCCGATCGCCAAGCGCGCGATCGCCCGCTGGCTGCGCCCGACGCTCGGCGTCGAGGCGGTGCATCTCGAGGCGATCCTGGCGCTGGTCCGGGCCCCAACCGCGGGGACCCGCGGGATCGACCTGCCCGGGGGTCGGGTCGAGCGGGTCTACGACCGGTTGGTCCGCGCATCGGTCGGACCGCAGACGATCCCGCCCGCGCCGGGCGTCGAGGGCCCCGACGGGCCCTACCACCTGCGGCCGTGGCAACCCGGCGACCGGATGCGACCGGCCCGCCTGCACGGCCGGTCGCGCAAGCTGTCCGATCTCTACGGGGACGCCAAGCTGCCGCGGTCGCAGCGACGAATCGCGAGGGTGATCGAGCGCGCGGACGGGACGATCGTCTGGGCCGAGCACGTGGGGATCGCCCACGGAATCACGCTGACGCTGCGCGCCGGGGCCGAGGACGAGGCGGGCGCCGACCTACCTGGTTAACCAGGTCAGATGGCTGCGATCGCAGCTGGTCCGGTGCGCACCCGCAGGTATACTCACGCAGCCCCGCGGGTCTCCCCGACGAGAAGGCAGGTCGATTTGCGCCAGTCCCACAAGACCACACTCATCTGGCTGATTCTCATTGCCGTGTTCGTGAGCATCTATCTCATGTTCACGGACGACTCCCGCAAGGAGACCGAGATCGATGTCGGCGTCTTCAAGGAGATGCTGCGCGATCCGTCCAAGGCCGGACTGATCGAGAGCGTGAAGGTCGAGCCCGGGCTCCGCGACGACGCCCGGTACATCATCACGTTCGAGAACAAGACGCCAAAGGCGATCGTCTACGGGCCCTATCCCGAGAAGCTGACCGAGATGATGGACGCGGCCAAGCCGAAGGCGGTCCCGTACACGGTCCGCGTCAACGACGAGTCGAGCATCTGGCCGCAGCTGCTGATGTCCTGGCTGCCCATGCTGTTTCTGTTCGCGATCTTCTTCTTCTTCATGCGCCAGCTGCAGGCCGGCGGCGGCAAGGCGATGAGCTTCGGCAAGTCGAAGGCGAAGCTCCTCACCGACAGCCAGAACCGCATCACGTTCAAGGACGTGGCCGGCGTCGAGGAGGCCAAGGACGAGGTCGAGGAGATCATCGCCTTCCTCAAGGATCCGAAGAAGTTCACCAAGCTCGGCGGTCGCATCCCCAAGGGCGTCCTGATGATGGGCCCGCCGGGCACCGGCAAGACGCTGCTCGCCCGTGCCATCGCCGGCGAGGCGGGCGTCCCGTTCTTCTCGATCTCGGGCTCGGACTTCGTCGAGATGTTCGTCGGCGTCGGCGCGAGCCGCGTCCGCGACCTGTTCGAGCAGGGCAAGAAGAACGCGCCCTGCATCATCTTCATCGACGAGATCGATGCGGTCGGTCGCCACCGTGGCGCCGGCCTCGGCGGCGGTCACGACGAGCGCGAGCAGACGCTCAACCAGCTGCTGGTCGAGATGGACGGCTTCGAGTCCAACGACGGCGTCATCATCATCGCCGCGACCAACCGCCCCGACGTGCTCGATCCGGCGCTCCTCCGGCCGGGCCGCTTCGACCGTCGCATCATCGTGCCGCGCCCCGACCTGCGGGGCCGCATCGGGATCCTCCAGGTCCACGCGCGGCGCGTGCCGCTGGCGGCCGCGGTCGACCTCGACGTGATCGCGCGCGGCACCCCCGGGTTCTCCGGTGCTGACCTCGAGTCCCTCGTCAACGAGGCGGCGCTCATCGCCGCTCGTCGCGACAAGGACAAGGTCGACATGGAGGACTTCGAGGAGGCCAAGGACAAGGTCCTCATGGGCGCCGAGCGGCGCTCGATGATCATCTCCGACAAGGAGAAGCGGACCACCGCGGTGCACGAGGCTGGCCACGCGCTGGTCGCGCGCTTCGTGGGCGCCGAGGCCGACCCGGTCCACAAGGTGACCATCATCCCGCGCGGCCGCGCGCTGGGTCTGACCCAGCAGCTGCCGGTCGAGGACCGCCTCAGCATGACGCGCGAGTTCGCGCAGAACACGATCGCCATCCTGCTCGGCGGCCGCGTCGCCGAAGAGGTGATGTTCGGCCAGAAGACCACCGGCGCCGGCAACGACATCGAGCGTGGCACCGAGCTCGCCCGCGCGATGGTGACCGAGTGGGGCATGAGCGACGAGTTCGGCCCGCTCAACTTCGCCGGCTCCAAGCAGGAGGTCTTCCTCGGCCGCGATCTGGCCTCGTCGGATCGCCACAGCGAGGACACGTCGAAGCGCATCGACGCCGAGATCCGCCGCATCGTCATGGAGCAGTACGAGCGGGCGACCGAGCTGCTCCGGGCCCACCGCGACGATCTTCAGCGGGTGTCCGACGCCCTCATCGCGTACGAGACCCTCGACGGCGCGGACATCGACACGCTGATCCGCGGTGACAAGATCACGAGGCCGCTGCCGGCCGCGCGCCGCCGACCCGACGCCAAGGACGAGGAGGCCAAGAAGCGGCCCGCCGTCATCGCGGCGCCGATCAAGGTAGCCGGCGGCGATCCGGAGCCTGAGCCCGCCTGAGCGTGGACGATCGGTGAGCCGGTTCGTTCCGCCACCGATCGTGTTGCTGCCTCGCGTCGGGCGGGTCGTCTCCGCGCTGGCGTGGGACGAGGTGCTCGTGATGGGTGTGGTCAACGTCACGCCCGACTCGTTCTCCGACGGCGGTCGTTACCTCGACACCGAGGCCGCGATCGCCCATGGTGTCGCCCTGTGGGAGGCCGGCGCCGACCTGCTCGATGTCGGCGGCGAGGCGACCAACCCCCGGGCCCAGCCGGTCACCGCCGCGATCGAGATCGCGCGGGTGGTCCCGGTCCTGGCCGGCCTGGCCGCCCGCACCGGGGCGGTCCTCTCGGTCGACACCACCAAGGCCGCGGTCGCGGCCGCGGCGGTCGCCGCCGGGGCGGACGTCGTCAACGACGTGTCCGGGGGCGGCTTCGATCCGGACATGATCGCCGTCACGGCGGCGGCCGGGGTCGCCTACGTGTGCAGTCACCTCCGCGGCGTGAGCCTGGCCGAGGTCTTCGCCGCCGAGGTCCCGGCCACCTGGCGCGAGGTCGCAGCCGAGCTGGGGGCCCGGCTGGCCGCGATGCCGCCGTCGCTGCGCGGCCGCACGATCGTCGACCCCGGACTGGGCTTCGGGAAGGGCGCGGACGGGCAGGGCAACGCGGCGCTGATCGCCCATGCGAGTGATCTCGCCCACGCGCTCGGGCGGCCGGTGCTGGTCGGGCCGTCGAGGAAGCGCTTCATCAGCCGGCTGATCGGGACGCGGCGGTCGGGGGCGGCGGCGACCGACCCGGCGGCCGTGGATGCCGGCACGGTCGGCGCGTGCCTGGCGGCGGTGCGCCATGGCGCGCACGTGGTGCGGACCCACGATGTTTCGTTGCTTCGCCCCGCGCTGGCGGTGTACACCGCAATAGAGCAGGCGCTAGCGTCGTTGCCGGACTAGCGCCCATCGTGGCCGCGCCATGTCCGATTCCCCTGGCCCCAGCGAGCGAAGCGACGCAGTCGCCAGCGGCGCTGGGCGTGCAGGGGGACGGCGCGGTCACGGGGTCTGACTCCCCTCTGGACTAGATACCCAGCCGCGCCCATGCCCGACACGCTGGCCAGCATCCTCGACCGCCTCGGCTCACGCTCGCTGTACGCGAGCGCGGTCGACCTGGTCCTGGTCTACCTCATCATCTACCGCGTGCTCCTGGTGATCCGGGGGACCCGGGCGGCCCAGATGGTGGTCGGCATCGTCTTCATCGGCGCCGCGTTCTACGCCGCCGACCGGCTCGAGTTGACCACGGTGTCGTGGCTGCTCGACAACGTCATCAACTACTCGATCATCATCGTGATCGTCGTGTTTCAGGAGGATATCCGGCGCGCGCTCGGCCGCATCGGCCAGGGCGTGCTGCCGTTCTCGCGCTCGCCCGAGGCCGCCGAGACGATCGACGTGGTGGTGTCGGCGGTGGCCCAGCTCGCGCGGGCCCGGCTCGGCGCGATCATCGTGCTCGAGCGCGACGCCGCGGTGGCGCCGTTCGTCGACGACGCGACCCGCATCGACGCCCGGCTGTCGCGCCAGCTCCTGGTCAGCCTGTTCGTCCCGACCGGCGAGAACGAGCTGCACGACGGCGCGGTCGTGATCGGCAAGACCCGCCGGATCGAGCTGGCGCGCGCGCTCTTGCCGCTGTCGCGCGCCCACGACCTCGGCCCCGAGCTCGGGACCCGGCACCGGGCCGCCCTCGGCATCACCGAGGACACCGACGCGATCGCGCTGGTCGTCTCCGAGGAGCGCGGCCAGATCTCGGTGTGCTTCCACGGCCGGGTCGCCCAGGACCTCGACGTGGTCAGCCTGCGCCGCGCGCTCCATGACGTGTTCTCGGGCCGGGCCGCGGTCGAGGCGGCGGCGGCGGCCGAGATCGGCAAGGCGATCGCCTCGGTCGGCGAGGCCAGCCGGGAGTCGGCGTCGCGTCCGGTGACGTCTCCGGAGCGGGCCCAGTGAGCCGTCGCCACGACACCGTGAGTGCGTTCCGACCCGCGGTCCGGCCCGAGCCCGAGCCGGCGCCGCGGCCCAGCGTCGGGCGCTGGCTGCGCGGCGCGCTGCTCGACCACCTCGGCCTCAAGGTGCTGGCCCTGGTGCTGACCCTGACCGTGTTCCTGGTGGTTGGCTCGTCCGACGAGGAGCGCGAGATCCGCGCCGGGGTCGGGGTCCGCTACGTCCTGCCCGAGGGCAAGGTGCTGGTCTCCGACCGCATCGACGAGGTCCGGCTGACGATCAAGGGTCCCTGGCGGCGCATCAAGCAGTTCGACGAGCGCGAGCTCGACCAGATCACGATCGACGCCAGCAAGCGCAGCGGCGAGGTCCTGATCACGCCCGACATGATCGACGTGCCCGACGGCCTGACCGTCACCTCGATCACGCCGCGCGCGGTCCGGCTCGCGTTCGAGAACCGGGTCGCCAAGGAGGTCGAGGTCGCGCCGGTCCAGACCGGGCGGCCGGCCTATGGCTACGCCGTGGTCCAAGGCGGGGTGGTCGCCGAGCCACCGACCGTGATCGTGCGGGGCCCCGAGACCGTGGTGTCGGCGATGAGCCAGGTCCGCACCCAGGACATCGCGGTCGACGGGCGCTCGGCCGACTTCGAGCTCGAGGCCACCCTGTTACCGCCCGACGGCGTCGACATCGACTGGGCCGGCACCGTGGTCGTGACGGTGCCGATCGCGGGCAGCTGGGTCGGCGCCACCCCGGTCGTCGCCCTGGTCGACGGCGCACCGGCGCCGCGGGTCTCGATCGAGCCGCCGGCGGTCGAGGTCGAGCTGACCGGGTCGCGCGCCGCGATCGATCGGCTGGTCGCCGACGGCGTGCGGCCCACGATCAAGCTGCCGCGCGGCTACCCCGACGGCGCCCGCGCCCAGGTCGCCGTCGACGGCGTCCCGTCGGGCGTCCAGGTCGTGGTCCGCCCGGCCGAAGTCCGGGTCAGCCACCCGCGCTGACCAGGCCGCGCTCAGCGGCGCAGGCGCGGGTCGTCGGGGCCGCGCGAGGCCATCGGCGCCAGCGGGGCCGGGATGGCCAGCCGGGCCGAGCGCTCGGTGACGCCGGCCCAGCGGCGCACGTGGCTGATCGCCAGCGCCCGCTCGGCCTCGGGCAGCGTATCGATGCCCGCCGACCAGTGGCTGCCGCGCGGGACCCAGTACTGGTAGGCATCGCGGCCGGCGCCGACCACAGGTGCGCCGGCCGCCCACGGGTCCCACTCGCCCTGGATGATCAGGATGTTCTCGGCCTCGTTCTCGATCCACGCGGCCAGCGCGCGGGCCTCGGTCGGGTCATAGGTGATCGGCTCGCCCGGCGGCAGGTACGGCGACCAGTCCTCGTACGAGAAGCGGAGCAGGTCGTCGAGGTGGGCGTGCATCCACACCGGATAGCCGAGCTCGACGTGGTCCTGGTAGAGGTACTGGGTGCCGTAGCTGGCGAGCGCCTCGTCGCCGTACGCGATCGGCGAGCTGATCTCGTCCATGAAGGCCCACAGCTGGTCGTCGGTGACCGTGGCCGGGTCGGGCACGCGGACGCAGTCGTCGACGGTCTGGGTCATCCAGAAGCCGAACTCGAGCTCGACGATCGCGGTCTCGACCGCCTGTTCCACGCCGGCCACGCCGAAGCTGGCCTGCTCGAGCGAGCGGCTGGCGAGCATGCCTTGCCGCGCGAGCGCGACCCGGCCCAGGCCGCGCAACCGGGCCCGACAGGTCTCCTCGCCGATGCGGTCGAGGATGCCGGCGTAGCGCAGGTCGGGGAAGTCGGTGATGATCGGCGCGACGTAGGCGACGATGCCGTCGTAGTCGTCGGGATAGAACTTGTGGTGGAAGAGGGCGTTCTCGCCGCCCTTGCTGCCGCCGGTCGCGATGCGGCGGCCGGTGTAGATCGCCGACAGGGTCTCGAGCACGACGTGCTCGTCGGCGGCGGCCTGCCGGACCCGCAGCAGCGACCACGGGATGGTGGCCGGCCGCGAGCCGCCGTAGAACCGGTACTCGAGCGAGAGCTGGTTGCCGCCGACGATCTGGGTCGGCTCGGTCGCATAGCGCTTCCAGCCGGCCTCGTAACCGCCGACGTGGACCACCAGCGGCGCGGCGGGATCGTGGCTGATCAGCGCGCCGTAGAGCTCGAAGGTCCCGGCCTCGGGGCGAGCGTGGTCGACCGGCAGCGTGACGTGCAGGTCGAAGAACCGATAGCCGTCGGGCGCGTCGAAGCCCATCGGTGGGATCCACTCGGTCGCCCGGGTCCCGGGCAGCTGGTCGAGGCGGATGGCGAGATCGATGGGGTCGGGACCCTCGGGCCCGACCGCGTCATCGCCGCAGGCGATGAGCGCGGTGATCGACACGAGAACGGCGAGCGAGGCGCGCATCCGCTCATCATGGCCGAGCCGGCCGACGCCGCGTACGTACGAATGCGGCACAGCCCGCCCCGGGTCCCGCGCCGGCTGCCTGTGCGGGTGCAATCCTTCGTCATTGCTCGCGAATCTGGCCCTCACCGCGGTGACGTGGTATTCACCCACATGGCAGAACGCAGGTTGTTCGGCACCGATGGGGTCCGTGGGGTCGCGAACCTGGAGCCGATGACCGGCGACACGGTGATGCGGCTGGGGATGGCGGTGGCGGCGCGGCTCAAGCAGCCCGGCCGCCACACCCGGATCGTGATCGGCAAGGACACCCGGCTGTCGGGCTACATGTTCGAGACCGCGCTGGCGTCGGGCATCGTGTCGATGGGCGCCGACGTGTGGATGACCGGGCCGCTGCCGACCCCGGGCATCGCGTTCATCACCTCGTCGATGCGCTGTGACGCTGGCATCGTGATCAGCGCGTCGCACAACCCGTTCGAGGACAATGGCATCAAGCTGTTCGCCCGCGACGGCTTCAAGCTGCCCGACGAGGTCGAGTCCGAGATCGAGAGCCTGATGGCCTCACCCGCGCTGATGACCCACCGGGCCAGCTCGGCCGACATCGGGTACAGCCACAAGATCGAGGACGCCCGCGGCCGCTACATCGTGTTCTGCAAGAACACGTTCCCGGCCGACCTGACCCTCGACGGGCTGACCGTGGTGGTCGACGGTGCCCACGGCGCCGCCTACCGGGTCGGGCCGTCGGTGTTCGAGGAGCTCGGCGCCAAGGTCATCCCGCTGCACTGCCGCCCGGACGGCAAGAACATCAACGAGGGCGCCGGCTCGCTCCACCCCGAGGTGATGGCCAAGGCGGTGCGCGAGCACAACGCCCACGTCGGCATCGCGCTCGACGGCGACGCCGATCGCCTGATGCTGTGCGACGAGCAGGGCGAGATCGTCGACGGCGACGCGGTGATGGCGCTGTGCGCCACCCGCATGCTGACCGAGGGCCGCCTGCAGAAGGGCACCCTGGTCGCCACGGTCATGTCGAACCTGGGCCTCGAGCGCGCGATGAAGGCCGCTGGCGGCAAGCTGGTGCGGACCCAGGTCGGTGACCGCTACGTGGTCGAGGAGATGCGGCGGCACGGCTACAACCTCGGCGGCGAACAGTCTGGCCACATGGTCTTCCTCGATCACGCGACCACCGGCGACGGCATCATCGCCGCGCTGCGCGTGCTCGCGATCATGGTGCGCGAGGGCCGGCCGCTGTCGGAGCTCTCGAAGTGCATGACCCGGGCGCCGCAGGTGCTGGTCAACGTCAAGGTCGACCGCAAGCGTCCGCTCGAGGACATGGCGTCGGTGCAGGCGCTGATCCGCGAGGTCGAGACCGAGCTCGGCGACGACGGCCGCGTGCTGGTGCGCTACAGCGGCACCGAGGCCAAGGCGCGCGTCATGATCGAGGGCAACGACGAGGGCCGCATCCGCGAGCGGGCCGAGGCGATCGCGCTGGCGATGGTCGCGGCCTGCAAGCTGTAGGTCGACCGGTGCAGCCGGTCGCCACCGCCGCCGAGATGCGCGCGCTCGACCAGGCGACGATCGACCAGATCGGCCTGCCGGGCGCGGTGCTGATGGAGACCGCCGGGCGCGCGGTCGCGGCCGCGGTGCGGGCCGCGCTCGGCGATGCCGGCGACCGCCTGGTGGTGATCGTGTGCGGCGGCGGCAACAACGGCGGGGATGGCTTCGTGGTCGCGCGGGTGCTGCGGGCCGCGGGCATCGCGACCGAGGCGCACCTGGTGGTCGCCCGCGCGCAGGTCGGCGGCGACGCCCGCCGCCACCTCGACGCCCACGAGCGCTCGGGCGGGGCGGTGTTCGAGGCCACCGACGACGGGCTGGTCGCGCTCGGGGCGGCGCTGGCGCGGGCGCGGGTCGTGGTCGACGCGGTGCTCGGCACCGGGCTGACGCGTCCGGTCGCCGGACACCTGGCCCGGGTGATCGAGCACATCAACCGCGCGCCCGGGCTGCGCCTGGCGGTGGATCTGCCGTCCGGGCTGTCGGCCGACACCGGGCATCCGCTCGGCGCGGCGGTCCGCGCGCACCGCACGGTGACGATGGCGCTGCCCAAGCTCGGCATCGTGACCGCGCCCGGCTTCGCGTGGGCGGGCGCGGTCGAGGTCGCCGAGATCGGGATCCCGCGCGCGTTGATCGACGCCGCCAGCATCCGCGCGGCGCTGGTCGAGGCCGCCGACGTCGAGGCCTGGCGGCCGCGGGCGGACCCGCTCGATCACAAGGGCCGGCGCGGCCACGTGCTGGTGGTGGGCGGCTCGCCCGGCAAGCGCGGCGCGGCCCGGCTGGCGGCGATCGCCGCGCTGCGCGCCGGCGCGGGCCTGTGCACGATGGCGGGGCCGGCCGACGCCACCGGCGAGCTCACCGCGCCCGATCCGGTGATGACCGCGGTGGTGGCCAGCGTCACCGAGTTGCGACGCCACGCCGCCGGCAAGGCCGCGATCGTGATCGGTCCCGGCATGCCCGACGACGCGCGAGGCCGCGGCTGGATCGACGCCGTGCTCGCGACCGCGGTCCCGCTCGTGATCGACGCGACCGGCCTGGCGGTGCTCGCCGACGCCGGGGCGCACGGGCTGGCCTCGGTCGCCAGCGCGGCCGGCCCGGTCGTGCTCACGCCGCACCCGGGTGAGGCGGCGCGACTGCTCGGCATCACCACCGCGGCGGTCGAGGCCGACCGGATGGCGGCGGTGCGCCAGCTCGCGGCCACCGCGCGCGCGGTGGTCGTGCTCAAGGGCGCGCGCACGCTCGTCTGCGACGGCACCGCGGGCGACTTCGTGACCATCAACCCGACCGGCGGCCCGGCGCTGGCCACCGGTGGCTCGGGCGACGTGCTCGCCGGCCTGATCGGCGCGCTGCTCGCGCAGGGCCTGCCCGCGATCACCGCCGCGCGGCTCGGCGTGTGGGTCCACGGCGCCGCCGGCGACGCGCTGGCCACCCGGTTCGGCGACCGCGGCGTGATGGCCAGCGATCTGCCCGACGCGATCGCGATCGCGCTGCGCTGACCCCGAGCCACGCGCCGGGCGTCGCGTGACGCACCCGCCGCGTCTGTCAGAGGACGCGGTCGTGTGTCACCCCGTCGACGCCGTCGATACGCCCCTTTGGTTTCAGCGGCTTGAACATGGCACTCCGGTTGCTTTGTGGTCTGCCATGCCGCGTACCGCCGATGTGTCGACCGAGAACGCCAAGGCTGTTCCCGCCCGCTCCGAGCTGCGCCGCAAGGCCGGCTCGGCGCCCCGTTCGGCGCGCCGGCTGGAAGCGGTGCCGGCGGCTGGCCCGACGTCCGCGAACCGCGCGCTGCACGCCGGCTTCGTGGCCGAGTGCCTCCCGCTCGCCGGCGAGCTCCAGGGCACCGCGGTGCGGCTGACCCGCAACCCCGACGACGCCCGCGACCTGGTCCAGGAGACCATGATGCGGGCGATGGTCGCGTGGTCGCGGTTCGCGCCCGGCTCGAACGTGCGTGCATGGCTGTACCGCATCCTCACCAACAGCTTCATCAACGGCTACCGCAAGCGCCGCCGCCACCAGCGCTTTGGCGCCGAGCGCCCGGGCGACGCGCGCATGGCGGTGTACGGCACCATCGAGGACCACACCGGCGACCCGACCGAGGTCATAACCGAGGCGCTCCTGTCCGACGAGGTCACCGCCGCGCTCGATCGCCTCGGGCCCGACTACCGCGAGGTCGTGCAGCGCGCCGATCTCGGCGGCGAGAAGTACAAGGACATCGCCGACGCCCTCGACGTGCCGATCGGCACGGTCATGTCGCGCCTGTTCCGCGCGCGCCGGCAGCTCGAGGTCGAGCTCCGCGACTTCGCGGCACGCGACTGGGGCCTGACCAAGGCGGCGTGACCGCCGGCACCGCGACCGGTCTCCCGGTCGCCGCGTCACGCCGCAAGAGGTGTTGATCAAAGCCTCGACACCTCTTCACGCGACCGCCGCGATTTCACGGCCTGGTGCTCGGCATGCAGGTCGACGCCGCGACGCGGATCCCGTCGTGCAGCCGCCATGACACGATCACGGCAGCCCATGCTGCCCGACCGCGTCGCAAGTATCGTCTTCATCGTCGTCGTGGCGGCCATGGTCGCGGCGTGTGCGTCCTCGGAAACCACCAAGCCAGGCGCGACCGTGGGCAGTGGAACCTCGACGCCGGTCAGCCATGACCGAGGCGAGTCGGCGGTGCCGAGCCCCACGGGCCCTGACGCAGAGCCGACCCCCAGGACTCCCGGCGCCGCCCTCGCGATCGAGGCGTCGATGGCCGACGTCGCTCCGCTGGGCCAGCCATTCCCGGTGCGCCTCACCGTGGCGAACACCAGCGGACGGCCGCTGCGCATCAACCGGCGCCTGGCGATGGGCTACCGCGCCAGCATCGCCCGCGAGCTGTTCGTCAGCTGGGAACCGGCCGACGCGCCTGGCACCGAGCCCGCGCTGGTGACGAAGGACTACCAGCGCGACGATGCCACCGAGTACGGCCTGCTCGAGCCCGGCGCGTCGGTGACCACCGAGCTCGATCTGTGGAAGTGGTACCGGCCGACCGAGCCGGGCACATATCGAATCGTCGTCCACTACCAGGCCGACGAGGCGAGCAAGGCGAGGCCGGCGGACGTCGTGACCGGCGTGTTCAGCTCGGCGCCGTACACCGTGCGCGCGACCAGGTAGCGGCGCTCGGACCCTCGCCGGCGCTCCCTCGCGCCTGGTCGGGGGCGGCCGCCTACAGCGTCGGGTCGGACGAGCCGGGATGGAGCGCGGCGTCTCCGGCAGGGAAGTGCTCGCTGACCACCATGCCGCGCAGGTCGGTGTAGGTCGCCCAGATCAGGCCGTCGGCGCCGATCAGGACGTAGGGCTCCTCGCGCACCAGCTTGTCGGTGGTCGCCGCGTCGACGACGTAGAAGACCCGCCACTCGTTGCGTGCGGGTGTCGCGGGCCGGCCCGCCAGCGCGCTGGTCGCCGCGGTGCGCACCGGCTCGGCCCGATCGGCGTCGGCCGCGGTCCGGATCGCGGCGGTCGCCGGGGCCGGTCGTGCCGGCACCGCGGCCAGCGCGCGCACCGCGCTGACGCGGACGATCGCGCTGGGATCCTCGCCGACCGCGCGGGTGAGCGCGGCGATCGCATCGGCGGGCAGCGTGGTGCCGCTCCCGGCGAGGGCCCCGAGCGACCAGGCGGCGTTGGCGCGGATCAGCGGCGAACGGTGGAAGACCAGGGTCGCGAGATCGCCGGCGCCATCGGCGATCCGGGCCCGGCCGAGGGTCGCGGTGGCGTCGATCGCGGTCGCCCACGAGCCGCGGCGGGCCAGCCGGCGCAGCGCCGGGCCGGCCACCTGCGCGAGCTGCGCCCGCAGCGCCGGCTTCGCGGCCAGATCGCCGAGCGCCCACGCCGCCGCGGACGCGACCCGGTCGTCGCTGCTGGCGAGCGCGGCCACCAGGACCGGCACCGCCGCGGCGACCCCGAGCTCGCCGAGCGCCCACGCGGCGGCGCGCTGACGCTCGGGCGTGGCCGCGCCGACCAGCGCGATCAGGGTCGGGGCCGCGGCAGCGTCGCCCATCGCGGCCAGCGCCCCGATCGCCGCGATCGCGACCGGCGCCGGCGCGGTCCGCGCCAGCTCCTCGAGGCGGGCCCGCGTGCGCGGCTCGGGTCGATCGCGCAGCACCGCGCCCCAGGCGCGCACCGCGTGATGACGGCCGGGCCCGCGCAGGTCGTCGGCGAGCTTGCCGAGGAGCGTTGCCGACCCCGGATCGCCGATGTAGCTGAGCGCGTCGGCCGCCGCCTGCTGCAGCGGCTCGGGGCCGTCCTTGATCGCGGCGAGCAGCGCGGGCACCGCGCGGGCATCGCCGATGCCGCCGAGGGCGTCGATCGCGGCGCGACGCAGCCGCAGCGGGTTGCCGCCGCCGGCGAGCCCGACCAGCGGCGCCACCGCGTTGCGCGCGCCGATCTGGCCCAGGTACTCGGCCGCGAGCACGCGGATCTCCTCGTCCTCGTCGCCGAGCCGCTCGACGATCGCGTCGGCGGCGCGCGGATCGGTGCCGAGCAGCGGGCCGATCGCGGTCATCGCGGCCAGCCGGATGGTCGCATCGTCAGCGGCGATCAGGCGCAGCACCGGGATGAGCGCGCGGGGATCGCGGGTCCGCGCCAGCGCCGCGACCACGTCGGCGACCGCGACCCGGCCGCGCTCGAGCTCGGCGACCAGGGCATCGGTCGCGCGGGCGTCGCCCAGCTCGGCGAGCAGCCTGACCGCGCGGGTGGGGTCGCCGGCTAGCTGGCCGTCGAGGTGCGCGACCAGGGCCGGGACCGCGATGGTCCCGGCCGCGCGCAGGGCCTCGGTCGCGCCGTCGCGCTGAGCGGCGTCGGCCAGCGCGGCGACCAGCGCCTCGACCGCGAGCGGGGAGGCCTCGGGGTCGCCGAGGCGGGCGATCTGGCCGAGCGCGAACGCCGCCTTGGCGACGTGGTCGCCAGACGACGACAGGATCTGGATCAGCTCGTCGACCGCCTCGACCGCGCCCAGCTCGCCGAGCGACCCGATCGCCAGCCCCCGGATCTCGGGCACCGGGTCGCCGAGCAGGCGCATCAGGGCCGGGATCGCGGCGCGATCGCCGAGCCGTCCGACCGCCTGCACCGCGGCCTTGCGGACCTCGAGCGAGTTGTCGGTGAAGGCGCCGACCAGCGGCACCACCGCCCGGCGATCGCCGATCGCGCGCAGCTGCTCGATCGCGCCGCGGCGCACCTCGGTCTTGTCGTCGGACAGCCGCGAGATCAGCGGCACCACCACCGAGCGGTCGCCGCGTCCGCCGATCGCGCCGAGCGCGGTGACCGCCTTGACCCGCACCACCGGGTCGGTGTCGCCGAGGGTGCGGATCAGCGCGGCGCTGCCGGCCTCGGTGCCGAGCTGACCGAGCACCTCGGCCGCGGTGCCGCGCACGCGGCTGTCGGCCTCGCCGAGCCACTCGATCACGCGGGGGACCGTCTCGGCGACGCCGCCGGCAGCGAGCGCGCGGGCCGCGGCCAGCCGGACCGCGTCCTCGTCGTCCCCGAGCGCCTTCAGCAGGAAGCGTCGGGTCAGCGCCGGGTCGTAGCCGCGCAGCGCGTTGACCGCGGCCAGCCGGATCTCGGGGTCTTCGCTGTCGAGGCCCTGCGCGTCGCTCTCGATGCGGCCGAGCCAGTCAAAGCCCCAGGTCTCGCCATCGGCCGCGGCCGGGGCGGGCGCGACGGCGAGCAGCGCGAACAGTAGTGAGGCCACGTGGCCGCGCAACATGGCGCCAGTATACGGGACCGGCGCGCGCGACGCCCGATCAGGGTGTCCGCGCCAGCTCGGCGAGCGCCCACTCGACCTTGGCCCGCACCCGGGCCGGCAGCTCGAGCTCGAGCAGCGCGCGGTACTCCGTTGCCGCCGCCGCGTGGTCGCCGCGCTTCCAGTGCAGCGCGGCCAGCGCGATCCGGGGCCGCGGATCACGCGGCGCCAGCTCGCGGGCCCGCGCGAGCGCGACGGTCGCGCCCGGCAGATCGCCGCGCGCGTGGCGAACGATCCCGAGGTCGTGCCAGGCGGCGGGATCGGACGGCGCGAGCCGGGTCACCGCGACCAGCTCGCGCTCGCCGGCCGCGAGCTCCTGGACGAGCACCAGCATGCTGGCGAGCTCCCGCCGGGCGTACGCCGCGCTGGCCGGATCGGCGGCGCGCGCGATCGCGCGGGTATACGCGGCCCGGGCCACGTCGTGCTCGCGGCGGGCGAGCGCGGCCTCGGCCACCGCGATGTCGGCCTGGGTCATCGCGCTGGGTCCAACCGGCTGCGGCCGGGCGCACGCCGCGGCCGCCACCAGGACCGCGGCGACGATCCATGCCGGGCCCCCCGGCGCGACGCGCGACGCGACGACTGGACCCGGCGGTGCTACCTTCGGCCTGCCATGCAGGCCAAGAACCTCCTCGACATCCTGACGCGCCAGGGCTTCCGCAAGGAGGGTGACGCGCTGCTCGCCCCCAACACCGGCGCTTGCTCGGTCTACCTCGGCTTCGGCGACGACGCGCTGATCATCGACCGCGTCAGCGCGATCGAGGTCGCGGCGGAGGTCGCCATCGTGGTGACGCAGCGCAAGGAGCGCTACGCGGTCGAGGTCACCGAGATCCGCGCGGTCCGGGTCACGCCCGAGTCGGCCGGTCCCGGCTACCGCTGACGGCATCGTCCGCGCGCTCACTCGGGCTTCGGGCGCACCCGCGGCGGCAGCATCGAGCTGGCCGGCTTGCGCACCACCGTCGGGCCATCGTCGTCGGCTGCCGCGATCGTCGCGACGTCGGCCTGGGTGGTCGTTCGCCCCGGCCGGGTGTTCGGCGGCGGACCGCCGGCGGGCCCGGTCGGCTCGATCCGCGCGTGCGGTGACAACTCGATCGAGGCCTCGACCTCGTCGGCCTCGATCTCGTGGGTGGGCACGCGACGCGGCGGCGGTGGCGGCGGCGTGCGCCGGCTCGCCAGGCTGGCGAAGCCGTCGTCGACCTCGGAGTCGGCGTCCGCCTCCTCGAGCATCGTGTCGAGCCGTGAGGCCAGCTTGTCGGCCCAGGCGCTGCGCGACGCGTCCACGATCGCGGACTCCGCTGGTGGCCGCGCCCCATCGGGCTGGTCCGCGGGCGCCTCGCTGTCGGTCTGCGCGCTACTGACGGCTGGCGCTGGGTCGACGGCAACCGGTGCCAGCGCCACGGTCGGCGGCGCAGCGGCGATGAGCGGGGGCGCGTCGAGCGCGGACGCCGGTGCGTCGGTGCCGACCGGCGCGGGGGAGGCCACCTCCGCGGCGTCGCTGGCGGGCGGCGGGGTGACCGGCGCCGGTGCCGCCGGCAGAGACGATGCCGTCGACCGCGCCCCGTTGGCCCTGGGCAGCGCCGGCAGCGCGGGTTCGAACGCCCCGGAGTGGCCGAGGAACGCTGCGGTCGCGGCCTCGAGCACCGGATCGACCGGGTCGGGCTCGGCCGGCGGCGCCTCCGGCATCGGCGGCGGCTCGCCCAGGTCGTAGACGACGCCAGGCTCGGTGACCGGATCCTCGACGGTCGTCGCCGGATCCCCGGCCGGCTCGTCGACGACCAGCGCCGGGGCCCGGACCGGCTCGTCGACGACCAGCGCCGGCTCGCGGCGCAGCGAGACCGTCTCGACCACCGTCGGCGCGGGGACCGGCGCGGCCGCCACGGGCTCGGCCGCGGCGGGTGCGGTCATCGGCATCGTCTCCGCGGTGCCGGTCACGAGCCCGGCCGGCAGGCCGACCGCGAGCACCGCCGGGGTGCCGGTGCCGGCCATCGTCGGCTGGGTGTCGGCGGTGACCTTCGGCGTGGGCGTCTGCAGGCCGGGCTGCGAGCGCCCCGGATCTTCCCACTGCATCGGCCGCGGCACGTCGAGCGAGTCGAGCCGCGGCTCGTGCATGAGCCGCTGGGTCGCCGTCGGGGCGCGCTCGACCACCGTGGGCGCCGTCGCGTTGCGAGCCGCTTCTTCGGCGGCGGCCTCGCGCTGCCACGGATACTCGATGCGGCCGTGATGCGCGTGACGGATGGTCTCGCGCAGCGAGTCGTTGATCCGGCGCAGGTCGCGCATCGACAGCCCCGACTCGTCGAGCTGGCCGAGGTGCAGCTTGCCGTACACGATCCGCTGCACGAGGTTCTCGATCGAGCGCGCATCGGGGCGCTTGAGCGTGCGCGACGCCGCCTCGACCGCGTCGCAGATCGCGAGGATCGCGGTCTCGCGGCTCTGCGGCGGCACCCCCGGGTACCGGAAGTCCTCGATCGTGAGCCGGCGCGGATTGCCGGTCTCCTGACACTTGGCCCAGAAATATTCGAGCACCCCGTCGCCGTGGTGCATGTGCATGAAGTCGACGATCCGCTCGGGCAGCTTCATGCGTCGGGCCAGCGCGAGCCCCTCGGTGACGTGCGCGAAGATCGCGTCGCACGACACCTCGGGCGCCAGGCGATCGTGCGGGCTCGGTTCCCCGGCGCCGAGGTTCTCGATGAAGTAGGTCGGCTGCAGCGACTTGCCGAGGTCGTGGAAGTACGCGCCGACCCGGACCAGCCGGCCGCTGGCGCCGATCGAGTTCGCGGCGATCTCGGCCAGGTTCGCCATCGCGAGGCTGTGCTGCCAGGTGCCGGGCGACTTCTCGGCGATCTGGCGGAGCAGGGGATGCGACAGGTCCTCGAGCGCGACCAGCGTGGCATGGGTGATCTCGCCGCACGCGATCTGGAACGGCGGCAGCAGGACCAGCGCGAGCACGCCCGCCATCGCGCCGCCGACCGCAGCCGCGACCCAGCTCGAGCGCAGCGGCTCGGCGAGCTCGGCGGTCGGCACCACGCCGCTCGACAGGTACGAGAACGCCAGGTACGTGAGCGCCGCCGCCGCGGTCGCGGTCGCGCCCGAGGCCAGCGCCAGCGACAGCCGGGCCCGGGGCCGCTCGGGCAGCACGATCGCCGCGGCGACCGCCTGCACGACCAGCACCGCGGTGACGCCCGCGTCGAACGGGACCAGCAAGCTCATCACCACCGCGGCGAGCACGCCGCCGGCGAGCCCGACGGTGCGGTCGAAGGCCAGGGTCGGCACCACCGCGCCGAGCGCGACCGGCACCGCCAGCACCGACACCGGGAACATCAGCAGCAAGATCTTGGTGACCGCGGCACCGGCGGCGACCGAACCCAGGAGGACCAGCTGCACGCGCAGGAGCCGGCCCCGGTTGGAGCGCCGCAGGTGATGGGTCACGCCGGCCGCGAGCACGAACAGCACCGCGACGAACGCGGCGAACGCGCCGGCCCCGCGCGGCTGGCTGCGCCCGGCCGCCTCGGCCAGCAGCGCCTGCTCCGCGGTCGCGCGCTCGCCGGCCGCGAGCACCACGCTGCCACCGGTGCCGACGATGACCCCATCGTGGTGACCGTCGAAGGTCTTGACCCGCACCGTGGCCGGCGCCGGCTCGCCGGCGACGACGTGGGCGTCGACCAGCCAGCTCTCGGCCATCACGATCGGCGCCACCACCAGCGCGAACGCCAGCGCCAGCAGCAGGCCGAGCGCGAGGTTCACCCGGGGCCGCCGGACGATCACCTCGGCGAGGCGGACCCGGCTGGGGGTCGTGCCCGCGGGCGTCAGGTGGGAGTGGGCCATCGGAGGGGGGGCGGGTCGTGGGGCAGGGCGTCCACCACGCTCACATCGAGATGTCGAACTCGGCGCGGGTGCGCGGTCCGTTGATGGTCGGGAACTTCATGCTGCGCATGACGCCGTTGATGCAGCTGAACAGCGCGCCCGACGACTCGCCGTTGGTGCGCAGCCAGGTCACCCGGCCGGTGGGGCCGTCGATGATGATGCTGATGTTCACCGACGAGCCGCCGGTCCGCTGCAGGCAGCCGCCGAGCTGGCCGCCGAAGCGCGAGTACACGTTGTAGACCGTGCCCATGTCGAGCGTCTCGGTGGCGTCGTTCTCGTCGGACATGTCGAACGCGAGCACGTCGTTGCCACCACCACCGCCGCCGCCGCCGCTGGTGCGTCGGCCGCCGCCGCCGCCGACCGCCTTCTTGCGCTCGGGCGCCTTGGGCGCCGACACGGTGACCTTGAGCGTGGCCTCGGTGACCGACGCACCCGCGACCTGCTTGCCCTTGCCGGCCGACGACACCGCCTGGATCAGGAGGTAGACGCCGACCACCGCGGCGGCCAGGCCGAGCGCGATGCCGGCGTACAGCGTGACGCCGCGGTTGCGTTCGCGCGACTGGTGCTTGACCTCGGCGTGGGCCCGGCGGGCGTCGTCGTGGGCTTGCTTGGCGGCGTCGATCAAGGGCCCGAGCAGCGGGTGCTCCTCGACCTTCACCCGCCCGCCGTCGTCCTTGTCGAACAGGACCGCGCCGTGATGGATGTGGCCGTTCACGATCTGATCGACGACGCTCTTCATCGAGAACGGCCCGAAGTCGAAGCGCCCCTTGGTTACCAGCCAGCGCTCGTGTGGGTCCTCCATCGCGGCCTCGAGCGCCGGCGGGATCGCCAGCGCGGGCCGGGGTGCCGACGCCAGGCTGTCACCCGCGCCTGGCTCGTCCTCGTCGGCCGCGCCGTGCAGGAGCACGTCCATCACCAGCTCGCGCAGCGCGGCGACCGACCCGAACCGGCGGTCGGGCTTCTCGGCGCAGGCGCGCGCGATGATCTCGTCGACCTCGGGCGGCAGCCCGGGGCAGACCTCGCTGGGACGCGGCCCGCCGCGGGTGAGTGGCTGCCCGACCAGCGCGTCGTAGAGCAGGGCGCCCAGGCCGTACACGTCGGACACCGCGGTGGGCGGCTCGCCCCGCAGCACCTCGGGCGCGATCCAGCCGGGTGCCTTCACCGCGCCGAGCGCGATCGCGGCGCACAGCGCGGGGCCCAGCGCGAGATCGGTGATCGCGATGCGCCCGCCGCGCGAGATCGTGACCGACTCGTCGCCGATCGCGCCGTGGATGAGCCCGGCCTGGCCAGGATCGTGGGCGCTGATCAGGCCCTGCGCGACCAGCGCGAGCACGTTGCCGGCGCCGCGCGAGGGCAGGCCGAGGCCGGTGCCGGCGTGCTTACGGTCGAGGACGTCGCGCAGGATCGGGCCGTCCTCGGCCTCCGTCACCACGTAGAGGTGGCCCTGCTCGTGACCGGCGCCGAGCACGTGCAGCACGTTGCGGTGGTCGGTCAGGTGCGAGGTCCGTGGCGCCCGCTCCGACAGCGCGGCGACCACCTCGCGCAGCTTGGCCAGCTGCGGGTGGACCAGGTGGATCGTGCCGTGCTCCTCACCGCGGGTGCACTGGTGCACGCTGGCGATCAGCGTCTCCCGGACCCGGGCGCCGACGGTCCATCCGCCGAGGGTCGGCCCGGTGGCCATGGCCTGATGGGTCGGCTCGGCCAGGTCGTGGGCAGCCGTGGCCGGCTCCGTCATCGGCGGTCTCCCATCTCCGAGCGAGAATACGCGTCTGCGCGCGCAACGGTCAAATCGCGACCCTCCGAGTGATGCTCCGGACCAGACGTCAGGGACAGCCGGCGGTCCGCGCCCGCTCGCGCGCCCCGGCGACCCGGGTCGCCGTGCGCAAATACTTACAACCGTTCGCCTGGTCGCCGGTCTCGATCAGCGCATCCCCGAGGAGGAACCGCGCCCGCTGGTGGCGGGCGTCGAGCTGGAGCGCCTCGCTCGCGTGGGCGATCTGCTTGAGGTGCTTGCCGCCGCGGCGCGCGGTCTCCGCTGCCTCGAGGTGACGGACGAGGGCGGTGGCCCGCGGATCGGGTCGGTCGATCGCCGCCCGCGGCTCGCGCAGCTCGACCCGGCCGACCCCGGCGTCGACCGCGACGCCTATCGAAGTCGATGCCGAAGCGTCTGCGGAAGTGGTCATGGATGCGCCTCGTGAAGCGCTGATGGAAGCCCGCGTGCGCGCCGCCGGGTCGTCCGCCTCGCCACCGCGCCCACGCCCGAGCGCGAGCGCGACGACCGCCGCGGCCACCAGCAGCGAGCCTCCGAGGATGATCGGCAGCGCGGACGACCGACGTCGTGGGGCATCGTCGTCGTCGGTCGGCACCGGCAGCGCCGGCCGCGCGGGCCCGCTCGCGAACGGCGCGGGCGGCGGGGTCGCCAGCGCGGCGGCGAGCTCCCGCGTCGGTAGATCGACGGTCTGGTCGTGGGCCACCCCGCGCGCCGGCCGACCCGTCAGCTGGGCCTCCAGCGCGGTCAGCTCGGCCATCAGCGCGGCGGCGCTGGTCGGCCGGGCCGCGGGATCCTTGGCCAGGCAGCGCGCGATCACCGCCTCGAGCGCCGGCGGCACGTCGGTCTCCGGGCGCACCGCGCGGACGCTCGGCGCGAGCGTGCGCACGTGCTCGACGAGCACCATCATCGGGCTGGCCGCGACGAACGGCGGCCGGCCGGTCAGCATCTCGAACAGCGTGGCGCCCAGCGCGTACAGATCGGCGCGGCCGTCGAGCGCCTGGCCCATCGCCTGCTCGGGCGCCATGTAGTCGGGGGTGCCGAACACCAGGTCGCCCTGGGTGAGCGCGGCGATCGACAGCGCCTGCTCGCCGGCGCCCTCCATCACCTTGGCCAGGCCGAAGTCGAGCACCTTGACGTAGTCGGGATCGCCGCCGCGCCGCACCAGCATGATGTTGTCGGGCTTGAGGTCGCGGTGGATGAGCCCGACCTTGTGGGCGGCGACCAGCGCATCACAGACCTGCCGGGCGACGTGGACCGCGCGCCGGGCCGCCATCACGCCGTCGCCATTGAGCTCGGCGCCGACGGTGTGGCCGTCGAGCAGCTCGAGCACCATGTACAGCATGCCGTCGGCGGTGATCGCGAAGTCCTGCACCTTCAGGGCGTGCTCGCTGTCGACCCTGAGCGTGCCGCGCGCCTCGCGCACGAACCGGCGCGCCGCGTTGGGGTCGCGCGCCAGCGTCGGACGCAGCACCTTGATCGCGACCTCCTGGTCCATCAACAGGTGCCGCGCGCGGAGCACCGCGCCCATGCCGCCCTTGCCGAGCAGCGAGGCGATCCGGTACCGACCGTCGAGGTCGTGGCCGATCAGGCGCTCGACCGCCCAGGTCAGCTCGCCGGAGCGGTCGGGCCCGGGGTCGGTCCCCACCACCCGGTCAGAACCGCAGGCCGTTCTTGATCCGGAACGAGAGCCAGTCGTAGCCGAGGTACGCCGCGCCGGCGAGCCCCAGGACCCCGACCACCGGACTCAGCGCGACCAACGCGACACCTGCACCCACACCGGTGGCAGCGGCGATCGCACCTTTGCGCTTGGCGACCGACTTGTTGCGTTGAACGAGCGAGCCCATCGGAAAGGAATCTGCGGCATGGGGGGCGGGCTGTCAAACCCGGATCCGCGTCCACCCACCCACGTGCGCCGTGTCCACGTCCACACGACTCCTGGTCCGGCAAGGACTTGCACTGGCGCGGGCGATGCAAAACCATGCGCTATCCGGCTGATTCTTGCCTTCCCTGGCCGTCCGGGAGAATGTGATAAGGGCAACCTGAATGTCTCCACGTCCACGTCCTCGACCTGAACGTACCCGCGGCTCGATCTACCTCGGCGTCGCGGCGGGCCTGTTCGCCGTCTCGGGCGCACTCGCCGGCGGCTACGTCGTGACCCGCAAGGGTGAGCCGAGCATCACCCCCGCCGCCGCCAGCAGCGGCCGCGACCAGCCCACCGGCGATCACGCGGCGCTCGGCGCCGCGGTCCAGAACGCGCTCGACGGCCAGGTCACCGTCAAGGCCGCCGGCCAGACCCGCACCGTCCGCTGGTCCGAGCTCGGCATCGTGGTCGACATCGACGAGCTCCCCCACGCCGCCCGCAAGGCCGATGGCGCCGCCGAGCCGCTCGCCGCGCTGCGCGAGCGCGGGGCCTTGCCGGTGCGGGTCGAGCGCGGGCTCGCGCTCGCGGCCATCGCGCGCCTCAAGGCGACGGTCGATCGCGCGCCACTCGATGCCCACCTCGACCTCGAGGCGCGCACGATCCACGATGACACCCCCGGCTACGCGATCGACGTGTTCGCGTCGCTCGATCGGATCGAGGCCGCGGCGCGCGCCGGCGCCGCCGAGATCGAGCTGGTCGGCGTGCCGCTGCCGGCCCACAAGACCCGGGCCGGGCTCGGCATCGACGACATCTCGCACGTGCTCGGCACCTTCAAGACCACCTTCCCGGTCAGCGACAAGGATCGCAACTTCAACCTCAAGCTGGCGGCGTCCAAGCTCAACGGCCACGTGCTCCAGCCCGGGACCGAGTTCTCCTTCAACGGCGTGGTCGGCGACCGCACCGAGAAGGAGGGCTACAAGATCGCCCACGTGATCACCAAGGGCGAGATGGTCGACGGCCTGGCCGGCGGCACCTGCCAGATCTCGACGACGCTGTTCGGCGCCTCGTTCTTCGCCGGCCTCGACATCGTCCGGACCACGCCGCACTCGCGGCCGAGCACCTACGTGCCCATGGGCCTCGACGCCACCGTGGTGTGGCCCAACACCGACCTCAAGATGATGAACCCGTACGAGTTCCCGGTGGTGATCCACTACCGGGTCGCGCGCGGCGAGGCGGTGGTCGAGGTCCTCGGCAAGCAGCGGCCCTGGGACAAGATCGCGTTCGAGCGCGAGGTCCTCGAGGAGAAGCCGTTCGAGACCGAGGAGCGCCCCGACGAGAAGCTGCCCGAGGGCTTCCAGTCGTTCGACCAGGTCGGCTTCCCCGGCTACGAGCTGATGCGCTTCCGTCGCTTCTACAAGGACGGCAAGCTGGTGAAGTCGGACAAGTGGAAGCTGACCTACCGGCCGGTCACCGAGTACATCCGGGTCGGGACCAACCCCGATCCCGAGCTGGTGCCGCCCGAGGAGAAGCCGCCGCACGGTCCCAAGAAGCCGGGCGAGGGCCGCGGCCGGATCGTGCAGTAGTCATGGGCTTCGGCAAGAACCCCTACGTGGCCAAGGCGGTCGCCTCCGAGCAAAAGGCGGCCGAGGCCGGCGACGACGGCACCCGCACGCGCGCTTACCGCGACGCCGCCCACCAGTGGGACCGCGCCGCCGAGCGCGAGAAGCCCGGCAAGTACCGCACGGAGTACGAGCTCGCCGCGGATCGCAACCGCCGCCTCGCCGATGGCGAGGCCCCCGCCGACGACTGACCGGCTCGCTCGAGCCGGCGGTCTGGTGCGCACCCGCCGGGGGGCGCGCCGTCGTCAGCCTTTGACAGGATCGGGGACGTCGGAGACGGTGCCGCTGGCGGCGTCGGCCTGGGCGACACCGCCGGGGTTGAAGTCGACGGTGGAGCCCATGATCTTGACCGCGCCGGCGTTGACCTTGGCGGTCGCGCCCGAGGCCTTGAGGCCGCCCGAGCCCGCGGCGAACTTGCACTCACCGGTCGCCTTGATGGTGATCTCGGCGGCGAGGAGGTTCACCTCGTCCTTGCCGAAGAAGGTCACGTCGCCGGTCTTGGCCTCGATGTTGATCTTGTTGTCCTTGGCGATCGTGACGATGCCCTTGCCGCCGCCGTCCTTGATCTCGATCGTGCCCTTGTCGTCGTCGAGGGTCACGGTCGAGCCGCTCTTCGACTTGAACATGCGCTTCTTGTTCGAGCCGTCACCGTTGCTGTCGGGCGGCTTGTCCTTGCCGTTCCACAGCGCGCCGATGATGAGCGGCCGGCCGATGTCGCCGTGCTCGAACATCAGGAGCACCTCGTCGTCGACCTCGGGCACCGAGAACCAGCCGCGGTCCTTGCCACCACCGACCGACACCCAGTTGCACCACCAGGTGTTGTCGTTGCCCTCGGGCATGGTCGGGATCTTGACCTTCACCCGGCACAGCTTCGCCTCGTCCTTGATGTCGGTGACGATGCCGATCACGGCGTCGTACATCCGACCGGCTTCCTCCTCGGCGACGCGGGCCTGGCTGAAGAAGAAGCTGGCGAGGTCGGTGATCATGGCGCAATCGTAATACGGGGCCGGTGGCCAGGACATCCCCCGGCCTGGACCTCGGTGGTTTCGCTCGGGTTCTGGCTACTTCGTGGCCGGGACCAGGGCCGGCGCTGGCACCAGCGCGGGGCCGGGCGGCGCCACCGGCGGCGCCGCCACCCCGGCCACCGGCACCACGGTCAGCGCGCCGAGCGACGGGTCGTTCTCGGGGTGAGCCGCCTGCCAGCGGGCCTCGGCGGGCGGCGCGACCAGGAGCCCGATCGCAGCGGCGGGCGATGACCACGACGCCGGCACGGTGACGATCATCTCCTCGCGGACGAACTCGCCAGCGCGCCAGCGGTCGCTCGGCAGCAGGCCGTCGAGCGTGACCCGGACCGGCGAGCGCGCCGACATCGCGCCGAGCGGGGTGGTCGGCGGTGCGCCGACCGGCACACCCCACAGGACCGCGCCGAAGCTGAACGCGCGGGTCGGTCGCCGCACCACCTTCAGGTACACGGCGAGGGTCACCTTGGCGCCCGGCGTCAGCGTCGGCACGTCGAGGCCGACGACCTCGATCGCGCCGGCGTCGAAGCTGACGCCGGTGACCGGCACCTGCGGCGTCGGCGGCGCCGAGCGCAGGACCTTCTCCATCCGCATCGCGGCCTGGCTCATCGCGGGGTCGCGCGCGAACACCACCCGCTCGAGCCAGCCATCGAGGATCGGCTTCATCAGGCTCATGCCGTCGCTGCGGCTGTGGGCGACGTTGGACTTCTCCCACGGGTCGCCGACCAGGTCGTAGAGCTCGTGGAAGTTCGCCTTCATGTTGTAGACGAGCTTCCACTGCGCCGAGATCGCCGCGCGGAGCGGGCTCGGATAGTTGGTCTCGGCGAACACGACCCGGTCGGGCTCCTCCTTGCCGTAGAAGATCTGCGGCACGAGGCTCTTGCCCTCGAACGCGAGCCCGGCGACGTCGATGTTGCAGAGCTGGGCCACCGTGGGCAGCGCGTCGAGGTTCGACACCGCGCCGCCGAGCTGGCGCGGCGGGTTGTCGGGGATGTAGAAGATCAGCGGCACGTTGAGGATCTCGCGGGTCAGCGCGATCGCGTGGCCGTCGAAGCCGTGCTCGCCAAAGGCGTCGCCGTGGTCGCTCGTGATCACGACGATCGTGCGCTCGCCGCCGGGCAGGCGGACCAGCTCGTCGAGCAGGCGCCCGATCTGCTTGTCAGTCCAGCGCAGCTCGCCCTCGTAGAGCGCCTCCTGCGACTCGCCGAAGGACGGCTCGCCCGGGTGCGCGACGTAGTGGGCGTGCGGGTCGAGGTAGTGGAGCCACAGGAACCACTTGGGGGTCGGGCGCGCCGAGATCCACGCCAGCGCGCGGTCGGTGACCCGATCGGCCGACACCCGGCGCGGGTCGTGGGTCTTGCCCAGCTCGTTGTCGTACCAGTCGAAGCCCTGCTGCAGGCCCCAGTCGTTGAAGTACTCGTGGGTGAGGATCGCGCCGGTGGTGTAGCCGCCGCGCTTCATGATCTCGGGGAGCGTGGTGTTGTCGGCCTTCAGCCGCGGCGGCATGCCGGGCTTGATGTTCTTCTCGTCGAGCCCGATCCCGGAGTGGAAGAACTTCGAGGTCAGGATCGCCGGCACCGACGCCATGGTGCCGGCCGACGGCGCCTGGGCGAAGCTGAACGACGCCGCCCGCTCGACCAGCTCGGCCATGCGCGGGGTGGTGTCGTGCTTGCGGGGGCCGGTCAGGCGGCCACCGAAGCTGGTGTAGTCGTAGCGGACCGTGTCGATCGTGATGAACAGGACGTTCCACGGCTTCTGGAACGCGGCCGGCACCGGCAGGGTCGGGCCGGTCGGCAGCGCGAGGTCGCGCATCGAGAAGTCGCGGCCGTCGCAGTTCTCGTCGATGTCGTTGTCGGGCAGGTCGCGCACGCCCGGGCGGATCTTGCGGTTGCGCGGCGCGCAGTCGTTCTCGCCGAGCAGCGAGCCGAACCCGTCGCGATCGAGATCATTGGCGGTGCGGACCAGGCCGATGCCGCGGGCGAGGATGGGCGAGGCGGTGACCGCGACGTACTTGGCGCGCGCGTCGCTGCCGGGATGCACCAGCGTCAGCGGGACGAGCACCAGCGCGGCCGCGGCCAGGATCGCGGCGGTGCGTCGGCGCCGGCGCCCGCGCCGCGCTGGCCAGCGCGCCGCCAGCTCGAGCTGGAGCCCGGCGCCGGCGACGAACGCCAGCACCGCGAGCAGGTGGCGCCACGGCCACACCGCCCGCAGGTGCGGGTGGACGCGGCCGGTGACCGTGAGCGCGATCACGATCAGCACGACGCCGACCAGGACCGCGAGCCACGGCGAGCGGAGCGGCGACCACGCGAGCGGCCGCGGCCAGCGCCGGTCCACCGCCCGCGCGCCGCGGGTCAGCACGGCGGCGAGGACCCGACCGGTGACCAGCGCGAGCCCGCCGGCCACCACCGCCAGCACCGAGATCACCACGCCGACCAGCACCGGTTCGTTGAAGTAGATGAAGAGCCGGGCGCTGCCCGTGGTCACGATGGCCGCGAACCCGATCAGCGCGATCGCGCCGGCCAGGATCGCGGGCGCGAGCGGGGCGGGCCAGCGGCTGGGCGCGTCCAGCGCGCGGGGCGCGCGCGCGGCCGCGGCGCGTCCGGCGATCGCGGCGCGGATCAGGCGGGGCAGCACCGCGGCGCCCGCGCACAGCGGCAGGATCGCCAGCCACAGCAGCGCGACCAGGACCGCGTCGAGCACCAGCAGGCGGGCGGCGACCATGGGCGCGACCGGGCCGGTGTGGCCGATGACGGTGGCCGCGTACTCGACCGCGCCCAGCGCGATCGCGCCGCCCGCCGAGGCGCGGGCGCCGGCGCGCAGGTCGTCGACGAGGGCGGGCCCGAGACGCGCGCGCGCGGTCACGACGGAGAGATCGGCACGCAGCCCGGCCGGCGGGAAAGGGTCGACATCCGAGCCTCAGGCATTTACCACGACGCGCGGCTCCGTGCCCACCGGCGGGCCGCGGTTGCGCGAGCCCGTCCGCCCTCGGCGCGCCACGCGCAAGCTGACCGGTCGAGGACGCCGATCCATCCCATGGGCTTCGTTGCAGGACCTCGAGCTACCGGCAGCAGCCCTTCGGTCCTGCGTCTCGCGCCCGGGGGCGCCCGGGCGCCCGCGACGGGTCATCTTGCCGGTGTCGAGGTGCGGGTGCGTGGTATGCGTCGCGCGTGGACGCCTCGCCACCGCTGCGCGCCGCCGGCCCGTCGCCGCGCGCTCATCAACGACTCGGGCGGTGGTTGGGCCCGCGCTGGTGGGCGATCGCGCTCGCGCTGGTGATGCTGTACGGGTTCCCGCACTACCCGAGCATCCGCAGCGCCAACGAGCTGCCGCGCGTGTACCTGGTGCTGGCGATGGTCGACGATGGCACCTTCGCGATCGACCGCGGCGTGGCGCGCTGGGGCGCGACCGCCGACATGTCGCCGCACGACGGCCACCAGTACTCGAACAAGGCGCCCGGCTCTTCGCTGCTCGCGGTGCCCGCGTACGTGGTGCTGCGCGGGGCGACCCAGGCGGTCGCCGGTCGCGAGCCCACGCTCGGCGAGCTGGTGTGGACGTTCCGGATCTGGACCGGCGTGGTGCCGACCCTGGGGTTCCTGTGGCTGCTGTGGGGCTTCCTGGCCCGGTTCGCGCCAGATCCGGCCAGCCGGCGCGCGACGCTCGCGATCTACGGGCTCGGCTCGATGGCGCTGACCTACTCGGTGCTGTTCATCTCGCACCAGCTGGCCGCGGTGTGCGTCGGCGCCGCCTGGATCCTCGTGGTGCGGATCGCCGAGCCGTCGACCGGGTCCCGCGCCGACGGCCTCGGCCCGCGCTGGATGCTCGTGGCCGGCTTCCTGGCCGGGGCCGCGCCGCTGGTCGACTACCAGGCGCTGTTCGCGGCGGTGCCGGTCGCGGTGTGGGCGACGGTGCGGCTGGTGCAGGCGCGGCGGGGCGCGCGGCCGTTCGTGCTGGCGGCGGTGGGCGCGGCGCTGCCGATCGCGATCCTGCTCATCTATCACGATCGCTGCTTCGGCTCGCCGTGGCGCACCGGCTACGCGGTGTCAGAGACCTTCGCCCACTTCCACCAGCGCGGCTTCCTCGGCCTCGATCAGCTGCGCTGGCGGGCGTTCACCGGCTCGATGGTCGCCCCCGACAACGGCCTGCTGGTGCTGTGCCCGGCGGTGCTGCTGGCGGTGCCCGGTTGGTGGCTGCTGGCGCGGCGCGGTCAGCGTGGTCACGCCCTGGTGTCGGCGGCGGTCGCGCTCATCTATGTGCTGTTCATCTCGGCGCTGGTGTTCTGGCGCGGCGGCTGGCAGATGGGCCCGCGCTACATCACGGCGATGCTGCCGTTCCTGCTGCCCGCGATCGCGGCGACCCTGCAGGCGCTGGTCGCGCACCCGGTGCGGCGCGGGCTGGCGCTCGGCCTGGGCGGGGTCGGCATCGCGATCTACGCGGGCAGCGCGGTCGAGTTCCCGCACTTTCCCGAGAAGTTCAAGAACCCGGTCTACGAGGTGACGGTGCGCCTGCTCGGCGACGGGCTGGCCGCGCCCAACCTCGGCATGGTGCTCGGCCTGCCGGGCGCATGGAGCCTGGTGCCGTACGCGGCGCTGGTGCTCGCGGTCTGGGGCGCGGCCGTGGTCGCCGGCGTCGACCGACGGGCGCGGCTGGTGTCGACGGTGGTCGCGGTCGCGGTCACCGCCGCGGTGCTGGTCGCCTACCACGGGTTTCCCGGCGGCGGCCGGGTCGCCGACGACGCCTACGCGCGGACGGTGCGGCCCGCGGTCGAGCGCCAGATGCTCCGGCGTTGAGTTATAAGGCCGCCCCATGCGCTCTCTCGCCGTCGTGCTCGTGCTCGCGTCCGTGGCTGCTGGCACGACCGCGGGCTGCAAGCGCAAGGCGCCGGCCGGCGGCCCCGCCGGCGACGGCGGCCTGGTCGCCGCGGGCACCGACGCGGGCCCGCCGATCAAGTCGGCCGCCGAGCTCGCCGCCGGGTACGAGCGCGCGTGCAGCGCCGGGGAGACCGAGGCCTGCCGCAGCCTCGGCGTGATGTACGCCGAGGGCGTCGGCGTGCCCGCCGATCCGCAGCGGGCGCGGACCCTGTACGGCCAGGCCTGCGATCAGGGCAACCCGGCGGCGTGCAGCAGCCTCGGCGTGGTGCTGCTGCAGGGCCACGGCGTCCCCGCCGATCCCGAGGCCGCGCGCCGCTGGTTCCGGAAGAGCTGCGACGCGAAGTATCTGCTGGGCTGCCGCAACCTCGCGCTCGCGCTCGCGCGCGGCGAGGGCGGTCCGGTCGACGCCACCTCGGCGCTCGCCCTGCTCGAGGGCATCTGCGTCGACGGCTTGCCGCTGGCCTGCACCAACGCCGGCCAGATGCGGGCCGCCGGCGACGGGATCGCGCAGGACGAGGTGGGCGCGATCCCGCTGTTCAAGCACGCGTGCGAGGGCGGCGACCCGGCCGGCTGCCGGCTGCTGGGCGCGGCGTACCTGACCGGGCACGGCGTCCCCGCCGGCGGCGCGGCGGCCGCGGTGTGGCTGGGCAAGGCCTGCGAGCGCCGCGACGCCATCGGCTGCCGGCTGCTCGGCGAGCTCCACGCGGGCGGCCGCGGCGTCGCCAAGGATCCGGCCCGCGCCGCCGAGCTGACCCGGACCGCGTGCGCGCTCGGCGATGGGGCGGCGTGTCCGGACGCCGGCGCCGCCGGCCCGGCGGTCGACGCCGGGCCGCCGCGGTAGCGCGCAGCGCCGGCGGTCAGGGCGGCAGCGCCCACAGATCGATGCCGCTGATCAGCGTTCCCGGCGACGCGTCGATGTCGAGCAGGTTGACCCCGCGCTCGAGCAACCGCGTGGTCAGCTCGACCGGCGCGGGGGCCGCCGTCACCGCGGCGGGCGCCCCGGGCGCGCGGTTCCAGGCCAGCACGACCGCGCCGCCGTCGGGATGCGCCAGGGTCACCGCGATGCGCAGGCCGCCGGTGCGGTTGAGCGGGATGACGATGCGCGCCTGGCCCGACGGGATCCGGTGGACGCCGCCCGCACCGCCGACGATGCCGCGGCGGAGCAGGGCCGGCACCTGCGGGATGGTGCGGTGCTCCTCGGTCTTGGGCTGGAACGAGTTGAGGCCCGGGTAGGTCTCGCCCAGCCAGTGCACCCCGACGATCCGGTCGTAGTCGGCCTGGCTTCGGCCGAAGGTCCACGCGAAGTGGGCGCGCGCCGGCCAGTTGGCGAGGCCGGCGGCCCGGCCGGCGAACCGCCCGAGCCGGCCCTTGACGCCGGCCGTGATCACGCGGGCCGCGCTGTCGCCACCGCCGATCCGCGCCGAAGGCGACGCGACCCTGGCGACCATGACCAGGTTGGCGATCGCCAGTGCGGTCGCGGCGGCGAGCCCCGCGGTCGCGACCAGCGCGCCGGCGAGCGCGAGCGGGCGCAGGCGGACGCGGGCCAGCGCGCGGGTCAGCGGCGCGAGCACGACCGCCAGCCCGAACCCGAAGGCGACGTAGGTCGAGTCGAAGCGGCGACCGCCGAACGAGCCGCCACCCCACCAGTCCCAGGCGGCGCCGTTGGCCCAGGCCTGCAGCGCGACCCCGACCAAGAGCGCGCCCGCGACGCGCGGGACCCGGACCAGCCCGGCGCCGAGGCCGAGGCCCGCGACCGCGTACAGCGGCGCCCACGGCAGCAGGCCGTTGCGCGACGAGAACAGGACCTCGCTCCACGCCGGCGCATCCCAGCGCATGAAACCGGGGCCCTGCGGCACCACGTAGTACGCGCCGTAGAGCGCCTTCCAGGTCAGCAGCTGCGGCGCCACGCACAGCACGGCGATGATGGCGCCGAGCGCCCAGCGCCCGACCAGCGCGCGCACCGGGGCGCGGCGCCGGCGCAGATCGTCGAGCCCGGCCAGCGCGAGGAGGAAGCCCCAGGTCGCGAGCTGCGGGCGGGCCAGCACGGCGAGGCCGAAGGTGAGGCCGAGCAGCGCCCACGTGCGCGCGCGGCGCTCGCGCTGGTACGAGCCGTCCCAGGCATCGCAGAACCAGGCGGCGAAGAAGGTCGCGAACCCGTGCGCGTACCCGGGCTGACGGACCGCGTAGTACACGACCGGGCCGGCGGCGAACACCAGCACCGCGGCGACCAGGCCCGCGCCGGGCGCGTCGAGGCGGCGGGCCGCCAGCCGGTAGGGGAACACCAGCGCCAGCACCGCCAGCAGCACCGACACCCACATGGTCAGGATCTGCTCGACCGTGGAGAAGCCGTCGGTGCGCTCGCCGCTGGCGACCGCGATCGCGTGACCGGTCAGGAACGCGGGCGCGGCCAGCAGCGCCGGACCCACGCCGAACACGTTGCTCGGCTTGCGGCTCGGCGTCATCGACAGCCGGTACCAGTTCTTGGTCTCGCGGTACTCGTCGGTGAAGTCGACGTCGTGATCGAGCAGGATCGACGGCGCGTACACGTAGTAATACGGCGCATCGGCGTAGGGACGGGCGACCGGCCGGCCCTGGCCGTCGTCGCCGATCGCGAACGCGAAGGTCGCGGCCGCCAGCACCGCGCCGATCACCGCGATCACCAGCCAGCGGCCGCGGGTCTCGCGGTCGCCGAGCGCGCGGCCGAGGCGCGCGAACCATCCACTGCGGCGGGACACGGGCGTCACGCTATCATCGGTAGGGCCCGGCGCCGGGGCCGCCGGTCTCGACCGCGAGCTGGGCCACCAGGTCGATCGCGGCGGTCAGCCGCGTGGGATCGGCGACCACGCCTTCCCACGCGATCAGGACCCGGTCGGCGCCGATCACGACGACGTCGGGCGCCGCGCGCGCCAGCGGAGTCGCGGTCGAGGTCAGGCGGGCCTCGGCCCACGCGACGTCATCGGTGCGCCCGCTCAGGCCGGGCGTGACCCGCAGCCGGCGGTCGAGGTCGCCGACCACGCCGGGGCGGAGGCGATGGCGGCGCGGCAAGTCGTCGCGCTCGAGTGCGAGGGCGGCGCGGTGCGCGGCCTGGCGCGGCGCGTGGACGCACGTGCGCAGGCGAGGCCCGCCCCGATCGAAGGGCAGGGCGGTGGCGAAGTCGATCGTGACCACGGCGCGACCGCGCTCGCTGGTCAGCGCGAACTCGCTGGCGGTGGCGGTGTTCGCGCGCGGGGCCGTCGCGGTCCAGACCGCACCCCGCACCACCGCGCCGAGCGCCGGCGCCAGCCCGCGCCACTCGTCGGCGGCCCGCTCGGCGCGGGCGGCGACGAACGCGGCCGCCTGCCGGGCCGCGTCGAGATAGCGCCGCGGTGGCAGGCCGCCCCCGGCGAACACGACCGCGCCGTCGGCGATCTCGAGGGCGAACGGGATCACCGCCTCGGGATCGAAGGTCGCCATCAGCGCCTGGCGCTCGGTCGCGCCCAGCCACCAGCGCACCCACGCCAGATCGTCAGCGTGGACGATGTAGCGCTCGTCGAGCGCCGGGTCGCCGAGGTGATCGTCGCGCCGCAAGCCGGCCAGCAAGAAGTGATAGCCGGGGCGGGCGCGGACCCGCGGCGCCAGCCCGCGGACCTCGGCGCGGACCCGGACCTCGGCCACGTACTCCGTCACTCGCGACGGCACGATCTCCGTGCGCACGGCGATGCCATCGACGTCGACGGTCTCGGCCAGACCGACCACGGCGTCGCTGCCCGGCATCGGACGCAGCGTCCACGCCAGCGTCGGCGGTGCCGCCCGGGTGCCGATGACGTCGATGCGGGCGCTCGGCCAGTCGATGACCGACATCGGCGCGACCGACGCCGCGGTCGCGCTCGCCGGCTCGATCGCGGCCGGGGCCGGCCCGCCGACCAGCCGGGCCAGCTCGCCGATCAGATCGGCGTCGTCGCACAGCCCCCACAGCCAGGCCGCGTCGAGCTCCCGCGTCGTGATCCGCGCGCCCTCGCGGCCGCCGAGCCGGATCGGCGACGGGGTTCCCGACCAGGCGCGGTCGTCCGGGTGCGACCAGACCCCCGTGCGCAGCCGGGGCGCGACCTCGGCCGGCGCGCCCGGCACCAGCGCCATGACGTCGATCGCCAGCGTCCGGCCGTCGGCCGCGGGCAGGGCCAGGCGCACGTCGCCACGGGTCGACCAGCGCCCGGTCCACGCGACGCCGAGGCGTCGCGCCAGCGCCGCCCAGCGCTCGCCGAGCACCCGGGGCCGGTCGGCGAGGAAGCCGACCACCAGCCCGAGCTCGCGCAGCGCGATGCGCGGATCGATGCGCTCGATCGTCCACCGGCCCATCGCGAGGCGCGCGCGACCACCGTGCGCCAGCACCCGCTCCAGCCGCGCGCGGCCGCCGCCCTCGAGGAGCGCGTCGGCGAAGCCGGCGTCGCTGGTGCTGACCGTGAGCGCGCCGAGCCGATCGAGGGCCGCGTCGAGGTAGAGCGGGGTCGCGTCGGGACTCGACGCGGCGGCCGTCATCCGGTCGCCTGCGACCGTCAGCGTCACGTCGACGTTGCCGACCCGCACGCGGGCCCGACCGGGGCCGACCTCGATCAGCTCGAGGCCCGCCAGCGCGAGGCGCAGCTCGTCGGGACGCACCCCGGCGAGGCTAACAAATTGGTGAAGGCAATCCGGATGGCCGGGCAATGAACGCGCATCGCTCCGGATGGGCGGCCCGGGAGGGCCGCGACGGACTCCGGGAGCGACGCGGGGCGCATATGGGACAGTGCGTCACACTCCCGTTCGCTGGGGTGACATGTCCCACCCAACCTGGCGATGATCCGTGGGTCCGGACCCGGCCGCCACACCCAAACAACAGGTTCTCCACAGGCTTCCACAGGGCCGCACGGTTCGGCTTCCGTATTGAGCGGTTAGCCCTGTGGACGGCTGTGAATAACTCCCCTGGACAGAGCACTTGTGCACAGGGGATCCGGAGCACCGGACAGAAGCGTCCGGCCTCCGGACGGCCCTGGGGGCCGGTTCCCCACCCGGTCCGAAACCCGGACAAGACGGTCCTGTGTCACGTACGCACAGGTGCGCAGGGGGCACGGGTAGCGGCGTGACGCGTCCGGTCGGCGGACCGCCCTGTCCGCTCCACGGACGTTCCGCGTCCGGGATCCGGACGTCCGGTCAGCGGACAGCAGGGTCAAGTTTTCTGCCGGCGAGGCCGTCCACCGACGCGCGCCCCGAGGAGGCCGGCGGCCAGGAGCATGACCGGCGCGACCGCGTGAGCCGCGATCACCAGAACCGCGGTTGTGACCGGGCGTCGGGCCGGGGCGCCACCGAGCACGGCCGACGGCAACCCGGCCAGCACCGCGGCGGCGAGGACGGCGGTAAGACCAGGGACTGCCAGCGCGATCACCCGGCGTGGGTGAGCCCGCGGGCCGGGAGCAGCGAGCGCCAGGCCAGTCCCGAGCAGGCCGCACGCCACCGCAAGCACCGGGTGCCGCGCGGACAGGGTCGGAATCCCGCCCAGGACCGCGTAGCAGGCCGCGGCCGGGACGACCCACGCTGCGGCCAGCCGCGGTCGACCGAACCCCAGCGCGACCGCCAGCCCGGCCCCGGCCAGCACGCCGGCGAGCATCCATGCGGTCCATGCCGGGCGCGGCAAGGTCGCGTCGGGATCGGGAGCGGCCAGCGCGATCGCGAGCGGCCGACCGACTCCCGACGCCGACGCACCCGCCGCGTCGTGGACGTGACGGGCGACATCGACCAGGTGGACCGCGCCGGTCGCGGCGGCCCCGGGCGGACGCGGCGCCACGCACGCGCGCACCAGGCGGACCTCCGGCTCGGCGTCGCCGTGGCCACCGCCCGCGAGGTGGCCGTGGTCGGCGAGCACGATCCAGTGCGCGGCCGGGGCCGCCGCGATCAGCCCGGCGAGCAGGCGATCGGCGCGCGCCACCTCGGCGCGGTAGCGCGCGTCGCGGCCGCCGCGGTGGCCGGCGGCGTCGATCGCGAGCACGTGGATCAACACCAGCGGCGCCGGGCTCGCCACCGCGTCGCGCGCGGCCGCGGCGAAGCCCTCGCGCCAGGCGGCGACCGCGATCGGATCGGCGCCCGCGTGCGCGGCGTCGGCCGCGCGCGGCGGCGCCACCCGCGCGAAGCCCATCGCCGACGCGATCGAGGTCCACGCCTCGACCACCGCGCGCGAGCCCGGCACCCGCGCCGGGAGCGCGCCGGCGATCGCCGCCGGCAGCTGGTTGCGCATCGCGACCCCGGTCTCCTGCGCGGTGCGTCCGGTCCACAGCACGCTCTGCACCGGCAGCGACTTGGTCGGAAAGCCGACGTCGACCCCCAGGTCGAGCCCGCGCGCGCACAGCGCGTCGAGCGCCGGCCCCCGGGCCTCGGCGCGCGCGAGGCCATCGAGCACGACCACGCGCACCGGACCGGGCGTGATCGGGGTGGCCGCGGCGCCGGTGCCGGCGAGCGGCCGCTGCGCGACCGGCGCGCCGGCCGCGGTCAGGCGCGCGCCCAGCGCGCCGCGCAGCCAGCCCATCGCGACCAGGGTGACGACGACGGCGACGACCGCGCCCGCGATCGCCGGCCCCCGCCGTGGCCCGGTCACGGCCGCGACCGCAGCGCCGCCCGGTAGACCTGCAGGTACTCGCGCGCCGACGCCAGCCACGACGAGTCGCGGCGCATGCCCGCCGTGCGCACGCTGGCGAACCCGGCGGGCCGGTGGCGGAACCGGTGCGCGGCCCGCGCCAGCGCCCCGCGCAGGCCGGCGGTGGTGACCGGCTCGAACCGGAACCCGGTGCCGGCGCCGTCGGTCAGCTCGTCGTCGCCGGGGCCGGGATCGACCACGGTGTCGCGCAGTCCGCCGACCGCCGCGACCACCGGCACCGCCCCGTAGCGCATCGCGTACAGCTGCCCGAGCCCGCACGGCTCGAATCGGCTCGGCATGACGAACAGATCGGCACCGCCGTACATGCGCCGCGACAGCGCCGGGTCGAAGCCGATCCGCACCGCGAGGTCGCGCGGGTGCTCGTCGGCCAGCCAGCGCCAGCGCTCTTCGAGCGCGAGGTCCCCGGCGCCCAGGACGATCAGCTTGACGTGGAGCGCGGCCAGCTCGGGCACCAGATCGGCGAGCAGGTCGAGGCCCTTCTGCGAGGTCATGCGGGCGATCGCGACCGCCAGCGCGGTGCCCGGGGGCAGCGCCAGGCCGAGCTCGCGGGCCAGCGCTTCGCGGCACGCGGCCTTGCCGCCGAGGTCGGCCACGCCGAACCGCGCCGGCAGCGCCGGGTCGGTCCCAGGATCCCACGAGGTCGTGTCGATCCCGTTGACGATGCCGACCAGGCGCGCGACGTCGTGGCGGAGGAACTCGTCGAGCGCCTCGCCGCGCTCGGGGGTGAGGATCTCCTGGGCGTAGGTCGGCGACACCGTGGTGACGATGTCGGCGTAGGCCATGCCGCCCTTGAGGAAGCTGAGGTGATCCCAGAACTCGAGGTGGTGGTGATCGAAGCTGCTCCACGGCAGCCCGAGCGCGGGCACCTCGTGCTTCGAGAACATCCCGCGGTAGGCGAGGTTGTGGACCGTGAAGATGGTGGCCGCCGGCGCGCCCGCGAGCCGCGCGAACGCGGTGGCCAGGCCGGCCTGCCAGTCGTGGCCGTGGATGACGTCGGGGGCGCCGCCCAGGATCTGCGGCGCGAGGTCGACCGCGGCCCGGCACAGCACCGCGAAGCGCAGCGCGTTGTCGGGCCAGTCGCCTCCGCCGGGCTGCTCGTAGAACCCACCGCGATCGAACAGCGGCGGGCAATCGAGCAGCCACACCCGGGCCGCGCCGTCGGGGCCGATCGGGCGCAGCCGCACCGGCACCACGTGGCTGCCGAGCACGACCTCGTGGGCCACGCCCTCGCCGAGCACGACCCCGGCGGCATCGAGCCGGGCCTGGGCGGCCCGGTACAGCGGCGCGACCGTGGCCGACCGGATCTCGGACGACAGGGCGGCGATGGCGGGGGGCAGGGCGCCGACCACGTCGGCCAGCCCGCCGGTCTGCGCCCACGGCGCGACCTCCGACGCGACGTGGAGGATCCGCATCACTCGTCGTCGCTGGGGCTGTCGACCTCGCCGGTGGCGTCCGCGGCCGGATCGATCGCCTCGGGCGCCTCGCCCGGCGCCCGCGGCGATCCGGACGGCTTCTGCGAGTAGCGCCGGAAGCGCGGTCCGGCCGAGTCGTACGAGTGCCGGCCGCGCATCGCGATCGCGTAGGTGCCGGGGCGCAGCTGGCTCTTGAGCTCGGGCTCGTTCGCGACCAGCTCGGCGACGTCGTTGGCGAGGATGGCCGGGCCCTTGGCCGGCACCACGGTGCCCTTCGGCACCACGATGATGCCGGAGTCGGTGACGAACGGCAGCCGCTCGCGGTCGGCCTCGGGATCCTCGCCGAGCACGGTGCCCGGCTCGATCTTGCAGTTCTTGTCGAGCAGCACCCGGTGCAGGCGCGCGCCGGCGCCGATGTCGCAGCCGCTCAGGATGACCGACTCGGACACCTCGGCGCCGGCATGGACGAAGCAGTCGTAGCCGAGCAGCACCTCGCTCAGCTTGGCGCTGGCGACGATCGAGCCCTCGCACACCAGCGAGTCGTCGATCGCGGCCGCAGGCTGACCTTCGCCGGCGACCACGAACCGCGCCGGCGGGTAGTCGCGCTGCGCCGAGCGGATGCGCCAGCGCCGGTTGTAGAGATCGAGGGCCGGCACCCGCGCCCGCAGCTCCATGTTGGCGTCGAAGTAGCTCTCGATGGTCCCGACGTCGCGCCAGTACGGCGCCACGTCGGGCGGGTCGCCGGGCACCCGGTTGGTGGCGAAGTCGTAGCCGAAGATCCGCGCCCCCTGCGCCAGCAGCCGCGGGATCACGTCCTTGCCGAAGTCGTGGCGGCTCGACAGATCGTTGACGTCCTCGGTCAACACGCGCGCCAGCACGTCGGCCTTGAAGATGTAGTTGCCCATCGAGGCCAGGGTCCACTCGGGCCGGCCGGGCATGCCCGGCGGGTCCTTGGGCTTCTCGACGAACGACGTGATCCGCCACTGGTCGTCGACGTGCAGGCAGCCGAACTGGTGGGCCTCGCTGCGCAGGACCGGGAACGCGCCGACCGTGAGATCGGCGCCGCGCTCGCGGTGGGCCTGATCCATCTGCTCGGGGGCGAACTTGTAGACGTGATCGCCGCCGAACACCGCGACGTGGGCGGGCCGGGCGTCGCGGACCAGGTTCAGGTTCTGGTACACGGCGTCGGCGGTGCCGCGGTACCAGAACTCGCCGAGCCGCATCTGGGCCGGCACCACCTCGATGAACTCGCCGAAGCCCGACAGCCGCCAGTTGCGGTTGAGGTGCTTGATGAGGCTCGACGCCATGTACTGCGTGAGCAGGTAGATGGTGCGGTAGCCGCCGTTGATGAAGTTCGACAGGACGAAGTCGATGATCCGGTAGCGACCCCCGAACGGCACGGCGGGTTTGGATCGGTGCAGCGTGAGGGGGCCGAGGCGCGACCCCTTCCCGCCCGCCATGATCATCACCAAGGTGTCCTTCATCCGGATCCGATGCTACCAAGAACCATCGAGCTGTCACCGATCGCCCGCCGCCTCGTCTCGCGCCTGCTGCTCGCCGGCGGCGTCGCGATGATCGTCGCGCTCGCCACCCGCGACTGCGAAGGCGACCGAGAGGAGCTCACGGTCGTCGTCGATCCCGGGCCGAGCGGCGACGCGATCCGCGGGGTGCGGATCGACGTGGCCGAGGGCGAACGATCCCTGGGCGGGACCGAACGAATCTTCGCGGCCGGTGAGCGCCGCGCACCGATCACGCTGCGCACGCCGCCGCCGGCCGTGCAGGTCGAGGTGACGATCGAACTCGACACCATCGGCGGGCCGCGTCGCGTGCGGCGCACCGTCGCGGCCGCGGCCGGCAGCACGGTGGCGATCTCGATCGACGCGATCGATCCGCCGGCGCCGCCGCCGGCTACGCCGTGACCGCGCGCGGGATGAACAGGCGTTCCCGGTAGAACCGGAGCTCGGCGATCGACTCGCGGACGTCGTCGAGCGCGCGGTGGCCATCGCTCTTCGACGGCATGGTCGCGACCACCGCTGGATACCAGCGCCGACCCAGCTCCTTGATCGTCGACACGTCGACCATGCGGTAGTGCAGGCGGGCGTCGAGCGCCGGCAGGTAGCGGCGGATGAAGCGGCGGTCCTGGTGGATCGAGTTGCCGCACAGCACCGGGCGGTCCCGGGCGCCGAAGTGCGCGGCGATGAACGCGAGGGTCTGGGCCTCGGCGTCGGCGTCGGTCACCGTCGACAGCCGGACCTTCTCGGTCAGCCCCGAGGCGCCGTGGTGCGCGGTGTTCCAGCTGTCCATGCCGGCGAGCACCTCGTCGGCCTGGTGCACGACCAGGTCGGGGCCATCGGCGACCACCTCGAGCTCGGCGGTCGTGACGATCGTCGCGATCTCGAGGATGCGGTCCTTGGCGGGGTCGAGCCCGCTCATCTCCATGTCCATCCACAGCAGCAGGCTGGCCATCGCGGCGGACGCTAACACAGGGCCCCGGCTACGCGGGCATCACGGCGGCCCCGGGGCCTTGCCGGCGGCGACGTTGGCGACCTGCTCGGCGCGCGCGGCGGTGCCCTCGGCCACCCCGGGCGCGGCGGCCTGGGGCGAGACCACCTCGCGGCCGCTCATGATCGAGGCGATCGCGGTCCGGTCGGGGTCGGGCGGCAGGCCCCAGCTCGGCTGGTAGCCGAACACCTCGCGGGCCGGCCGGCGCACCAGCCCCTCGATGATGTCGATCGCGTCGAGCGGGACCAGCGCCGGATGGACCTGGGCGCAGGCGTGGGCGAGGTGCAGCAGATCCTTGCGCACCGCGACCAGGTAGTTGGCCAGCCGGTACGACTTGTTGGTCGGGTCGAGCCCGCGCATGAGCCACTTGCTCTGGGTCGCGACCCCGGTCGGGCAGTGGCCGGTGTGGCACTGCTGGGCCTGGATGCAGCCGATCGCCAGCATCCCCTCGCGGGCCACGTTGATCAGGTCGGCGCCCATCGCCAGCGCCAGCAGCGCGTTCTCGGGGAACCCGAGCTTGCCGGAGCCGATGAATACGACGTCCTCGTGGACGCCCTCCTCGGCGAGCGCGCGGTAGACCTCGCTGAAGCCGAGCTTCCACGGCATCGCCACGTGATCGGCGAACACCAGCGGCGCGGCGCCGGTCCCGCCTTCGCCGCCATCGATCGTGATGAAGTCGGGCGCGCGGCCGCTCTGGCGCATCTGCCGGGCCAGCTCGTGCCAGAACCCGGACTCGCCGACCGCGCTCTTGATGCCGACCGGCAGGCCGGTGGCCTCGGCGAGCTGCTCGATGAAGTCGAGCATCGACGACACGTCGCGGAACTCCGCGTGCGCGGCCGGGCTGACCACGTCCTTGCCGACCGGCACGCCGCGGATGCGCGCGATCTCGGGCGTGACCTTGGCCGCCGGCAAGAGGCCGCCCATCCCGGGCTTGGCGCCTTGTGACAGCTTGATCTCGATGGCGCGCACCGGCGCCGACGCGATCGACTCGAGGAACCGCTCCATCGAGAACCGGCCCGCGCCGTCGCGGCACCCGAAGTAGCCGGTGCCGATCTGCCAGATCAGCTCGCCGCCCTTGCGGTGGAAGTCGGAGATCCCACCCTCGCCGGTGTTCTGCAAGGCGCCGGCGATCGCGACGCCGCGGTTGATCGCCTCGACCGCCGCGCCCGACAGCGAGCCGTAGCTCATCGCCGAAACGTTGATGATCGAGCGCGGGCGGAACGCGCGGGCGCGGCCGCGCTTGGCGCCGAGGACCTTGGCGCACGGCAGCAGGTGAAGCGGATCGTAGCCGGGCTGCCCGGCCGACGGGGTGGTCAGCGGGAACGCCGCGTGGCGGATGATGATGTAGCCGGTCGACTGCTCGAGATCGTTGTCGGTGCCGAAGCCGAAGTAGCTGTTCTCCTTCTTGGCCGACGTGTAGACCCAGCGCCGCTGGTCGCGCGAGAACGGCCGCTCCTCGTCATTGCCGGTGACGATGTACTGGCGGAGCTCGGGCCCGACCTTCTCGAAGATGTAGCGGAGGTGGCCGACGATCGGGAAGTTGCGCAGGATCGCGCGCTGGGTCTGGACGAGATCGTAGATCGCGACCACGCCGAGCACGGCGATCACCCCCAGGATCACCCACAGCCAGAGAGGCATCCTGCGACTCTACGCCGGTTCGCGCGAGCGCGCCGATCAGCGCCGGCCGGCTAGGAGCCGCCCCAGTAGCGAACCGGGCCGGTGTCGACGTGGACGAAGCCGCTCTGCAGATACAGGCCGACGCCGCCGAGGCGGAGGCCGCGGGCCCAGCGCTCGAGCGCCTTGGTGTTCACCCCGGGCAGGCGGAAGTCGACCGCGTCGCCGTGGGTGTGCTGGCTGTCGCGCGCGACCTCGCGGCCCTTCTTGCGCAGCATCAGGTTGTACTTGGGCGCGCGAAAGCCGGAGACGACGTCGATGCGCTGCTTGCGGAAGTGGCGGCCGGCGTCGCGCAGGGTCCGGGCCAGGCGCGCGTCCATCGTGATCGGCTGGTTGGTGAAGTGGCAGCGCAGGAAGCGATCGAAGGTCGAGCCTGCCGGCAGCGCGCCGCGCGGATCGGCGTCGAGCGCGAGCCACTCGCGCGTCCAGGTGTTGTAGAGGCTCAGCACCGGCGGGGGCGGGGCTCCGATCCGGCGCGGGGCCGGGCGGGCCGGGCGCCGGGTCGCCTGCGCGCGCGCCTTGGCGGCGAGGTGCTCGTCCTTCTTGGAGGCCGGTACCACGATCTGATCGGCGCGCGCGGTCGCCCGGGTGTCGACCTTGGCCGGGTGTGGCTGGGCCGCCGCGGCGCCCGTCAGCGCGACGGTGACGCCGCCGATCGCGAGCGCGACCAGCGCGCGCCTCACGCCGACTCCGCGCGCCGCGGCCCGCGGCCGAGCGTGACCAGCCCGCCGGCGCCGACCGGCAAGGTCTCGTTGAGCGAGCCCGAGCGGAACCCGGCGAGGTCGAGCGCGACGTAGGCGAAGCCGAGCCGCTTGCCGAGCGCGACCACCTGCTCGCGCACGCCCGGCGCGACCAGCCGCACCAGCTCGTCGACCTCGACCTCGAGCCGCGCGATCGCCTCGTGATAGCGAACCCGAACCTGGCGCAAGCCGAGCGCGCGCAGGCCGTCCTCGAAGTCGTCGACCTGACGCAGCCGCTCGAGCGTGATGCGGGTGCCGTAGGGGAAGCGTGACGACAGGCAGGCCAGCTGGGGCTTGTCCCAGGTGCGCAGGCCGAGCTCGCGCGACAGCGACCGGATCTCGGGCTTGGTCAGGCCGGCGTCGACCATCGGCATGACCGCGCCGTGCCCGCGCGCGGCGGCGATGCCGGGCCGGTGCTCGCCGAGGTCGTCGAGGTTGGTGCCCAGCGCGACCACCGCGCCCAGCTGGGTCGCGATCGGCCCGGCCACGTCCATCAGCTCGGTCTTGCACAGCGCGCAGCGATCGATCGGGTTCTCGGCGTAGCCGGGGACCTCGAGCTCGTTGGCCTCGACCAGGTGGTGGCGGTCGCCGAGGCCGAGCTCGACGCCGAGCGCGCGGGCGTCGGCGATCTCGGCGCGCGCCATGGTCGGCGAGATGGCGGTGACCGCGTGGCAGCGGTCGCCGAGCGCATCGGCAGCGACCGCGAGCAGGAAGGCCGAGTCGACCCCACCGGAGAACGCGACCACCACCGCCGGATATTCGGCGAGCCGGGCCCTCAGAACTTCGAGCTTGCCGGCGAGATCGGTCACCTTCTTGATCTAACACGCGGGACGAGGACCGTCACGCAACCCGCTTGATCACGACGATGCGCCAGCGCCCGGGTGCGACCTCGTCGACGCCGGCGATCTCCTGACCCCAGTCGACGGCGCTGCGCGGCAGGTTGCGCCGGGCCGGCTCGTGATCGACCAGGATGGCGAGGCGGGCCCCGAGCGGCAGCGCTTCGAGCGCGAGCCGGGTCCGCACGAAGGTGTAGGGACACACCTCACCCGCGAGGTCGAGCGTGCCGTCGGGGTCACCAGACGACGGCGCCGGCGGGGACGACGAGTTCGAGGAGGCGGTCGGCGGTGGCATCGTCGAGGCGGTCCGGCAGGTCTACCACGAGGTCGTCACCGCCCCGCAGCGGGTATGCGCGGCCGGGGCGGACCAGGTGGAGCCGCGGGGCGACCGGGTGGACGAGGTCGACCGGCGGTTCGACGGCGGCCGGGTGGGGCGAGGCGCCGTCGAGGGCGGCCGGCGCGGCAGGGGCCGCGACCGGGCCCCAGACCTCGACCGTGGTGGCCTGCAGCGCGGTGGCGAGGTGGTCGGAGCCCTCGACGCGGTGCGCGAACAGGCGGAGCGTGGCCTGCGCCCGCGCGCCGCGCGCGCCGAAGGTGACGGTCGGGTCGGCGAGGACGACGAGCACGCGCGCGCCGCGCAGGGTCAGCCCCACCGCCGCGCGCAGGGCCTCGTCGGCGGTCGCCGGGTCGACCGTGCCGATGAGGACGGCCGCGGTCGCCGGGGCGCGGGCCGGCGGCGCGGTCACGTGAACGCCACCACGCGGGCGCCATCAACCAGGCGGGCATGATCGTCCTGGCTGCCGATCGCGACCCCGGCCGCGGCCAGGGTCGCGAGCTCGACGCCGAGCTGGTCGGCGCTGGTGGCGCACCCGACCACGTCGCAGTCGGCGTCGTGGAGCGCGGCGACCAGGGCCGGCGCGGCGGCGAGCGTGGTCACGCCGTGGTGCATGGCGAACAGCGCGGTCGGCACGTGGCGGCGCTGCGCGGCCCGCGCCAGCGCGACGATCCGGGCGAGGTCGCCGACCGCCGGGCCGGTGGCAAGGACGAACGTCAGCCGTGGCCCGGCCGGGATCGGATCGGGGGTCACCGCGGCCTCCAGGCCGCGCCGACCCGCTGCCACTGCGCGATCACGAACGGCGCACCCGCGCGCCAGCCGTGCAGCGTCGCCGCGTGGGCGCGCCGCCCGGCCACCGCCACGACCAGGTGCGGCAGTGGGTGCAGCACGACCCCGCCGGGCGCCAGGGCCGCGCGGTCGGCCGCCGACAGGGTCGGGGCCCCGTCGGGATGCGCGTGGAACAGCGCCCGCGGCGGCGTGGCCCCGCGGGTCGCCGCCGCGAGCGCGAGCAGATCTTCGGCGGAGAACCGGAAGTGATCGCGGCCGCCGGTCGCGGCCGGTCGCACCGTGTCGAGCCGGTCGGGGTCGGTGCCGGCCAGCCACCCGCACGCTTCGCGCGGATAGGCCTGCTCGCACAGGTCGCTCAGCGTGGCCCAGGCATCCTCGGTGATCACGACGGGCCGCCCGTGGCCAGCCGGTGCACCATCAGCGCCGCCGCGGCGCCGCCCCGCGCGAAGGCCTCGGCGAGCGGCAGGTCGTCGGTGTCGTCGGGGATCACCAGGGGTACGGTGCCAGCGGGCGGAGGGCCGAGCCCGACCGTGACGTCGGGGTTGCGGCCGGCCAGCGCGGTCCGCATCGCCGCGCCGATCGGCTGGCCGAGGTCGGCCGGCACCAGCGGGAACCGGGCGAGCGCGACCGCGCGGGCGTCGTCGCCGGTGAGCCACACCCGGCCGACCCCGGCCGCCACCAGGTACGTCGCGGCGACCCGCGCCGCGGCCCCCCCGAGATCGACCGCGACGCAGGCCGCGAGCAGCCGGGCCTGGCCGGTGCCCCCGACGTCGGGCAGCAGCACGTGCCGCGCGTAGCGCCGCACCTGCGCTGGCGAGAACGCGGTCATGGCGCCTCGCAGCCGCAGCCGGGCCGGCGGGTGAGGGCCAGCTCGCGGGGCGGACCGCGGCGCAGATCGTCGAGCACCCAGATCCGCCCGGCGGCCGCCCGATCGCCGCCGGCCAGGCGCAGCGCGGCAGCGGCGGCGACGCCGCCGACCCAGCCGACCAGCGGCCCGAGCACGCCGGCGTCCGCGCAGGTCGGGGCTTCGTCGGGCGGATCCTCGAACAGGCACCGGTAGCAGGCGGTGCCGGGCGCCCCGGCGAACACGTTCCCGCCGTAGCGCAGCGCCGCGGCGATCACGTACGGCCGGCCGGACCGGCGGGCCCCGTCGGCGACCGCGAACTTGGTGACGGGATCGTCGCAGCCATCGACGAGCACCTCGGCATCCGCCGCCAGCTCGGCCGCGGTCGCCGCCGCGAACGGCCGCGCGACGCTGCGCGCGGTGCCCCCGCGCGCCTGGATCGCCGCCGCCAGCGCCGCCGCCTTGCCGGCGCCGAGATCGGCCACCCCGAACTGGACCTGCCGGTGCAGGTTCGACAGCTCGACGACGTCGGGATCGCACACCGTCACCACCGCGCCGGCATCACCGAGCGCCAGCGCGATCGGCCCGCCCAGGCCGCCGGCGCCGATCACGGTGATGCGCGGACCTGCCACGTTTCACTCCGGCAGGTCGCCGGCGGCGCGCAGGCACGCCTTGCAGCGCCCATCGGCCCCGATCAGGCCGATGCAGTTGCCATCGGGGCACACCGCGCGGACCTCGACGTCGGCCACGTCCTCGTCGGGGTCGGCGAACCGACCGCCAACGCCGTCGTCGCCGCGGGCACCCGCGTCCGCGGACGACCGCACGGGTGCATCGGGCGCGAGCGCGCCGCACACCTTGCAGCGCCCGTCGTCTCCGAGGAGGCCGACGCAGGCGCCGTCGGCGCACATCCGGCGCTCGGCGACCTCGCCCTCGGCCACCGGCATGGCCCGGGCGATCACGTGCTCGCTGGTCTCGCGGTCGGCGTCGTCGTCGCTGCGGAGCCCACGTCGCCGCTCGTCGCCCCAGAAGCGGGCCGCGTGGCCGCACACCTTGCACTGCCCATCGCCGCCGATGACCCCGGTGCAGCCACCGTCGTCGCACAGGCGCCGTTCCGTCCAGTCCGGGTCGACCATGCCCGAGTCTTAGCTCGCATGATCGACGCCGTCGACGGCTGCCGCCCGCATCCGTCGCGCCGGCCGCCGCGCGGTTGCGCGGACTCGCCCACGAGCGCTGCCAGCCGCGTCGGTGCTACCGACCGCCGAGGACGCCGTACAGCTCGGCCGCGGTGTAGAACGTCAGCTCGAGGTCGCCGATGCGCACCGCGGTGCCCGACACGAGCTCGCGCTCCTTGCGGGCCTCGAGCGGCTCGCCGCCGAGCTCGCTACCGTTCTTGGAGCCGGCGTCGGCCACGATCCACTTGTCGCCGCGCTGGCGAAAGTACGCGTGGAAGCGCGACACGGTGACGTCGCGAAGCACGACGTCATTGTTGGGGGTGCGGCCCACGGTGATCATGTCGGCGAACGAGGCGCCCAGCTTCTTGGCGAGCGGGTAGACCTCGACGCCGCGCGGCCCGCGGCGGCGGCCGAGCACCGGCGCGATGAGGGTATCGACCTCCTCGTCGAGCGAGGGGCGCGAGTCGCTGTCGGTGTCCTGGTTGTCGGCGCGGCGTCGCACCAGGGCCGCGGGCGCCGATGACGCCACGAACACGGCCCGCCCCAGGAGCGCCAGCTGCAGATACCGCTCTGCCTGGTCCACGATGATCCTTGGTAGCATGGCCCCGGTGTCGGGCGCAGCGCGCGCCGGCGCGTTTGCGGGGAGATTGCGCGGTTCACCCCCCAGGGCCGACGATGGCGCCCGATGGTCCCTCGCAGCTCCGGGATCGCTCGTCCCGTCATGGTTCTTCCGATCCTGGTGGTCGCCGGCTGCGGGCCCACCGGGCCCCGCCCGGCGTGGCTCGACGCCAGCAAGGCCACCACGATCCAGGTCGCCATGGTCGGCGGCGGCGCCCGGTACTGCGCCGGCGGGGACGCGGCGCCCCAGGTCGACGTCGTGGTCGCGACCTCCGACGGCCAGCGGCTCGACACGTGGAGCACCGGCGAAGGCCGCGACGACAAGCTGCCGTTCGCCGCGTTCGAGTGGACCGCGAGCTGGGGCCAGGTCTCTAACCGTTGGATCTGTTTGACAGCGCGAGAGCGGTCGGGTAAGAGCGTCCGGCCATGTATGACACGTCGGACATCCGCAAGGGTCTCAAGGTCCTGATCGACGGGAACCCGTACAACATCGTCGAGTTTCAGTTCATCAAGCCTGGCAAGGGCGCGGCGTTCACCCGCACCAAGTTCAAGAACCTGCTGACCGGCGCGGTCATCGAGCGCAACATCCGCTCGGGCGAGAAGCTCGAGCCCGCCAACGTGGAGGAGCGCGACATGCAGTTCCTCTACCGCGAGGGCGAGGAGCTGGTCTTCATGGACCAGCAGAACTTCGAGCAGGTCGGCCTCGCGACCGACCTGGTCGGCGACGCCGCCGGCCTGCTGAAGGACAACCTGCCGTGCACGGTGCTGTTCTTCAACGAGCGCCCGGTCGACGTTTCGATGCCGACCTTCGTGCTGCTCGAGGTCACCGCCGCCGAGCCCGGCGTGCGCGGTGACACCAGCGGCAACGTGACCAAGGCCGCCACCGTCGAGACCGGCGCGACCATCGCCGTGCCGCTGTTCATCAACATCGGCGACATGGTGAAGATCGACACGCGCACGCTGGAATACGTCGAGCGCGTGAACAAGAAGTGAGCCGGGGCGACGGCCGCATCCGCGGCCGCGTCATCGCGCGCGATGGCGACGACGCGCTGGTGCGAACCGCGCGCGGCGACATCCGGGTCAAGCATGCCGGCGCCACCGTCGCCGGCGATCTGGTCGAGCTCGACCACGCCGGCGCGCCGCTCCGGCGCGTGCGCGCGTATCCGCGCACCGAATATCCACCGCGCGGCTCGGAGCTGGCGCGGCTGGGCCAGGTCCGCCGCGGCAACCTGGCCGCGCGCGGCCGCCTGATGGCCGCGCTGCGCGAGTTCTTCGCCGGCCGCGACTTCCTCGAGGTCGAGACGCCGCTGCTGGTGCCGGCGCCCGGGCTCGAGATCCAGCTCGCCGCGGTCCCCGCCGGCGACGGCTGGCTCATCACCTCGCCCGAGTACCAGATGAAGCGCCTGCTCGCCGGCGGCATGGAGCGCATCTACCAGGTGTGCCGCTGCTTCCGCGCCGGCGAGGAGGGCCCGCACCACCAGCGCGAGTTCTCCATGCTCGAGTGGTACCGCGGCTGGGAGGACCTCGAGGCGATCGCCGACGACACCCAGGCCCTGGTCGCCCACGTCGCCGAGGCCGTCAACGGCCGGCCGACGGTGACCGTCGGTGGCCGCACGATCAAGGTCGACGGCGCGTGGCTGCGCGTGAGCGTCGCCGAGGCGATGCACGACTGGGCCGGGGTCGCGGTCCGCGGCGACGAGAGCGCCGCCGAGCTGGCCGAGGCGGTCCGCGCCGCCGGGATCGACCTCGGCCGTGCGCACCACTGGGACGACGTCTTCTTCACCGCGTTCGTCGCGCGGGTCGAGCCGGCGCTGGCCGCGCTCGATCGCCCGGTCCTGCTCGGCGACTGGCCGGCGCCGCTCGGCGCGCTGGCCCGCCGCAAGCCCGGCAACCCGCGGGTGGTCGAGCGCTTCGAGGCCTACCTCGGCGGCATCGAGCTCGCCAATGCGTTCGGTGAGCTCACCGATCCGATCGAGCAGCGGGCGCGGTTCGAGGATGACCTGGCCCACCGGCGCGAGCGCGGGCTCGCGGTCTATCCGCTCGACGAGAAGCTGCTGGCCGCCCTCGCCGAAGGCCTGCCGCCCTCGGCCGGCATCGCGCTCGGCGTGGATCGCCTCGCGATGCTGGTGCTCGGCGCCGCGACCATCGGTGACGTCACCGCCTTCACGACCGCCGAGCGCTGACCGAGCCAGCCCGCGGACCGGCCCGACCCGGCCCGGGCGACGTCTCAGCGCGGCTCGACCGGCGGGACGATCCGCGCGACCGGGATCTCGACATCGGGAAAGGCCTCGATCGTGAGCGTCTCGCCCCGGCCGGCCATGCGCCGCGAAGCCCAGCTGCCATCGCCGCTCGGCGAGCGCAGCACCTCGACGCACCCGCGGGGCACGTCGACGATCCAGTACTCCTGCACCGCGACCCGGCCGTAGAGCGAGGCCTTGATCCCGCGATCCTTGCGCAGCGACGTCCGCGCGACCTCGATCACCAGCAGGGCCCGGCTCGGATGTTCGGTCCAGTACGCGCCCGCGGGCGCGATCACCAGATCCGGCAGCGGCTCGGAGTCGTCGCTGGCGGCGAACGAGCTCTGGACGCGGACGTTGGCGCGCTCGCCCAGCCGCATGATCAGCAACCTCGCCAGCTCGCTCACCGAGGCGTCATGCGACGGATCAGTTGGGCTCATGGCGACCAGCGCCCCGCACAGGAGCTCCACTCGCTCGTCCTCGAACACGCCCAGCTCGACCAGCTTGTCGTACTCGGCCCGGCGCAGCGGCCGGATCCGCTCGGGCTCGATCTCGTGAGCCTCGAGAACGCTCATGGTCAGCATGGTAGCACTCCACCCCCCAGCCGAAAGCACAGGACGGGCCAGGCGCAACTCCGCGGACCGATCGTCCCAGTGTCCCGGCCCCGGCCATCGTGTCCGCCAGTCGGACATGGCGTCCGGGGCCCGGACAGCCTGGTCGGGCGCTACCGGCGGGGCGCGGCCGCGCGCTTGCCGCTGCTGCCCACGCGCGGCACAGGAACGCTGGCGGCCGCGCCGGTGCGCAGGAGCGGCCGCAGGAACCGGCCGGTGTGGCTGGCCTCGACCGCCGCCACCTGCTCCGGCGTGCCGGTCGCGATGATCGCGCCACCGGCGGCGCCGCCCTCCGGCCCCAGGTCGATCACCCAGTCGGCGGTCTTCACCACGTCGAGGTTGTGCTCGATCACGAGCACGGTGTTGCCGGCGTCGACCAGGCGCGACAGCACCTCGAGCAGGCGCTTCACGTCGCCGAAGTGCAGGCCGGTGGTCGGCTCGTCGAGCAGGTACAGCGTGCGGCCGGTCTGGACCCGGGCCAGCTCCTTGGCCAGCTTCACGCGCTGGGCCTCGCCCCCCGACAGCGTGGTCGCCGGCTGGCCGAGCGACAGGTAGCCGAGCCCGACGTCGACCATCGTCTGCATGATCCGGCCGAGCTGCTTGTGGTGACGGAACAGCTCGAGCGCCTCGTCGATCGGGGTGTCGAGCATGTCCGCGATCGACTTGTCCTTGTAGGTCACGCGCAGGGTCGCGTCGTTGTAGCGCTTGGCGCGACAGACCTCGCAGGTGACGAACACGTTGGGCAAGAAGTGCATCTCGACCTCGCGCACGCCGGCGCCCTCGCACGCCTCGCACCGCCCGCCGCCCTGCTTGGCGGTGACGTTGAACGAGAACCGCCCGGGGCCGTAGCCGTAGGTCTTCGCGGTCGGCATCTGCGCATAGAGCTCGCGGATGAGATCGAACGCCTTGGTGTACGTCGCCGGGTTCGACCGCGGGGTGCGGCCGATCGGCTTCTGGTCGATGACGATCACCTTGTCGATCTGCTCGAGCCCTTCGAGCTTGTCGTAGGGCCCGACCCGGTCGAGGCTGCGGTGGAGCAGGCGGTTGAGCGCCGGGTACAGCGTCGCGTTGATCAGCGACGACTTGCCGGCGCCGGAAACGCCGGTGACCGCCACCATCACGCCGAGCGGCACGTCGACGTCGACGTTGCGGAGGTTGTGCTCGCGGGCGCCGCGCAGCGTGATCTGCCCGCGCGCCGGCCGGCGCTGGGGCGGGACCTCGATGCGCTCGGTCCCCGACAGGAACCGCCCGGTGATCGACGCCTTCGACGCCTTGATCTGCGCGGGCGTGCCCTGCGCGATCACGTGGCCGCCGTGGCGTCCGGCGCCGGGCCCGAAGTCGACCACCCAGTCCGCCGCCTCGATGGTCGCCTCGTCGTGCTCGACCACCAGCACGGTGTTGCCGAGATCGCGCAGGCGATGCAGCGTGAGGATCAGCCGCTCGTTGTCGCGCTGGTGCAGCCCGATCGACGGCTCGTCGAGCACGTACAGCACGCCCGACAGCTCCGAGCCGAGCTGGGAGGCCAGCCGGATGCGCTGGGCCTCGCCGCCCGACAGCGTGCCGGCGCCGCGGTCGAGCGTGAGGTAATCGAGCCCGACGTCGAGCAGGAACGTCAGGCGCGCCTTGATCTCCTTCAGGACCTCGACCGCGATCTGCGCGCGGGCGCCGGTCAGCGCGAGCGTGGTCACGAACTCGAACGCCTGGCGCACGGTCATGTGGGTCAACTCGACCACGGTACGACCGCCGATGAACACCGCGCGCGACTCGGGCCGCAGGCGGGCGCCGTTGCAGGTCGAGCACGCGATCGCGGCGAAGAAGGTCTCGTAGTGGGCCCGGGTCCGCTCGGAGTTCGACTCGCGGTGGCGGCGCTCGAGCTGGTTGAGGATGCCCTCGAACTTCATGTCCCATGCGCCCGACGAGTGGCGACCCTGCCACTCGACCGCGACCCGCTTGTCGCCGGTGCCGTACATCAGCACGTCGCGCTGCTTGTCGGACAGCTTGCCCCACGGCTTGGCCAGGTCGATCTTGAACGACTTGGCCAGCGCCTTGACGATGTTGGCGGTCCAGCCGGTGTCCTTGCCGACCGACTCGCCCCAGATCGCGACCGCGCCATCGTTGATGCTGCGGGTGGCGTCGGGGACGACCAGGGCCGGGTCGGCCTGCAGGCGCTCGCCGAGCCCGTTGCACTCGACGCACATGCCGAGCGGCGAGTTGAACGAGAATGACTGCGGTGACAGCTCCTGGAAACCAATGCCGCAGGTCGGGCAGGCGTTGTCCTCCGAGTAGACCCGGGCCGTGCGCTCGCCGGTGACCTCGACGACGATCTTGCCCTTGCCCTCGCGCAGCGTGGTCTCGACCGAGTCGGTGAGCCGGCCGCGGTCGGCGCTGCTGATGGTCACCCGATCGACCACCAGCTCGATGGTGTGCTTCTTCTGCTTGTCGAGCGCCTCGACGTCCTCGAGCCGGACGATCATGCCGTCGATCCGGACCCGGACGAAGCCGGCCTTGCGGGCGTCGGCCAGGGTCTCGCGGAACTCGCCCTTGCGGTTGTCGGCCTTGGGCGCGAGCAGGGTGACCTGGGTCTTGTCGGGCAGGGCGGCCAGCTCCTCCACGATCTCCGCGGCCGACCGCTTGGCGACCGGCCCGCCACACTGGTGACAGCGCTGCTCGCCAACCCGGGCGTAGAGCACGCGCAGATAGTCGTAGATCTCGGTGATGGTGCCGACCGTCGACCGTGGGTTCGACGCCGCGCTCTTCTGCTGGATCGCGATGGTGGGCGACAGGCCGCTCAGCCGCTCGTACTTCGGCTTCTCCATCTGGCCGAGGAACTGGCGGGCATAGGCCGACAGCGACTCGACGTAGCGGCGCTGTCCCTCGGCGTAGAGCGTGTCGAACGCCAGGCTGGACTTGCCCGAGCCGGACGGTCCCGTGATCACCACCAGCTGGTGCTTGGGGATCTCCAGGTGGTCGACCTGCAGGTTGTGCTCACGCGCGCCCTCGACGACGATGACGTCGCGGTCGTGGCGGGGACGGATACCGGTGACGCGGCTCATGGGGCGTGGGAAGGCTACGGAACGGGCGTTCAGTCGTCAAGCTGACCGAACGCGTGGGCCGGGCCTGGCCCGGGGCCGGTCGGCCAAACCTGTCAGCACGCTGTCAGGTTTGACCGACGCCACGCACCTGGGAGGCAGATCGCCCGCGGTCCGGACGCGGAACCGCCCGCGTCGGTTCGTCCGACGCGGGCGGTGGGGACGTCGAGCGGTGGCCGGTCAGGTCCGGGCGAGCTCGACCTTCAACGCCACCTCACCGTGCTCCTTGCCGTTCGCGAACGCGATGATGCGGTCGGCGAGGGTCGAGGGGACGCGGACGTGGCAGTAGGTGTCGCGCATCGCGACCGAGCCGATCGCGGCCGCCTCCGCGCCGAGGTCCTCGCCCAGCAGGCGGCGGACGTCGTCAGCGGCGACGCCGTGCTTCTTGCCGAGGTTCACGTGCAGACGAACCTGCGTGGCCGGGCCCGGCGGCGTGACCAGGGTCGCGGTCGACTCCGGCTCGCTGGCGGGCTCGCTGGCGGGCTCGGCGACAGCCACCGGCGCCTCCGCACGCGGGCGCTCGGAGCGCTCGCTACGGACACGCGCGGGCCGGTCGTCGCGATCGCGGTCACGGCCGCGACCTCGTCCCTCGGAGGGCTCGCGGTCACTGCGGGTGCGCTCGCGAGGCTCCGGAGCGACCGCCGCGCGGGGCTCGGGCTCGCTCGCCTCGACCGGGGCACGGCTCGACTTCTCGTCGGCCCAGGTCTCCCAGAAGTCGCGCTGATCGACCGGGCCAGCGCCGTTCTTGCGACCCCCGCGGTCGGCGGCGGGCGCCGCCGGCGGCCGGGCGTCACGGTCCGCGCGGGCCGGGCGTTCGTCGCGGGCCACGACGTCGTCGCGGACGGCGGGGCGCTCGTCACGGGCCGCGACGTCCTCGCGGGGCGCCGGCCGGTCCTCGCGGGCCGGACGGTCGTCACGAGCGGCGCGGTCGTCGCGAGCCGCCGGACGGTCGTCACGAGCGGCGCGGTCGTCGCGAGCCGCCGGACGGTCGTCGCGAGCCGGACGGTCGTCGCGAGCCGCCGGACGGTCGTCGCGAGCCGGACGGTCCTCGCGGGCCGCGCGGTCGCGGCCCGGACGGTCGTCGCGAGCCGCCGGACGGTCGTCGCGAGCCGGACGGTCGTCACGCGCGGCGCGGTCCTCACGGGCCGGACGATCCTCGCGGGCCGGGCGGTCCTCACGAGCAGCCGGACGGTCCTCGCGAGCAGCCGGACGGTCCTCGCGGGCCGGGCGGTCCTCACGAGCAGCCGGACGGTCCTCACGGGCCGGGCGGTCCTCACGAGCCGCCGGACGGTCGTCACGGGCCGGACGGTCGTCACGGGCCGGACGGTCGTCACGGGCCGGACGGTCGTCACGGGCCGGACGATCCTCGCGAGCCGCTGGACGGTCGTCACGAGCGGCGCGGTCCTCGCGGGCCGGACGGTCGTCACGAGCGGGGCGATCCTCGCGCACAGAGCGATCCGCGCGAACCGGGCGGTCGTCGCGGGCCGCCGGACGGTCGTCGCGGGCCGCCGGACGGTCGTCGCGGGCCGGGCGGTCGTCACGGGCAGCCGGACGCTCGTCACGAGCCCAGCGGTCCTCGCGCGCCGGACGCTCGTCGCGGATCCCGGGACGGTCGTCACGGGCGGGACGGTCGTCACGGGCGGGACGGTCGTCGCGGGCCGCCGGACGGTCGGCGCGGGCCGGACGGTCGTCGTGGACGGGACGGTCGTCGCGAACCGCGGGACGGTCGTCGCGCCACGAGCGCTCGGTGCGAGCCGGGCGATCATCGTGAACCGGACGGTCGTCGCGGGCGGCGGGGCGATCGTCACGGTACGAGCGCTCGGTGCGAGCCGCGCGATCGTCGTGAACCGGCCGGTCGTCGCGGGCGGCGGGGCGATCGTCACGGTACGAGCGCTCGGCGCGTGCCGGACGGTCGTCGTGCACCGGACGCTCGGCGCGTGCCGGACGGTCGTCGTGCACCGGACGCTCGGCGCGAGCCGGACGTTCGTCGCGAGCGAAGGCAGGCTCACGCGCGGGACGGTCATCCCGGGCGGGCCGGTCGTCACGGTTGAATCGGTCCTCGCGAGCCGGGCGCTCGTCGCGAACCACCGGGCGCTCGTCACGGGCCGGACGCTCGTCGCGGGCCGGACGCTCGTCGCGCGCGAACCGATCCTCGCGGGCCGGGCGGTCCTCACGCACGGGGGCCGGGCGGTCCTCACGCACGGGGGCGGGACGGTCCACGCGCGCCTCGACGGCACGCTCAGCGACCGGCGCAACCGGGCGCTCGACGACCGGCGCAACCGGGCGCTCGACGACCGGCGCGACCGGGCGCTCGACGACCGGCGCGACCGGACGCTCGGCAACCGCCGCGATCGGCTCGTTGCGGTCGCGCTCGAACCGCGGACGATCCGAACGCTCACGCTCGAACCGGCCACCCTCGCGCGGGCCGCCGCGATCGCGGAAGCCACCGCGGTCGCCGCCGCGGCCACCGAAGCGACCGCCTTCGCGCTCGCCGCGGCCTTCGCTGCCCCACCGCTCGGGCGGGCGCTCGGCGCGCTCCTTTTCCTCACGCTCGCGACGGGCCGTCTCGGCCGCGGCCTTGGTCTCGGCCTTCACGCGGGCGACCTCGTCGACCTTGGCGCCGACCAGCAGCGCGACGATCGTCTCGGCATCGGGCTCGGCGAGCACGCGCTTCGCCAGCGTGATGTGCTCTTCGGTCGGCTCGCCGGTCACGACCCCGCGCAGGGTCACCAGGTCGTCCGGCGGCGGTGGCGCGCCCAGGCGCGGCAGCGGCTCCTTGAGGATGCCGTCGAGCACGGTCACCGGCGGCAGGTCGCGCTCCTCCGGCTGGATCTTGTAGATGATCTTCAGATACCAGAACGACCCGAGCTCGCGCGGGCCGATCAGCGAGAGGGCGGTGCCCTTCTTGCCGGCGCGGCCGGTCCGCCCGGTGCGGTGGACGTAGATCTCGGGCGACTCGGGGAAGCTGTAGTTGATGACGTGGGTCAGCTCGATGATATCGATGCCGCGCGCCGCGACGTCGGTGGCGACCAAGAACCGCAGGTTCTTGTCCTTCATCCGCTTCATCACGCGCTCGCGGTCCGACTGCGAGAGGTCGCTCGACAGCGCCTCGGCGTCGAGCCCCTGCTTGGTCAGGAACCGCGCGACCATGCCGGTCTCGTCGCGGGTGTTGCAGAAGATGATCGCGCTCTCGGGCTTCTCGAACGCGATGACGCGCAGGAGGTCGCGGGCGCGCGCCACGCCGCTCACGATGTAGTAGGCGTGGTGGATCTCGTCGATCGAGATGTTGCCGGTCGACAGCGCGATGTGCTCGGGCTCGCGCATCTGGCGCTTCGAGTAGCGCTTGACCTCGTCGGGCATCGTCGCTGAGAAGAGCAGGGTCTGCCGCTCCTTCGGGATGTACGACGCGATCCGCTCGATGTCCTCGAGGAAGCCCATCGACAGCATCTCGTCGCACTCGTCGAGGACGAAGAAGCGCACGCCCTTCAGGTCGAGGCAGCGGCGACCGATGAGGTCGAGCACGCGGCCGGGGGTGCCGACGACGATGTGGACGCCCTCCTGGAGCGCGTTGATCTGCTTGCCGATCGGCGCGCCGCCGTAAATGGTCTCGACCGCGAGGCCCTTCTGCTTGGACAGCATGCCGAGCTCGCGGCTGACCTGGAGCGCGAGCTCGCGGGTCGGGGTGAGGATCAGCGCCTGCGGCGCGCGGCGCGCGGCGTCGACCGACGACACGATCGGCAGGCCGAACGCGGTGGTCTTGCCGGTGCCAGTCCGCGACTGGACCATCGCGTCCTTGCCGTCCATGACGCGCTGGTAGACCTGCGCCTGGACCGGCGTGGGCGTGAAGTAGCCCATGTCGACCAGCGCGTCCGCGACCTCGCGCGGCAGCCCGAGGTCAGCGAAGCTCGGCGGTGCCGGCGGCGCTTCGTCGACGGGCTCGGGGTTGTCAGTGGCGCCGACGTCGACGGACGACTCGGGCAGGGCGTTCAGCAGGGCGGGATCGGTGGCCGGGTCGGCATCAGTGCCGAGCGGCAGGGAAGAGTTCGACATTTCAATTCCAGCGAGAGCGAGGTCCGAAGCGCGCAGGCGCGACCTGCGGCATCCCGGATGAGGGCCTGGGCCACGACGCCATCGGCGCGTCGATCCACGTGATGCTTGGTGAGGCGCTCGCATCGAGCGTCCCCGACGGGCGCGTGCCCATCTACGTGGTGTGGCGAGGCCGTCACGCGAGCTGCGCGGCGACGGACGGGGTGACAGCGGCCGGGATGTCGGCCACCGGGAGCAGGGATCGCGTGCGTATGCGCCACAGGCTGGGCGCTGCACGACAGCGATCGCGACGACGTAACGTCCAAGGAATCAGGTCCGGAGCGATGCAATGAATGGGAGTGGACGTCCACGTCGGTCCTGCAGGAGGCCGAACCATAGACGGCCCACCCCGGCGGGTCAAGGGTCGACTCCGGCAGCTAAGTGTGCGTCGCGTATGGGAGCCGCTACGGCGCGACGAAGCGGGGGAGGATCAGCCGGACGATCCCCTGATCGTCGCTCACGCCGATCGCGCGCAGCTCCAGGCCCCCCGCGACGGTGCCGCCGACGGCGAGCTGGCAGGGCGGCGCCTCTGCGGTTCGCTCGTAGATCGACACCAGCGTGTCCGGCACCAGGATCTGCCCCGGCGCGAGGACCTCGGCCCGGACATGGGCGGCGGGCGGCAGCCACAGCGAGACCCCGGCGTCATCGACCGGGCGGTCGACGAACGTCCACCGCGGCGCCCAGGTGCCGATCGACGGCTCCACGGCGATGTCGTAGGTCAGCGCGGTGCCGGCCAGGTCGGGGTCGAGCCACAGGGTGAACTCGCCACGAGCGTTGGTGGTGTCCTGGCTGGGCGCCAGCGCCTTGGCCGCCCGCAGCCCCTCCGACGACAGCTTGCACAGCGACGCGCTCGAGACGCTCGCGCTCACGGTGGTGTCGGCGAGCGGAAAGCCCTGCTCGTCGAGCAGCTGGCCGACCATCGCGACCCGCCGCGGCAGCAAGATCGGCGGCGGTGCCTGCACCCGGTCCTCGAGCGCCAGCTCGACGCCGTAGACCGACGCCAGCTCGGCGCTGGGGCCGGGCAGCACGTCGAGCTTGTAGCGCAGGGGCAGCACGCCGCTGCCGAGGTACAGCGGCAGCGATCCGACCCCGCGGGTGGTGGTCGTGGTCGCCTCGTAGCGGAGGAACACCCCGGGGCTGAGCTCCTGGTCGAGCCGGGCGCTCACGATCGCGGCGGCCACGTCGACCGGGTCGCCGTTGCTGGTGGTGCCAACCACCACGACCGGCACCGACACCACGCGATCGATGGTCGGCAGGTCGATCGGCGCGAGGCTGGAGCTCACCACGTGATCGCGGATGCGCAGCGACGGCAGCGCGGCGTCGCTGCGGTTGGCGGGCAGCGGTGGCTCGACCACGATGTCGACCACGGTCGGGCCCTCGGGGAGGGTCAGGACGAACTCGCCGGTGGCCGTGGTCGGCGTGATGTTCGAGGCGAGCACGAACGCGCCGAGCACCTCACCATCGGCGACCTCGGCGCGCACCCGCCAGCCCGCGACCTGGACCCCGGCGCGGGCGATGCGGCCGTTGATCGTCCGCGTGGTGGCGCCGAGCTCGAAGTCGCGGGTCACGCCGACCTCGGCATCGGCCGGGTTGATCGTGACCTGGAACCGCTGCGGCGGGAAGAACTGCGCGGGTGCCGGCAGCCCGGGCCCGAGCGGGTCGGTCGACGGCACGATCGCGACCGTATAGGTCGTGGGCGCGTCGGGGCGGGGCAGGAACAGCTCGAAGCCATCGCCGGTCGACGCGACCGGGACCGTGACCCGCGCCGCGCCCGGCAGCGCCGACGGCCGGCTCCATCGGACCTGGGCGCCGAGCGTGAGGAAGCCGCTGCAGCTGGCCAGCGCCGGCGGGCACGCGGCCCGGACCCGGCCCGACACCCGGACCGTCGAGGCCAGGGTCAGCACGCCGGTCCGGACGTCGCTGAACCAGCCGTCAGGCGCGAACCCGAGCAGCGGGATCTCGGTGGCAGCGGCCACCGGCTGCGAAGAGGTCGGCGGACCGAGCACCGCGGCGAACATGCCAGCCGGCGGATCGCCCCAGCACACGCCCTCGTCGCACACCTCACCGGCGCCGACGTTGCAATCGCTGCTCATCGCGCACTCGATCCGGACCGGATCGTCGACGACCTGCAGGCACGCCGGGACCAGCCCGAGCGCCACCAGCGCGAACTTGCCGACGCGGCTCACGACTTGCTCTCCAGACAATTCACCTTCCACCACCAGGTCGTGTACTCGCCGGGGGCGGTGACGTCGCGGAAGACGCGATCCCCGTCGTCCTGAGGCGGCCGGTCGTAGACGTCGATCTCGAGGATGTGCTCGCCGGCGAGATCGACGCCGGTGCACACGCCGACCAGCGAGCAGGTGACCTGCCGCTCCAGGGTCGGCGACATGCCAGGGGCGGCCGGGCAGGTGATCTTGGCGGCGGTCGGCGCGACCAGGCCGTAGTCGAGGTAGTACCGGACGAACAGCGTGTCGAGCAGGTCGGTGTCGGCGACCGTGATCACCAGCCGGCCAGCCCCGACCACGACGTCGCGCGGCCCCGGGCGCTCGAACGGATTGCCGAGCTCGTCGCGGACGTCGCGGACGACCGGTGGGCTGTTGACGGACGCGTCACCCTTGTCCTCGCTCAGCGAAGGCGGCAGGACGCAGCCGCTCGCGAGTACAGCCGTGGGCACGAACGACGCGAGACAGACCACGAGCCGAATCTTATGCACGAACCACGCCGTGCGAACATACCCGTGCAAAGTCAGTCGGTTGACTGTCGAACGAGCGGTCGAGCCGCGGCGGGGTTCGGACATGGATGTCACGGGAGTACAGCGGGTCTAGCCACGACGGGGATCACTCCGGCGACGGCGTGGTGCCGTCGTCGTTCTCCTTCTCGAGGTGCCGGAAGATCGTCCGCGGGTCGACCCCGAGGTCGCGCGCGGTCTTGGTCCGGTTGCCGTTGTTGAGCGCGAGCACCTCGTTGATGTACTCGCGCTGGAACTTCTCCTTGGCGTCGGCGAGCGTCATGATCGACGGCAGCACGTCGGAGGTGAGGCCGAGGTCGTCGGGCCCGATGATGCTGGAGTCACACAGCACGATCGCCTTCTTGATCCGGTTCTCGAGCTCGCGGATGTTGCCCGGCCACGCGTGCTTGCGCATCGCGACGGTCGCGTTGGGGGAGAACCCCTTCACCCGGGCCTCGAACTCGCGCGTGTAGCGCGACAGCAGGTAGCGCGCGATCACCAGGATGTCGTCGCCGCGGGCCCGCAGCGGCGGCAGGTGCAGGTTGACCACGTTGAGCCGGTAGTAGAGGTCCTCGCGAAAGCGGCCGCCGGCGATCTCGTGCTCGAGGTCGCGGTTGGTCGCGGCCAGGATGCGGATGTCGATCGACTCGGAGCGGGTGTCGCCGACCCGGATGACGACCCGCTCCTGGATCGCGCGCAGCAGCTTCACCTGCAGCTCGAGCTGGAGCTCGCCGACCTCGTCGAGGAACAGGGTGCCGCCGTCGGCCGCCTGGAACTTGCCGAGCTTGTTGGCGACCGCGCCGGTGAACGCGCCCTTCACGTGACCAAACAGCTCGCTCTCGAGCAGGTTCTCGGGGATGGCGCCGCAGTTGATCGTGATGAACGGCTTGCCGTTGCGCGACGAGCGGGTGTGGATCTCGCGCGCGATCAGCTCCTTGCCGGTGCCGGTCTCGCCGGTGATCATCACCGAGATGTCGGTCGGGGCGATCTTCTCGACCCGTCGGAACACCTGCTGCATCACCGGGCTGGTGCCGACGATCTCGCCGAACCGGAACAGCTCGAGGCGCTCGGACAGCTTGCGGTTGTCGACCCGCAGCTCGTCGAGCAGCAGCGCGTTGGCGACGATCAGCGACGCCTGCGACGAGAACACCGTGAGCACGTTCATCGTCTGCTCCTGGAACAGATCGACGATCGAGTCGTTGCCGACGTAGATGAGGCCGAGCAGGCGGCCGCGATCGAGCAGCGGCACGCAGATCACGCTGGTCAGGCGCAGCTGCAGCACGCTCTTGGCCGCCGCGAACTCGCTGTCGTGCATCGCGTCCGAGATGATCACCGGCCGCCGCAGGTGGACGACCTTGGCGATGATCGAGTCCGACAGCTGGCTGACCGCGTCGGCGATGTTCTCGCGCTTGAGGTTGCGGGCGACCTTGATGTCGAGGGTGTCGCCCTCCATCAGGATCAGGAAGCCCTTGTCGGCGTTGGTGATCTCGATGACGTGATCCATCAGCGCCTCGAGCAGCTGCCCGAGGTCGCGCTGGTGCATCAGCTGCTCGGAGAACGCGAACAGCTTGTGATAGGCGTCGAGGTCGGCCATGGTCGCGGCCGCCTCCTCCTCGGCCGGCGGCGCGTCGTCGACCAGCGCGAACCGCAGCTCGCAGCTGCCGATCACCAGCCGGTCGTCGTGGGTGAGCTTGTGCTTCGAGCGCTTCTTGCCGTTGACGATGACCTCGGCTTTGCGCTGCAAGGTCGCGATCGTGTAGGTCTGGCCGTCGAAGTGGATCGAGGCGTAGGCGTCGCCGATCAGCGGGTCGGGCAGGACCACGTCGTTCTCGGTCGACGACCCGATCGACGTGATCTTCTTGTAGAGGTGGTAGATCGACGGCGCCTGGCCGGGAGCGTTGAGGCGAAGTGAGGGCATGTCTAGAACTCCCAGCCGAGAACGAGCCCGGCGCCGCCAGGGAGCGGGGTCGGAGCGAGATGCAACGTGGTGGCCGGCGTCCGCGGCCGCTCCGCGCCGGTGGCCGGCTTGAGCTTCTTGCGCAGCTCGGGTGGCAGCGCCGACTCGTCCGGCTTCCGGACGACCGAGGGCCGGTAGTAGATCAGCGAGTCGACCACGCCCCACGCCATCAGGCCGATGCAGGCGACCCCGGCGCCGATCTCGAGCTGCTGGAGCAGGCGCACGGTGTCGGCGTCCTCGGTCGGCACCTTGCCGCCGGTGACCCCGCCGTACGAGCCGACCAGGTACAGCCAGATCCCGGCCGAGATCCCGCCGGTGACGCCCTGGGCGGCGAAGAAGCCGATGCCCTTGCCGCGCTGGCCGTTCTGGAACTGGCCGGCGCCGAACGGGATGAAGTTGACGTAGTAGTCGCGCTTCTCGACGACGACCAGGCTGGCCAGCATCCGCTGGTAGGCCTCCGACTCGGCGGCCAGCTTGGCCTTCTCGGCCTCCAGCAGGTTGCGCTCGGCGATCGCGTCCTTGCGCGAGTCGAACAGCTCGACCGCCGCGGCCGAGAACAGCACCGGCTCGAGGGTGAGGTCGCCCTGCAGGTACAGCGCCTCGTCGAACTCGCGGGTCGCGGTGGTCCGATCGCCGGTCTCGAATGCCGACGCCGCCAGCAGCACGTGGGCCTCGACCAGATCCTCGACCCGGGCCAGCCGCGGCCGCGGGTACAGCAGCGACGACAGGATCGGGATCGCGGCGGCGTGCTCGCCGCGCCGGAACGCGCCGCGGGCGCGGTCGAGATCCTCGGCCGGGGTCGCGTGGGCGGCCGGGGCCAGGGCCGCGATCACCAGCGCGGCGATCGGCAGCGTGATCACGGCGCGCACGTGACCACCTTCTCCTCGGCGGCCTTGAGCGGGACCCGCTGGGTCTCGATCGCCTCCTGGGTGATGAACTCGACCTTGATCGTCTTGGTCGACAGGGTGCCGGCGAACGGGATGGTGGTCGGCTGGCCCAGGCGGGCCGCGTCGTCGTCGATCTCGACGGTGACCCCGGCGCGCTCGCAGCGCGGCGTCACCAGGCCGGGCCGGAACCCCAGCTGGATCGCGACGCTGGCGCCGACGTCGGGGCCGATCCGGCGGGTCTCCTCCTCGCAGCAGTCGTCCTTGCGCACCATGATCGAGACCGGCGCCGCGGGCACCGCCAGCTCGGCCCGGCCGGCGGGGTAGCGCTGCCAGCCGTCGTTGCCGACCCGGACCTCGGCGTCCGGCGGCGACACCGTGAGCAGGAATTTGCGGGCCGCGACCGCGGCGTCGACCGGGTTGTCGGGCCGGTCGTCGCTGGGGCGGCGGGCATCGGCTCGGTCGGGCCGCACGATCGCCGGCTCCCCGGCGTCGACGGGCGGGGCAGCCCCGGGTGCGTCGACCGGCCCGGCGTCGCGGCTGCCGACCGGCGGCACCACCATGCGGGCGTCGGGGCCTGGCCCACCGCCGTCGATCGCCGCGCGTCCACCGTCGGTGGCGACCACCGGCGCCGGGTGGCTGCTGCCGGCCAGCAGCCGGCGCACGCCCCAGGCGCCACCGGCGGCGGTCACCAGCAGCGCGGCGAGGGCCACGCCGTGCCGCCAGCGCCGCTTGCGCGCGAGCCCGGTGACCAGATCGTTGGCGCCCGGGTTGGCCGGCTCGATGGTCAGGATCCGGTCGAGCAGCTCGAGGCCGGCCGATCGGTTGACCGGCAGGGTCGTGCGCGCCCGTCGCAGCAGATGATCGACCAGGCGGCTGCCGAGCGCCAGCTCGTAGGCCGATGGCGAGCCGAAGTAGCGGGCCAGCTCGTCCTTGCTGGCGCCGAGCCCCGAGCCCTCCACGTACTGCTCGAGCTCGTCGAGCATCGCGTTGATCACCGGGTAGCGAGCGTCGGGGTCGCGCGCCATCGCCTTGAGGATGATGCGGCCGAGCTGGTTGCCGCACTGCGGGTTGGCCTGGCGCGGATCCGCGAACCGGCACTCGGCGATCCGCTTCAGGATCTCGTGCGGGTTGCGGCCCTCGAACGGCAGCTTGCCGACCGTGAGCTGGTACAGGACGATGCCGACCGCAAACACGTCGGTGCGGAAGTCGAGCGGGCGTCCCTCGACGTGCTCGGGCGACATGTACGCCGGCGAGCCCAGCAGCTGGCCGGTCATGGTCATGCGCTGCGCGTCGAGCATCTGCGAGATGCCGAAGTCGGTCAGCTTGATCACGCCGTCCGACCGGATCATCACGTTCTCCGGTTTGACGTCGCGGTGCAGCACGCCCTGGCCGTGGGCGTGGGCGAGCGCCCGGCAGATCTGCACGACGATCATCGCGCCGATCTCCGCGAACTTCGGGGGATGGTCGGTGACCGCCTGCTTCAGGGTCTGGCCGTCGATGAACTCGGTGACGATGTAGCTCTCGCCGCCGGCCTTCCCCGAGTAGTCGAAGATCTCGAGGATGTTCTCGTGACGCAGCTTCGCGACGGCGTGGGCCTCGCGCTCGAAGCGGTCGCGCGCCTCGTCGTGATCGGCGAGGTGACGGTGGAGCACCTTCACGGCGACGTGGCGGCGCAGCGATCGGTCGAGCCCTCGATACACGACCGCCATCCCGCCCTGGCCGACACGCTCCAGCAGCTCGTACTTGTCGAGAACCTGTCCGACGTCGATCAAGCCGTTCCGTGGCGAACCGGAGCCGCCCTGACAATTGTGTCACGGGCCGGCCGCCGCGGGGTAGGACCGTGGCCGGCACTCTTGGGTTGTCCCAACCGTAGCCAGCGCGCGGGCTTCAGCGGGAGTGAGGCACGGGTCACCGGACCGGGCCGTGACACCCGCGTCACCCGGGGCGCCCCGGGTGACGTCCGCGCCGCCGGCCAGCGATCAGCGCCACCAGCGCCACCGGCAGCGCCGCGCCGCGACCCCGGTCGGTGCCGCAGCCGCACCGCGCGCCGCCGCCGGGGTCGAGGTCGAGGTAGGGCTCGACCGCGGGGTCGCCCTGGTTCCCGGCATCGGCCGGCGCCACGGGGGGCCCGGCATCGGCCGCGGGCGCTGCATCGCCGGGCGTGGCGGCGTCGAGCCCGGCGTCGCCCTGATCCCAGCCGGCGCCGTCGTTGGCGCGGCGCGGGCTCGGGGTCTCGACCCGCCAGTCGTCGGCCACCACGCCGGTGTCCGCCCGCCGGGCCAGCGCCAGGCCGGCCGGCGGTCCGAACCCGGCGCTGTCGTCGGTGGGCGCGAACAGGTCGTGCACCGGCCGGGCGATGGCGCCCCACCGCACACAGTCGTAGCGGGTGGTCGAGCTGACCAGGCACAGCTGGCCGGCGAGCGCCGGCAGGGCCGGGACCAGCGCGGCATCGGCGGCGGTCGCGAACGCGAGCTGCGCCGCGGGGGTCGCGATCACCAGGAACCTGCCGGCGGGGAAGCAGGTCGAGCTCGCGAACGGGGCGGCCTGGCCGAGCACCGCGCCGGCGCTGTCGTAGGCGACGACCTCGGTCGACGGGAACACGCAGCCGGCGGCGGTCGCCTCGAGCTCGAGGTAGCGCGCGGCGGGATCCCCGGTCGCCGACGCGGTCGCCAGCTCCGACAGCCGGAACCCGCTCACGCCGGCCGCGGCTCCGGCGGGCGCGAGCGCGAGCACGACGGGCACGATCAACAGCCGGGGCACCGCTCATCGTACACACCCCGAGGCCCGCGGGTGGTGCCCACCGCGTCCCCTCGGCGCTGCGGCGCTGCGGGTGGCACGACGCTCAGCTCGCCCGGGCCGATCACGACCGAGCGGCCGCGAAACTCCAGGTTCAGCGAGCCGGTGACGACGAGGAACCGCTCGTGCTCGTGCTCGTGGTGGTGCCACGTGAACGAGCCAAGCAGCTTCACGAGCTTGACATGCTGGCCATTGAGCTCGGCGATGACGCGCGGGTTCCAGTGGTCGTCGACGAGGGCGAGCTTGTCCGCGAGGTTGATGCGGTCCATGCGCGGCCCCTACGACAGCGAGTTGCGGCGCCACGGCCGGCGCGTTGCCCGCGAGGCCGGTGTGCCGGTCTACCGGCGGCCGGTGGCCTTGAGCGTCATGAAGAAGGGCAGGGCCTCCTGCATGAGATCGAGCGTCGGGGCCAGCTGCTTGCCGATCCCCTCGGTCACCGCGATGGCGACGTTGCACATCGTGTAGACCGGGTTCACCCGGATCCGGTGGCGGCGCAAGATGTTCATCATGTCGAACGCCACCGTCGACACCTGGACCTCGCCGAGCGCCTTGCCGAAGTAGCGCGCGGCGAACTCGACCACCTCGCGCTCGTAGGCGTCGTAGTCGGCGACGTGGGCCGACGGCGACAGCGACGACATCAGCTTGGCCATCACCTTGCCGTCGCCGCCGGCCCAGCCGGCGAAGAACTGCGCGAACGCGATGCGGTTGGACTCGTCGAGCTCGGCGATCAGCCCGAGATCGAGGATGACCACCTTGCCGCGCGCATCGACGAGGATGTTGCCGGGATGGAGATCGGCGTGCACGAAGCCGTCGGCGAACACCATCTTCAGCAGGGTCCGGAAGCCGATGCGCGCCAGCCGCACGGGGTCGGTGCCGAGCCGGGCCGGCGCGTCGAGCACCTTGGCGCCGCGCACGAAATCCATGGTGAGGATCCGCGCGTTCGACAGCTCGGGATGGATGGTGGGAAACACCACGTCGGGATCACCGGCGAAGTTGGCGGCGAACCGGCGGTTGTTGTCGGCCTCGACCCGCAGATCGATCTGGGCGCGGATCGCGCGACCGAACTCGTCGATGCTCTCGACCGGGGCCAGCAGCCGCGCCGACGGCACCAGCGCGATCACGCGCGCCACCGTCCGCATCACGACCAGGTCGAACCGCACGATGTCGTCGAGCCCGGGTCGGCGGACCTTGACCGCGACCTCCTCGCCCGAGTGCAGCGTCGCGCGGTGGACCTGGGCCACCGACGCCGACGCGACCGGCTCGCGATCGAAGGTCGCGAACAGCCCGGCCGGCGGCTGGCCGAACTCCTCGACGAACGTGCGCTCGACGTGGTGCCAGGCGAACGCGCCGACGTCGTCCTGCAGCCGGGTCAGCGCCTTGATCACGTGAGGCGGAAACAGATCGGGTCGGGTCGACATGATCTGGCCGACCTTCACGAAGGTGGCCCCGAGCGCGACCATCAGCTTCACCAGTCGATCGGCGAACCAGGCTTGCCGCGCGGCCTGGCCGCGGAACGAGATCAGCAATCCGAGCCAGCCACCGAGCCAGATGAGCCCGTGCAGCAGCAGGAGCAGGCCGACCCAGAAGCCACGACTGACGAACCGGAGCACCCGCACCCGGCCCTTGTACCATCGGTGCCCGCGAACCGGTCGACGGTTATGCGCGCATCCCTGCGCTCCGCGCCGCCAGACTCTTGACACCCGAGCCGCGACCCGGTAGGTCAATGGCGTCGCGGCAACCCCGCGAGCTCTCTGGTGTGTAGCTCAGCGGCAGAGCACTACCTTGACACGGTAGGGGTCCACGGTTCAATCCCGTGCACACCAACCAAGCGACGGCGACGTCGCGGGTGACCCGGCGGCGGCCTTCTGAAGGCCGCGCCTCGCGACGGCGATCGCTGCCATCGCGTGCGTGACGGGCCGGCGTGCGCGGCTGTTTGCGTGCGTGCACGGGTGGCGACGGGATCGGCCCGAGCAGTCGTCGTCGTCGGGCGTCACGAAGGTCGCAGGTCGCCTCGGCCGCGGCCCGCCAGGCGCCCCGGCGTCGCGACGGGGATCTCGGACCCGCGATCGGCCCGTCCGGTGGGTCGGTCCGGATGCGTGCATCGCCCTGACCTCAGACAAGTTCCGCAAAGGGCTAGACACGCTGGCCCGAACTTGGGGTAGAACCGGGGCCTTGCTGACGAAGAGGATGAACACCATCACCATGCGAATGAGCGTAGGCCAGCCATGAACGGCCGCCCGATGGGTCGTGACGACCGCCGCCGCCCCCAGAGCGGCATGCGCATCAACCACCGGATCCGGGTCCCCGAGGTTCGCGTCATCATGGATGACGGCGGGGAGCAGCTGGGCGTCATCCCGACGCACGAGGCGATCCGGCTGGCCGAGGAGAAGGGGCTCGATCTCGTCGAGATCTCGCCGCGCGCCTTCCCGCCGGTGTGCCGGATCATGGACTACGGTAAGTACAAGTACGAGCAGGCCAAGCAGAAGCAGAAGGCCCGCAAGCACGCGTCGACCGTCGAGATCAAGGAGATCAAGTTCCGCCCCAAGACCGAGGGCCACGACATGGACTTCAAGGTGAAGCATGTCCGGCGATTCCTCGAGGGCGGCAACAAGGTCCGGCTCGCCGTCGTCTTCCGCGGCCGCGAGATCACGCACCCTCAGACCGGCATGAAGGTCCTCAACCGCGTCGTCGAAGCGACCGCGGACCTGGCGACGGTCGAGGTCAATCCGAACATGGAAGGCCGGCGGATGATCATGATCATCTCGCCCAAGCCGAACGTCGTCCGCAAGGCGGCCGAGATCCGCAAGCAGTCGATCGCTGCCCAGTTCGCTCGTAAGGAGCAGGCCAAGGCTGCCGCCGCGACGGGGGCGCGCCCGCCGGAGGAGGTCGACGAGGACGAGGACGAGGACGATCTCGACGAGGACGCGATCAACGCGGACGTCGATGATAGCGACGAGGGCGAGGGTGACGGCGACAGCGCCGAAGCCGATGCGCCTGCGACCGCGGAGCCTGCGACCGCGGAGCCTGCGGCCTCCGCGGCCCCGACACCGGATAAGAAGTAGTCCGTTTCAGGTAGTTGGACAGCGATCGTTCTCGCCGATCGCCGACGATCCCCGCCCTCGGGCAGCCAATGCTGCACGAGGGCCTTGTCATCGCCGCGAGACTCGTGCATAAACCGCCTTCCTCGCCCGGGTACTAGCTCGGGCAACCCGAGCCATGCCCAAGGTCAAGACCCACTCCGGCGCCAAAAAGCGCTTCAAGCAGACCGCTAGCGGCAAGTTCAAGTACCAGAGCGTGTTCCGCCGGCACTTGCTCACCAAGCGTCCCAAGAAGCGTAAGCGTCAGCTTCGTAACAGCAACTACGTCTGCGCAGCGCAGCATCACCAGATCGCGGCGATGCTGCCCTACGGCACCTGATCCCCCCGCTGCCGACGTAACGACCGACCGAACGGATCGACCAGAGGTTTCGTATGCCCCGCGCCAAACGAGGATTCAAGGCCCGCCGCCGTCGCAACCGCGTCCTGAAAGCCGCCAAGGGCTTTCGCGGTAAGCGCTCGAGCTGCCACGCCGCTGCCAACGAGGCGGTACAGCACGCCTGGATGCACATGTATCGCTCGCGCAAGCAGCGCAAGCGTGACTTCCGTAGCCTGTGGATCCAGCGCATCAACGCTGCGTCGCGCACGCTCGGTCAGAGCTACTCGAAGCTGATGGGCTCGCTCAACAAGGCGGGCATCTCGATCAACCGCAAGATGCTTGCCGAGATCGCCGTCAGCGACCCGAAGGCGTTTCAGGCGGTCGTCGCCAGCGCCGCTCGCTGATCTCCCTGATCTGAGCGGCGCGTTCACCGCGCCTGATATCACCCGGGCCGCGGCCCGGGTTTTCGACCTCGAGGCCGCCCAGTGCGGCCTCGATTCGTTTCGGGGTCGTGGAGCCAGCATGAACACCACCAACGACCTGATCGCTCAGCTCGACCGGCTCGGCGGCGAGTTCGCCGCGATCATCGCGCCGCTCACCGACGAGCAGTCGATCCGCGCCGCGCAGGCCCAGTTCCTCGGCAAGAAGGGACAGGTCTCGGCGGTGATGAAGGAGCTCGGTCGGTTGCCCCCGGCCGATCGCCCGATCGTCGGCGAGGCGGCCAACCGGGTCCGCGATGCGATCGCCGGCCAGGTCGAGCAGCGCCTGGGCGCGCTCACCGCCGCGCGCCGGGTCGCCGACCTCGGGCGGAGCGTCGACGTCACGCTGCCCGGTCGTCCCTTCGGGGGTGGGCACCTCCACCTGCTCACCCAGGTCCGGCGTGAGCTCCAGGCGATCTTCGCCGAGCTCGGCTTCTCGGTCGCCGAGGGTCCCCAGGTCGAGACCGACTGGCACACCTTCGAGGCCCTCGCCATGCCGCGCGAGCATCCCGCGCGCGACATGCAGGACACGTTCTACGTCTCCGACGAGATCGTCCTGCGCACGCACACCAGCCCGGTGCAGATCCGGACGATGCAGACCTACCGGCCGCCGATCCGGATCGTCGCGCCCGGGATCGTCTACCGCCGCGACGACGACGCGACCCACAGCCCCATGTTCAGCCAGATCGAGGGGTTGGTGGTCGACGAGGACGTGCGGTTCAGCGACCTAAAGGGCGTGCTGCTCCACCTGGCCAATCGCTTCTTCGGCGGTGCCGGCGGCGGCCTCGACGTCCGGTTCCGGCCCAGCTACTTCCCGTTCGTCGAGCCCGGGGTCGAGGTCGACTTCTCGTGCGCGTTCTGCCGCGGCACCGGCAGCAACTGCCGCCTGTGCAAGGGCACCGGCTGGATCGAGATCGGCGGCGCCGGCATGGTCGATCCCGACGTGTTCGCGCACGTGGGGATCGACAGCGAGCGCTACACCGGGTTCGCGTTCGGCATGGGCATCGAGCGCATGGCGATGCTCCGCCACGGCGTCAACGACATCAAGCTGTACTACGAAGGCGACCTGCGCTTCCTGGCGCAGTTCTGAGGAGGCGCCCATGAAGGCGGTCTGGTCCTGGCTGTGTGAGCTCGTCGATCTGCCGCACGCGGTGTCGGCCGAGGAGGGCGCCCGTGCGCTCACCGCAGGTGGCCTCGAGATCGAGGGCCTGCTCGATCTCGGCGCCGCGTTCTCCGGGGTCGTGGTCGCCGAGGTCGTCGGCAAGCGCCCGCACCCGGGGAGCGACAAGCTCACCTTGGTCGACGTGATCGATCGCCGCGGCGGCCCCGCGACCCAGGTCGTGTGCGGCGCGCCCAACGTGCCCGAGATCGGTCGCAAGGTGCTGTGGGCCCCGCCGGGCGCGACCCTGCCGGGTGGGATCACGCTCGCGACCAGGCCGGTCAAGGGCATCGACTCGCCCGGCATGCTGTGCTCGGACGCCGAGCTCGGCACCGCCGACGACAGCGCCGGGATCATCGTGCTCGACGACGGCGATCCGATCGCGGTCGGCGCGCTGGCGCAGCAGGCGCTCGGCGTCGCCGACTGGGTGCTCGACGTCAACGTGCCGGCCAACCGGGGCGATTGCCTCGGCCACCTCGGGCTGGCTCGAGAGCTGGCCGCGCTGCTCGGGGGCCGGCTGGTCCCGCCCGACGTCAGCGCCGATCTCGAGGAGCTGGCGGCGCCGCTGCGCGCGGCCGAGCTCGCCGCGATCACGATCGACGATCCCGATGGCTGCCCGCGCTACGTCGCGCGCGTGATCGACGGGGTCGCGGTGGGCCGCTCGCCGCGCAAGCTCGCGGCCCGCCTGCGCGCGGTCGGCGTGCGCGCGATCTCCAACCTGGTCGACGTCTCGAACTACGTGATGTTCGAGCTCGGCCAGCCGCTGCACGCGTTCGACTGGCACCAGGTCCGGGGCGCCCGGATCAACGTTCGCCGCGCCCGCGCCGGCGAGCGGATGACCACGCTCGACGGGCTCGACCGCGCGCTCGAGCCCGGCGATCTGCTGATCTGCGACGCCGAGCGGCCGGTCGCGCTGGCCGGCGTCATGGGCGGGCAGGACAGCGAGGTGTCGGCCACGACCACCCGCATCCTGCTCGAGAGCGCCAGCTTCGATGCGCGCGCGGTGCGCCGCACGGCGCGGCGCCTGGCGCTACCGTCGGAGGCCTCGCAGCGGTTCGAGCGCGGCGTCGATCCGGCGCTGGCGCCGCTCGCGGCCGCGCGGGCCGCGGTCCTGCTCGCCCGGCTCGGCGGCGGTCGCGTCGCCACCGGCCTGGTCGATGCCTACCCGCGCCCGCGGGTGCGGGTCGCGGTGCCGCTCCGGCTCGAGCGCGTGCGCCGGCTGACCGGCACCGATCTGTCGGCGGGCGACTGCGAGGCCGCGCTCGCGCGGCTCGGCTGCGAGGTCGCCGTCAGCGGCCCCGGTCGCTGGGAGGTCACGGCGCCGTCGGCGCGCGCCGACCTCACCCGCGAGGTCGATCTGATCGAGGACGTGCTGCGGGTGTCGGGCTACGGCAACGTGCCCGCGACCCTGCCGACCCTGCGCGCCACGCCGATCCGGATCGTCGATGACACCGCGGATCGGGCGCGCACCGCGCTCGCCGGCGCCGGCCTGGCCGAGGCGATCATGTTCGGGTTCCATCACCGGGATCGGCTCGCGGCCCTGGGCCTCCCCGCCGACGATCGGCGTGCGCACCCGGTCGCGCTGCGCAATCCGATGAGCGCCGACCAGGCGATCCTGCGAACGTCGCTCCTGCCAAACCTGCTGGGCGCGGTCGCCCGCAACCTCAGCTTTGGCCTGCCCGACGTCGCGCTGTTCGAGGTCGGCGCGGTGTTCCTGCGCAAGCCCGGCCAGCCCTACGAGGGTGAGCCGACCGAGCTGCTCGACGAGCCGCTGCGCGCGGCGGCGGTGCTCGCCGGCGCCCGTCCGCGCTGGCTCGGGGCGCCGTCGCCCTGGGACTACTTCGACGCCAAGGGCCTGGTCGAGCACCTCGTGCGCGCGCTGGGCAGCGATCCTGGCGCGCTGCGGTTCGAGGCGGTGAGCGACGTTCCGTACCTCCATCCAGGGATCGCGGCGCGGGTGCGGCTCGGCGACGTGGTGCTCGGCGAGGTCGGCGAGGTCCATCCCGACGTGCGCGAGCAGATGGGACTGGTCGGGCCCGTGTACGCGTTCGACCTCGCGCTCGGCGCGATCCCGTCGGCGAGCGCGTCGCAGATGCGCGCGGTTCCTCGGTATCCGGCCAGCTCGCGCGACGTGTCGCTCCTCATCGCCGACCGCGTGCCCGCGGCGCGGATCGGCGAGGTGCTCCGCGCCGCCGCCGAGCCGTTGCTCGAGACCGCCGCCCTCGTCGAGGAGTACCGCGACGCGGCCCGGCTCGGCGCCGACAAGAAGAGCGTGCTGTGGTCGATCCTCTATCGAGCCCCGGATCGCACGCTCACCGATGCCGAGGTTGACCGCGCGCACGACGCGATCGTCGCGCGCCTCGTGCAAGAGATCCCCGCCGAGCGGCGCTAAGTCGCTGAGATTAAACGCCAATTCGGCGTCGACAGAAGATCGAGAGATCTCGCGAGCTTGCACACCTGCGCGCCAAGTCGTGATAATGTCAGTACGTTCTGCCGGAGAGCCGGCACCCTTCGACCACGCCCCTTCCACGATGAAGGGGCTCGCAAGGAGCTAGCGGAGGATGGCGCGAATGACAAAAGCCGACATCATCGAGGCCGTCTACGAGAAGGTCGGGGGATTCTCCAAGAAGGAAGCGGCGGAGATCGTCGAGAGTGTCTTCAACCAGATCAAGGAGACGCTCGAGCGCGGCGAGAAGATCAAGATCTCGGGATTCGGGAACTTCATCGTTCGCGAGAAGAAGGCGCGCATCGGCCGGAACCCCCAGACCGGCGAAGAGATCACCATCTCGGCGCGGCGCGTGCTGACGTTCAAGCCCAGCCAGGTCCTCAAGAACATCCTCAACGGCCAGCCCGCGACCTGAGCTCGAACGCGACTCGGTGTCGCGAACCGAGCACCAGCGCTTGCGGCGGGTCGAGGAATGCACTAGAACCGCGGTCCTTGTCATCCGGGGCGTAGCGCAGCCTGGTAGCGCACCAGACTGGGGGTCTGGGGGTCGCAGGTTCAAATCCTGTCGCCCCGACGAGGAACGGGACGGTCACTCAACTGACCGTCTCGTTTGTTTTTTCGGCCAGACATGTGATGGCATGCCCCGGCATGGCGGACCCGACCGAACGACCCCTCGTCCTCCTGACCAACGATGACGGGGTGACCGCTCCGCTGATCGGGGCGCTCGCCGACGCGCTCGGGCCGGATCTCGAGACCCTCGTGGTCGCGCCCGAGCGCCAGCGGTCGGCGGCCTCGCACGCGATCACGCTGCACAAGCCGCTGCGCGCGCGAGAGATCGCGCCCACGCGCTGGTCCCTGTCGGGGACCCCGGTCGACTGCGTCTACGTCGGGCTCCTGCGGCTGGCGGCGCGGCGCCCGGTGCTCATCGTGTCCGGGCCCAACGACGGCTTCAACCTCGCCAGCGACGTCTTCTACTCGGGCACGGTCGCCGGCGCCGTCGAGGGCGCCCTGCGCGGGCTCCCGTCCATCGCGCTTTCGATCTCGCCCAAGGCAACCCACGTGGCCGAGGCGATCGGGTTCGCTGCCGCGTTCGTGCGAGCCGCGATCGGCACGGCCGCCCCGGGCGAGGTGCTGAACGTCAACATCCCGGGCGGAGGCGAGACCCGCTACGCGTGGACCCGGCTCGGCCGCCGTCATTACAAGGACGACGTCCACGAGCGCAACGATCCGATGGGCAAGCCGTACTACTGGATCGGTGGGGGCGTACGCGGCCACGACGACATCCCCGGCTCCGACTGCAACGCGGTCGCCGACGGGATCATCAGCGTGACGCCGCTCCACCTCGACCTCAACAACCCGGCGCGGGTCGAGACCCCGCTGTTCACGGTGCCCGGGTTCCCGGTGGTAGATTTCCGCGCATGACGATCGCTCGCTGCGGGTTCGTGCTGGCGCTCGCGGCCTCGGCGGCGTGCTGCAAGCCCAGCAGTCCGGGCACCACCGGCACCGGCGGGACGACTGGCACCGGCACCGGCGGTGAGGTTTCGGCCTGCGACGGCCTGACCGCGCACGTGCAGTCGCTCTACCAGGCCAACGCCGCGAGCGGCGACGACAAGACCCGGATGACCGCCGACGAGGTCGCGGACAACGTCGCGATGGTGCTCACCGACTGTCGGGCGGCACCGGCGCGGGTGGTCCCGTGCGTGACCAAGGCGTCGAGCGTGGCGGAGCTCGAGCGCAGCTGTCTGGTGCCGCTCGACGACGAGGGCACCGAGGGCACCGCGCTGCGCTAGCCTGCCGGGGAAGCGCGGCTCGGCCACCGGTCTCGAGACGTCGACCGGACGCGCCTGGTTCCGGTGCGACGTGACGCGCGACGCGGACAGGGGCAGGTCCGGCGACGCGCGGCGCGTCGGGGGCCGGAGGCGTCGGTCCGGTGGTGGTAGGCTCGGTCGCGATGAACGTGCTCTCGATCCGCCGCTGCGTGTGGCCGCTCGCCGTCTCGGTCGTGCTCGCCTGCGGCGGCAAGCCCAAGCCGGTCGACGACACGCTACCCGACGACCCCGCCCCGGCGCCCGCGCGCTCCGAGCTCGAGACCCGGCGCGACGCCGCCTGCGAGACGCTCGGCCCGAAGATCACCACGTGCGCGATCGACGATGCGCGGCGCACGATGTCGCCGGCGGAGCTCGCCGAGCTGGATCCGGAGAAGATCCGGCCCGTCCACACGCGCGAGTTCATCGAGGGCTGCAAGGCGCAGGCGCTGTCGTCGCGCCAGGTCCGGGTCTACGAGGTCTGCATGGCCGAGGAGACCGCGTGCGATCCGCTGCTGGCGTGCCTCGAGAACGTGAAGCCGACCGCGGGTGACGCGCCCTGATTCTGCGGTAGCCTGCGCGCATGCAGCTGCGCGCCGTCATGTTGGGTGTGGTCATCGGGACGAGCCTGGTGACCGCGTGCAAGAAGAAGGAAGCGGCGCCCGCGGGTGGCGCCGGTACCGGCACCGCGGGCGCCGCGACCCTGACGCCCGCGCCCTCGCCGCCGCGGCCGTCACAGGCCAAGCTCGAGCCGATGCCCGCGCTGGAGCTCGCGGCCGACCCGGCCGGCGCGGCCAAGGTCGCGCTCGGTCACGCGCTGTTCTTCGACAAGCGCCTGTCGGTCGACGGCTCGCGCGCCTGCTACTCCTGCCACCTCAACGCGGACGGCACCGGTGGTCACGATCCGATCGCGATCGGCCCGGGTGACAAGCCGCTGACCCGGCACGCGCCGACGCTGTGGAACCTCGGCTACGCCAAGGGCGCGTTCTACTGGGACGGCCGCGCGAAGACGCTCGAGGACGTCGCCAAGGGCGCGTGGGGTGGCGGCAACATGGCGGTCGGGAAGGACAACCTCGACAAGAAGGCCGGCGAGATCGGCGCCATCAAGGGCTACCAGCCGCTGTTCGCGGCTGCGTTCGGGGACAAGGCGGCGACCGCCGATCGGGTCGCCGCGGCGCTGACCGCGTACATGCGGACGATCACGTGCACCGACACGCCGTACGACAAGTTCGCGAGCGGTGACAAGGCGGCGCTCGACGAGGCCCAGCAGCGCGGCCTCGACCTCTTCTTCGGCAAGGCGGCCTGCACCACGTGCCACACGCCGCCACACTTCTCGATCGCGATGATGACCGAGGGTGGCGCGTACTTCAACGCGGGCATCGGTATCGCGGGCAAGCCCGACGATCAGGTCGACCCGGGGCGCATGACGGTGAGCAGCCAGGCGACCGACTGGGCAGCGTTCAAGGTTCCGTCGCTGCGCCACATCAGCAAGAGTCCGCCGTACTTCCACGACGGCTCGGTCGCCAAGCTCGAGGACGCGGTCCGGTACATGGCGACCGGCGGGCTGCCCAACAAGAACCTGTCCGCGCTGCTCACCGACAAGAAGCTGACCGACGCGGAGCTGGGTGACGTGGTCGCGTTCCTCGGCGGGCTGACGTGCCCGGGCGGCCTGGTCGAGCCGACGCTGCCGTAGGTTGCTCGGTGGCGCGTGCACCTGACTCCGACGTCCGGCTGGCGATGGATGCGATCCGGCGCATCGTCCAGGTGTTGCGCGAGACCGCCCGCGGCGCGGAGAAGAAGCTGGGCATCAGCGGCGCGCAGCTGTTCGTGCTGCAGCGCCTCGCCGCCGGCGGGTCCCTGAGCATCGGCGAGCTGGCAGCGCGGACCGCGACCCACCAGAGCTCGGTCTCGGTGGTCGTGCAGCGCCTGCTCGATCAGCGCCTGGTCACACGGGGCCCGGCCGACGACGATCGTCGGCGTCGGGTGGTGACCCTGACGCGGCGCGGACGAGCTCTGGCCGGCCGCGCGCCGGGGCCAGCGCAGGAGCGGCTGCTCGCCGCGCTCGCCGCCCTTCCGCCGGACGAGCTGGGGCGGCTCGCCAGCTCGCTCGTCGGCGTGGTCGAGGCGATGGGCGTCGGGCGGAGCCCGGCGACGATGTTCTTCGAGGACGCGGCGCGCCCCCGACGCCGGCGCTGAGCCCTGGCCGGTGGACCCTGGCTCGCGGCTCAGGCGGCGCGCTGTCGATCGACCAGCGCCTGCGCGACCAGCCGCATCGCGCGATTGAGCGCCTGGGTCTGCACCTCGATGCGTAGCGCGAGCAGCCCGAGCTGATCGTCGTCGAGCCCGTGCAGGTGCGTCTCGGTGATGCGCTTGCAGTCGACTGGCATCTTCCTCGCCATGCGCCGATGGTGGGCGGCCGGGCCGGGCGGGGCAAGAAACTGGCGCGGGCGCGGGCACCCGGACCGCCGCCCGGCGCGGCGGTGGCTCGTTACCCACGGACGCGATGTCGTCCCGGACCAAGCCGACCGGGTACCGGCTCGGTCAGCGCGGCTGGGTGTCGGTTCAGCTCGCCGACGGCGACGAGCGGCCGGTCGATCTGTTCAGAGGCCGCGTCGAAGCGTGCGCGCTGACGTGATCGCGGATCACCTGGTCGCGACCGCGCGCGACGCGAACGTGGATCCGACGTGATCGGACGTTCGCCGCGTGCGCTGGTGGCACAGGCGCGCGTCGGCCTGTCAGCGCGGTGACAGCGACGTAATCAAACCGACGATCACGTGCGCGAAGGTGGCGCGCGCTCGCGAGAGCGGGTAGACGGGGTCATGGGGAACAACCCGCGCAAGCCTCGCACCTCGACGAACCCGACCCCGTCGGACGTCGCGCTCGCGTCGACCGCCGTACCTGCGCCCACCGCCATCCCGGCCCCGAGCGCAGCATCCATGGCGACCGCGGAGGCCGGTGCCGACGGGAGCCCGTCCAGGGGCATCGACTTCAGCGGCGCCTCGGGCACTGCCGAGCGTCACGCCGGGATCGCCGACGAGGACGCGCGCCGCGACCGCATCGCCGAGCTGGCCTACCGACTGGCCGAGCAGCGCGGCTTTGCGCCCGGCGCCGAGCTCGACGACTGGATCTCGGCCGAGCGGCTGGTCGACGCTGACCGTGACTTGCCGAGCTGACCGGTGCTCCGGCGCGCGCGTTGCGGGGTCACCCTGGCCCGCCACGGTGCGCCACGCGACGCGATCATGGGCGCGTCGGGGCGGCGATCCGGACCCACACCGGCCGGTGATCGCTGCCGGTGTCACCGGTGACCACGCCCGCAGCACGCGCCGGCAGCTCACGCGCAAACACGAAGTCGAGCAGGAAGTCGAGCCCGTTCAGCTCGCCGGTGTCATCGGTGCCGGCGGTGGACCAGGCCAGCCCGCGCGCCGCGAACAGCTCGATTGTCTGGTCGACCGATCCGGGATCCCCCGTGTTGAAGTCACCGCCGATCAACAGCGGACCGGTGGCGGGTGCGTCGTCGACCATGGCAGCGGCCTGGTCGAGCCGCGCGCCCAGCCCGAGCGTGAGGATCGACGTGTGGACGCTGTAGACCGTCACCGGGGTGCCGGCGAGGTCGAGCGTCGCCGCGGTGGCTGCCCGCAATCGGCCATTGGTGCCGTCGGCGTGGGGCAGAATCAGCTTGTGATCGGCGACGATTGGATGCGGGCTGAGCACCGCAGTTCCGAAGTCGCGGCCCATGCTGCTGACCGAGGCGGGGTAGTAGACGTAGTTGAAGCCGAACGCGGCGGCGATGCGCTCGCAGCCCTCGGCATCCATCTCCTGCATGAGGAGGATGTCGGCGCCCGCGAGTGGCGGCTGGCCGAGGATGGCGATCGCGGTGTCGGTCTCGAGCGCGTAGCGGAGGTTGTAGGTCACCACCAGGAGGTCGGCGCCGATCGGTGGCGGTGGGCCGGCGTGATCACCGGCGTAACGCGGCCCGGCCGGGTCGTCGTAGTTTTCGGCCAGGGTGCAACCGACCGCGAGCACAGCGGCCGCGAGCAGCATCGCGCACGGCAGCGCGCGTCGACCGCCGCGATGGGGCAGGGCGGGACCCGTGCTGGCCATGGTGCGAGCATGGCTCGAACCGCGGAGCTCGCCGTCCGCAAAGGACGGCAGAGCACCGCGCGCGCATGCCGCCGGACCGAGCGCTCCCCGCCCGCACCGTCACCACCGCCCTCGCCGCGACGACCTCGACCGCGACCGCAGCTGCACTTGCGGTTCCAGGCTCCCTCGGGCAAGGTCGGTCATATCCGGACCGGTACCTATCCGGACCGGTACCAGCCACGTGCCAGGATCGTTGCCGGGACCCTCTCGAGACAGCGTCTAAACTTCCGATCCCATAGCTCAGCCGGATAGAGCGACGGTTTCCTAAACCGTAGGCCGCAGGTTCGATTCCTGCTGGGATCACGAAATCATTCAGGAATTCGGGCGCCCGCTGCCGCTGGTTCCGGCTTGGTGCATGTCGGGTGTACCGGCCATCGGCACCACCGCCGCGTCGGTGCGCGCGAACGAGAGTCGGGCCCGCGGGTCAGCGGCGGCGATCGTGGAGTCGGACCGCAGGTAGCGCGCGGTGGTGCTGATGTCCGCGTGGCCGAGCAGCACGCGGAGCTGGCCGATCGGCATCCCGGCCTCAGCCGCGTGCGTGCCGAAGGTGGCGCGGAGCGCGTGGAAGTTGACCGGCGGGATCCCGGCCCGCTTGCAGGTCCGCCGGGTGCGCTTGGCCAGGTCCAGGTCCTCGGTCAGAGGCACCAGCTTGCCGCTGGCGGCAAGCTGG
>JBKJLC010000107.1:0-22838 GCA_046597055.1 Kofleriaceae bacterium | reverse complement strand
CCTCGGGATTGATCACAAGTCTTCATGTGATCGGAAGCGCTCACCTTTCCCGGTGGCCCTGAGCCGGCGCCGCAGGCGCCGTGTCGAAGGGCAGAGCGCCAAAGTGCCGCACGTGATCTTCGACGGACTGCCCTTCGACGGCGGGCTCGCGTGCGCTCGCCCTGGCTCAGGGCCACCGGCAAGATGTGTGGGATCCAGAGGGCAGACCTCACGATGGATCACATCGCGCAGGCCGCCGGCCAGGCCAGCTCCATCATCATGCACCCGGTCTTCAAGGCCTTTCGCCCGGGCGCGCCGGGCGCCCGAGCGCGACCGCGGACGGGGTCACCGCGTGCGGCACAGCGCCGTGCACAGCGCGGCGGAGCGCCCCGCCGCGGTGCGCGCCTCGGCGAGCTCGCCGGGGTCGCCCAGCTCCGCGACGGCCGCGTTGTCGAGCGCGGCCTCGAGCTCGGTGGCCGACGCGGGCGCGATGCGCCGGTAGCGCCGGCGCTCGGCCGAGTCGGGTTGGTGCGCGTTGCCCTCCGCGAGGTTGTGCGTGACGCTGGACGCCGCACGGCGGGCCTGGTCGTTCCTGTCGACGGTTCGAAGACTCACCGTCACGGCAGCTGCGCTGCCGGTCGGCTTCGCGCGTCGTCACCGACCGGGGGGCGGTGGCTCGCCGCCGTAGAACCGGCGCAGCTCCTCGTACAGATCGGGCGCGCGCTCGCGCAGCCGGTCGGGTCGCTCGAAGAACGCCTCGGTCGCGACCGCGAAGAACTCGACCTCGTTGGTCGCGCCGTAGTCGCGCAGCACCGAGCCGATGCGGCGGTCGCCGCGGCGCAGCTTCTGGTAGTGCCGGTTCATCGCGGTCGCCCAGGGCCGGTAGTCGGCGCGGGCATGGAGCGGCGGCGCGCCGTCGAAGCTGCCGTCGACCCGGTCGAGGACATGGGCGAACTCGTGGACCGCGGTGTCGAGCCCGTCGCGCGGGTTGCGCAGGCCGTCCTGCACCGCCCGCCACGACAGCACCACCGTGCCCCAGGCGTGGGCCTCGCCGAGCACGACCTGCTCGGCCTGATCGGGATGGCGGTAGGCGTCGGGGTACACGACGATCTCGGTGAGGTCGTCGTACAGCGCGATGTCGAGGTGCAGCACCAGGCGCGCGGCCGTCGCGGCGACCGTCACCCGGATCTCGTCGGTGATCGCGAGCCCGCCGGCGCCCAGGAAGTGCTTCTCGGCGACGAACACCTGGATGTCGCCCCACAGGCGCGCGCGGGCGGGGTCGTCGAGGCGGGCGACGAACGGCGCGGTCCGGGCCACGATCGCGGGCCACGCCGCGGGCACCGGCCGGGCCCGGATCCGGCGGCGGCGCCGGCGTCGCCACCAGCCGAGCACGGTCAGGCCTCGGCCCGCCGGTAGTTGTCGACCATCTTGTAGCGGCGGGCGTAGGCGCCGAACGCGAGCGCGGCGAGCAGCGCGAACCCGGCGAAGAAGAACATCAGGAACGCGGTCACGCTCATGCCGGTCGCCTCGATCCGCGACAGCACCGTCTCGTTGCGGACCGCGACGTTGGCGAGGAGCACCCACAGGTTGCCCATGGTCACCGACAGGTACCAGAAGCTCATGATCACGCCCTTCATCGCGAGCGGCGCCTGGCTGTAGGCGAACTCGAGCCCGGTCGCCGACACCAGCACCTCACCGAAGGTGAGCAGGGCGTAGGGCAGGATCTGCCACGTGATCGGCAGCGCGGTGCCGCCGTCCAGGACGAGCTGGATGATCGCGATCGCGATCCAGGCCAGGCCAGCGAAGGCGATGCCGAGGCCCATCTTGCGCAGCGCGGTGAGCTCCAGCCCGGCCCGGCGCAGCATCGGGTAGAGGACGATGTTGTTGAACGGGATGAGGAGCAGCACCAGGGCCGGGTTGAGCGCCTGCATCTGCGAGGCCTCGAACCAGTCCGGCTTGGTCATCACCTTGGCCGACAGCACCCAGGTCGACGCCTTCTGGTCGAACAGCGACCAGAACGGGGTCACCAGCGCGAACGCGACCAGCACCCGGAGGACCGCCGCCACGCCGTCGATCGCCTCGTCGGGATGACGACCCCGCGCGCGCTCGAGCTGCATCCAGGTGCCGGCCCCGGCCAGGCCGAGGAGCAGCGCCAGCGCCAGGCACAGCGCCGCGACGATCCCGAGCCACGGCGTGAGGCCCACCGCCACCACCGCCAGCACGAGGCCGGCCAGCGCCAGGTGCAGGCCAGCCCGGCCCTGCCCCGGCATCCGGCCCTCGAGCGCGGTGCGCACCACCCGCAAGAACGAGTCGGGGCTGGACGGCGCCGGCGGCACGTTCACGTACTGGTTCCGGCCCAGCCAGAAGATGAAGGTGGCCATCGCCATCAGCACGCCCGGGATCCCGAACGCCCATCTCGCCTCCCACTCGCGCAGGAAGATGGGCATCAACAGCGACGCGAAGAACGAGCCGACGTTGATGATCCAGTAGAAGGCGTCGAAGACGAGCTTGGCGCGGTGCTTGTTGTGCTGGTCGAACTGGTCGCCGACGAACGACACCACCAGCGGCTTGATGCCGCCGGAGCCGAACGCGATCAGGAACAGCCCGGTGTAGAAGCCGTTGCGGTTGTCCTCGAACACGGCGAGGCAGGCGTGACCCGCGCAGTAGATGAGGCTGAACCAGAAGACCGTGTGGTACTTGCCGAAGAAGCGGTCGGCCAGCCAGCCGCCGAGCAGCGGAAAGAAGTACACGCCGATGACGAAGGTGTGGAAGACGTCCTTCGCGGCGCCCTCGCGCTCCGCCTCCGGCAGGTGCATGAGGAGGCTGGAGACGAGGAAGATCGTGAGGATGTTCCTCATCCCGTAGAAGCTGAAGCGCTCGCAGCCCTCGTTGGCGATGATGAACGGGATCTGCCGGGGCAGACGATCGGACGGCGGTGGCGACACGGCCGGCACCATAGACGCCGCGGCCAGCAGGCGCCACCACCCCGCCAGTGCGATCAGGTGCGCCAGCACAGACGCCGCGGCGCGACATCTCGTCGGTCTCGCCCGCGAACGGCAGCAAGCTGTCGGCCTGCTCGATCCGGCCCAGCCCCCGCGCCCGGCCCCCGGTCGGCGGCCCGTCCGCCGCAAGTCCCGGCCTGTGGAACAATCTTGCTCGCGGGAGCCATCTCGCCGACCCGGTCTGGCTGCGGTCTACTGACGCGCATGTCTGACGATGTCGTGCTCGGCATTGCGCCCCTCGGGTTCCAGTGGCCGACGAGCGATCCCTTCCTGTTCTGTGTCCACCACGACGACGCCTACCCGGCCGGCAACGAGCAAATGGGCCCGGCCGCCAGCCTCGAGGGCCGCAACCTCGGCCAGGACTTCGAGGGCAAGGACGGCTGGCGCATGTACCACGGTGACGCGGTGCCGGGCTTTCCCGGCCACCCGCACCGCGGCTTCGAGACGGTCACGATCGTCCGCAGCGGGCTGATCGATCACTCGGACTCGCTGGGCGCGACCGCGCGCTTCGGCGGCGGCGATGTCCAGTGGCTCACCGCCGGCCGGGGCATCGTGCACGCCGAGATGTTTCCGCTGGTCGAGCAGCAGGCCGGCAACCCGGCCGAGCTGTTCCAGATCTGGCTGAACCTGCCGGCCGCCGACAAGCTGTGCGAGCCGTACTTCGAGATGCTGTGGCGCGAGGGCATCCCGGTGGTCACCGCGCGCGACGCTGCCGGGCGCGCCACCCAGGTCACCGTGGTCGCCGGCTCGCTCGGGGAGGTGCGGGCGCCGTCGCCCCCGCCCCACTCGTGGGCGGCCCGGCCCGATGCCGACCTCGCGATCTGGACGGTCAAGATGGAGCCGGGCGCGACCTGGACCCTGCCGGCAGCCAGGGCCGGCACCAACCGCACCGTCTACTTCTTCGCCGGCGACCGGCTGCAGCTGGCCGGCCAGGCGATCGCGCCACGGTCGGGTGTGCGGGTCCGCCCCGACGCCGCGCTGACCCTGGTCGCCGGTGACCAGCCGTGCGAGCTGCTGCTGCTGCAGGCGCGGCCGATCGGCGAGCCGGTCGCCTCCTACGGTCCGTTCGTGATGAACACCGGCGCCGAGATCCAGCGCGCGATCAGCGACTACCAGCGGACCCGGTTCGGCGGCTGGCCGTGGCCGGTCGACGCCCCGGTCCACCCGCGCGACGCCGGTCGGTTCGCACGCCGGCCCGGCGGCCACGAGGAGCGGCCCGGCGGCACGTGATCAGTCAGCGCTCGATCGCGGCCGTCCGGGCGTCTGGTCCATACTCCGCGTCCCCGTGATCCAGAGGAGCTCCTGATGTCCGTCTGTCGCCGCCTGCTCGTGCCCGCCACGCTCGGCATCCTCGCGGCCCCGCTCGCCGTCGCGTCGCCGGCGGCCGCCACCGGGCTGACGATCGACGACATGCTCGCCATGCAGCGGGTGTCCGAGCCCGCGGTGTCGCCCGACGGCGCCCGGGTCGCCTTCACGGTCCGCGAGACCGATCTCGACGCCAACCGGGGCCGCACCGATCTGTGGCTGGCCGCGGTCGACGGCTCGTCGACCCGGCGCCTGACCAGCCACCCCGACGACGACACCAGCGCGGTGTGGGCGCCCGACGGCACGTCGATCTTCTTCCTGTCGGCGCGCTCGGGCTCGACCCAGGTGTGGAAGATCGCGCCGGCCGGCGGCGAGGCCGAGCAGGTCACCCGGCTCCCGGTCGACGTCGGCGGCTTCGCGGTGTTCCCCGACGGCCAGCGGCTGGTGGTCGCGCTCGAGGTGTGGCCGGGGACCAAGACCCTGGCGGCGTCGGTCGCGCGCGACGCCGCCGCGGCCAAGCAGCCGGTGAAGGCACGCGTCTACGACAACCTGCTGTTCCGGCACTGGGATCAGTGGGAGGACGGCAAGTACTCGCACCTGTTCGTGTGGACCCCGCCCAGCGCGGGCGGCAAGGCCGACGACGCCCGCGACCTCACGCCCGGGCAGACCACCGACTCGCCGACCCACCCGTTCGGCGGCATGGACGAGGTCGCGATCGCACCCGACGGCCGAGCGATCGCCTACGTCGCGCGGGTCGGCACCCGCGACCTCGCGTGGACGACCAACACCGACGTCTTCGTGGTGCCCGTCACTGGCGGCAAGCCGGTCAACCTGACCGCCGCCAACCGCGCCTACGACTTCGCCCCGACCTGGTCGCCTGACGGCAAGACCCTCGCGGTGCTGGCGATGGCGCGCGCCGGCTACGAGGCCGACCGCCAGCGCGTGACCCTCTATCCGGTCGCCAGCCGCAAGCCGCGCGTGCTCACCGAGGCCTGGGACCGCTCGGCGTCGTCGCTGGCCTGGAGCCCCGACGGCAAGACGATCTACACGTCGACCGACGACGTCGGCCACCACGCGATCTACGCGGTCGACGCTGCGACCGGGGTCCCGAAAGTCCTCGTCGCCAAGGGCACCAACACCAGCCCGCGGCCGGCCGGCAAGCGGCTGGTGTTCGTGCGCGACACGCTCCGCCAGCCGGCCGAGCTGTTCTCGACCGCGCTCGACGGCAGCGACCTGCGCGCGATCACCCATCTCAACGACGCGCGCGTGAAGCAGATCACCTGGGGCGAGTACGAGCAGTTCTCGTTCAAGGGCGGCCGCGGCGACACCGTCCACGGCTTCGTCATGAAGCCAGCCGGCTTCGACCCGAAGCGCGCGGGCAAGGTGCCGGTCGCGGTGCTCATCCATGGCGGGCCCCAGGGCAGCTTCGGCGATCACTTCCACTACCGCTGGAACCCCGAGGTCTTCGCCGGGCGCGGCTTCGGCGTGATCTTCATCGACTTCCATGGCTCGACCGGCTACGGCCAGGCCTTCACCGACGCGATCCGCGGCGACTGGGGCGGCGCGCCGTTCGACGACCAGATGCTGGGGATCGACGCGGCGCTGGCGGAGTACCCGTGGCTCGACGGCGACCGGATGGCCGCGCTGGGCGCCTCGTACGGCGGCTACCTGATCAACTGGATCGCCGGCAAGACCGACCGGTTCAAGGCGCTGGTCTGCCACGACGGCAACCTCGACGAGCGGCTGGCCTACTTCGACACCGAGGAGCTGTGGTTTCCCGAGTGGGAGCACGGCGGCACGCCGTGGGAGAACCCGGCCGGCTACGCCAAGCACAACCCGATCGACCTGGTGAAGAACTGGAAGACGCCGATGCTGGTGATCCACGGCGCCAACGACTTCCGCGTGGTCGACACCCAGGGCATGTCGACCTTCACCGCCCTGCAGCGCAAGGGCATCCCCAGCCGCTTCCTGCACTTCCCCGACGAGAACCACTGGGTGCAGAAGCCGCTCAACTCGCGGCTCTGGCACGACCAGGTGCTCGGCTGGATCGATCGCTACGCCGCCGGCAAGCCCGGCAAGCCCAGCAAGAAGTGAGGCGCCCGGCGGCGGTCCCCGGGCGGTAGCGGGGCTAGCCGGGCTATTATCGGGGCGGATGGGAACCCGCGACCCCGACGCCGGACTCGCGGACGAGATCGCGAGCTGGCTACGGACTCTCGACCCCGGGTCGGCTGCGACCCTGCACGCGGCGCCGTCGAAGACGATCGTCCCGACCGAGGCGCGGCCGTCGACCGGGGGCCAGCGCGCGCTCGCGGTGCTCGAGGAGCTGGCCGGTCGCGCCCCCGGCGCCGGCGAGCCGCTGGTGCTCGGCGCCACCCTGGGCGAGGGCGGCATGGGCGTGATCCGCCTGGCCGAGCAGGTCGCGCTCGGTCGCACGGTCGCGGTGAAGTCCCTCAAGCCCGGCCAGCGCGATCCCGGCGCCGCGGTCGATCTGCTGCGTGAGGCCTGGGTCACCGGCTCGCTCGAGCACCCCAACATCGTGCCGGTGCACCACATCGGCCTCGACCAGGACGGCCAACCGCTGATCGTCCTCAAGCGCATCGAGGGCGTGTCGTGGCACGACCTGCTCGAGGACGAGGCCGCGGTCGCGGCGCGGTTCGGTGTCACCGACCTGCTGGCGTGGAACCTCGGCATCCTGATCCAGGTGCTCAACGCGGTGCGGTTCGCGCACAGCCGCGGCGTGATCCACCGCGACCTCAAGCCGGCCAACGTCATGGTCGGCGGGTTCGGCGAGGTCTATCTCCTCGACTGGGGCATCGCGGTGAGCCTGATCGACGACGGCAGCGGCCGCCTGCCGCTGGCTCGCAACGCCACCGAGATGGCGGGCACGCCGTGCTACATGGCACCCGAGATGCTCGGCCGCGAGCGCGGCGTGCCGCTGTCGGAGCGCACCGACATCTACCTGGCCGGCGCCGTGCTTCACGAGCTCGTGACCGGCGCGCCGCCCCATGCCGGCGCCACCGCCTACGAGGTGATCGCCAGCGTGATCGCGTCGGAGCTGACGCTGCCGGCGTCGGTGCCGCCCGAGCTGGCCCGGATCTGCGCGCGCGCGATGGACGCCGACCCCGCCCAGCGCCACGGCTCGGCCGAGGAGCTGCAGCAGGCGCTGCAGGGTTACCTCGAGCATCGCGGCTCGGCGCGCCTGGCCGAGCGCGCCCAGGTCCGCCTCGACGAGCTGCTGGCCGTGGTCGCCACCGGCGGCGACCCGGCCAGCCGGCGCGAGGAGATCTACCGGCTGTTCGGCGCGTGTCGGTTCGGCTTCCACGAGGCGCTGGTCGCCTGGCGCGACAACGACGAGGCCCGCGCCGGCCTGCGCCGCGCGATCATCGCGGTCGCCGAGTTCGAGCTCGGCGATGCCCCCCGGGCGTCGATCGCGCTGCTCGGCGAGCTGACCGATCCGCCCGCGGCGCTGCTCGCGCGGGCGCACGCCGCGGCGGCCGCGTTCGCCAGCCGCCATGCCGAGCTCGAGCGCCTCGACCGGCTGCACGACGCCGCGATCGGCACCCGCACCCGCTTCTTCCTGGCGATGCTGCTCGGTGTGATCTTCACGATCGCACCGCTGGTGGCCGGGCTGGTGCCCCGCCTGGCCATCCGCGATCACGACCGCATGGCGACCTGGTCGGTCGGCCTGATGGTGCTGATCTTGACGTTCGGCTGGTGGGCGCGGGTCTCGATGGGCAAGACGCTGGTCAACCGCCGGGTGTTCGCCACCGGCATGCTCCTGTTCGCCAGCCAGACCGCGCTGGCGCTGGCATCGCCGCAGCTCGGGCTCACCGTCGCGCAGTCGCAGGTGGTGTTCATCTTCCTGTGGGCGGTCATCACCGCGATGCTCGCGATCGGCATCGATCGGCGCATGACGCCGTGCGCGGCCGGCTATGCGGTGGCGTTCGCGCTCGCCGTTCAGTGGCCAGAGCACCGGATGTTCATCATCGCCGCCTGCAACTTCGGTTTTCTGCTGAACAGCGGCTGGGCGTGGCGTCCACGCACGTTGCGGCCCACGCCGGCCGAACTGGCGCGCTACGGCGCCAGCTGAGGGCCGGCCAAGGCGCGCGGCTTGCATTCGTGATCGGCATGCAGGTCGACGCAGCGATGATCGTGGGTGCGATCGCCTCGGCGGGCTCGATGACGGCGTTCGCGCCCCAGGCGTGGCGGATCATCAAGACGCGCGACATCAAGGGACTGTCGGCGAGCACCTTCGCCCTCAACACGGCGGCGTTCGCGCTGTGGGCGGCCTACGGGATGTTGCTCGGCAAGTGGCCGATCATCATCACCAACTCGGTGTGCCTGGTGGTCTCCGGCTTCATCCTGGTGATGCGCCTGCTGCCAGCGCACCGCCGCGACGCGGTCGCCGACAAGCTCGACCCCGCGGTGCGCACGTAGCGCGGGCTACGGTCCGACCCGGCCGCCGCGGACCAGTCCGTCGACGACCGCGAGCGACACCGGCTTGACCAGCTGCTGCACGAAGCCGGCCTCGCGAGCGCGCGCGTGATCGGACTCCTGGCCGTAGCCGGTGACCGCGATCAGCCGCAGGTCGGCGGCCCAGGGCGCGGCCCGCAGCCGCCCGGCCAGCTCGTAGCCGTCCATGACCGGCAGGCCGATGTCGAGCAGGCCGACCTGGGGCAGGAACACGGCGGCGACCTCGAGCGCGCTGGGCCCATCGTGGGCCACGCGCACGTCGTGGCCGAGCCCCGACAGCGCCTCGGCCAGGGTCAGCGCGGCGTCCTCGTTGTCGTCGACCACGAGCACGCGGGCGCTCGGGGGCATGACGTGGACCCGGCTGGTGGTGTCGCTGTCGACCGACGTGGCGACCACACCGTCGTCGGCGCTGGCGGTCGCGCCCGGCAGGTCGACCTCGAACTCGCTGCCGCGGCCGAGTCCTTCGCTGCGCGCGTCGACGGTGCCGCCGTGCATCTCGACCAGGCTGCGCACGATGGCGAGGCCGAGGCCGAGGCCGCCCTGCGACCGATCCTTGGCCTGCGGTCGCTGCACGAAGCTGCCGAAGATCCGCTTCAGCATCTCGGGCTCGATGCCGATGCCCCCGTCCTTGACCCGGATGCGGATCCGGCCCTGCTCGGCCCGCGCCCACACCTCGATGCGGCCCCCGACCTCGCTGTACTTGGCCGCGTTGGTCAGGAGGTTGGCGACCACCTGGGCCAACCGCGCGCGATCGCCCTCGACCTCGCAGCCCTCGCGGACCAGATCGAGCACCAGGTTCTGCCGGCGCTGTTCGAACAGCGGGCTGGCGATCTCGACACCCTGGGCGATCGCGTCGGCGATCTCGAGCCGCTCGCGGCGCAGCTCGACGGTGCCACGGGTGATCCGCGAGATGTCGAGCAGGTCGTCGACCAGGCGGATCAGGTGATCGACCTGGCGCTCGATCACGCCGAGCTCGCGCGACTGCTGGCCACGCAGGCGCGCGAGCTGCAGCGCGGTGACGATCGGCGCCAGCGGGTTGCGCAGCTCGTGGCCGAGCATGGCGAGGAACTCGTCCTTGGCGCGGCTGGCCTCGTGGGCCGCGAACTCGAGCTCGGTCCGGCGATCGATCTCGCGCTCGAGCGCCCACGCGCGCTGCTGCAGCCGGCACACCTCGACCATGCGCGGATTGCCGTGCTCGAGCGCGGCGTATCGCTCGGTCGGCTGGACGTCGTGGTGGGCCGCGCACACGTGCTCGAAGTCGGCGGCATCGGCGGCGTCGTCGAAGTCCTGCAGCGGGTACGCGCACAGCAGCGCGACCGGGTAGCGGGTGGCCAGCTCGCCCCACAGACGCTCGAGACGCAGCGCACCCGGGCGGTTGCTGGCCCGCCACAGAAGATTGGCCAGCTCGCCATAGACGCGGACGACCCGGCCGTCGTCGCTGGCCTCGACCGCCTTGGCGATCACGGTGCCGACCACGGCGCCGAACCGGTCGGGATCGGGGGCGTCGCCGACCATGATCGCCGCGAGCAGCTCGCCGGCATCGAGGAGCACCAGCCGACCGCTCACCATCGCGCGCTGCACGTCGATGCCCTGCGCCGCGAGCTGCGCGGTCAGGGTCTCGCGCCGGGCCGCGCTCGCGATCATCACCGCCGCCTCACCAGCGCCGAGCGCCGCGCCGAGAAAGCGCGCGACCGCGTCGTCGACGTAGGCGTCGTGCTCGTACAGCTGGAGGGTGTGGCGAGGCGTGGGCGTCACGGTGGGGAGAGCTCAGTCGTCGCGGTCGTCGTCGAGGTCGTCGGCTCCGGTGAAGCGCGCCTTGACCAGCGTGGTCCCGGTCGAGGCCAGCACGGTGCAGGTCGCGCCCTGACTCGAGCAGTTGGCCGTGGTCCAGCCCTCGAAGCGCCGGTTAGGGTTCGCGGTGGCGGCCAGCACCAGGCTGGCCGACGCCGGCACCGTCACCAAGCAGATCATCGCGCCCCTGCTCTCGCAGGCGAACTCGGGCGCCTCGAGCGTGACGCGGCCCTTGCCGGCGATCACGATCCGCAGGGTGGCGCCGGCGGCGTCGATCGGCGGGCGGGCGTCGGGGGTGCCCTCGATCACGACCTCGCCGCCGCAGCTCCCGGCGATCGCGGGCGCGCTGCAGTAGCCATCGGTGCCGCAGACCTGATCACCCGCACAGTCGCCGGCGCCGGCACACTGCACCGTGCAGTCGCGGAGCTCGGGGTCGTAGCAGCCAGGCACGAACACGGCGAGCGAAAGGCCGAGCGCCGCGAGGGCGCCGCTCACCACGCCCACGACACCCCGACCTGCGTGGAGCTGGCGGCCGGTGTCACCCAGACCTTGGGCTCGGTCGCCGCCCGGTCGGAGCGCACGCCGAGGAGATACAGCACGGTGCCGGTCGCCAGGGCGGCGCCGCCGCTGGCGCCGAGCGCGATCGCGTAGTCGCTCGAGCGCTTGCCACGGGCGTCGGTGCCGGCAATGTCCGCCCAGCGGCCGCCCCCGGCGTAGTGACGCTCGACCTCGCTGCTGGCCCGGCCCGAGTCGATCGCGAAGTACATGCCGGCTCCGAGCAGCACGCCGCCACCGACCGCGGCGGCCAGGCCGGCGCCGCGCAGGCTGCGGCCACCGCTCGCCGACGAGGTGAACCGGGGCGGCGCTTCGCGGGCGCACTTCTCGACATCGGCCAGCTGCGCCTCGGCCAGCCGGCGCGGCGGCCCCTCGGGCTCGGTCCGGAGGAAGCCGCGATACGAACTCGCCGCAGCGACGCAATCGCCCTTCAAGCGATGGGCCTGCCCGAGGTTGAACAGCACCCCCGGGCTGGGCAGGATCATGTACGCCTCGCGGTAGGCTGCGATCGCGCGGTCGTACTCGCCGAGCTCGTAGAAGCGCCGACCCCGGTCGCTCTGCTCCTTGGCCCGCGCCCGCACCTCGACCGACGCGGTCGGCGCGGGCGGGTCCGCCTCCGCCGACGAGGGCATCGTCGCGAGCGGCGCCAGGGCGAGAGCGAGAGCGAGAGCGCGCATCAGTACGGGTCGATGGTGTCGTCAGGATGGATGCGACGGCTGGCCGGGCGGGCCGCCGGGGCCAGTCGCCCCGAGTCGCGCGCGGCCCGGGCGTGGCTGTCGGCGCCGGCGCGGCTGATCGGCCCCCGGCGCACGGGCCGTGCGGTCGACCGCGTGGAGACCGGGGTCGTCGTGACCGGCGGTGCGACCGACTTCACCTCGGACACCCCGGCGGGCGCGTTCACCGCCATCGCCACTGGCGTGGGCGCCGGCACCTCGGCCGCGACGGACGCGGGCGCGGCGGCGCTGGCACGGGTGGTGACCAGCCGAGCGCCGGCGCCGAGCGCGACCAGCGCGCAGACCACGCTGGCGAGCGCCCACCGGCGCCGCCGGCGCGGCAGCTCGGTCGATAGCGCGGTCGCACCGCGCTCGAACGCCTCGCGCACGTGCGGCCCGCTGCCCTCGGCAAACACCGCGGCGACCTGATCGGACGGGCGGGCCCGGGTCACCAGATACGCGCGGATGGCGCGGAGCTGCTCGGCGACCTGCTCGATCGTCGGGCGCAGCGCCGGTGACTTGGCGAGCATGTCCATCAGCAGATCTTCGAGCGCCGACGGGATCTGCGGCCAGACGTCGCGCGGCGGCGGCGGCGGATCCGACAGGTGCATCGCCAGCACCTCGGCGGCCGACTCGGCGGTGAACGGCGGGGCCTCGAGGAACAGCTCGTAGGCCACCACGCCAAGTGAGTAGATATCGGACGGCGGCGACGCCGGCTCGCCACGCGCCTGCTCGGGCGCGACGTACCGGGGGGTACCCACCAGCATGTCGCGGAACGAGTTGTCGCCGTCGACGCTGGCGACCGAGGCGATGCCCCAGTCGAGGAGCTTCACGACGGTCCCGTAGGTGCCGCCGAAAGAGGTGGTGCCCTGGCAGTCGACCACGAAGACGTTGTCCAGCTTGATGTCGCGGTGGACAACACCGGCGCCATGGGCGGCGGCGAGCGCGTCACACAGCGGGAGGAGGTAGTCGATGACCTCGACCGGCGGGATCCGGCCTTCCTCGAGGCGATCGCCCAGGGTCTTGCCGTGCAGCCGCTCCATGATCAGGTACGGGCGGCCGTCGTCCAGGGTGCCCGACTCGAAGATGTCGACGATGTTCGGGTGGGTGACGACGTTGACGGCGCGGGCCTCCAACAGGAACCGCTCGGCGGTGTACGCCGGGGTGAACATGTGCTGGTGGATGACCTTCATCGCCGCGCGCTTGCCGATCACCTCGTGGACCACGGCGTAGACGCAGCCCATCCCGCCGCGCCCAAGCTCGTACTCCACCCGCCATGGCCCTACAACGCTATCCGGGTGCAGCGTCGTACCGACACGGGCCGGACGGGCTGCGGGGCTTGCCAGACCCGTGTCGTTGATGAGGCTTTGCATGGCGGCAGCGAGTCATTGTGCACGGGTCGTGCCCGGCATGGGAGACCCTCCGATCGGCGTGCAGCGCGGGGTTAGAAACGTGGGGCAGTGTCTCGCCCGCACGCCGGGCGCGGGCGCTCAGCCCGCCCTCACACCGCCGTACCGTCACCCGCCTACGGGGTGGGACGGGTGTTGGCATGATCGGTGCCGCTGGCTGGTGGACAATCCACCGCCGACGGGGCATCCCGACCAGACTTCATGACCACGGCGGTTCCCATCGCAGTCACGACCGCCAGCAGGAGTGCGGCCAGCAACCACACCCCCCTACGGGTAGGTGCAGCCACCGGCTCGGCGAGCGGCTCCGGCGGCGGCGGCGGCACCTCGGCCTCGGGCGCGACGTCGGCCTCCGACTCGGTCGAGCCGCGCGCGGTGAACAGGTGCAGCGAGCGCGCGCCGACCTTGCCCTTCGCGAACAGCTCGATGTCGAACAGACCGATCACCTCGGTCGAGTTGCCCGGGTCGAGGTTGAACACGAGCTTCGACACCGAGCGCAGCACCGACACCAGACCGAGGCCGGCGCCGCCGATCTTCTCCTCGATGTCGGCGGTCCCGGTGGTCGCCTTGGTCAGGTACCTCATCGCGCGCGCGCGCGTCAGCGAGCCGCCGCCGTCACGCACCGACAGGCCGAAGTAGCGACCGCTCGAGCCGTACTGGACCTCGATCGGCGCCACGTTGTCGAGCTGGGCCAGGTCCTTGAACGAGCGACCGGCGTACTTCTCGTTGCCCTTCTCGTCGGTCGGCGCGTGATAGAGCGCGTTCATCATCAGCTCGTCGGCGACGGTCTGGATCCGCTCGCGGACCTGGGCCCGGATGCCGGCCAGGTTGGCGTACTGGATGATGATGTCGATCGCGCGCGACTTCTGCTCGTAGTTGTTCACCACGACCGAGTAGGTCGTGACGCCCCACGGGAAGTACTTGTTGAGCCCGAAGACGTTGCCGCGCAGCGCCTTGGTCGCGCTCGCGATGAACTCGTCATCGTCGAAGCGCGCGCCGTAGCCCATGATCGACACCACCCGGCCCTCGGCGAACCGCGGCAGGGCGTCGAGCATCTGCTCCTCGTCGACGATGTGGATGATCGGGCAGGTCGGCGGGACCTTGCCCTCGAGCCCGATCAGCGGCGGCCCGGTGCGGCCGTCGACGATCACGAGGTCAGGGCGCTTGCTGCCTTCGAGCAGCGAGAGCTCGCTTCCGAAATCGGCCGTCGAGGCGGTCGCCGCAGTGATGCGCTGGACCTCCCGCTTGAGACGGTTGTCCTTCGTGAGGACAGTCATGTGATGGCGAAGCATGGAAAGTCGAAATCCAATCGACGCCCGGCCGCGCGGACGCGGTCGGGGCGCGCGTCACTTCTTGGTGGGCGTCAGAGGAGCGAGGGTCGGTTGCGGGGCGGTCTGGCGCGACGGACGGCCCGCCGTGGCGGCAGCATCGGACTTTCCGTCCGATTTTCCTTCGGTCTTGCCATCTGATTTTCCGTCGGCCTTGGCGTCCCCGAGCTTCGCATCCGGACCGGGATCCCGGGGCTCGGGGGCCGCCGGCTTCTTCTTGCCGGCCTGTCCGATCTGCTCCGCCAGCTCGAGGCGCTCGCGCACCATCGTGGTCTCGCGGTGATCCTCCTCGAGCGCCTCGATCTCGTCCTTGCGGGTCCGGATCTCCTGCTCGAGCTCGGTGATCTCGTCCTTGCGAACGGTGATCTTGCCCGTGATGTCCTTCTGACGCCGGGTCGCGTCCTCGATGATCGTCGGCAGCTTGATGCCGACCGACTCCAGCGAGAACTTCACGACCTGGACGACGAGCTCGACGTTGTCGCTCGGCAGCGTCCGCATCAGCTCGATCGCCTTCTCGATGCCGTAGTCGTCGGTCTCCATGGATGGGCTCGGTGCCGGGCGCGGCGCCGGACGCAAGGGGGTGGTGGTCGTCATCGGGTTCGAGATCGGCGCGGCCGTGGCTGCGGCGGGCGCGGGTGCCGGGGCTGCTGCCGAGGCTGATGCCGGCGCCGGGGCCGTGGTGGATGGTGGTGTCGCCGCAGGCTCGGGCGCCTTGGCGACCGGGCCGCCCGGCGGGCGCGCCGGGGCCACGGCACCGAGATCGACCTGCTCGACCGGAGAATCGAAGTCGTCTTTGCGCTTCTTGTCGCGCTTGTCGAAGAGTCCCATGGTCCTCCCTCGGGTCAATGGTACGCCCCAATCTGCCGCGCTGTCATCGGCTGGAGGCCGCGACCAACGCGAGCGGCGCCCCGGCGTTATCCCACCTGCCCCGACGTGGTGTGGCGGTCGGCGCCGGCCGTATGCTGATCCATCCTCGGCGGCGCGTCACGACGGCCCCGCGGAAACGACTCCCGTGTGGCTCGCCCATGCCCTCACCCTGTCGAGAGTCCCGCTCGCACTTGCGTTCTGGGCGGTCTACCCGCTCGGCGTGTGGCCGCCGGTGCTCGTGGTCACGATCGCCGCGGTCACCGACGGGCTCGACGGCTGGGTCGCGCGCCGCGTCAGCCCGCACGGCTCGTCGATCGGCGGGTGGCTCGATCCGCTCGCTGACAAGGTCTTCGTCGTGATCGCGCTGCTCGCGGTGTACGTCGAGCAGCGGCCAGCCCCGGCGCTGATCGCGCTCGCCGGCGCGCGCGAGCTGGTGATGGCGCCCCTCGCGCTGGGCTATGGCGTGGCGGTCGGGCTGGGCCGGGCGCGCGCGCGACCCTTGCGCGCCGGCACGCTCGGCAAGATCGCGACGGTCGCTCAGTTTCTCGCAGTGCTGGCGCTGGTCGCCGACGCGCCGGGCGCGGCCTGGCCGCTCGCCGCGGTCGCCGGCGTCACCGGCGTGGCCGCGGTTGGTCATTACGGCGTGCGCGCGCTCCGCGGATAGGCGGGCTCGTTTATCATCCGCCGCGATGCCGCCCGTCGACCTTCGCTCCCTGGCGCGCTCCGCGCGCACGCTCGCTCACCTCGCCCGCCAGCCCACGCTGTGGACGCCGCACGCGCGCTCGGTCGCGCGCCGGCTGCCGTCGATCGCGCGCGGCCTCAAGCTGATCGGCAAGTCGGATCGCACCGAGCGGCTGTCCATCGGCACCTTCCTCGAGCGCAACGCCCGCGAGCGCCCCGACGGCCTCGCGATCGCCTACGAAGACCGCCGCATCAGCCATCGGGAGCTGCACGAGGGCAGCAACCGGTGGGCGAACCTGCTCGCCGCGCGCGGGGTCAAGAAGGGCGACGCGGTCGCGCTGCTGGTCGAGAACCGGCCCGAGCTGCTGCTGGCGATCGCCGGCGTGGTCAAGCTCGGCGCGATCGCCGCGGTGGTCAACGTGCGCCAGCGGGGTCGGGTCCTGCAGCACAGCCTGACCGTGGCCAAGGCGGCCACGTTCATCGTCGGCGAGGAGCTGTGGGAGGCCTTCACCGAGGTCCAGGGCGCGCTGGGGCCGACCTCCGTGACCGGCGCGCTGTGGCTGCGCGAGGAGACCGCCAGCCGGCCACCGGCGGGCGTGGTCGACGTCGCCGCCCAGGTCGCCGCGGCGTCGGCGGGGACCCCGGCCGCCCTCGGCGAGGTGCAGCTCGGCGATCCCTGCTTCTACATCTACACGTCGGGCACCACCGGGATGCCCAAGGCGTCGGTGATGACCCACAGCCGGTGGGTCAAAGCCGCGGGCGGGTTCGGCCTGGCCGCGATGGCGCTCACGCCTGACGACATCGTCTACGTCGCGCTGCCGCTCTATCACAACAACGCGCTGACGGTGGCGTGGAGCTCGGCGGCGTCGACCGGCGCCGCCCTGGCGCTGCGCCGCAAGTTCAGCGTCACCCAGTTCTGGGACGACTGCCGCCGCTACCGCGCGACCGCGTTCGTCTACATCGGCGAGCTGTGTCGTTACCTGCTGAACCAGCCGCCGCGCGCCGACGATCGCGCGCACGCGATCCGCTGCATCGTCGGCAACGGCCTGCGCCCCGACATCTGGAAGGCGTTCAAGGCGCGGTTCGGGATCGACGAGGTCTACGAGTTCTATGCCGCGTCCGAGGGCAACATCGCCTTCGTCAACCTGCTCAACCTCGACTGCACGGTCGGGCTGTGCCCGGCGCCGTACGCCCTGGTCGCGTACGACGTCGACAAGGACGAGCCGGTGCGGAGCCCCGATGGCCACCTGATCAAGGTCGGCAAGGGCGAGGTCGGCCTGCTGATCGGCGAGGTCAGCAGCCGCTACGCGTTCGACGGCTACACCGACAAGGCCGCCAGCGAGAAGAAGCTGCTGCGCGACGTCTTCGCACCGGGCGACGTGTGGTTCAACTCGGGCGACCTCCTGCGCGACCAGGGCTTTCGCCATGCCCAGTTCGTCGACCGGGTCGGCGACACCTTCCGCTGGAAGGGCGAGAACGTGTCGACCAACGAGGTCGCCGAGGTGCTGAACGGCTTCGCCCAGGTCGCCGAGTCGACCGTCTACGGCGTGCAGGTGCCGGGCAGCGACGGCCGCTGCGGCATGGCGGCGCTGGTGCTGCGCTGCCCGGTCGACCAGCTCGATCTCGACGCGCTGACCTCGCACCTGCAAGGCCAGCTGCCGAGCTACGCGTGGCCGCTGTTCCTGCGCGTCCGCCCCGAGCTCGAGGTCACCGGCACCTTCAAGCAGATGAAGAGCGACCTGCGCAAGCAGGGGTTCGACCCGGCCCAGGTCGACGAGCCGCTGTTCGTGCTGCCGCCGCGCGAGCACCGCTACGTCGCGCTCACCGCCGAGCTGCACCTCACGATCAAGCGCGGCGCGCTGCCACTGTAACCCGGGCGGCTTCCGGGCCGCAGGCCTCGACGGGCTGGCCGCGGCCTCGGGCCTCGGGCCTCGGGCCTCGGGCCTCGGGCCATCGGGATCGATCACCTCGCGATGTGATCGAAAGCCGTGCCCATTTCCCGTGGCCCTGAGGCCGGCGTGGGTCCGCGGGGCGCTGATCGGCGCACCCGCTCCACGCGGTCGGCATACCGGGTAGCGCTCGCGCCTCGCAACGCTAGACTGCCGCGTGGACGACACCACGCGTGTGCGCTGCCCGTACTGCCGCGAGTGGGTCGACCTGTACGTCGACCCCGACACCCGCGGTAGCTATGTCGAAGACTGCGCGGTCTGCTGCCAGCCGTGGCTGGTGACGGTCGAGCGCGACGAGCGCGGCCGCCTGCGCGTGCAAGCCGGGCGCGCGCAGTAGCGTTCGCTCAGCAGCGCGTGCTGTCGATCTGGCAGTCCAGCATGCAGCAGCTGGTGGGGCTGCCGTCTCCGGCAGCATCGTCGGTGGCGATCAAGGCCTCGACACCTCTTCAGCGCCAGCCGCCCGCGACCCACACGTAGGCGTTGCCCTGCAGCTCCCAGCGTCCGTCGAACCACTGGGCGTTGGCCTTTTGCCGCTCCCAATGGCCGGGGATCCAGGCGTACTGGCCGTCGCGCCACTCGTACCTGCCAGCGGCCCAGATGAACCCGGCACGCTGACCCACGCGCTCGACCTGGGGTGCCGGCGGCGGCTGGGTGGGATGGCCATGCTGACCCTGGTTGCCGTGGCCGGCGTGGTTGCCGTTGTTGCCATGGGTGCCGAGGCCGCCGTGATTGCCGTGGCCGTCACCGCGGTCGTCCCGACGGTCTTCCCACTGGTCCGCGATCCACTCGTAGCGGTCACCGCGGCGATCCCACCGGCCGGCGCGCCACTGCTTGCCGCGGCGCTCGCGCTCCCAGCGGCCCTGGACCCAGGCCCAGCTACCGTTCTGCCAGTCCCAGCGACCCTCGATCCACATCATGCCGCGGCGTCCGCGCTGCGGCCGGTTCGTGCGAGGTGGCGGCGGCGCCTCGGTCGGGTAGAGCTGGACGTCGAGCCAGGTGTCGGCGGTCCATACGTAGCGATCGCCGCGCTGCTCCCAGCGGCCCGGTTGCCAGCGCTTCCCGGGGCGCTCCTGCTCCCAGCGGCCCTCGGCCCACGCCCAGTTGCCGTTCTGCCAGTCCCAGCGGCCCTCGACCCAGACGAAGCCGCGCCGGTTGCCCTGGTTGCGGGAGCGCGGAGGCGGCGGGGCCGCGGTCGGGTAGGTCGGCAGGTCGACCCAGACTTCGGCGACCCACTCGAAGCGATCACCGCGGCGTTCCCAGCGACCGGGCTGCCAGCGCTTGCCGGGGCGCTCCTGCTCCCAGCGGCCGGGCTGCCAGGCCCACCCGTTGCTCTGCCAGTCCCAGCGGCCCTCGACCCAGACCATGCTGCGACGACCCCGACCGCGACGCTCGGCGCGCGGCGCTGGCGGTGCCTCGGTCGGGTAGACCACGACCGGTGGGGCCTGCGCCGGCTGCGGCCGGACCGGCGCTGGCACCGGAGGCGGCTGGGTCCGGCGATCGACCGTGTTGGACTGCGCGAACGTCGTGACCGGGGCGGTCGCCAGCGCGAGGCTCGCGACGATCATCCAGCGAGTGGTACGAGCTAGCATCGTCTCCTCCAGAGAAGCGAACGTAACATGGGGCCTCCGACGACCCTCGATGGGGGGTCATTCACGCCCGTGGGGCAGGTCACGGGGATCCTACCCATGCGCCAGGCGCGCATTGCGTGCGCGAGCGTCCCCCGGGCTCTTGCGGTAAGGTCTGGTCTCGCGCACAGTGCGCGCCAGCCTGGCGTCGTAACGATCACGTCCGGTTATATGGATACACCTCGAGGGAGGCCCGCATGACAGACCGCAAAGCCAGCTTCGCCAAGCGCCAGCGCGAGCTCGAACAAAAGGAGCGCGCTGCCCAGCGCCTCCAGCGCAAATCCGACCGCAAGGCTCGCCAGACGGCCACCGCCTCCAACCCGGGCGATCCCAACGCCGATCCCGATATCGATCCGGATCTGGCTGGCATCGTCGCTGGCCCCCAGCCCCGCGAAGACGAGGAGGACGCGCCCCCCGCCGACGTCGTGGATCCCGCCGAGAGTGCCAACCCCAAGGACGACTCGGCGAGCCCATCCTGACCCGCTAGCTGCCGCGGCAAGCCGCCGCCGGCCAGCGTGGGCATCCGGGCGGGCCGGCAGGCCCGTGGCCCGGGCGGGCCCGGCGGCTCGCGCGCGACCCTGGTGGCGGTCGCCGGCTGGCCCGTGGGAAGGCTACGCTACGTCCGCGATCGCGCGGTTGAGCGTCGCGACCAGGGTGTCGACCGAGCACGGCTTGATGACCGCGCCGACCACGTGCCGGTAGGTCGCCTGGATCGACTTGAGATCGAGGTCGACCTTGCCGGAGAACAGCACAACCGGGGTCCGAAGCTCGCGCTGCTGGAGCGCCTCGAGGACCTCGAAGCCGGTCTCGGGCGGCAACGACAGATCGCACAGCACGACGTCGAAGCGTTCGCTGTTCATCAGCGCCTTGGCGTCGGTGGCGCTGAGCGCGAACAGGACCTCGAGCCCGAAGGTTCTGAGCGCGCGTGTCACCGACATGGCAATCAACGGCTCGTCTTCGACCAGTAACACCCGCTTCACGGAGGACATCGTGTCACGGAACCCGACGCGCCCGCGCCATTCGTTGCGACGGTCGCGGGTGAGGAGAGGGTCCCCACGCGGCGCCGCGTGGGGGCCCGCCGGGCACGTGTGATGCAGCGGTGGTCGCCATGCAAACCACTCCGGAATCCCACAACGTGGCCCAGGTCTACGGCATGGGCTGGTCGGCTTCGTCGCCCTGGCCGTCAGCTTCTACCTGATGTGGATGGCGACCTGACCCGCCTCGTCGGGCATCGCGTTCTTCCTCGGCGGGGCACGGCCGGGCAGTCGGCCTCGGATTCCAGCGCCGCCGCGAGATCGACGCGCACCTCGATGCGCCGCACCGCCTGCTCACCAAGCGGCCGGGCGACGTGCGCGCCGCGCCCGAGCGCATCCGCACGCTCACCGACGACCTCCGCCTGCCGGTCGAAGCGGACACGATCGCGGTAGCCGCGGCGCCGGAACCCGGCGTGGGGTCCCGCGATACGCTGCGCGTGATCGCCATGCCCGGCTTCCCGTGTCCCTGCTGTGGCCATCGCACGCTGCTCGTACCATCGCCGTCCTGGCTCACCTGCGGGGTGTGTTTCTGGAGTGACGATCGGGTGCGACTGGCAATGTCGTGAACCTGCCTGATCAGCTCGCCGGGTGACCCGCGCGGACGGACCGCGGCGGCGCTACCGTCGCAGCCACCGTGCGCCCTCGCCTGCTCGTCTTGCTCGTCCTCGCCGCCTGCGACGCCGCTCCGCGCGCGCGTCCCGACCGCACGCCACCGCCGGTCTCGACCGTGGCGTCGCCCGCCGACGCGACCCCGGCGCCGCCCCCACCTGCGCCCCTGGTGGCCGCGGCGCCCGCGACCGGCAAGCCGCTGCTCGCCGTCGACGTCTACGGCACCGATGCGGCCCGCGCCGCCACGATCCTCGCCGCGGTCGAGCCCGCGCTGCGCACCGACTGGCCGGCGATCGACGAGGCCAGGGCCGCGGCGGTGGTGCGCGCGATGCCGGGCGTGGCATGGGCCGACGTCTCGACCGTCACGTACATGCAGGCTGACCAGCCCGACCGCGCGTACATCACGATCGATCTGGTCGAGACCGCGGATCAGGCGCGCCGGATGCGCTTCGGTCCAGCGCCGACCGGCCGCGAGCCGGATCCCGAGGGGCTGCTCGAGGCATGGACGGCCTACGAGGCGAAGATCGAAGACCTCCGCGCGACCGGGGCCTACATCGAGTTTCGCCCGACCTGCGGTGCGTGGCACTGCTTCGGCGACTACGACCACCCCGAACTCGCGCCGCTGGTCGCGAAGTTCCGGTCCCGGGTCATCCCCAACCAGGCGGCGCTCACCCGGGTCTTCCAGCGCGACGCCGATGGAGGCCGACGCGCCATCGCGGCCTTCCTGCTCGCCCACATCGCCGACGGCACCGAGCTGGTCGCCCTCATGGTGCCCGCCATCCGCGACCCCGACGTCCTCGTGCGCAACAACGCCATGCGTGTGCTCGCCGAGATCGCGCTCCATCATCCGGAGATCCCGGTGCCGCTCGCGCCGGTCCTGGCCGCCCTCGACTTCCCGGCGACCCTCGATCGCAACAAGGCGCTGGCCATCGTCGCCGGGCTGGTCGGCGCCGACGGCGGTGCCCGGCTGCATCGCCAGGTCATCCGCGCCCACGGCGAGACCCTGCTCGCCCTGCTCCGCCTGCAGCAGCCCAACAACCACGACTGGGCCTACACCATCCTGAAGACCGTCAGTGGCAAGACCTTCGCCGACACCGATCATGCGGCGTGGGCGAGCTGGCTCGCCCGCTATCGCTGACTCATCGCCGCGATCGCGCCGTCTGAGGTTGACCCTCGGACCAAAGCGCGGCTAGACCTTGCGGGCCAAGCGGACGCGGTGCACGCGTCACCTCGGCCCCCGGCGCTCCGGCCCTCGGTCTCGGGCCCTCGGAAGCCACGCCACCCTCCCGAGGGCCGAGCCCGAGGGCCGGGCGCCGACCCCCGAACCGACCGTGGCTGCCCCACCCGAGCGCTCAGAACGACGCGGGATTCGATCAGTTACACCCCACCCGATCCGCATCGCGGCTAGACGGCATGGCCCAACCTCGGGCCGAGCACACCAGTCGCTATCGCCTCGAAGCCAGGCCGCGACCCGCTTGGAAGCGGTCGGAGGCCGAGGGTGTCGCGTGGATGCACGAGTGC
>JBKJLC010000233.1:0-10509 GCA_046597055.1 Kofleriaceae bacterium | reverse complement strand
TCCTCCACCGGCATCAGGAAGGTGCCATCAATGGCCCGCTCCGGCGTAGGGATGTAGGTGTCCAGCGCATCGGCCAGCTTCATGATGGAGCCCTCTCCCAACTCCCCCTTGTCGCCCTCCATGGCCAGCTTGGCCGAGCCGTGGATGATGGGGGTCGCGTCACCCGGGAATTCATACTTGTCCAGCAGCTCGCGCACTTCCATCTCGACCAGTTCGAGCAACTCGGCGTCATCCACCATATCGCACTTGTTCAGGTACACGATGATGTAGGGCACGCCCACCTGGCGCGCCAGCAGGATGTGCTCGCGCGTTTGCGGCATGGGGCCGTCGGCGGCGCTGCAGACCAGGATGGCGCCGTCCATCTGCGCCGCGCCGGTGATCATGTTCTTGATGTAGTCGGCGTGGCCCGGGCAGTCGACGTGCGCGTAGTGGCGCTTGCTGCTCTCGTACTCGACGTGAGCGGTCGCGATCGTGATGCCGCGCGCCTTCTCTTCGGGCGCCTTGTCGATCTGGTCGAACGCGGTGAACTTCGCGAGGCCCTTGCCCGCCTGCACCTTGGTGATCGCAGCGGTCAACGTGGTCTTGCCGTGATCGACATGACCGATCGTGCCGATGTTCACGTGGGGCTTGTTGCGGACGAACTTCTCTTTGGACATGGGCGCTCTCCAGAAACGACCGCCGGCGCGGTCGAAGGCGATACTGACGATCAGGCCCGCACGCGGGCAGTCAAACGATCACGTACACCATGAGGAACCTCGGCGTACTCCTTGAAGTGCATTGCATACGTCGCGCGACCACGAGATCCCGAGCGCAGGCCGGTCGCGTAGCCGACCATCTCGGCGAGCGGGACCGACGCGGTGATCACCTGCACGCCGGGACGCGCCTGCATGCCGGCGATCTTCGCGCGGCGTGCGAGCAGATCACCGAGGACGTCGCCGGTGTGATCGTCGGGGGTGCGGATCTCGAGCTCCATCACCGGCTCGAGGACGGTCGGCGACGCGGCGAGGGCGGCGTCGCGGAACGCGCGGGTGCCAGCGATCTTGTAGCCGCGCGCCGACGAGTCGACGACGTGGTGGCTGCCACCGACCAGCGCGACCGTGAGATCGGTCATCGGGAAGCCGGCGATCACGCCCTTGGCGACCGCCTCGGTGACCGCCTCCTCGACCGCGGGGACGAACTCGGCCGGCACCTCGATGGAGGAGACCTGGCTCTCGAAGCGATAGCCGCCGCCGCGCGGGGCCGGGCCGACCGCGAGGACGACATGGCCAAAATGAGCAGGTCCACTGGTCGTGGCCAGATGCCGGAACTCGGCACGAGCCGAGCCAGTCAGGGTCTCGCGATAGGCCACAACCAGCCGGCCGACGCGGGCGTCGATGCCGAACTCGCGGCGGAGGCGATCGACCAGGATCTCGAGGTGGAGCTCGCCCATCCCGGCGATGGTGGTGGCGCCGGTCTCGACGTCGACGCCGACGCGGAACGACGGATCCTCGAGGGCGAGCCGGTCGAGCGCCTCGCGCAGCCGGACTTCGTCGGCGGCGGTGGCGGGCTCGATCGTCACCCCGATGACCGGCTCGGGCACGTGCATCGCGTCGAGCACGATCGGCGCGGCCGCGTCGGTCAGGGTGTCGCCGGTCGCGAGGGTGCGGCCGCCGACGATCGCGCCGATGCCGCCGGCGACGATCTCCTCGACATCCTCGCGGTGATTGGCGTGCATGCGAACGAGGCGGCCGACATGCTCGTGCTTGCCCTTGGTCGCGTTGAGGACCGAGGCGCCGATCGTCAGCCGACCGGCGTAGACGCGCACGTAGGTGAGCTGGCCCTTGCCGGACTCGTCGGTCATCACCTTGAACGCGAGCGCGGCCAGCGGCGCCGCCGGATCCGGCATGCGGGTGACGACGGTGCTGGTGCCGGGGACGATGCCGGACACCGCCGGCAGATCGGCCGGCGACGGCAGGTAGTCGACCACCGCGTCGAGCAAGTTGTGCACGCCCTGGTTGCGGTAGGCCGCGCCGACCAGGACCGGGACCGCCTTGCCGGCGAGCGTCGCGCGGCGAAGCGCGCCCTTGATGCTCGCGAGCTCGAGGGTGGCCGGCTCGCTGGCGGCCAGGTACGCCGCGAGGAAGTCCTCGTCGGCGAGCGCCAGCTGTTCGAGCATGACGTCGCGGGCCGCGGCCGCGTCAGTGGCGAGCTCGGCCGGCACCGGGCCGTCCTCGAACCGCACGCCGAGGCTGGCGTCGTCCCACACGCGCGCGGTCATCGACACCAGGTCGATCACGCCGGTGAAGTCGTCTTCGAGGCCGATCGGAAGCTGCACCACGACCGGATGCGCGCCGAGCCGGTCGCGCATCTGGGCGACGACCTCGTCAGGGTCGGCCCCGGTGCGGTCGCACTTGTTGACGAAGGCCAGCCGCGGCACGCCGTAGCGGTCGGCCTGTCGCCAGACCATCTCGCTCTGCGACTGCACGCCCTCGACCGCCGAGAACACGGCGATCGCGCCGTCGAGCACGCGCAGGCTACGCTCGACTTCCATGGTGAAGTCGACATGGCCAGGCGTGTCGATCAGGTTCACCAGGTGGCCGGCCCACGTGAACGTGGTCGAGGCCGCGGTGATGCTGATGCCGCGCTCCTGCTCCTGCTCCATCCAGTCGGTGAAGGCCGAGCCATCATCGACGTCGCCGACGCGTGAGATCACGCCCGCGTAGAACAGGATGCGTTCCGTGGTCGTCGTCTTGCCAGCGTCGATGTGCGCCATGATCCCGATGTTTCGGGTGCGCGCGATCGACGGTGGCTGGCCGCCACGGCTCATCTGGTGATCGAGGACTGTCCTTGTGCGGAGGTCAGGCGGGGGCCAGCAGTCGGTGTCGCGCGGTCAGCGCCGGATCGGGACCCAGCCGATGCTGGGTGGCGATCCTGTTCTCAAAGCCAGGCGGTTCGGTCCATTGGACGTGGCCGCCTACCTGGCCCCCGGTGAAGTCTGCGTGCTGGTGGTCCTCGCCTCCTCGATGCAGTGGGTGTCAAAAACAGTTTGGCGCCGCACGAGGCGGCGCCCGGTGCTCACCAGCGGTAGTGAGCGAACGCCTTGTTGGCGTCGGCCATCTTATGAACGTCTTCGCGCTTCTTGACCGCGTTACCACGGTTCTGAGCCGCGTCGACGATCTCGTTGGCGAGACGATCGATCATCGTCTTCTCGCCGCGCTTGCGCGCGTGCTCGACCAACCAGCGCATGCCGAGGGCGAGCGAGCGGTCCGGGCGGACATCGACGGGGACCTGGTAGGTCGAGCCACCGACGCGGCGGCTCTTGACCTCGACCTTGGGGCGCACGTTACCGAGCGCGCGCTCCCAGACCTTCAACGGATCGTCCTTGGCGCGCTCGGCCACGAGATCGAACGCCTTGTAGACGATGTTCTCGGCGGTCGACTTCTTGCCGTCCGACATCACGACGTTGACGAACTTCGTGATGCGACGACGGGTATCAGCGGGCGCGTCCGTGAACTTGGGGTCCGGGAGGACTTTGCGCTTGGGAACTTCACCTTTGCGGGGCATGGCACGATCCTCTTACTTGGGACGCTTGGTGCCGTACTTCGAACGGCCCTGCTTGCGGCTCGCGACACCGGTGGTGTCGAGCGTGCCGCGGATGATGTGATAGCGAACGCCCGGCAGATCCTTGACGCGACCGCCACGGATCAGCACGACCGAGTGCTCCTGAAGGTTGTGTCCCTCGCCGGGGATGTACGACGTGACCTCCATCTGGTTGGTCAACCGCACGCGGGCGACCTTGCGCAACGCCGAGTTCGGCTTCTTGGGGGTCGTCGTGTAGACGCGGGTGCAGACGCCGCGCTTCTGCGGGCAGGACTTGAGGGCCGGCGAGGCCGTCTTGGCCTTCACCAGCTTGCGGCCGTGGCGAACCAGTTGGTTGATCGTGGGCATTCGGTATCCGCTCGAAAAGAGAGAGTCAGGTCAGGTCGGCGAGAGCGCGAGATTCTACGGATGGGCCCTCGTCTGTCAAGGGGATCCGTCGTCGTCGGGAGCCCGTAACCTGGCGATCTAGCACGAAAGACGCGCGTTTCGGGGATCCCACGAGCCCCCGTTGGCTCGATCCCGGGCCTTCAGTGGGTCCACTTGTCGTCGCGCCCGCCGCCGCCGCGCTGGTGCTCGACCGCGTCGTACTCGTGCGCCATGACGAAGTGATAGGCGACCTCGCGGGCGGTCTCGGTCTCGATCACGCACTCGAAGACGAACTCGCCCTCTTGCTCGCCCGGCTCGGTCTGCACGTACGCGATCTCGGTCGGGAACACGACGACCTCGCCGACCAGCTCCTTGCCGCGGGCGACCTGGACCAGCAGCGTGTGGTCGTCCTCGGAGAAGACCGTCCAGTGGAAGTCCTCATGATCGAACAGCACCGCCTCGGGGGTGCCCGCGCGCACGATGCAGTTCACGTGACCCTGCAGCCAGGTCCAGAACTTCTCGAACGACATCGTGGTGGCCACCGGCGTCAGCCGCTTCGACGACGTACCCATAGCGCCTCAACCTAGCGCCAACGGCGGACGAACGCCAGAGGCGCGGCCGCGCCACCCGGCTGCTCTTGCTGCGTCAGCACGGTGATGGCGCGCGGGGTCGCGCGGTCGCTGCCGGAGATCACGGCGAGGTCCGGCAACCCGTCGCCGCCGAGGTCGCCGCCATGGATCGCGATGCCCTTGTCGAGACCGGCGACGGCGTCGAGCGCGACCACCCGCTCCGGATCCTGGTAGGCGCCGTCGACCGGCGCGGCGACGTAGACGCCGCCGCCGCCGCCGCCGGTGCCGAGGTCACCGCGCGCGACCAGGTAGAGCGCCTGCCGACCGTCGAGATCGAGGTCGGCACCGGCGACGTCGAGGAAGACCATGCCGTCGGGAGCTGGCAGCCGCTGGGCGTCGCCGAGCGTGCCCTCCTGGTTGCGCCACAGGAAGGCCGCGCCCGGCTCGGCGCCGGCCGGGCGGAAGGTCGCGATCACGTCGAGGCCGCCATCGCCGTCGAGATCGGTGGTGTCGAGCGAGGTCGGTTCCCCAACCTCGCTCGCGGCCAGCAGCAGGCGCGGGGCGGCCGCGGTGCAGCCCGCGCCGGCCCCGCACGCAACCTCGATCGTGATCACGCGGCCGAGGACATCGGCGCCGACGATCAGCGCCGGGGCGCCCGCGTGGGCCGGGATCGTGGCCCACAGCGCGCCGCGCACGACGAAGCCGGTCGCGACCAGCCCGACCCCGCCGATCGCGCTCCGCTCGGTCAACGTGCCGTCGGCGTCGGAGGTGTAGATGCGGACCGAGCTGCCGGCCACGCCGGTGTCCTCGCTGCTGGTGCTGACCGTGCTCAGCAGCACCACGACGTCGTCGTACGGATCGGCGTTGAGCGGCAGGGTGACGGTGGCCTCGACCAGGTTGAACCGGTCGCCGGTGGCCGCCGGGATCAGCGGCGCGATCATGCGCTTGCTGGTCGAGCCGAGCACCAGGGCAGCGCCGCGGGTAGTCGCGCGCTCCGAGACCATCAGCAGGTCGTCGATGGTGTCGAGTCGGCCCGGGATCGATGTCAGCGTGCGGTCGACCGCGAGCGCGGTGCCGATGTAGCCCATGTACACCGCCGCGGTGGGCGGCTCGTTGCGGCGCCCGAACGAGACGTGGAGCTGGTCGCTGTCGACCGCGTCGAACGGCGAGGTCACCAGCGCGACATCGCTCACGCCGTTGCCGTCGAAGTCGCCGGTGCGGAGGAAGCGCACCTCGCCGGGCGCGGTGATCGGCGCCTCGTTCCAGACGCCGCGCACGCCGGTGCTGAGCAGGACGTCGATGATCACGCCGCCCCGGCTGTGGGCGACCACGTCGCGGCGACCGTCGCCGTTGATGTCGGCGATCGCGGCGCCGCGCCATTCGCGGTCCTGGCGGGAGCCGCTGACGAACGCGCACGCGCGCGCGAGGCAGCTGGTGTAGTAGACGCCGCTCTCGGTGATCAGATCGGCCGCGCCGTCGGCGTCGATGAGGGCCCAGGCGAGCGGGGCCGCCGCCAGCCGGGTCGGCCCGGGACCGCCAAGCAGGTAGACCGGCGGCTCGAACGTGCCGTCGACCCGCCCCCACCCGACCAGCACCGCATCGCCGAACGGGCCGCCCGCGGTGGCGACCACCAGTTCGGGGCGGCCGTCGCTGTCGAGGTCGGCGAACCACGCGCCGCGCGAGACCTTGCCGGGCAGCCCGGTGACCGGGCCGACCTCGACGAGGGTCTCGGCGATCGCGTCGCCGCGGTAGAGAAACACGCCGCTCTCGTCCGCCAGCGGGGTGGCGGGGTCGTCGGCCAGGGCCAGCGCCAGGGTGATCACGTGCTCGGCGGCACCGGGCACACGCGCCCACGGGATCTGGTCGCGGGTGAGCTGCGCGACGGCGCGACCCGCCGGCCAGGCCGCCTCACCGGCCCCGAGCCGGAGCGTCGGACAGCCGGCGGGCGGCGGGCAGGTGGGGCCCTGGCGCAGGTGGATCGCGACCAGCGACTTGGTGATCGGCAGCGGCCCGGGGCCGGTGCCGATCGTGTACTGGACCGAGGTCGCGACGATCGGGCCGGTGCTGGGCAGCAGGAACGAGTCCTGGAGGATCGGCTGCAGCGTCGTGAGCGGATCGCCGACGAGCGTGTACAGCCCGATGCCGATCGGGATGAGGACGTCGGTGACCAGGTCGCCGTTGGCATCACCGGCGCGCGGCACGTCGATGACCGCGAGGTTGGGGATGAGGATCGACGCGGCGAACGCGCCGTCGGCGCCGCCGGGCAGCACCTCGAGCTGGCTGTCGCCGACGCCGATCAGCTCGGGATAGCCGTCGCCGGTGGTATCGCCGACCAGCAGGTGGCGCGAGGTCCACACCCGGCTGGCGGTGACCGCGAGCTCGCCGCCGGGGGCATGGCAGACGCCGTCGTTGCCACAGGCCGCGCCGGCCGGACACGCCGCCGCGCCCTCGACCGCCGGGCCACACAGCAGCCGGCAGGCGCTGGCGCCGGTCGGCGCACCGCAGTCGGCGCCGGGCCGATCACAGTCTTCCCCTTGCTCGGGCTCGACCACCCCGTTGCCGCAGGTCCCGGCGGTCACGTCCGGCAGGTTCGAGCAGGCGGCCGAGGCCATCACGCCCACCACGACCCGCAGGCCGAGCAAGACGGGCACGGGGCGCTGCATGCTAGAAGCCACCGCGCACCACGAGCCCGGCGGCACCGGCGCCAACCGACGGGATCAGGGTGACGCCGCCGCGCCCGCCGGTCAGCGGGGCGCTCGGCGCCTCGGGCTGTTCGCGATCGAACAGGTACAGCAGCAGGCCGGTGGTGCCGACGACCACCGCGGCGCCGCCGAGCCCCCACATCGTGGTCTTGAGGGCGTCGCGGTCCTGACGCAGCTGCTGATAGCGCGCCAGCGCGGCCGGCGTGATGCCGGTGGTCTGACGTTGTTGGTCGAGGTCGGCGGCGTCGCTATCGGCGCCGAGCGCGCCGAGACCGGCCAGGCCGGCCCCGACCAGGAGCACCCCCGAGCCCCCCAGCACGACGCGCGCGATCTTGCGCTGCCCGGTGGTGCGCAGCCGAGGCTCGAGCGTGATCGACTCGCCACGCGCGAGCTCGACCTCGCGCGCGACCGCGTGCGACCCGCGCCGGGTGATCGTGACGAAGTGGCGGCCGGCGTCGACCGCCAGCGGTCGAGCGATCGGCGAGGTGCCGACCACGCGGCCATCCACGCTGACGGTGGCGCCGGACCCGACCTTGACGACGATGGTGGCCGGCATCGCCTCGAGGTCGACCTCGACCGGCACCAGCTCGCCGGCGATCACGGTCGCCTTGATGGTGCGGGTGACGTAGCCCCTGGCCTCGACCGTGACGTCGTAATCGCCCGGCGGCAGCTCGCGGACCAGCGGCAGCGCGCCGGCCGGGCGCGGATCGTTGCCGACCTTGCCGAGCGCGGGCGACACCTCCGACGTGATCATCAGGCCACTCTGCCGCGGCTGGGCGCCGCCCGCGATCGCGCCACCGGCCTCGAGCAGGCGCAGCTGCGGCTCGAGCTCGCCGAGCGCGGTGGTGGCATCGGTGACGCGCTCGCCGGTCTTCACCTTGTCGAGGTAGATCCGGTAGAGCTCGACCGCGCGCTTGAGCCGGGCCGGCTCCTTGCTGCGCACCCAGGCCAGCCGGTAGGCCTGCGCCGCCGAGAACGCGATCGCTGGCAAGGGCAGGATCTCGAAGGCGTCCTCGAACGAGGCGGCCGCGGCACTGAACTCGCCGGCGTTGAACAGTCGCTCGCCGGTGCGGAAGTAGCGCTCGGCCTCGCCGCGCTGGTCCTCGGCGGCGGCCGGCGGGGCCGCGCGTGCGGCGACAACGAGGGCGACGAGAGCGACGACGAGACCGGACACGACGATCCGGATCCCGCGGGCGTGGGATCCGCCGCGGTCCGGAACGCGCGCACCACGAGACATGTGCATGCTTGGATTCCCCCGGCCCGGGCCGGGCCCGGGCGAAAAGCTAGCCCACTACGGTGACTTGAACGGATCTTCGATCAGCGGGTTGGTGTTGCTGCCAGTGCCGGCGCCACTCCCTCTGTCGGCGCCCGTCCCCTTGCCCGTCCCCTTGCCACCCTTCCCGCCCTTGCCGGCCCCGCCCTTCCCGCTCCGGCTGTCGTTCGCCTGGCTGGCGGCCTCCTTCTTGACCAGGGCAACCACGAGCGACTGATCTGCCGCCGGCGTCACCGCCATCGAGGCGGTGGTGTAGCCGTCGGCCTTGAAGGTGAGCACCACCTCGCCCCTGCCGCGCTCGAGCTGGATCGCGCCCGGCGCGACTCCGACCAGGCCGTGCGGTGCGTAGACCTCGGTGCCGGCCGGCACGCCCGCGATCTGGACCGTCACCAGCCGAGCGCCGAGCCCGGCATCGACCTCGACGACCGTCGCCCCGGCATCGAGCATGGCCATCGGCGCGGGCACGACCGCGGCGCTGGCGCTCGAGGCCGTGGTCGGGCTGCGGTCGCCGCGGACCATGACGAAGGTGCCAACGCCAACCATCAACGCCGCCAGGCCCAGGCCGATCCAGAGCCCGGGTCGCCCGCCCCGGTTCCCGTCCTCGACTCCCGCGACCGGCCTGGCGCCCGAGACGATCGTCACCGCATGGGCGAGGTTCGCCGGCGTCGGCGTCACTGCCCCGCCGCCGGGTCCCCGCGAGGTCGACCACACCTGGCTGGCCGGCGCCCGCGGGAACGCGATGCCCGACGCCTCGGCGGCCTGCTCGAGCGCCCGGATCGCGGTGCTGAGGTCGGGTGGCCGCTGGGCGGGGTCCTTGCGCAGCATCCACGCGATGCTGGCGTCGACCGACGCCGGCAGCCCGGGCACCTTCACCGACGGCGCCGGCGCCTCGTCGTTGAGCTGCGCGAGCAGGATGTCCATGTAGTCGGTGCCATCGAACGGTACGTCGCCGGTCAACAGCTCGTAAGCGACGCAGCCGAACGCGTAGACGTCGGTGCGGTGGTCCACGTCGCGCCCGCGGCACTGCTCGGGCGACATGTAGTACGGCGTCCCGATCGGCGCCCCGGTCCGCGTCTTGTGCAGCCCGGTCCTGGCGCTGAGCAGCTTGGCGATGCCGAAGTCGAGCAGCTTGGGGAAGATCGAGCCGTCCGGATCGCGGACCAGGAAGATGTTCTCGGGCTTGAGGTCGCGGTGCGCGATCCCCTTGGCGTGGGCCGCGTCGAGCGCCTTGCCGATCGAGCGCAGGACCGGGATCGCGTCGACCAGCGCCATCCGGCCGACCTGCTCGAGGTGGACGTCGAGCGGCGCACCGTCGAGCAGCTCCATCACGTAATAGTGGCGGCCGTCGCCCTCGAGCTGGCCGAACGCGAAGATGTCGATGATGTTGCGGTGGCGGATCTGGTTGACCGCGCGCGCCTCGGCGACGAACCGCGACACGATGCCCTCGTCGGACGAATAGCGCCGCGACAGCACCTTGATCGCGACCTCCTTGCCGATCAGCGGATGGCCAGCTCGGTACACGGTGCCGAACCCGCCCTTGCCGATCTGATCGCGAAACACGTACTCGCCGACCGTATCGCCTTCGACGAGCTCGCGATCGCCCGAGCCGAGCGCGGTCGGCTCACCCCCTGTGTGCACCGTGCTCACCCACGTCGATTGTAAGCTAGAACGAGCCGCCGAGGCTGAGACCCGTTGTTGATCCACCAACGACAGGCGTGATCTGCACCCCTTCGGCCGCCGGTGAATCGAACCGCAAGAGCAGCACGCCGACGGCGCCTGCCGTCACCGCTGCGCCGCCGAGCACCCACGTCGTGGTGACGTAGCGATCGCGCCCGCGAACCTGCGCATCGTAGCGATCACCGTCGCTCGGAGGCCGGTTGCCCATGTCGATGCCGTCGCGCAGGTCGCTCGCGTTGCCATCCTTGATGCTCGCGAGGATCGACGTCGTGATCGCGCCCGCCGCGAGCAGCCCTGTCCCGCCGAGCACCCACGGCACCGCGCGCCGGCGTGCGGTCTTCTC
>JBKJLC010000087.1:0-36327 GCA_046597055.1 Kofleriaceae bacterium | reverse complement strand
TTCGGCAGCACTTCTTTCAGCGCGACCGTGCGCCCGAGCTGGGTGTCGAACGCCTCGACCACGCGGCCCATCCCGCCGCGGCCGAGCTCGGGTCCCAGGCGGTAGCGCTGGGTCGTGATGGGGGGCAGCGACGCGCGCGAGCTGCGCATCGGCTGCCCATGAACATCGAGCGGCGGCTCCGTCGCAGGAACGGTGTCTGCGAGGCCGCTACTGCGAGGCTTGTTTGGATCGTGCGTCAGTCCAGATCCCAGTCGATGTCGCTGATGCTCTTGTCGTTGCGAATGTTGACGGCGCGCGTGCGCTCGTCCTGCGGGACGTTGTTGCGACTCCGCTCGATGCCGGCGATCCCGTCGATGTTGCCCATCCGCGTGGCCTCGTCGTCGTCGAGATGCACCGGCGCGGTGCTCGGATCGGTCGCGGGTGCCTGTGCGAGGAACTTGTCGAGGCGATCGCCCTGGTTCGCGTCGTCGAACGCGCGCTTGCTCATCAGGTGCGCATCGATGTTCGCCATCCGCGTCGGCTCTTCGAACTGAACGTTCGGCGGCGGCGCCTTGCTCGGCGGCAGCTTCAACGGTGCCTTGCTCGGCGGCGGCGAGACCGCCTTGGACGGCAGGTGCGTCGGCGCCTGCTGGCGGCGCGGCTGTTGCTGCTCGCTCGCCCGCAGGGCGTTCAACAGCTCGTCATCGCCCTGGCGCGTGGCCTCGTCGGCGAACGGCTGCGGTACGCCCCGCCGCGGAGCAGGACCCGGCGGGGGGCGCGATTCGTTGCGGGAGCGCGGCGGCGGAGGCGGCGGCTGCATGCCGGGCAGCGGGGGCGGTACGGTCTGCGCTCGACGAGCCTGCAGCGCCGGCGGAGGTGCCTGAGGCGGCGGCGCAGCGGCAGTGGATCGCTTGCTGCGGGCGTTCTTGCCGGCCTGCGCCTGCGCGAGACCGACGACGACGGCCGGCTTCGCCGGGACATCGGGACGCGACGCAGGAACCGCTGCCGGTGCCGGTGCCGGTGCCGGTGCGAGACCACCCTCGTCGAAGTCGAAGTCGTAGTCCTTCCGACCCGGTGCGGCGCCGATATAAACCTGGGAATCCTCGTCGGCGAGCCGACCGCCTTCGTCGCGGAGCATGCGGAGAATGCGAGTCCGCTCGCCAGCGGACAGCTGATCGCGGCGACCGTGCCCGGTGTGGTTCGTGTGACCGCGCGACGACGAGGACGACGCCTCGTTCGCCGTGGTTGCACCCGCGGCGCCCGGCTTGCCGCGCTTCGCGAACTCCGACAGCGGCACCGGTGCATCGAATTTCCTGCCGCGCGTCGAGCCGCCCTGCCCGCCGCCGGTCTTCTGATCGCTGACGTTGGTCAGCGGAGTCTGCACGCCCGGATTGGTGTGCGACTTGTTCGAGAAGATGCTGGTCGCCGAGCGCAGCCACTTCCGCGGTCCGGACACCGGCATGTCACCCATCGGCATCGGCAGCGAGACCGCAGCCGCCGGCTCGATGCCCGTGCTGCCGCCGAGGATCTGGGCGGCCGCGCGCGCCGCATCCTCTGGACACTCACGAGCGAGGGCGACGAGACGACGCACGATGTCGTCGCTCTTGCCCATCTGGTGCTGGTGCGGGCGCTCGACGAACCGGATACCCATCTTCTCGAGCCACTGGACTGGTGGATCTGCGCCGATCAGCACGAACGCGGCGTCGTTCGTGTACCGCTTCTGCGACCCATCCGCGAGCGCGAGCGTGACGGACTCGGCGTCGAAGCCGAGGACCTGCGAACCGAGCTTCGCTTTGACGCGGCCTTCCGCGGCGTACGCCTCGATCGTTTGCTTGTTCTTCGGCGCGGCGCGATTGAAGCCCTTGCCGCGGTACGAGATCATGACCTTCGCGCCGGCATCGGCGAGTGCGAGCGCGGCCTCGACGGCGCTATCGCCACCACCGACGACCAGCACGGTCCGGCCCCGCCACTCGTCGGGATCCTCGAGGAGGCTGAAGATCTTCGGTAGGTTCTCGCCAGGGACCTGCAGCGTACGCGGCTTACCGCGGGTACCGATCGACATCACGACGCGCTGGGCGCGGTAGGCGCCGACGGTGGTGCGAACGTCGAACGCGCCGTCGCCGCCGCGCTCGACCTTCTCGACCGACTCACCCTGGCGGACCTTGAGGCCGACGCGATCCATCAGCTCCTTCCAGATCGGAATCAGCTGCTCCTTCGCGGAGTCGAACACGGGCAGGAGCGACAGGTTGAGCGTGTCGTACGGCTCTGCCATCACGAGCTTGCCCTTGGGGTAGCGCGCGATCGTCGAGGCGATCAGCTGCTCCTTCTCGAGCACGACGTAGGTCAGCCCCTTCTGCACGCAGGTCAGCGCCGCGGACAGTCCGCCGGGCCCCGAGCCGATGATCGCGACGTCGACCGCCATCTCACCGCGGCCGAGTGCACCACCGCGCAACCCGTTCTGCAGCATGTGCTCGACCACCGCGCGTCCGAGGTTGGCGGCGTTCTTGACCAGCGGCTTGCCAGCGACCTCGCCGATCAGGTACTGGCCGGGGACCGCGGTCTGGTAGCAGTCGTCGAGCTCGGGCACCTTGAGCGCCGGCGGCTCGCCGTGCTCGGGAAACATGACGAGCGCCTCGGTCGGGCACGCCCACATACACGCCTCGCACTGGATGCAGTCCTGGAAGCGCAGCACCCGGCTCTTGTTGTCGACCAGGTCGAGGACGTTGGTCGGGCACACCGCGACGCACGCATCGCAGCCGGTACAGCGATCGTCGTTGATGTCGTGAACGAGGATGCTCGGGCCCGGCTGCGCGACCGGCTGGACGTGCCCGATGCGATGGCGGCGCGCGCCCAGCATCGAGAACAGCGCCATGACCCCGATCGCGAGCGCGCCGAGCGCGAGCGGAATGATCCAGGTCATCGCGCGCCACCCCGGCGGCGCGCAGCCCCTACCGTGCAGGGGGCGGTCGCCGACCCGCGCGCTTCGAGCGCTTCACGAAACACGCTTCGAGCATACGCAAGTTCGATGCCCTGTGGTGCTTCAAAACTTTCGGGCACTTGAAGCCGGTGCCAGCGATGCTCCTGGGGGCTGGGCTCCCCCGGCGTGCCGGCCGGGCCCGCGCTGGCGGTGGTAGCGTCACGCACATGAACGAGACGTCGGTCTGGTATGTCGGCATGAGCGGGCAACAGCAGGGACCGCTCGGGACCCAGCAGGTGCTCGACCTCATCCGCACCGGTCAGGTCACCCAGACCGCCTACGTGTACGGGCAAGGCATCGCGAGCTGGACGCCGATCGCGCAGGTGCCGACCTTCGCCCAGGCGTTCTCGGCCGCGCCACCCCCGCCCCCGCCCCCGCCCGCCGGGCCGGCGCCGGTCGCCACCACCGCGGACGTCATCGACTACGAGATCTTCGGCGAAGAGATGCAGTTCGTCGAGGTGACGCTCGATCCCGGCGAGGCCGCGATCGCCGAGGCCGGCGCGTTCTTCTACATGGAGCCGGGGGTCGAGATGCAGACGATCTTCGGCGACGGCAAGCCGCAGGATCAAGGCTTCTTCGCCAAGCTGGCCCAGGCTGGCAAGCGGGTCCTCACCGGCGAGTCGCTGTTCATGACGCTGTTCGGCAACAAGGATGCAAAGCGTCGCAAGGTCGCGTTCGCCGCGCCCTACCCCGGCAAGATCATCGCGATGGATCTGCGCGCGCTCGGCGGCACGCTCCTGTGCGAGAAGGACGCGTTCCTGTGCGCGGCGCGCGGGATCTCGGTCGGCATCGCGTTTCAGAAGAAGCTCGGCGTCGGCCTGTTCGGTGGCGAGGGCTTCGTCCTCCAGAAGCTCGAGGGCCAGGGCCTGGCGTTCGTGCACGCCGGCGGCACCATCGTCGCGCGCGAGCTGGCGGCCGGCGAGACGCTGCGGGTCGACACCGGCTGCATCGTCGCGTTCGAGCCGCGGGTCCAGTACGACATCCAGTGGATCGGCGGGCTCAAGAGCGCGTTCTTCGGCGGCGAAGGCCTGTTCTATGCGGCGCTGACCGGCCCCGGCAAGGTGTGGCTGCAGTCGCTCCCGTTCTCGCGCCTGGCGCGCCGCATCGTCGCCGCCGGCATCACCGGCGGCCCCGGCGAGGGCTCGGTGCTGGGCGGGCTCGGCACCGGCGACTGACCGTCGGTCGGCGCGAGGTGGCTTGCGCCGCTTCACCCCGCCGCGGTGTACGCGAGCGTGGGCGCGCGCGTCGCGCGAGCGATCGCAGCTCGGCGGATCGCGCATGCTAGATTGGACCGGTGGGGAACAGAGCTCGCGTCGCCGCGATCGCCCCGGTTCTCCTCGGGCTCGCGCTGGCGCTGGCGCTGGTGACGATCGCCGCGCCCGGGACCGCCGGCGCCGACGTGATCGACGACGAGGCGAGCCAGCTCGCGCGCGCGCCGACCTACAAGCGGCGGCTGGCCGCGGTGCTGGCGCTGTCGCGGTCGCACGACGGACGCGCGGTGACCGCGCTGGCGCGCGCGCTCGGCCAGGACCGCGAGCCGCAGATCCGGCGCGGCTCGGCGCTGGCGCTGGCCAAGGCGCTCGACGACACCACGCCGAGGGCGGCCCGCGAGCTCGCGTTCACCGCGCTCGACCGCGCCGCGACCGGTGACCGCGACCGCAACGTGCGCGACCTCGCCACCCGCGCGCTGCAGAAGCTCGACGGGCTGCGGCCGGTCCGGCCCAACGCCCGGCTGCCCGCGCTGTTCGTCCACGTCGGCGTCGCCCGCGATCCGTCGCGGCAGGCCTCGGCCGACACCCTGTCGCGCCTGACCACCACCGTGCGCAAGGCGGTCGGCCGCGGCGCGCCCAAGGTCGCCACCACCTGGCCCGGGCAGCTGCCGAACGCGCGCCAGCTCACCCGCGCGGGCACCCGCGCCTTTGTCGTCACCGCGACCGTGTCGGCGCTGAAGATCACGCGCGCCGGCGGCAAGGCCGAGATCGCATGCAGCGTGCAGGTGCGCATCGCGCCGTGGAGCGGCACTGACGGCGTCGAGAAGTGGGTCGCCCACAAGGCGGCGGCGGCGACCGGCTCGGGCAAGGCGATCACCGGCGGCTCGGCCAGCCTGGTCGCCGGCGGCATCCGCGACTGCGTCCTCGCGGTCGGCGACGAGGTCACCGCCCGCCAGGTGGTGCCGTTCCTCAAGCGCGTGATCGCCGACGGCTGAGGCCGGCGGGCGCGACGCCAGTCGTCCGAGCTCCTCCCCGGTGTCCTGGGCCCCGGTGCGGGATCCCCGAGGAGTGCCGGCCCGCCGCCCGCCCCGAGGTCCAGCACAGCTTCAGTGGCCCTGAGGGATCGTTGACGGGTTGCCATCGACCGGGGGCTGGGCGGGTGCTCGAGATCGGCATGGAGGACGAGCCGAGGCGGGGACGAGGTCCCAGGCGCGCTCGTAGTTTCCACGGCCGGGTGGTGCATGCGTCGGCGGGTTGGGGCAATGGCACCGGCGTGCGTCCCGCCCGGGGACCCCGGATCGAGCAAGCGCCGGGACCTCGGCTTCGCCGACGGCGAGCCCGGCCCCGCGTGCCCCAGCGTCGCCACGGGTCGAAGCGAAAGCGGGTTCGAACCGAAGCGAAAGAAGTGATCAATCCTGAGGGCACCCGCTGGCCCTTCGACGTCGGGCTCGCAACGAGCCCTTCGCTCAGGGACACCGGGGAGCGCAGCGCGCCGTCAGGCCCGGGCGGCGCGGCGGCCGACCGGCGGGTTGGGCAGCCCGAACCCGATCAGGCCGAAGATCACGAAGCCGACCACGATCGGGATCCACAGCGGCTGCAGGAACAGCCCGACCCCGCGCAGCAGCGACACGCCGAGCACCATCGCGAGCCGCACCCGGGCGTACTGCCGGCGGCGGTGCTCGCCCAGGAACGGCAGCACCGCGTCGAACGGCACGTACAGGAAGACGGCCTCGTTCCACCGGAAGCCCGGGATCGTCGACAGCACCGCCATGCCCCAGATCAGGAGCCCCATCAGCGTCAGCGGGATGGTGATGAACGCGACCGCCGCGCGCTCGCCGCGACCGAGCACCTTGGTGATCAGCAGCGGCGCCGCCAGCAGCAGGCCGATCGCGAGCGCCCAGCCCCGGCCGGTCGGCCCGTCGTCGGGGATCGGCGGGCCCTTCCGCTCGTAGACCAGGGTCGGCGCCACGCCCATCCGCTTCTCGACCTCGTCCATGAGGATGTACGGATGGAACATCGCCTCGTACATCGTGGGGTAGACGTCGAGCGTGCGGCCGACCGCGAAGTCGCCGAGCGCGATGATCGGCGGCAGCTCGGCGAGCCCACGCCGGCCCATCTGCCGGAACGTCGACGTGTACGGGCCGTCCGAGTTGGCGCGCAGGGTGCCGCCGGCGGCCTGGTCGACGATGTCGCGCAGCCGGGTCGTGCAGTTGTCGGTGAAGTGATCGTAGTAGTAGTAGCGATTTTCGGGCGCGAGATCGTGGAGCAGCTTGGCCTCGACCGCGCGCGCCTGCTCGGGCGAGAACGGCAGGTCCTGGACCCAGATCGTGCGGTCCTCGCGCCGATAGAACGCGAACATGCCGCTGAGCGGCACCGGCTCGACCCAGAACTGCTGGCGACCGCGGATGAAGTTCCAGATCAGCGCGCCGCCGCCGGTCCCGAACTCGGTGACGCCGTAGTTGAAGCACACCGTGTCGCGCCCGGGCTCGCGGAAGTCGAGGCACAGCGCGGTGTGGCCGAACTTCTCGAAGATCAGCTCGCCGCGCCCGAAGGTCACCAGCTGGATCAGCGGCGGCGTCGCGCCCGGCTCGACGGTCGCGACCTCGCCCATGCGGTTGCGCTGGGCGTGGGCGGGCGTGACCGCCCCGACCAGCGCGGCGATCACCGCGAGGCCGGCGAGCGCGGCGCGGATCACGGCTTGGTTCCGCCCGGGGCCGGGGCCGGCTTGGTCGCGCCCGAGCCCGGCGACGTGCGGGTCGGGGCCGGCGCCGGCTTGGCGCCACCCGGCGCGGCCGCGCCCGGAGCCGCCGCGGTCGGCCGCGCGAACAGCGCGGGATCGACCTTCGGGTCGAGTTCGACGTCGGTGACCTTCAGCGACGACTTCTCGCCACCGCCGGCGGCCTCGCGCTGGTGCGCCACCTTGATGCCGCCGATGTCCCTGAAGTCGGCGTACTGCTCGATCGTCTCGGCCGCGCCGTCGCTGTAGCTCAGCTGCACGAGCATCTTGGTCTTCTGATCGAGGAACAGGCGCGCCGCGAACCGGCCGTCGGCCGAGCCGACCTCGACCACGTCGCACATCGCGGCGCCGACCTTGGCCGCCGGCAGCAGGATCACCCGCGCGCCCGGCTCGCGGTGGCGCACCAGCACCAGCTCGGGGTCGACCCAGCGCTGGCGCTCCAGCTGCGGCAGCTGCGCCGCCGGCAGATCCTGGAGCCCGCCCGGTGACTCGGTCCAGCCGGCGCCGCCCTGCACCGCGAACACGACCGAGAACTGCTTCCCGATCGTGATGTCCATGCGCATCTTGTCGGGCACCACCAGCAGGCGCTTGAACACCACGTCCACCGTCTGGTTCTGCGCGGTCAGCGAGCCCTCGGCGGTCATCCGCAGCGCCTTGAGCTTCACCACCTTGTCGCCGCCCTTGGCCGCGAGCGCGGCGTCGAGGATCTTGGCGCCGGCCGCCGCGGTCGACGGATCGACCTTGGTGTCGCGGACCGGCTGCGGCCCGATCGGTGCGTCGAACCGGACCCGCTCGAACGCGAGCCCGGCCTGCTGCAGCTGCGGCGCGATCTGGGCGGCGTCGCCGACCACCACGACCGTGAACGCGTTGGGCGTCAGCAGGCTCGCGGCCGCCTCGGCGGCGTCGCCCCTCGACACCCGGCCGACCAGCAGCGGGAAGTCCGAGACGTAGGCCTGGTTGAGGCCGTGCAGCTCGGCGGTCACCAGCGCCGAGGCCAGCTCGTCGGCGCCGGCGACCCGCATCGCGTAGCTGCCGGCGATGTTGGCGATCGCCGCGGCGACCTCCTCCTCGGTGGGCCCGCCGCCTTGCATCTTGCGGATCTCGCCGAGCACGAGCTGCAGCGTGCGGATCGACTCGGCGGTCCGCGTGAACGTGGTCGCGACGAACGCGCCCCGATCCTGGTTGCGGTCGAAGGTCGACGACGCGCCGTAGCTCTTGCCGCCGTCGCTGCGCACGACCTTCATCAGGCGCGCGTTGAAGCCGCCGCCGCCCAGCGTGTAGTTCCACACCAGCGACGAAAAGAAGCGGACGTCGTCGTGGCGCAGGCCGTACTGGGCGACCCGGAGGTGGGTCTGGGTCTGGCCCGGCTTGTCGACCAGGCGCACCCGGGGCCCGGTCAACGGCGGCTCGGCGTACTTCGGGCGCGCCGGCACCGCGGCCTTCTTCCAGCCGGCGAAGGCCCGGGTCAGGTCGGCCTTGAGCTTCGCGGTGTCGACCGCGCCTGACACCGCGAGGATCGCGTTGTCCGGCGAGTACCAGGTCTTGTGCCAGGCCAAGAGGTCGGCCCGCGACAGCTGGCGGATGTGATCGGGGCCGAGCACCCAGCCACGCACGTGGTCGTTGCCCCACAGGAGGTTCTGGATGTGGACGCCGGCGAGCGCGCCGGCGTCGTCGAGCCGCTGCATCACCTCGGCCAGCATCGACTCCTTGGCCTTGGTGATCTCCGGCTCGGCGAAGGTCGGCGTCATGACCATCTCGGGCATGAGGTCGAGGCAGAGCTTCTGATCCTTGGCCAGCGCCGAGCAGGTGACCCAGGTCGCCTCGTGGCCGGCATCGGCGGTCACCGAGCCACCGACGAAGTCGACCGCCTTGGCGATCGCGAGCGCGTTGCGCCGGCGGGTGCCCTTGGGCAACAGGTTGGCGGTCAGCTCGGCGACGCCCAGCCGCGCCAGCGGCTCGTCGGCGCGACCGGCGCGGATCGCCAGCTGCATCTGCACCACCGGCAGCCGGTTGTTCTTGACCACGATGACGTCGAGCCCGTTGGCGAGCGTGAACCGCTCGATCGGCGGCAGGGTCACCGCCTGCGGCGGCCGGGGCGCGGGCGCCTTGATGAGGTCGGTCCGGGCGGTCCACGGATCGTCGGCCTGGGTCGCCGGCTGGTCGGCCGACGGCTTCGGGATGTTGGCGACGCCGTCGCCGGGCAGGGTCGGGATCACGTCGGGCGACGACTTGGGTCCACACCCGGCGCCGGTGATCGTGACGGTGAAGGAGGCGACCAGGGCGGCCGCCAGCAACGAAGAACCACGCGTGATCATGGGGCTCCCATCGGCGGCACGACCACGATGGTCGAGCGCTCGCGGGTGAGGTAGGTCCGGGCGACCCGCGCGATGTCGGCGGAGGTCACCTTCTCGATCAGATCGAGGTCGCGCAGCCACTGGCCGGGATCGCCAGTGAGGATCCACGACTGGCCGATCTGCTCGGCGATGCCGAGCGGGCTGTCGAGCCCGAACACGAACGAAGACTGGATGATGTTCTTGGCCTTGCGCAGCTCGTCGGCGACCGGCGGCTTCTTGGCGACCCGGGCCACCTCGTCGAGCACCGCGGCCTCGACCGCGGTGCCCCGCGCCGGGTCGCGATAGATCCCGATGGCGAGGAACAGGCCCGGGTGCTCGCGGACCAGGATCGGGGTGGCCGCCTCGACGCCGAGCGGCGCCTTGGTCTTCGGGTCGATCGCCTTGATGCGCTGGCGCAGCCGCGACGACTCGCCGGTGCCGAGCACGATCGACAGCAGCTGGAGCGCATAGACGTCGGTCGCCTTGGCCTCCGGGATCTTCCAGCCGGCAAACACGATGCCGATCCGGCCGGGCTCGACGACCTCGCGGCGCGCCTGGGTCTGCGCCGGCTCCGGGCTGTCCAGCGCCGGGCGCGGCGGCGCGGCGGCCGCCGGGATCTTGCCGAAGTGCTGCTCGGCCGAGGCCTTGACCGCCTCGAGCGTGGTCGCGCCGACCACGACCAGGAGCGCGTTGCCGGGCTGGTAGTAGGCCTCGTAGAAGCCCTTGAGATCGGCGCTGGTGGTGGCGTCGAGGTCCCCGGCGGTGCCGCCGGCGGTCCACGCGTACGGGTGCTTGGTGAACGCGATCTCGAGGAACCGGAGCAGGCCCTTGCTGATCGGGTCGTTCTCCTGCTGGCGGATCTCCTCTTTGACGACCTCGCGCTCGGTCTTGATCATGTCGTCGCGGAACAGGAGGTGCCGCATGCGCTCGGCCTCGAGCTGGAGCACGAAGTCGAGGTAGTCGGTCGGCACCACCTGCAGGTACGCGGTCGCGTCCTCGGTGGTGTGGGCGTTGTACGTCCCGCCGACGCCCGCCACGAAGCGCGCGTGCTCCTCGGGCCGGACCCGCTGGGTGCCCTTGAACATCATGTGCTCGAACATGTGGGCCGAGCCGCGCCGGTTGCGCGCCTCGTCCTTGGCGCCCGCGTGGTACCAGACCTCGACCGCGACCACCGGGGCGGCGTCGTGGCGGAGGAACGCGACCCGCAGGCCGTTGTCGAGCGTGAACTGCTCGATGGCCGGGAGCGCCAGGCCCGGGCGAGCCCGCGGGGTCTGACGAGCGGCCGGGACCGGCGCCGCGGGCTGCGCCGCGGGCTGCGCCTGCGCCGGGACGGATCCCGCGAGTGTCGTGAGGCAGACCGCGAGAGCGGTGCCCATGTTCCTGGAGTTCATCTGGGAGCCTGCCTGTGCTGGACGGTCGAAAGGGTCTTCCGGGGCGCGGCGAAGCTACCGTGGCGACGGGAGCGAGTCGAGCGAGGGGGGCGTGCGCGGCACGGGCTCCCCGGACATCCACCCCTGTGGGGTGAGGTGTGGGTATTGCTCAATCATTCTGCGGAATGAATTCTGTCATTTGTGTATTTTTTCTCATTGACTGGAATGCCAACATCTGCCAGCATCGGGAGCACTGCACAACGAACGATCGCGGAAGGGCTGCCGACCCGCGAGGAACCGAGGTTTGAAGTGGCACGAGCTGCAGCTGCGCAATCACCGACTCAAGGCGAAGGAGGGTCCCGCGTGCTCGACGTTACCGGCGTGAAAGTGTTCTCCGCGACGAAGGCCAAGGAGCGCGAGCTCCTCGGCGAGATCATCACCGACTGGATCCGGACCAATCAGAACGTCGACATCATCGACAAGATCGTCACGCAGTCGTCGGACTCCGAGTTCCACTGCCTGACGATCACGCTGTTCTACAAGCACAAGTCGTAACCGCCCTCGGTTCGCGCGCGACTGCCCCTGTTTGGCCGACGGGGGCGGTCGTGTTTTCGGCGAGCCCGCTGCGGCCGCGCCGCACGCCGCGGGTGCCCGGCGAGACCTGGCAGTCGTGACCGCGTCGACCCGCGCCGCCCGATCTGGGTGTCTCTGTTCTTGTCTTCGCTCCTGCGATCGGATACCCCTTGCCTCCCCATGGAGAACGCGTTCGGTAAACCGGTCGAAGTCGAGGTTCGTGACAGCCTCGAGAAGGCCATGAAGATCCTCAAGCAGAAGATGTCCAAGGAAGGCATCCTGCAGGAGCTGAAGCGCCGCCGGTTCTACGAGAAGCCGTCGGTCAAGAAGAAGCGGAAGACCCGCGAGGCTCGCAAGCGTCTGCGCCGCGAGATGAAGCGCAAGTCGACCCCCAGCCCCGGTCGGATGTAACTGATCGACACGGGGACGTGGTCGCGCACGGCGCACCGTCCCCACCCGCTGCTCCATGGACTGGGTCGAGATCATCGTCCCTGCCGCGGCTGCCGACGTCGACGACATCGCGGCGCTGCTCGCTGACGCCTGTGAACCGGCGCGCGAAGGCACCGAGATCCGCGGCGACGAGGTCGTGATCTGGGCGCCCCTCGCGAGCTGCGAGGCGGCGCTGTCCGAGGTGCGCGTCGCGGTCGCCGCGTTCGCCGCCGCCGGACTGGGCGTGGACCCAGCGACGGTGCGCGCCCAGCCCGCGGTCCCCGAGGCCGAGTGGCGCGACGCCTGGAAGAAGTACTTCCATGTCACCCGCATCACGCCGCGCATCGTGGTGGTCCCGAGCTGGGAGAAGGGCAGCCACGCCCCGGCCGCGGGCGACGTCGTGATCGACCTCGATCCGGGCATGGCCTTCGGCACCGGCACCCACGCGTCGACCCGGCTCTGCCTCGGTGAGCTCGACGCGCTGGCTGCCAGCGGCGCCGCGGTCGACCGACTGCTCGACGTCGGGGCCGGCTCCGGCATCCTGGCGATCGCCGCGGTCAAGCTGTGGCCCGGCGCCCACGCGATCGCGGTCGACAACGATCCGATCGCGGTGACCGCCTGCGGCGAGAACGCGGCGATCAACGGCGTCACCGACCGCATCACCAGCGCGCTGACCCCGGTCGGCGCGCTGACCGAGACGTTTCCGCTGGTCGTGGCCAACATCCAGGCCCACGTCCTGCGCGCGCTCGCCGACGACCTCGCGGCCCGGGTCGCCCCGGGCGGCACGCTGATCCTGTCGGGTCTCCTGACCCCGCAGGCGGCCGCGGTCGCCGACGAGTACGTCGCGCGCGCGCTGACCCTGGTCGCCGTCCGCGAGAGCCCCGACGACCCGGCGTGGTCGAGCGCGGTGCTGCGCCGGCCCCCGGCGTGAGCGCGCCGCCGCCCGACGAGCCTGCCACCACGCTCACCGAGCCCGTGCCGCCCGGAGCGCTGACGCCATGACGGCGCGGCTCCTGGTCGCGCCGGCGCGCCTGACCGCCGGCCCGCTCGAGGTCACCGGCGACGATCACGCGTACCTGTTCCGCTCGCGGCGGCTGCCGGTTGGCGCCCCGGTCCAGGTCTTCGACGGCGCCGGGCGCGAGGCCGCCGCCGTGGTGGTCGCGGTCACCGCCGACACCGCGACCCTCGAGGTCGCCGCGCCGACCGCCCGGCCGCCGACCGGCCCGCGGATCACGGTGCTGCAGGCGCTGGTGAAGGGCGAGCGGATGGACTGGTGCCTCGAGAAGCTGGTCGAGGTCGGGGTCGACCGGGTGGTCCCGTGCGCGACCGAGCGCTGCGTGGTCCGGCTCGACGACGACCGGCGCGCCAAGCGGGCCGAGCGTCAGCAGACCATCGCGCGCGAGGCCGCGCGCCAGTGCGGTCGGGCCGATGTCCCGATCATCGAGGCCGCGGTCCGGCTGGCCGAGGCGCTGGCCGCCTGCACCGGCGACGTGCGGCTGGTCGCGCACCCGGCCGCCCACGACCAACCCCTGCTGTCAGCGGTGCCGGCGACCGCCCACGCCGTCGAGCTCCTGATCGGCCCCGAGGGCGGTCTGTCGGCGGCCGAGGTCGACGCGGCGGTGGCGGCCGGCTTCGTCCCGGTGACCATCGGCCCGTACGTCCTGCGCTCGGAGACCGCGGGGGTGGCGGCGGTCGCGGCGATCCGGGCCGCCCGCGCCGCGCACTAGACCCCAGCGAGCGGCGCGAAGCGGTCAACAGTAGCGCCGGGGTCCGGGGTCACGGTCAGGTGCGAGGTCTGCCTCCTGCAGGGGAGCCATGGCGCACGGCCGCTAGATTTGCCCCGGAGGGCAACTAGACCGTATAACGACCCATGCCCGAGGCCGAGCCCTCCATCCTGGGGTCGGTCGGTGCGCCACCGTCCGTGCGCGCCGATCCCGGCCCCCGCGAGCGATCCGCGCGCGAGCGCCCGGCGGCCCGCCGGGGTGACGCCCCCACCGTGTTCGTCGCCGGCTTCTGGCGCCGCGCCGCCGCCGCCGCGATCGACGCCGCCATCATCGTGCCGATCTCCGCGCTGCTGGCGTGGATCGCGAGCGCGATCGCCGGCATCCGTCTGCCGCCCGGCAAGACCAGCCAGCCCGATTTCTGGCTCGACCTGGTCCTCGCCAGCGACCCGGCCATCGTCACCGCCCTGGTCATCGCGCTCGCGGTCGCCTCGATCTACCTGTTCGTCTTCCAGGCGATCCTGGGTCAGACCCTGGGCATGCGGGTGCTGCGCCTGCGCGTGATCGACCTGTACGGCGAGCCCCCGTCCTACCTCAGGGCCGGCGTGCGCACGGCCGGGTACCTCGCCGGCTTCTTCACGCTGTTCCTCGGTTTCCTCTGGATCGGCTTTGACGCCGAGAAGCGCGGCCTGCACGATTGGATCGCCGGGACGTACGTCGTCCACGCTTCGTGACCCCCCGATGGCATCTCGCCTGAGCTCCCTGCTGGTGCGCGACGGGCTCGTCGGCGTCAAGCGCATGGAGAAAGCGTTCCAGCGCCAGGTGATCTACGGCGGCAGCCTGGACACCACGATGCTCGAGATGGGCCTGGTACCCGAGGAGCGGCTGACGCAGTACCTGGCCCTGGCCTCGGGCCTGCCCCCGGCGACCCGCCAGGAGTGCAACGTCTTCGACGCCGACGCGGTCCGGCTGTGCCCGCACGAGCTGGCGCTGCGCTACCGGGTGGTGCCGCTGTGCCTCGAGGCCGGCTCGCTGCGCGTGCTGGTCCACGACCCGGTCGACATGAGCCTGCTCGAGGAGCTCGCCGACCAGATCGACGCGCCGGTGCAGCCGCTGATCGTGCCGGAGTACCGCTGGCACCTGGTGTTCACCCGCAACTACGGCGGCCAGGCAACCGCTCGGTTCTCGACGCTGGCGCGGACCGCCGATGCTTCGCCGATCATGTCGCCGGTCGGCCGGTCCCGCTCGGTGATCGTCGAGAGCGACGAGCACCAGGTCGTCGACGTGCGCATGGCCGCGCTCCGGCCGGTCGGGCCCGAGGCGGTGACCATGCGCCACCCGGTGGTGTCGCCGCCGGACGACGACGAGGCGGCCGTGGCCGCGACCACGGCCGCCTCCGTCCCCGAGGCCCCGCCGGCCGCGGTCGCCACCGCCAGTGCGTCGGGCCCGATCGCCGCGTTCGCCGGCGTGGCCAGCCACGAGTCGCGGCGTCGGGTGACCCAGAACATCGCGGTGGCGCCGATGCCGCGCCCGCGGTCGGAGTCCCAGCTCGAGCTGACCGCCGAGGAGCGCCGCGACGGCGAGCTGGCGGTGCCGGCGATCACGGCCCGGGCCCGGACCGCGCAGCTGTCGACACCGGCGGTGCAGGCGCACTTCGAGGAGACCGAGTCGCGCCGGGTCGAGGCCAACGAGCGGCGCACCCGCGACTCGGGCCCGACCAGCGACGGCGTGCCGACCCGGCCGCTGGCCAGCGGCAACACGCCACCGCCGAACAGCGGCCCGGCGCGCCCGGCGGTGCCCGACGACGACAGCCCGATCTCGGCGCCGGTCGCGCGCGCGCTGATCGCCACCGCCGATGATCGAGACGGGGTGTTCCACGCGCTCCTGCGCGGGCTGCGCAGCAAGACCCGCTGGGCCGGCCTGCTCACCGTGCAGGGCGGCGTCGCGATCGGCCGCATCGCGATCGCCGACCGCGGGCTCGACACCGCCCAGGTATCGTCGGTGCTGATCCCGCTCGACACGCCGTCACCGTTCCAGTCGACCACCGGCGCGCGCCACCCGTACGTCGGGCCGATCGCGAGCGGCCGCCCCGACGTCGACGTCATGATCGCGCGCATGGGTGGGGTCGTGCCGCCGGGCGCGCTGCTGCTGCCGATCCTGCTCCGCGACCGGGTCGTGGCGCTGGCGGTCGCGCACCGCGGCAGCGAGCCGCTGTCGCTGGCCGAGGTGACCGAGCTGTTGCCGCTGGCCGCCGCGACCGCCGATGGCCTCGGTCGCCTGATCGTTCGCCAGAAGTCGGCCGGCTACCGGATGCCGACCGGCGACCCGTCGGGACCGATCGGCGCGGCCGACGGCGTCCCGTCGAAGCAATCGCGGGCGGCCACCGCGCCCAGCGCCGGCTGGGCGGTCCCGCCGCGCGCACCGGCCACGCCGCTCGCGATCCCGGTCGTCGAGCCCGCGGTCGCGGTGGCCGGCGCGATCGAGCTGCCGCCGACCTGGTCGATCGCCGAGCTGCTCGACCTGATCGAGGGCGACGACGCCAGCCGCCACGAGGCGGCGTTCGCCGACGCCGTGCGCCGCGCCCCCGACATCATCCCGGCGGTGCAGGCCCGCTTCCCGGGCCGGCTCCGCGTCGAGCGCTACCAGGTCAGCGGCCGGCCGGTGCGCCCCGGCCAGTACGGCGGCCTGCTCGAGCTGGTGGTGCGGCTGGGCTCCATCACGGGCGAGCTGCTGCTCGAGAAGCTGGCCGATCCTCGCCGTGACGTGCGCTTCTACGCGACCGTGTGCGCGACCGCGGTCCGGCCGCGCAGCGCGGTGTACGCCCTGGTCGAGCGGCTGTTCGACGCCGACTACGGCGTGCGCGCCGCCGCGATCGAGGCGCTAGCGGGCTACCCGCTGCGCGATCTCGACCTCGCGATGATCCGCGCCCGCCACGCGCTGCACAGCGAGGACCTCGACCGGGTCGGCGCGGCCGCGACCGCGATCGCCGAGCTCGCCGACGTCCACGCGGTCGGCGACCTGATCGATCTCGTCGGCAAGGAGGCGCGCCGCGGCGAGCACGCCCGCCGCGCCCTGATGAGCCTGACCCGCCAGGACCTGGGCACGTCCGAGCGCCGGTGGCGCCGGTGGTGGGAGGACAACAAGTTCCGCCACCGGCTCGAGTGGCTGATCGACGCGCTCGCGCACAAGGACGCCGCGCTGCGCGCTGGCGCCGCCGAGGACCTGCGTCGGCTCACCGGCGAGAACTTCGGCTACGCCGCCGACGCGGCCCGCCGCGAGCGCGACGCCGCCCGCGACCAGTGGATCCACTGGTGGGCCGAGACCGGCCGCCGTCGCTACCTGCGCGACGAGGACGAGCGGGTGAGGCCGACCGGCATGCTGCCGACCACCCGCCGCGAGTAGGGTCGCAGCGGCTGCGGGCCTCGTCTGCGTCGTGGTCGGTCCCCCCGACTTCGTCACGACCAGACGGTGGCTCCTCGTCGGGGCCCCACCGCCGCCTCGCATCCGAGGCTCCTCGCTCGCTGCTCGGGTGCGCCGTCGCCAGCGCGTTGCGACATCGGCTCCGGCCCGGATCTGGCTCAGCCGGGATCGGGACGCGACGCCATGACGAGGACGGGGGCCGACGCCATGGCGAGCCCGAGCCTCGACGGGTGTCGCCGCTCTGAGCGTGCGGGCCACGACCGGCCGCGGCATGCAAGCCGGCGTTCCCGGTCGGAAAGTCGCGAACGCCTGGGCCGCAGGGGCAGGAACGGTGGGGCCCAGGGTAGCCGTGGCGGCACCGATGACAGCGTCGACCGCCGGGAGCATAGTGAGATCGATGCGAGCGCGACTCGGGGGGACGACGCGCAAGCTCGCGGCGCTCGCGGTGCTCGCGGCGCTCGCGGCGCTCGTCGGCTGCCACGATGACCGCGCGATGGCGGTTCCCGACTGGACGCTGATCACCGCCGACGGCCGCTCGCACGACATCACGCTGCCGACCCGCGTGGAGCGGTTCGTGGGCGCCCGCGGACGAAGCTTCGAGCTGCGCACGACGGTCGCGGTCCCGACCGAGCTCCGCGCAGGCGCGATCACCCTGGCCATCCCCAGGCTCCCGGCGCTGGCGACGCTGGAGGTCAACGGGCAACGGGTCGAGTCCACCACGACGGAGCTCCTGGTCGGCTACCGGAGCCCCGGGAATCTCCGCTGGCGAATCCCCGGCTCGCTCGTCGAGGGCGGGGAGGTCCGGCTGCGCCTCGTCGTCGAAGACACCTGGTTCCAGAGCACCTGGCTCGGCGCGACCCCGCGCATCAGCGCGCACCGCGACGGCGACCGCTGGTATCGCTTCGTCACCGCGTTCAACACCGCCACCGCCGCCATCGCCCTCGGCATGGCGATGCTGCTCGGGGGCGTCTACCTGGTCGTGTACCTGGACGACCGCTCGCGCACGGCCTATGGCTACTTTGCGGCGCAAGCCCTCCTGGCCGCCTTCTATCCCCTGTTCGCGCTCGGCGCCAGCCAGCTCCTGCTCGGCATGCACGATCTGCGGATCGTCGGGACCGCCGGGGCCGCGGCGGTCGTCAGTGTCGGCTATACGCGTTCGCACCTCGGCCTGTCGCGGCCCCACTGGATCTGGTTCGTCCTCGCCTTCATGAACGCGTGCGGGCTGGTCTTCAACGGTCCGTTCATCACCCGCTGGACGGTCATCGTGGTGGTCGTGAGCATCATCGCCGGCGCGATCTATCAGATCGCACTGTTGACGATGCTGCTGGTCCGCGGCCAGCGGCACGGCGACGCCGCGACGCTGCTGGTGTCGTGGCTCAGCCTGGGCCTCTGCGCCAGCATCGACCAGGCGTACTGGTTCGGGTTCGGCGGCTGGCTCGAGGGGCTGCATGGCGCATCGCTCGGCATCGGTTTGTTCGTCGTGCTGCAGGCGGTCGTGCTCAGTCGCGGGCATGGCCGAACGATGACCCGCACCGACGCGCTCAATCGCGCGCTGCTCGACCGCGTCGCGCTGCTCGAGCAGCGCGACAGCGAGAATGAACGCCTGGCCGAGGAGCTGAGGCGCCAGGTCGGCGCCCGCTCGCGCCAGCTCTCGCACGCGCTCGCCCGCCTCAGTCGTCCGGTGGCCACCGACATCGAGCTGGCGCCGGGCACCGACATCAACTCACGCTATCGCGTGCTCCGTCAGCTCGGGACCGGCGCGATGGCCATCGTCTACGAGGTCGAACGCATCGACGATCGACGGCGGTTTGCGCTCAAGGCCCTGCGCAGCGTGACCGATGCCCGGCTGCTGGCGCGGTTCGCGCGCGAAGCGCACATCGCCGCCGAGGTCAGCCACGAGAACGTCGTCGCGATTCACGACATCGATTTCGCCCAGGCCGGCTTCATGTACATCCTCATGGATCTCGTCGACGGTGGCTCGCTGAAGGACCACGCAGCGCGCTACGGCGATCTGCCGTGGGCCCTCGAGGTGCTGCGCCAGATCACCGACGGGCTCGGGGCCATTCACGCCCGCGGCGTCGTCCACCGGGACCTCAAGCCCGCCAACATCTTGCTCGCGGCCGGCGCCGAGGTCCGCGTCCGGATCAGCGACTTCGGCGTGTCGGGCATGCTGGGCGAGACCGGTGATGCCCCGATCGTGGCCACGCTCGCCACCCACACCTCGGTCGACGTCACGGGCACCAGCCAGCCAGGGCCGGAACCACCGGCGCAACCACCCGGGTGGGCGGACGAAGACCCGACCCGGTCGATCCTGGCGAACCTCGCCCCGAGGGACACCCTGCGCGACGCCCCCTCGTCGGCGCGGTCGGGCGGCGCGGTCGCGCGGGACGGCCTGGATACGCCGCAGCTCACCGTCGCCGGCAACGTCGTCGGCACGCCCGCGTACATGGCGCCCGAGCTGGTGGACGGCCGCGGGGAGGGCGTCACGCGCGATGTGTTTGCCCTGGGGATCATCGCGTTCGAGCTGATCGCCGGCGTGCGTCCCTACGCCGGGTCGCCGTTCGTGCTGCGCGCGCGTGGTCAGGCGATCCCCGCGCCGACGCCGCTCGCGGCTGCGCGGCCCGACGTGCCGCGGGAGCTGGCGGCCCTGGTCGATGCGGCCATCGGCCTCGATCCAGAGGCGCGGCCGTCCCTCGCGGCCATCCGGGAGCAGCTGGCGCTCGGTGAAGCGGCCCCCAGCGGCGAACGTCGTGCCTGACCCGGCGGCCGCTCCCGATGACCCAGTCGCGGCGCGGTCAGCGGGCGCGGCGCGCGGTGAACGTGACGTCGACCGTCAGGCGGACGTGGTCGACCCGGGTCGCCATGGTCACCGTGGACCGGGCCCCGCGCTGCGCGAGCCAGCCGCGCAGCATCGTCTGGTTGGCGCTCGCCCGCTCGGCGCCCCAGGCCTGCCCGGTGAGCATGGTCGGCACCGTCGCCAGCTGCGGGAACCGCGCGACCAGCGCGCCGTCGACCGCGACCGCGCCGACCCGGTAGGTGCCACCGGCCGCGACCACGAACACCACATGGGCCCCGTCCCGCTGCCAGGCGCGATGGCTCGTGACCCTCGCCGCCAGGTGGCCGCGGGCCACCAGCGCCGCGACCAGCGCGGTGCGGTCATGGACCAGCACGTCCTCCCGGAGGGCATCACCGACCCGCGTCGTCAGCACGTGCTCGAGGGTGGACCGGGGCAACTTGCTGCCCTCGATCCGGAGGCTCGCCACCGCGTGCAGCTCCGCGCGGGCATCCTGACCGTCAGCGGCTGAGCTGCGCGGCGCGGCGCTGAGCATCGCCTCGACCGCCCCCGCCGGCTGCCCGTGAACCACCGCAACGGTCGCCAGCGCCAGCGCGGCACCCGACAGCAGGACGGTAAGGAAACTCATCCACTCGCAACGAACAGCAAGCGTCGGACCACCGACACTTCCGCTCTAACCCGCCGATGCGAAAGCGGCAGCGCGCGTCAGCTGTATCCGGCCCGCCACAGATCCGAGGGCCCGAGTCACCAACCGGCGCCACTCCCGAACGAACCGCCTGGTCGGAGCCTTGCCACTTTGCCGTGTCGTGGTAGTGGCCCTGCCCCCACACGCGGTACGCCTTCCGGTGGCTCGTTGGCAAAGCCTGGTACGCCTGCCGGCTCTGGGACCTTCCCCACCGATGGTGGAATAGACCAAACAATGGTGGTGGCCACCTCCGGCTCCGGATTTGCCTCAGTAATTTCATGTAGTTGATTGTGGCACTGAGGTTGCTCATGGTGGCGCCACGATGCCCGTCCTTGCGCTGCGCTCCAGCCCCTATGCCGTCGAGTGGTCCGATCGCGAGCTCCTCGCCCGCGTGTTGCGACGCGAGGAGCGAGCCTGGAACGAGATGGTGCGCCGCTACCGGTCGCTCATCTACCGGTGCATCACCAAGGTGACCGGCAAGTACGCGCCATACGCGTCGAACGCGGACGTCGACGAGGTGTTCGCCGAGGTGCTCCTCGCGCTCCTGCGCGAGGACATGCACAAGCTCCGGATGTACGACCCGACCCGCGGCACCAAGCTCGGCTCGTGGGTCGGCATCATCGCCGTCAACGCCGCCTTCGACTACCTGCGCAGCGCGATCCGCCGCCCCGCCGGCGAGCGCCTCGACCCCTCGTACGACCCCCACGAGCCGCACGACCGCACCCCGCTCGACATGCTGCTCGACAAGGAGCGCTGGTCGCACCTCAACGAGGTGCTCGGCGAGTTCAGCGCCAAGGATCGTCAGTTCCTCGACCTGTTCTACGCCCGGGGCCTCGACGCCGAAGAGGTCGCGGCCGAGATGAAGATCAGCCTCAAGACCGTCTACTCGAAGAACCACAAGATCCGGACCCACCTGCGCCGCTGCATCGAGAAGCTGCAGACGATGAGCGCGATCGCCGACCTCGCCGCGGCCTGAGCCCGCTAGTCGCGCTCGAACGTGGCGGTGACCTGCGTCGTGACCTGGCCATCGGCGGCCGTCTCGACCGGGGCCAGCAGCAGGTTGTCGGCCCAGCCGATCAGCCCGGCCGGGCTCTCGAGCGCGCCGTACAGGGCGCCCAGCGCGGCCGCGTCGCGGGCGTGCACGGTGACCTGGCACTGCGTGCGACGACACTCGATCGCATCGATGTCGACCCGCTTCGCGCGACCGGCCAGCTCGGCCACGATGCCGCGCAGGCGCAGCGTCAGCTCGCGCTCGTGCTCGACCGCCCACGCGTCGTCGCGCGCCTCCTGGGCAAACGCCACGCCGCCCCTCACCGACGGGGCCGGCTCGGGCCCACCGGGGTCCGGGGGCAGCCGCGGTAGCGGCTGTGGCGCGATCGGGCCCGGGCCCGGCGCCACGGCCCGGCCTGACCCACCCGCGTCCGCCGCCGGGACCGAAGCGGCAACCGGCCCGGGCCGGCGATCCTCGCCGCGACCGCGCCACAGGGCGATGCCGGCGACCCCCACCGCCATCACCGCGAGACTCATGACGATTCTCCGCACCAGCGGCTCATCCTAGCGCGAACCGGCGGGTCATCGAGCGCTCAGGTCAGGCTTGCCGCACGCGCGCCGCCGTGGCTAGACTGCGCCGTTCTACCCGAGCCCTGTCACGATGTCGGACACCCCGCGCGACGACGCACCCGCCTCCCTGCCGGCGACCCACACCGATGCCCCCGGGGCCGAGGTCGGCGCGGATGACGCCGCACCCGTGGTGCCACCGGCCGCCCCCGATCGGCGCCCGCCTCGCGACCGGGTCGCGATCAGCAACCGCGCCGATGGCGGGGTCGTGTACTGGGTCGCGAAGCTGTACGCCTTTGCCGCGATCACCGTGGTCCTGCTGTGGGCGCTGTCGGGCTTCGCCGGCTACGGCTACTTCGCGCGCACGACCGACCCGGCGCCTGACTGGCGCACATACGCCAAGGTCGCGCCCGGCGTCACCCGCATCTACGCCGCCGACGACACCCTGCTCGGCGAGTTCGCCAAGGAGTGGCGCGAGGTGGTCCCCTACGACCAGCTGCCGCCCCAGCTGATCGACGCGGTGGTCGCGGTCGAGGACCACCAGTTCTTCGAGCACGGCGGCATCTACTTCAAGGGCATCGGCCGCGCCGCCTGGGCCAACCTCACGTCGGGCGACTTCGAGCAGGGCGGCAGCACGATCACGCAGCAGGTCGCCAAGCAGTTCCTGCGCACCGACAAGTCGCTGTCGCGCAAGGCACGCGAGGCGATCATGGCCCGGCGCCTCGAGGCCCGGTACTCGAAGAAGGCGATCCTCTCCTTCTATCTCAACCACATCTATCTCGGCGCCGGTGCCTACGGCGTCGGGGCCGCGGCCCACCGCTACTTCCAGAAGGACCTGGGCGATCTATCGCTCGCCGAGCTGGCGCTGATCGCCGGGCTGCCCAAGGCGCCGTCGGCGTTCTCGCCGATCGTGCACCCGGCCGCGGCGATCGAGCGGCGCAACGTCGTGCTGGATCAGATGGTCCGCTGGGGCAAGCTCGAGCCGGCCGTGGCCGAGCGGGCCAAGGCCGAGCCGCTGAAGCTCGACGTCTACCAGGACGTCTTTCCGTCGCGGATGCCGTACTACGCCGAGCACGTCCGCCGCTACATCGTCGAGAAGTATGGCCTCGACGCGCTGATGAAGGGCGGCCTGCGGGTCGAGGCCGCGGTCGAGCCGTCGTTCGACGCCGGCGCCTATGGCAACGTCGACTACTCGACCCATCATCAAGACAAGCGCCAGGGCTGGCGCGGGCCCGAGTGGTACGTCGACGGCCCGGCCCGCGCGTCGCTGATCGCGCGCCAGCGTCAGCTCTACGGTGAGGGTCCGCTCGAGCCCGAGCGCCGCTACCTGGCCGTAGTCGACAAGGCGAAGTGCGACAAGGCCACCGTGATCATCGGCGACCGCGCGCTCGAGCTGCCGCTGCGCAACCTGCGCTGGGCCTCGCCGTGGAGCGCGACCAGGCCGATCAACGACCAGGAGATCAGCTGCGCCACCAAGGCGATCAAGCCGGGCGACGTCATCTGGGTGACCCGCGAGCTGCACACCCGCGGGCGCTATCGCGAGTACTTCATGCCCGACAACATCAACCCGACCTGGCGCGGCGCGCACGACGAGCCCGCGTGGGACGCCGAGCACGCTGACGTGGTCCAGCTCGATCAGGTGCCGCACCCGCAGGGCGCGATCTTCACCGCCGATCACCAGACCGGCTACGTGCTGGCGATGGTCGGCGGGCTCGACTACACGCGCAGCGAGCTCAACCGCGCGGTGCAGTCGTGCCGGCAGCCGGGCTCGACCTACAAGCCCATCTACTACTCGGCGGCGCTCGACAGCGGCTTCGGGTTCGACTCGATGTTCTACGACCGGCCGGTCACGATCATCGACCCCATCACCGGCGAGGCGTGGACCCCGACCAACCTGGGCGGCACCGTCGACAACGACGTGACCCTCGAGTACGCGCTGGTGTTCTCGAAGAACATCCCGTCGGTCGGGATCTTCAGCGAGGTCGGCGCGCAGAACGTCGAGGCGTGGGCGCGCCGGCTCGGCTTCACCTCGCCGATCATCGCCGACAAGGCGCTGGCGCTCGGCGCGTCATGCACCTACCTCGACCAGCTGACCCGCGCGTTCGCGATCTTCGCGCGCAACGGCCGCTTCATCGACTGGGCGTACGTGCGCCGCATCGTCGATCGCGACGGCAACACCGTCGAGGATCGCACGGTCTACTTCGACCCGATGCTGGCCAGCCGCGACCGGCTCGACCGGCTGGCGGCGACCGCCGGCGTCCGTCCCCAGCAGGCGATCCCGGCGCGCACCGCCTTCCTCACCACCAAGCTGCTGGCCAAGATGGTCGAGTACGGCTTCACCAAGACGCTGAAGGCGACCGAGATCCACGCCGCCGGCAAGACTGGCACCTCGAGCGCGACCATGGACAACTCGTTCGTCGCCTTCACCTCGCGGCTGATCACCACGGTCTGGCTCGGCGACGACAAGCGCATCCGCGAGCTCGGCAAGCAGGACGCCGCATACATGACGGTGGTCCCGCTGTGGGCCCGGTACATGTACGAGGTCGCGCGCGACTTCCCCAACCCGGAGATCCCGTGGGCGGTGCCCGAGGGCGTCGAGGCCAAGGACCGCGGCGATCACTCGCGCGGCCGGCGCGGTCCGCGCATGGACCTCATCTACCGCCACCCGGAGAAGCCGCCCGACGAGTCGATCGACATGCTGCCCGACGGCACCCCGATCGCGCCGCCGCCGGCGTAGCGCCTGGATCGCGACTCAGCCGGTCACCGAACCCACGGTGGCGGCGAACGCCACTGCCGAAACCGCGAGACGAGCGCAGCGCCCGTCCACGCGCGTGCTGCCGGTCAGGCAACGGCCACGCCGCATGTTGCCTGGCAAGCACCGCGCGGACCGGCGCGCGCCCCAGGGATCGGCAGGTTGGCGCGTCACGGCCGGTGCACACGCGACTTGGCGACGGCTCGTTGACGAGCCGACAACCAGGAGCTCGATGTGAAGCACGTAGTGATGTGGACCGCGACCGCGAGCGCGGCGCTGGCAAGTCTGACTGGGACCGTCGGACTGCGTCGCCCGATGGGCGGGCGGCGCGACCGTGTTCATCGACGGCGTCGAGCGCGGTCGCACGCCGCTGGTGGTCCCGCGGCTGGCGGCGGGGATCCACGAGGTCCGGATCGAGAAAGCGGACTTCGCGTCGGTGGTGCTCACCAAGAGCGTGCGACCAGGTCGCGACGAGACGGGCTCGGTCATGCTCGCGACCCCGACCGCCGGCGCGAGCGCGGTGGTGCCACCGGTGCTGCGACCGCGGCCGGGCGACCGGCCGGTGCCGCCGCGGACCGGCAAGCGCGTCGATCGCCCAGGTCGACGGCGGCCGGCTGCAGCGCGCCGTGGTCATGGTCGGCGCGCTGTGGCACCTGGGCGGCGACCCGCCGGCCCGCGCGGCTACAGGTCGCTGACCAGGCCGCTGGTCACGATCCAGCGGCCGGACACGCGCTGCTCGAGCGCCGACAGGCCGAGGCAGAGCGCGCGCCGCGACAGCTCGATCGCCGGGATGCGATCGACCAGCACCAGGCCGCCGCCGTCGACGACCGCGCGCGCCCAGGTGGCGATCACGGCCTCCCAGTCGGCCCGGTCGCCCGACCCGCAGCCGACCACGACCGCGAACGTGCGCTCGCCGAGGTCGTCGGCGAGGGTGACGTCGGGGCCGGCCTTGCGCACGTCGCGCGGGGCCGCGCCGGTCAGGGTGACCGCCCGACCGGGTCGGGTCAGCGCCCGCGCCAGCCGGGCATCGCCGGCGACCGCGATCGGGCCGCGCTGGGCGGGCCCGATCGAGCCGAGGGCGGCCTCGATCGCAGGCGCCGCACCGGCGATGAGCCATCGGTCGAACACCAGGTTTCTTAACACGAGACCCGCGGCGGCCGCTGCGGTGCCGCCGCCCGACCGCGGCGCGCTCGCCCGGGAACCGGCCTCATGGCTCGGGCCCCGCGCGAGATCAGGTGTCGCGGAGGTACTCGCAGCGGGGCGCCTCGATCACCGGGGTGACCCAGTTGGTGCCCCAGAGCTCCTGCAACAGGACCCGGAAGTTGCCGTAGGTGACGACGAAGAAGTCCATCTTGCGCAGCTTGATGCCGCCGCCGGTGTCGTCGGCCCGCACGCAGCCGTCGTGGACCGAGCCGTCGGGCAGGCGCATGCCGTCGAACTCGGGGATGTAGAGCGGCTCGCCCAGCGGGATCAGGCGGGGATCGACCGCGACCGACTTGAACGGCGTGAGCGTGCGCCGGCGGGCGCCGCGGCCGAACGGGAAGTCGCGCGCGTCGAGCTGCTCGAAGCAGGTGCCGGTGCCGTACTTGCACGCGCCGGCGTAGTTCACGACCCGCCCGTCGGCGAGCAGGCCCGAGCCCTCCATGCGCAGGTGCCAGATGAACTTCTTCGAGAACGTGCCGACGTAGAAGCCGCGCCGGTTGTAGATGTCGGTCTCGTCGACGTCGGCGTAGTCGATCTCGTCGGGCTCGTCGAAGTCGTCCTCGCGCGCGAGCCAGTAGAACCGCAGCGCCCACTGCAGGTCGGCCACCAGCGGGTAGCCGCAGCACAGCTTGTTCTTGCCGCGCAGCGGGTGGCGGGCCTGGACCCGGAGGCCGTCCTTGGCCAGCTTGCTGGTGTCGGCGACCGCGGCGCCGCCGGGGAGCGCAGCGCCGAGCGCGGTGGCGAGGCTGGCGACGAGCGCGACCTGGCGAGTGCGGGCTGCCACGACCGTCCACGGTAGCACCGGCGCGGCCGGTCAGCAGGGGTAGGATGCGGCGGTGTCGTCGCCCGCCCCGCTCGTCGTCGATCTGGCCGAGGCCGGCGATCGCGCGGGCGGCAAGGCGGCCGGGCTGGCCCGGCTGATCGCCGCCGGGCTCCCGGTGCCGGCCGGGTTCGCGCTGACCGGCGCGGCGTTCGAGCGGGTGACCGGCGGCGCGCCCGACGACCACGCGGCGCCCGCGCTCGCCGAGGTCGGAGCCCGGCTCGCCGCGTGGACCGCCGCCGCCGAGACCGCCGCGATCCCACCCGCGCTCGAGGCCGAGGTCCGCGCGCGCGCCGACGCGCTCGGCGGGCCGCTGGTGGTGCGCTCGTCGATGGCGCTCGAGGACCGCGCCGAGGCCGCCGCGCCCGGGCTCGGGCTCAGCGTGCTCGGCGTCGCGCCCGCCGAGGTGTGGCCGGCGATCCGCGCGGTGTGGGCGGCGTCGCTGACCCCGCTGGTGATCGCCTACGCGCGCGGCGCGGCCGCGCAGCCCGCCGGCGTGATCGTGCAGCGCGCGCGCGCCGGCGCGCGGGTGGTCGTCTACACCCGGCCACCGGGGCGGCCGCACGCGGACGAGCTATGGCTCGCCGCCGGCGACCGCGAGCTGCTGCGGCTGGGCCGCGATCCCGAGGCGGCGCCGGCGGAGCTGGCCGCGGCGGTGCGGCTGGCGCTCGCCGCCGAGGCCGCGATCGGCGCGACCGGCGGCGCCGACGTCGAGCTGATCGACGGCGCCGCCGGCTGGGCGGTGGTGCAGGCGCGCCCGGTCGTGCATCCGCCGGTGCGTCCGCCGCGCCGGCCGGCGCCGCCGATCCTGCTGGCGGCGCTGCGCGATCCGCCGCGCGCGTGGGTGCGCGACGTCGCGCACAACCCGGACCCGCTGTCGCCGGCGCAGACCGGGCTGTGCGAGCGGGTCGAGCGCGCCGCGCTGGCGCCGTTCCATCTCGCGGTGGTCGCCGGCTTCCTGTACGCCGCGCCGCGCGAGGGCGTGGTGACGCCGGCGGCCCCGACCGACCAGGCCGAGCTGGTGGCGCGCTACGCGAGCCACGCGGGCGCGGTCGACCGCGCGCTGGCCGGCGCCGGTGCCGATCTCGACGCCGCGCTCGCCGCCTACCTCGCCGCGTATCGGGTGCTCGCGATCGAGATCGGACCGCTGGTGGCGGCCGGGCGGCGTCCGCTGATCGATGCCCTCCGCACGAGCGGGGCGTCCGCACGCGAGGCGATCGCGCGCGCGGCCGCCCTGGTACCGCGCCGGCCGTCGTCGGTCGTGGTCGCGGTGGCCGACGCCGCGGCCGGCCGGATCGATCGCGCCGCCCTGCTCGACCGCATCGGCGACGTCGCGCTCGCGTGGGACGTCGCGGCCCCGACCTTCGCCGAGCGGCCGGCCCTGATCGACGACGCGATCCTGCGCGCCCGCGCTCGGCCGGCGCCGCCGCCCGAGCCGGACGTACCCCCGGCGCTGACCGCCGTGGTCGCGCTCGCCCGCGCCGCCGCCGACCTGGCCGAGCAGGACGATCTGCTGTTCGCGCGGGCGCAGGCGGTCGTCCGTCGCGCGCTGCTCGCCTACGCGGCCCGCGCCGGCATCGCGGCCGAGGATGTGTGCTGGCTGCCGCTCGACGAGGTCGTCGCCGACGCGCACGCCCCGGCGCCCGCGATCGACCCAGTGCGCGCCGCCGCCCGCGCCGCCGGGGCCCGCGCCGCCGCCGAGCGCGCCGCCGGGTGGGAGCTGCCGCTCACGATCACGAGCGCGGATGCGCCAGCCGGCCCCGCGGCCGCGGCCTGGCATGGCGACGGGATCGGCGGTCGGGTGGTCGGGCCCGCCGCGGTGATCTCGCAGCTCGCCGACGCCGGGCGGGTGCCGCCGCACGCGATCGTGGTGGCGCGCGCGATCACCCCGGCGCTCGCGCTGATCGTGGAGGGCGCCGCCGCCCTGGTCTGCGAGCATGGCTCGCTGCTCGATCACGGCGCAGCGATGGCGCGCGAACTCGGCATCCCGTGCGTGGTCGGCTGCACCGGCATCGTCGACACGATCGTCGATGGCGACTGGCTCGAGGTCGACGGCGACGCCGGTCGGGTCATCCGGCGGCGCTGAGCAACCGCGCCGGCCGGGCGCGGTCAGCGCGCGACGTCGTCGGGCTCGTCGTCGTCGAGCTCGGGATCGCTGGCCAGGTCGTCGTCGTTGTCTGGACTGGTGTCGACGGGCAACGGTGTGCCGACCGCGGAGTTCACGCGTTCGCGCAAGTCCTTGCCCACCTTGAAGAAGGGCAGCCGCTTCGGGGCGACATGGACCGTCTCGCCGGTGCGCGGGTTCCGGCCTTCATAGGCCTTGTACTCGCGGACCGTGAAGCTTCCAAAGCCTCGGATCTCGATGCCCTCGCCACGTTCGAGGGCCTTGACCATCGAGTCGAAGACGCAGTTGACGATGGCTTCGGCTTTCCCGGCGGGAAGCTTGAGACCCTCGGAGATCTTTTCGATGAGCTCGGACTTTGTCACGACGACCGTAACTCCGCGAAATCTGAGTTCAGGCTATCCGCAATCCGTGTCTGGACGCAAGCCTAACGCCGCGGAACAAATGAAGCAGTCGCGAAGGCGGTCACTCCACGACGGGCAACGGGCGGGCGGCGTTCTTCTCAAACGCCCGGTATCCCTCGGGAAACGTATAGGTCTCGCACCGGTGGCGCGCATAAAAATCGACGAGATCCCGCCAGGCGATCTTCCCCTGCTCGATGGCCGAGCGGACCGACTGCGACGCCACGGTGGTGCACACGGTCCAGCCCGTCGGCAGGTCGGGCTGGTGACCGCGCGCGAGCCGCGGGTCGGCGCCGAGCGCGGCCGGTGGCAGCCGCGACACGTAGAAGCCCATCAGCGGCAGCAGCTCCATGCTCTCGACGCGAGAGATGCGCAGCGACATCCCGGGTCGGTAGCTGCACTCGCTGCGCACGACGGTGGTGCCGCGTCGCACGACGATCGCATCGTGCGGCAGGATCGCGCGCTGGTTGCACGCCGCACCACCCGGGCGCGGCTCGGTGAGCACGCGGTACGCGAGATCACTGTCGGTCGCGTTCTCGATCGACAGCGTGAACAGCCGGCGCGTGCCTTCGTCGTCCGCGACGCCCGCGGTGAGCTTGAGCCCGGCGACCTCGACCGTGCCCTCGCCGGGCGCGATCACGCGGACCTCCTCGTCGATCCGGTGGCGCAGCTTGCGCGCCATATCGGCCGGCGCCGGCGCCGCGATCGCGGCCGCGGCCGCGTCGCGCAGGAGGAACGCCTGCCAGCTCCCGGCCGAGTCGGCGATGCGATCGAGCTGCTCCGAGGCGCCGCCGCCCGACGCCGGCGGCGGCGGCTTGGGCGGCAGGCCGACGTCGCCGGTGAACTGCACGTACGCGACCACCGCCGACAGCGCGACCACCGTCGCGATGGTGCCGACCTTGAGCGTCGTCGTCGGCAACCGCTCGTCGGGTGTCAAACCCGAGCTCCATGTGCGCGCGAGTCGCACCACGTCGTCAACAGCAGCGAGAGGTTCACGCGGTCACGATACACCTCGCCATCCCTGACGAGCGACACGACGTCGTCGCACATCGAGTCAGTGAAGGTCAGGGGCGAAACAAATTGACTCGTCGATCTGCGACAGGCGTAATCGCACGCGACGGATGGTGGCGCGCACGATCTTCTGCCGGGGTGTCTTCGGCGGAGCCGCGTGGCTGCGCCGCAGCGTCGGGATCGCGCTGGTCAGCGCGACGCTGGTCGCCGGCAGCGCGCCCGCGCACGCGGACGAGAGTCAGCGCATCGCCGAGCTCGCGAGCACGCTGGGCGCATCGCACACCGAGCGCGAGCGGATCGCCGCGGTGACCGCGCTCGCGCGGCTCGCCAGCAAGCCGACGCTCAAGCCGCTGGTCGCCGCGCTGACCGACGCCAGCCCGTCGGTCCGCGCGATCGCCGCCGCCGGGCTCGGCAAGCTCGGCCACCGCGCCTCGCTGCCGGCGCTGCGCAACGCGGCCAAGGACGCCGACCCGCTCGTGCGCAAGCGGGCCGCCGAGGCGGTGGTGCTGGTGTGCGCGGCCAACGGGCTCGAGCCGGCGGTCGCGCAGCCGGCCAAGGCCGGCTTCGGCAACCGACCGCGCGCGGTCGCGTCGCGGCCCGAGCTCTACGTGATCGTGAAGTCGGCGAGCGACGACTCGCCGGCCAGCTACGACCAGCAGGCACGCAAGGTCCACGCCGCCGCGCTGCGCTCGGTGATGTCGTCCGAGATCGCCAGCCACACCACGGTGACGACGGTCGCGAACGACGCCGCGCGCTTCGGGCTCGACCTGCGCAACGTCGACCTCAGCATCGTCTCGCTCGAGACCCGCCACACCGGCAACTTCGTCGAGATCGATGCCCAGCTGCGGCTGGCCATCTCCGACAGTCGCGGCCGCATGCTGTCGTTCCTGTCCGGTGGCGCCAAGGTGCAGGTGCCGCGGCGCACGTACGACGCGCGCTACCTGCCGCAGCTGCGCCGCGAAGCGGTCGAGAACGCGGTGCGCGGCCTGTTCGGCAAGCTGGTCGCCCACCTGCGGCGCGGCGCGCGGTCGTAGCCCCCGCCGCGTCGGGCGCCCGCCGGCTCGGACCAGTCGGTCAGTCGATCGCGGCGGAGAGGTCGCGGATGAGCTTGGCCTTGCGGCCACCGGTCACGGTGACGGTCGACGTGTGCTCGATGCCGAACTCGGCGTTGACCAGCGTGATGGTGTGGCGGCCGGCCGGCACGCGCACCTGACGCTGCGGCGTGGTGAGGCCGGTGTCCTTGCCGTCGATCAGGATCCGACACGGCGGCTTGGCGCCGATCATGAGGACGCCGTGGCTGGGCGCGGGCGCGGGCGCGGCGATCGGCATCGCCCGCTCGGCGGGCGCGGCGGCGGGCACGTCGGGGAGCACGGCCTCGGGGTCGAGGGGCTCGACCGCGATCGGCGTGACCACGGGCCGCGCAGTGACCGCGCTGGCGACCTGGACCGGCGCAGCGACGCTCGACGAGGCCGAGGATGCCGCGGATCCAGACCGACTGGCGCCGAACGCGAACGCCGCGGCGAGCACGACGCCGACGCCGACGGCGCCCGCGGCCGCGACCGGCCGCCAGTCCCGCGCGCCGATGCGCACGACCGGCGCGGTGGCATCGGCGGTTGCCGCCGACACCGGCACGTCGAGATCGACCCGGACCACGGGGCCCCACCACCGCGGCGACGGGATCAGCCGCACCACCAGGTCCGGCGACGTCTCCTGAAAGACCAGCGGCCGGAGCTTCGGCACCGGCGGAACCGCCGGGCGCGCCCGGCGCGACGAGGACGAGGACGAGGGAATGACGGTGCCGCGTGCGAGGCGGGGTGGCGGTGCCCACGAGGGCGCCGTCGTCGGCGTCGGGTCATCGAAGACCTCGGCGGCCGTCGGCCTGACGAACGGCGTCGTCGGGCGTAGCACTCGATCAGTGTCGTCCACGTAGCTCCCCCTGGTGACCGTGAAGGGGCACCGTAGGGGCAGGTGCCACGGGCGCTCAAGAAAAATCGACCGGCTCACACTCGCGCGCTGTGAGCGTGAGCGCGCTTGCGCTGACTACACGGGAGCGAGCGCCAGTGCATCACTCCCGGTCATCCGGACAGTCACGGACGCTCGTCCGAGATCGTCAGTCCGCCATCGTCGCGTCGCGCGAGGTGAAACCGCCAGAAGAACGACAGGCCGAGCCCCCTGGTCTCCCGACCTCGATCGACGACGCGCGACGGTATAGCGATCGAGGCGCGGCCGCCATCGCGGGTCGGACCCGTGACGTGATCAGTCGATGTTCAGCCGCTCGACGTTGGATCCGCCGGGATAGCCATAGCTGACGAAGCTGTCCCAGCCCCACACGATCAGCCCGAACGGCGCGCCCTCGGTGGTCGTGACCTCGTGGACGCCGTCGTCCTGCAGGCCGGGGCCGCCGGGCATCGGGAACGACAGCTGGCAGCGGGTGGCCACGTACTCGACCGCCGGGCCGCCCTCGGCTGGCACCTGGCTGCCCATCGGCTCGCGCTCGCAGGTCAGCACCAGGTCGATCGGCAGGTTGTCGTACCTGAGGTGCGCGGTGGCCGGCGCCGCGATCAGCAGGAAGTCGAACGCGTACTTGTTGGGGACCAGGAACAGGTAACGCCGGCGCCACTGCTCGACCGGGGGCACCCAGATGAGCGACGGGTCGCCCCCGGGCGGGCGCTGGCCGTCGGGCAAGGTCGACGGGATGCCGGTCGCGTGCTGGCTGGCCGGCACCTGCACCACCGCCACCGGCGCGCTGGCCTCGAGCAAGAAGTCGCGCTCGGCCTCGATGATCACCGCGGCGCCCGCGCCGAGCACGAAGCGATCTTGCGGCACCGGGAGATCGGTGAGGACCGTGGTGCCGTCCTGGGCCGCGATCAGCCGCCAGTACTCGGGCTCGTCGGGCACGACCGAGACGTCCCAGCCGGCGACGTCGACCACGCGCGACCGCAGCGGGGTCTTGACCAGGACGAACCGGGTGCCGAACGAGTCGACCGGGAACACCTGCTCCTCGAGGTGGTCGGCGCAGCACCGGCGGGTGGCCAGGGTGTCGAAGCGCGGCGCATCCGAGGCCTCGCTGCCGGTGAACACGGCGACCCGGCCGCCGTCGCGCACCGAGACCGTGGTGCCGGTGAAGTCGGCGTTGAAGCCGTCGGTCTCGAGGTTGGCGACCTCGAAGCGATCGAGCGTGAACGCCAGGACCTCGCCGGCCGCGGCCGGGCCCAGGCCGCCGCCGCCGAGGATCGCGGTCGACAGCCGGACCTCGACCTGGGTGTCATCGGCGACCCCGACGATGGTGACGAACCCGCGCAGGTCGATGCCGGCGTTGGTCGCCGGGTCCTCGGTCCGGGCCAGCGTCTGCGGCCACGACAGCACCAGGTAGCGGTCCGACAGCGCCTCGGTCGGTAGCAGCAGCGAGGCGTCGTTGGAGAACACGCCGACGTTCTCGAGTGGGTTGAACTGGTAGGCGATCAGCGGCGCGTTCGAGATCACGCGGTACGCGTGCGCCGACCGGAACGTGCCGGGGCCGTCGTTGAGCTCGGGCCGGCTCGAGCCGTCGAGCTCGCGCGGATCGAGATCGAGGACGCGGAGGTCGCCGGGCGCCAGCGGCAGCGGCTCGGCCACGGTGTAGGGCTGGCCGACGGTGCACGGGGTCGCGGGGTTGGCGGCGTCGGCCGCGGTGCACATGATCTCGACCCGGACCGTGGCCGTGAGCGCGCTCGCGTTCGACACCACCACCGAGTACTGCTGGGCCGAGGCCGCGCCCTGGGTCGCGACCACCGCGTTGTCGAGATCGACCGCCCAGTACTCGCAGCCCTCGTAGTCGCGGCTCTGCGCGGCCAGCTCGCAGGCATCGAGGCAGTCGCCGGCGATGCAGACCTGCTGGGCGCCGCCGTCGCACGTCGCCAGCACGTCGTAGCCCGAGCCGTCGGGCCGGCAGCGCACGATGTCCTGCTCGCGACACACGCGGGTGTCCGGGAAGCACGCGCGGCAGCCGCGGTCGGCGACGCACATCTGATCCAGGGCGACGCAGTCGGCGATGACGGTCCAGGTCCGATCGTCGTCGCCACACTCCTGCTGGCGGTTCTCGATGCACTGGCGCTCGCCGGCGACGCACAGATCGCTCTGCCCCTTCGAGCACGCGGCGGCCAGCACCAGCGCGAGCAGGGCGGTGAGCCGGGCCGGGGCGGTCACGGAAACTGGACGCCGTACGTGGCCGCGGCGTACCCGCGCCAGTAGCTGAAGTTGAGCCAGCGGTAGCTGAAGTCGCGGTACGGCCCGGGGCCGGTGATCGAGTAGATCGTCCATGACAGGGGCGCTCCCGGCGGCGGCCACACCAGGCCGATCGAGGATAGATCCGGCAGGTCGAGCGCGTGCTCGCCGCCGCAGGTGATGCCGCGCCACACCGGGTTGCCGCTGGCGTCGGACAGCATGTGCAGGTGGAACGTGGGCGTGCCGGTGGTCTCGCCCTCGGGCGCGAACCGGACCTGACGCGCCGATCCGATCCCGTCCGGCGGTGGATCGATCGCGCGGGGTACGCCGAGGAAGTCGCCGACCACCACCGGCGTCGACGTCGCGCGGACGCCGCGCACGATCCGCACCGAGAACGGCGCGCCACCGCCGGGCGCGAACGCGCCGATCTGGAAGGCGTACGAGCCATCGGCGACCGCGCGGGCCAGCGCCGGCACGCCGGTCAGCGTGATCGCGGTGGCGCTGTCGGGGAGCTCGTGCTCGCCCGGGTAGAAGCCGCGGTCGTACGGCAGGCCGTGCCCGCCCAGGTGCGCGACGCCCTCGCCGCCCAGATCGACGCCGCCGCGCAGCCGGTAGACGGTCGGGCCGGGCCAGCCCGGCGTGTGCAGCGGCGGCGGCCGGTCGAGCAGCACCCGCAGCGCGGCATCGAGCGGGATGTTGATGACGATGTCGACACCGCCGCGGTCCTCGCCGGGCCCGACCAGCACGCCGCGCGCGACGCCCAGCGCGAACGGCTCGAAGCCCTGCACGCCCTGGCCGCTCGGATCGCGGGCCGGGTCGTACAGCCCGGCGACCGCGACCACCGCGAGCGCCCCCGAGCGGGCGCTGACCTCGAACGGCCAGGCCAGCCGGTCGGGCCCGGTGTAGTCGATCGGCGCGACCGGCGCGCTGGGCTGGCCGGTGAGGCCGCTGGCCGCGCTGGTGACGTAGACCCGCTTGCGCTCGGTCGCGGTGCGCGGCTCGGGCACGAGGTTCCAGTACGGCGAGCCCAGCGCGACGGCCTCGCCCCACACGATGTGGCCGCGGATGCGCGCGCCGTCCTGGCCGACCCCCGGAGGCCCGGTCGTGGGCGGCGGGACCGGCGAGCGCAGCCAGATCGACAGGTTCTCGGCGTCGACGCAGTGGAAGGTACCGACCTCGTGGTCGGCCGCCCACGCGGTCACCACCACCGGCCCGCGCAGGTCGGGCCCGCTGAACGTGATCTGACCGAGCGCGTCGGTGCGCCCGCGGTAGGCCGTGGTCGACGGATCGCCGATCGCGACGAACGCGTCGGGGATGCCGTCCTTGGTCCACGCGTTCATCACCACGACGTTGAGCGCGCCGTGGATCGGGGGGCCCGAGAACCCGCCCGAGAACGGATCGCCGGTGGTGAGGTAGGTGTACGCGCGGTCGGCGTGCCAGGCGCCGGTGGCGGCCGCGACGTCGACGTCGGCATCGCCGCCCACGCCGGGCGGCGCGAAGCCGGTGAGGCGCTGGCCGTGCTGCACGGTGACGCCGGTGAGCGGCACGCCGTCGAAGCGCACGACCGGGGCCGCGCCGAAGTCGGTGCCGTAGCCGGTCACGGTCACGAAGGTACCGCCCGCGACCGAGCCGCCGGGTGGATCGACCGCGATCGCGTCGTAGGAAAAGGCGCCCGCACGACTGGCGACGTCGCCGCCGCCGGCGCGGCGCACCTCCACGGTTGCGGCGCCGGGCTCGCCGGGCGGGGTCTCGAGCTCGATGCGGCGCGAGTCGATCCAGCGCTGGCTGACGACGCGGCGGCCGCCGATCCACACCTCGTCGTCGGCGCGGAAGCCGGCGCCGCGCACGGTGGCGAAGGTGCCGCCGCGGAACGGCCCGTGGTCGGGGTCGCTGTACTGCACGGCGAAGCCGGGGACCGCGGCGTCGCCGGCGCCGGCGTCGTCGGGCGCGCGGGCGGCATCGACCGCGGCATCGCGGCGATCGGCGCCGGGCGTGGCCCCGCACCCGGCGGCGACCAGCGCGGCGCAGA
>JBKJLC010000051.1:0-2976 GCA_046597055.1 Kofleriaceae bacterium | reverse complement strand
CGGCGGCCGGGCGACGACCGTCGAGGATCTTCACGAACGAGCGCGAGCGGATCTCCTCGAGCGACAGGCCGGTCGCCAGGGCTTCGTCCTCGCGGACCGCGCCGCACGAGATGCCGCGGAGGAAGTAGTTGAGCAGGCCTTGGCCGGTGGCGGCGTCGTCGAAGACGTCGCCGACCAGGGTCGCCTGGGCGGCCTTCGCGACGAAGTTCTTGAGCCGGTGCGAGGCGGCCGCCAGGCCCTCCAGGAAGAAGCCGTAGACCGCGCCGTAGCGGATCGGCAGCTGCGCCGGATGCAGGTCCCAGCCCTGGTAGAAACCGTTGGTGAGCGAGTGGCGGGTGTCGAGCGCGTGCAGGCGCCAGGCCCCGAACACGGCCTCCTGGTTCTCGCGGCGCTGGGCGTCGGTGCTCGCGCTCTTGTGCGGCGCGACCGGCATGATGTTGGTCGCGCCGTCGGACAGGGCGACCCCGGTCTGGGCGTAGGCGACCTTCATCATGTGCTTGGCGAAGTCGCACGCCGGGTGGCGCATGCGCTGGTGCGCTGCCGTGATGTCGCAGTTGGCGGTGTAGTCGTAGGTCCCGAAGTGGGCGCCGGTCATGCGGCCCGACGCGGCATCGAGCAGGCGCGGCAGCATCGAGCGACCGCGCGGGTCGAGGATGCAGTGGGTGGTCTCCACCATGATCTCGAGCTTGAGCGAGCCGGGCTCGAGCTCGAGCCGCTCCTCGAGCTGGTCGAACACCCACACCAGGATCTCGACGTCCTCGACGCAGGTGATCTTGGGCAGGGTGACCACGAAGTTGGGGGGCAGCCGGCCCTGGGTCGCGCCGACCAGCTCGGTCAGGAAGATGTCGAGGGTCCGGATCGAGCGCGCGGCCAGCTCACGCGAGAACGGCTTGATCCGGATGCCGATGAACGGCGGCAGGGTCCCCGCCGCCAGGCCCTTGGCGACCTCGTGCGCGGCGGCGCTGGCATGGCCGTCCTCGTCCTCGTCGGAGCGGTTGCCGTAACCGTCCTCGAAGTCGATGCGGAAGTCCTCGACCGCCTCGACCCGCAGCTTGGCCATCACCCGCTCGTGCACGGTGGCGGCCAGCGCGGCCGGCACCCCGATCACCTCGGCGAACGTGGTCGGTTCGGGCGCGTAGGTCTCGAGCGAGCGCACCGCCAGCTCGCCCAGCTTGCGCGCGGTGTCGGCGGTGAACAGGTGGGCGCCGCCATAGACGGTGTGCACCGGCTGGCGCGCACCGGATTCGCCGCGGTAGCGCTCGGCCACCTCGAGCTGCGCGCTGTGCACCCGGGCCAGGGCCTTGGCCATCCGCTTCGCCGACAGGCTCGATCGTGTCGCCATGGTGCGGTGTATATCACGGTCATGCCGCCCGTCTCCTCGCTCCCCCGCCGCTTGCTCCTCGGTCCGGGGCCATCGCCGGTGCCGCCGCGGGTGCTGGCCGCCCTCGCCCACCCGACGATCGGCCACCTCGATCCGGAGTTCCTCGCGCTGATGGACGAGGTGCGCGTGGGCCTGCGTCAGGTGTTCGCGACGACCAACCCGTTCACGCTCGCGATGAGCGGGACCGGCTCGGCCGGCATGGAGACCGTGATGGTCAACCTGGTCGAGCCCGGCGATCGGGTGGTGGTCGGCGTCAACGGCGTGTTCGGCGGCCGGCTCGCCGAGGTCGCCCGCCGCACCGGCGCCGACGTCGTCACCGTCGAGGCGCCGTGGGGCACCGCGCTCGACCCGGGCCAGCTCGCTGACGCGATCGCCCGGCACCGCCCGCACCTGTTCGCCACCGTCCACGCCGAGACCTCGACCGGCATCGTCAACCCGGTCGCGGGCCTGGCCGAGCTGGTGCACGCCCACGACGGCCTGTTCATCCTCGACTGCGTCACCAGCCTCGGCGGCATGCCGGTCGAGATCGACGCCTGGGGCGTCGACGCCGCCTACAGCGGCACCCAGAAGTGCCTGTCGTGCCCGCCCGGGCTCTCGCCGGTGACGCTGTCGCCGCGCGCGGTCGCGCGGCTGGAGCGGCGGACCCGCCCGGTGCCGTCCTGGTACCTCGACCTCACCCTGCTCCGCGCGTACTGGGGCCAGGAGCGCGCGTACCATCACACCGCGCCGATCAACATGCTGTACGCGCTGCACGAGGCGCTCGCGATCGTCGCCGAGGAGGGCCTGCCAGCGCGGTTCGCGCGCCACCTCGCGGTCCACCAGCGGCTCGCCGCCGCGATCGCCTCCCTCGGCCTCGACTTCGCTTCGCAGGACGGCCACCGCCTGCCCATGCTCAACCTCATCGCGGCGCCGGCCGGGGTCGACGAGGCGGCGGTGCGGCGCCGGCTGCTGCTCGAGCACGGCATCGAGATCGGCGGCGGCCTCGGCGCCCTGAAGGGCAAGGCGTGGCGGATCGGTCTGATGGGCCACGGTGCCACCTTCGCCAGCGTCGACGCGGTGGCCGCTGCGCTGCGCGCAGTTCTCAGCTGACCATTATTCTTCACTCGATCGTAAGGGGGCTCACCTCCCGTACGCCCGTGCCGATTCCTGCCATTGAATCGCACCCAGGTTTCCCGGTAACGGACTCAATGCGTCGTTTTGGCCTCATCGGGCTCACGTGCGTCTGGGCTGCCTGCGGAACCGTCACGCCCACGTTCCCGGACGGGCCCCCCGTGGAACCCGATCCAGATGGCGGCGTGCCCCCCGATGCTCCGCCGCCCACCGAGGGCACCCCGATGCTCGCGATCGAGCCGGCCACCCACGACTTCGGCTCGGTGCCGACCGGCACCACGTCGGCGCCGGTCCGCTTCACCGTGCGCAACGACGGCACCGGACCGACCGCGGCCCTGCTGGTGAGCGCCAGCGGCCCCGGCACCGTGTTCGCCCGCGCCAACGACACCTGCGGGACCCTGCCGCTGAGCGCCGGCGCGAGCTGCGGCTTCGACGTGACCTATGCGCCGACCGACCTCGCGAGCCACTCGGGCACCGCCGAGGTC
>JBKJLC010000073.1:0-14672 GCA_046597055.1 Kofleriaceae bacterium | reverse complement strand
AGCAGCAGGTCGTGGCGACCGCCGCCGCTATTCCTTGATGCCGTGCTTCTGCTTGATCTGGCCCATGACCTTCGAGTACTCGAGCTCCCAGGCGTCGGTACCCTCCTGCAGGTTCTTGAGCCGGTCCCGGACCTCCTGGTCGAGGCCCTCGTCGATCTGCATGTGCTTCTTCACGATCTCCTTGAGCTTCTTGCGGAGAATCGCGTCGTCGGCAAAGACCTCGTCGACGTTCTTCGACTGCATGAAGGTCTCGACGAGCTGGTTCGTGATCCAGGTGACGCCTTCTTCGCCGAGGCCGAAGTCCTTCTGCTCCGCGAGCTGGCGCTTGGTGCGCGCCAGGTGCGCGTGGGGCAGGCCGCGGATCTCGAGGATATCCTTGGCGCGCTCCGTGAGCTCCTTGTCGACCCGGATGTACTCCTTGAGCACCGAAGCGACGTCGAGCTGCGCCTCGTGAGGGTCCGGAACTTCGATGTCGCCGTCTTGCGTGAGCTTGCCGATCACCTCGTTGGCGATGGTGTCGACCTTGGCCGGATAGAGTCTCATCGGATGGACGGACTGTACGGGTCACTATCCGGCATCGCAAGGCGCGGCGCGGGCCTAACGCGGGTCGTCGTGGGGTATTTTCATGCGGTGTCCGAAGGCCGTTCGCGCAAGCTCGTCGTCGCTGGGCTGATCGTCGATGGACCCCGCGTCCTGCTCACGCGTCGACGCGACGACCAGGCGATGGGCGGGTTCTGGGAGTTTCCCGGGGGCAAGATCGAGACCGCCGAGTCGCCGACCGACGCGCTGGTCCGCGAGCTCGACGAGGAGCTCGGGGCCGCCGTCGAGGTCGGGCAGATCTGGGACGTCCTGCACCATGCCTATCCGGGGTTCGACTTGCTGATGCTGGTCTACCGCTGTCGGCTCGCGACCGGCGCGGTGGCGCGCGCGGTCGAGGTCGCCGACCTCGTCTGGTGCCTGCCGCCCGAGCTCCTGGCCTACGACGTCCTGCCAGCCGACGCCCCGCTGGTGGCCCGGCTGATCGCGGAGGGCGCCCCGCCTTTCGAAAACCGTGTGACCCCGCGGATTTGACCCCATGGCGTCACGGCGCCTACTATTCCAGAGATGGAAGGTCGAGCCAAGGTCACGAAGGAGGTCCTCTGCGAAGAGGCCCGCTTCATCCTCGCCAACGTGATGGCCGAGGCTCGCTACGGCCGCCAGAATCGGTTCGACGATATCCGGCGGGTCTGCGAGGGCGCGGTCTCGATCCCGTTCGCGGAATACGTGACCTTCCTCGAGAAGGCCGGCTACCTGCGCTCCGACCGCGACGTGCTCGAGGTCACGCCCGACGGTGAGGAGGTCGTCAACGGAGCGGGCCTCACCGAGTTCACCGAGCGCGCGGTCTCGCACTTCAAGCGTCTGCGCCAGACCCGCACGCAGGCCGGCGGCATGGTGAGCCCGTCGGCGCCCGGCATGTCGACCAACTCCGGCGTGGTCGCGTCGACGCTCGGACGTGACTCGTCGAGCGGCGCGATTCCCTCGTCGCTCACCACCGGGCGGAAGGACGGCATCAAGGTGCACACCTCAGGCGGTCGTCCCAGCATGTCGGTCGGCGGCGAGATCGGTCAGTCGACGGCCGAGATCGTCGACTCGCGCTACGAGAAGCTGGCCTCGCTCGGCTCGGGCGGCATCGGCACGGTCTATCGGGCCCGCCAGGTGCCGCTCAACCGCGAGGTCGCGCTCAAGGAGATCCGCGAGCTGTTCGGGTTCTTCAGCGAGGACCTGCGCTTCGAGATCATCCGCCGGTTCACCGACGTGGTGCGCGCGTGCGCCAGCCTCGCGCACCCGAACATCCTGCCGATCCACGACGTCAACCTCGACCGCGATCACCCGTACGTCGTCAGCGAGCTGGCGCCCAACGGCTCGGCGCGGCGGCTGATCAACGACGCCGAGGACATCCCGGTCGACCTGGTCTTCAAGTACCTGCTGCAGACGCTGCACGCGCTGCGCGCCGCGCACGCCGCCCGCGTCTACCACCGCGGCCTCAAGCCCGAGCAGTTGCTGATCGACGGCTACGGCAACGTGAAGGTCACCGACTTCGGCTTCACCCGCATCGTCGAGCGCGACCAGGCGGTCATCCGCCAGATCTACGTCGGCATGGGCAACGTCGCGTACATGGCGCCCGAGCTCTACAGCGATCCGACCGGGGCCGGCGCCCAGGCCGACATCTACGCGCTCGGCATCATCTTCTACGAGCTCTTGACCCGGAAGCTACCGGGCCGGCGCTCGCCGATGCCGACGAACATCAACTCGGCGCTGCCGCGCGGGATCGACGACATCTTCGACCGCATGACCCGCGACTCGCGCACCGAGCGCTACACCACGGTCGACGACATCCTCGAGGACATCGACAAGCTCGAGGGCCTGAGCGAGCTGCTCGACAAGCAGACGCTGGTGCTGGTCGGCGAGAACCCGCTGACCGCGATCCGGTTCCGCGAGGGCTCCGAAGAGCCGCTGGGCGCGCCGATCGAGGGCGGCGAGACCCCCGATGGCGACGACAAGAAGGGCCCGACCCACCGGCCGTACTCGTTCCAGCAGCGTCGCAACAAGAAGGTCTGAAGCCGCGGGCTACGGCCCGGTGAGGTGGCCGCTCGGCCAGGCCTGGTAGACCGCGCCCGAGGGCAGCTCGAGGCAGGTCAGCGGGCCGCCCTTGCCGGCGCTGGTGTCGATGCCGAACAGCGGACCGCGCCGCCACACCGAGGTGCGGGTCGGGTCGACCGGCGGCAGATCGGCCACCGGTGTGTGTCCGAACACCAGCGGCGGGCCGGCGTACTCGAGGAAGAAGTCGGGCTCGCGTTGCCACAGCAGCGACTTGGCCGACGAGGTCTCGGGCGGGTTCCACGCCGCGCCTTCGCCGTCGAGCCCGGCGTGGACGTAGGTGGCGTGGGCGTCGCGCCACCACAGCGGCAGCGCCCGCATCCAGCGCACGACCGGCGCCGGCAGCCACGTCGCGACGTCCAGGTAGAGCGCGAAGTCGGACGCGGCGACCAGGCCGCCGTCCGCGGGCAGCGGGCGGTCGGTGAACGCGCTGAAGGTCGCGGCGACGCCGTTGCCGGGCGGCATCAGGAACGACGGATCGCCCTCGTCCATCGTGCGCAGCAGCGCGTCCTCGTGGTTGCCGCGCAGGAACACGACCTTGCCGACGATCTGCTCGGGCAGCCGGCGCAGGCGCTCGATGACGCCGCGGGAGTCGGGGCCGCGGTCGACGTAGTCGCCGAGGAAGACCAGCGCGTCGTCGGGTGCGATGAACGGCAGGTGGCCGAGCAGCGCGTCGAGGAGCGCGCGCTCGCCATGGATGTCGCCGATGACGAAGGTACGCCCGGTGGTCATGGATTCCTCTCGGACAGGATGCGGCGGCCGCGCACGCCCAGCGCGCGGAGCAGCTCGGCGGCGCGGGTCGCGTCGCTCGAGCAGTTGTAGAGGTGGGCCGAGATCCGCGCCAGCGGCCACGGGGTGCCCGGGTGATCGATGATCGGCAGCTCGAGCCCGGCCTCGAGCAGGCGCCGCTCGAGCTGCAGCGGTGTGACGCCGGCCGGCAGCACGATCGCGAGCGCCTGCATCGCGCCGGTCAGCGTGGCCTCCGCCGGCGGGGCCACGATCGGATCGGCGTCGAGCGCCTCGGCCAGCTGGTCGCGCAGCGCGCAGGCGAGCGCGTGGTTGTCGGCGCGGACCGCGGGCCAGCCACCGCCGAGCGCGGCGACGTGCTCGATCGCGGTCGGCACCGCGAGGTAGGCCGATGGGTCGACCGTGCCGGTCCAGTCGTGCTCGAGGCGGAAGCGCGACCGCGCGTCGGCCGGCAGGGTGGCGCCATGGCTGGTGACCAGGGGGTGGCAGTGGTCGCGGGTGCCCGGCGCGACCCACAGGAACGCGGCGCCCTTGGGCGCGCACACCCACTTGTGGAAGTTGCCGGTGTAGTAGGTCGCGCCGGTGGTGGCGACGTCGAGATCGAGAAAGCCGGGCGCGTGGGCACCGTCGACCAGCAGCTCGGCGGCGGCGGGCAGGGCCCGGCCGAGCGCGGCGATATCGAGGACGATCGCGGTCGGGCTGGTGACGTGATCGACCAGGACCAGGCGGGTGCGTCGGGTCACCCGCTCGGCGATCCGCGCGACGTGGGCGCGGCCGTCGCCCGGCTCGCGGATCGGCAGCGGCAGGTGCACGACCTCGACGTGGGCGCCGGTGAGCGCGGCGGTGCGGTCGAGCGCGTTCTTGCAGGCGCGATAGGCGTGGTCGGTGGTGACCACCGCGTCGCCGCGGCCGAGCCGGCGGGTGCGCACCAGGTGGGCCATCACGGTGGCGACCCCGTAGGTCGCGTTGGGGACGAACGCGAAGCCGTCGGGATCGGCGCCGACAAAGGCCGCGGCGGCGGTGCGGGCGAGGTCGAGCTCGCGCTCGTAGTCGAGCCGGAACCAGCGCATCGTCGCGGCCTCGAGGCGGGCCCGCACGTCGTCCTGGGCAGCGCGCACCACGCGCGGGCACGCGCCGAACGAGCCGTGGTTGAGGTGGATGACCGCCGGATCGAGCGCGAACGCGTCGGCCGCGCGCGGGTGATCGTGATCCAGGCTCATCACCCCAGCGACGATACCCGGGATCGTCCCGTCGCGCTGCGCAGGGGCCACAGTCGGCGGTGGCGAGTACAGTCGGGGCGTGGACGACCTCTCGGACTCCGCGGCTCGCCGCCTCGATCGCTGGAAGCTGTCGCTCCTCGATCTGACCCTGCGCAACCGGCTGCTCGACGCCAAGGACGGACGCCAGGTAGTGCCGCTCGGCGGCGACGCGATCGCGGTGGCGGCGGCGCTGGATCCGGAGGCCGGCGGCAGCCCCGGGTTTGCGCTGGTCGCGGCGGGCGGGACCCACCCGGCGGTGGTCGGGGCGAGCGGCGATCCCGACCCGGCGCCCGCGCCCGCGACGGTCGCCGAGGCGCTCGCCGGCCGGCAGCTGCTGGCGACGGTGCCGGCCGACGAGCTCGACCGACGGTTGATCGCGATCGCCCGCGCCGCGCGCGAGAGCCTGTCGGAGGGCGGCGCCCGCACGCTGTGGCTTGGCCTCGGCGTGCTGCGCTGGTTCGATACCGCCGAGCCCGACGTCGCCCGCCACGCCCCGCTGGTGCTGGCGCCGGCCGAGCTGCGCCGGGCCGGTGCCCGCGATCGCCACGCGGTGTCGGTGGTCGCCGACGAGGACTGGCGCTGGAACGAGACCTTGCTCGAGAAGCTGGCGCGCGAGCACGGGATCACGGTCGCGCGACCGGCCGGGCTCGACGGCGCGCCCGGCGCCGAGGACGTCGCCGCGGTGCTGGCGGCGGTGACCGCGGCGATCGCGGGCGCCGGCCGCGAGCGGTGGGCGGTGCTGCCCGAGGTGCGCCTCGGCATCTTCGCGTTCACCAAGTTCGTCATGTGGACCGACCTCGCCGAGCGCGGCGCGGCGCTGATCGCCGCGCCGGTGGTGCGCCACCTCGCGGCCGGCGATGGCCAGCCGTTCCCGGATCAGGGCGAGTTTCCCGCCGGCCTCGATCAGCTCGCGCTCGCCGACCTGTACGCGCCGCTCGACTGCGATGCCAGCCAGCTCGCCGCGATCCTGGCGGCCGCCGGCGGCAAGTCGTTCGTGCTGCAGGGCCCGCCCGGCACCGGCAAGTCGCAGACGATCACGAACCTGATCGCGCAGTGCCTGGCCACCGGTCGCACCGTGCTGTTCGTGTCCGAGAAGATCGCGGCGCTCGAGGTCGTGCACCGCCGGCTGGCCGCGGCCGGCCTCGCCGACTTCTGCCTGCCGCTGCACTCGCACCGCGCCAAGAAGCGCGAGGTGATCACCGATCTCGGCCGCGTGCTCGAGCGGGTCTGGCGCCCGGGCCCGGTCGCCGGCGACGACGTCCGACTCGAAGCGGCGCGGACCGCGCTCAACCAGCACGCGCAGGCGCTCCACGCACCTGGCAAGAGCGGGGTGAACGTGCACGACGCGCTGGGGCGGCTGGCCGGCCTGCGCGACGCGCCCCAGGTCGCCGGCGGCGACGCCACCGCAGCGCTGACGCCGGCCGAGGTCGCGACCCAGCACGAGGCGGTCTTGCGGCTGGCCCAGGCCGGCGCCGAGGTCGCGCCGGTCGCGCGCCATCCGTGGCGCGGCTCCACCCTCGACGCGTGGCAGGTCGACAGCGGCGACCGGGTGGCGGCCGCGGTGGCCGAGGCGCAGGCCGCGGTCGCCGGGTTGCAAGCGGCGGTCGCGACCCTGGCCGGTGTAGTGCCGGGCTTCATGCCGCGCACCCGCGCCGACCTCGAGGCGATCGGCGGGCTCGCCGAGGTCGCGCTGGCCTCGCCGCGGCCGGGTGCCGAGCTGATCTACGAGGCCGGCGGCGGCACCGCCGGCAAGCGCCCGGAGCCCGCGGGGGTCCGCGCGCGCGTCGCGGCCACCACGCTCGAGGCCGCGCCCAGAGACGTCACCACCTGGCTCCACCTCGAGCACCAGCGCCGGCGGCTCGACGGCAAGCTCGGTGAGCGCTGGACCGAGCGCGTGTACGAGCTCGACACCGCCGGGCTGGCCGAGACCTTCCGGGGTTGGTCGAAGCGGTTCGCGCCGCTCCGCTGGTTCGCGCTGCGCGGGCCGCGCCAGCGGGTGCGCAGGGCCCTGACCCCGGGCCCGATGCTCGACGACGACACGGTCGCCGCCGACCTCGACGCGGCCGAGATCATCCGCAAGACCGACGGGCTGCTCGACGCGGCGCGGCCGGCGGTGCGCCGCTGGCTGGGCGCGCTGGCCGACGCGGCCGAGCCCGACGCGGATCTGGCGCCGATCGACGGCGCGCTGGCCTGGGCCGGCGAGCTGCGAACGGCCTTCGAACGGGTCGGCATCGACGTGGCCGCGCGCGATGGCGCCTGGCGCGCGCTGGTCGGCGCGGTGTCCGACGGCAGCGGCGACGGCGCCGCGGGGTTCGCCGAGGTGTCGGCCGCGGTCCTGCGCTGGCGCGCCGCGCTGCTCGGGCTGACCGAGGTGTGCGGCATCGACCCCGCGACCGTACCGGACGGGGCCGGCCACCTGGCGACGCTGGGGGCGCGCGCGGCCGCGTGGGCGTCGGCGCCGGGGGCGCTGCGCGACTGGGCGGCCTACGCGCGGGCGCGGCGGGCCGCGCTGGCGGCCGGGCTGGGCGGGCTGGTCGCGCGGGTCGAGGACGGCTCGCTGGCCGCGGCCGAGCTCGAGCGCGCGTGGGAGAAGGCGTTCCTGGTCGGGGTCGCCAGCGCCGGCATCGGGCGCACCCCGGCGCTGGCCGGGTTCCATGGCGCCAATCATCACACCCGGGTCGCCGAGTTCATCGAGCTCGACCGCGCGCACCTGGGTCGGGCCCGCGCGCGCACGATCGCGCGGCTGGCCGAGCGGGTGCCGCGGGTCGCGCCGCCGTCGCGCACCGCGAGCGGCGCGCCCGCCGACACCGGCGAGATCGGCATCCTGCTGCACGAGCTCAAGAAGCAGCGTCGCCACAAGCCGTTGCGCGCGCTGTTCCGCGAGATCCCGACCCTGCTCACCCGACTCAAGCCGTGCCTCCTGATGAGCCCGCTGTCGGTCGCGCAGTACCTCGATCCGACCGTCGAGGGCCTGACCCGGTTCGACCTGGTCGTGTTCGACGAGGCCTCGCAGATCCCGACCGCCGACGCGATCGGCGCGCTCGCCCGCGGCGAGGCCGCGGTGATCGTGGGCGACTCGCGCCAGCTGCCGCCGACCCGGTTCTTCGCCGCCGACGCCGGTGAGGTCGACGGAGGCGACGACGAGGTCGAGGAGCTCGAGAGCGTGCTCGACCAGTGCGTGGCGTCGCGGCTGCCCGAGCTGCGGCTGCGCTGGCACTACCGCAGTCGCCATCACGACCTGATCGCGTTCTCCAACGACCGCTACTACGGCGGCGGCCTCGACGTGTTTCCGGCGCCGCAGGCGCGCACCGGCGAGCTCGGGGTCGCCTGGCGCAAGGTCGACGGCGTGTACGATCGCGCCGGCACCCGGACCAACCAGGCCGAGGCCGAGGCGGTGGTCGCCGAGGTGGTGGCCCGGCTGCTCGATCCCGGGCGCGCGCAGCGGTCGATCGGCGTGGTCACGTTCTCGCGGCCCCAGCAGGGCCTGGTCCTCGACCTGCTCGACGCGCAGCGGCGCGCCCACCCCGAGCTCGACCGCTTCTTCGCGGCCCAGGCCAGCGACGACGTGCCGGAGCCGGTGCTGGTCAAGAACCTCGAGACCATCCAGGGCGACGAGCGCGACGTCATCCTGTTCTCGATCGGCTACGGCCCCGACGCGGCCGGCGCGGTCAGCATGAACTTCGGTCCGCTCAACCGCGAGGGGGGGGAGCGTCGCCTCAACGTCGCGATCACGCGCGCCCGCGAGCAGCTGGTGGTGTTCTCGTCGCTCGAGCCCGAGCAGATCAAGGGCGACACCGGCGCGCGCGGTGTGCGGGATCTGGCCGAGCTGCTGGCCTATGCCCGCGCCGGTGGCCAGGCCGGTGCCCAGGGCACCGAGGTCGCGGCGACGCCGGTGACCGCCGCGATCGGCCGCGCGCTCGAGGCGCTCGGCTTCACCATCCATCACCAGGTCGGCTGTGCCGGGTACCGGCTCGATCTCGCGGTGGTCGATCCCGAGGCGCCCGAGCACTACGTGCTCGCGATCGAGACCGACGGCCCCGCCTATGCGCGGGCCACCACCGCGCGCGAGCGCGACCGGCTGCGGGCTCAGGTGCTCGACGGCCTGGGCTGGCGCCTGCACCGGATCTGGACCCTCGACTGGTGGCACGACGCCGAGCGCGAGACCAAGCGGCTGCACGGCGCGGTGGTCAAGGCGATCGCCGCGGCGCGGGCGGCGCGGACCCCGCGCGCGGCGCGCACGACCACCCGTCCGCCGGCGGCGCGACCGGCGGTGACCACCGCCGACGCCACGGCCGATACCCAGGCGGCGCGGGCGCGGACCCTCACGCCGCGCGCGGGCAGCGCGCCGGTGCCGCGCACGGTCCCGGCCGCCGGATCGCCGCCGCCGCGGCGTGGCTCCGGGCCCACCCCGACCGCCCAGGCGCTGAGCGCGTCGCCGGCGATCGCGCCGTACAAGGTCGCGAGCGTGCCGGCCGGGCGCTGGACCGCCAACGACTTCTACGACCGGGCCCGCGAGGAGGACCTGGGCAAGGTCATCTCCGCCGTGCTCGCGGTCGAGGCGCCGATGCAGCTCAGCCTGCTGTCGCGCCGGGTCGGCGCGTACTTCGGCATCGGCCGGGTCAACGAGCGCGTGTGCGAGCGGGTGAAGGCGCTCACCGAGGGCCGGGCCCGGGTCGGCGGCGAGGGTGACCCCGAGGTGGTGTGGCGGATGGACCAGGATCCCGCCGCGTGGTCGGCGGTCCGGGTCCCGGCCGCCGCGTCGGAGACCCGCCGCGAGCTCGACGAGCTGCCGCTGGCCGAGATCGCCGCGGCGGCGCTGGTCGTCCTGCACCGCAACCTCGGGCTGCCCGCGGTCGACCTCGCCCGCGAGACCGCGAAGCTGCTCGGCTTCGCGCGGCAGGGCCCCCAGGTCGGCAAGCGGATGGCCGACGGCGTCGCGGTGCTCGCCGCCAAGGGCCTGTGCCGGATCGAGGGCGCCCAGGTCAGCCTGGCCTGACGCGGTTCAGACCACGCGCAGCTGGGCGCGGTGCTGGGGCTCCAGCTTCTCGATCGGATCCCAGTCGGGCGTGCGCAGGTAGCGGACCAGCCCGGCGGCGAAGCCGATGCCGTGCGAGACGTGCAGGACCGGGAACACCGCCCACGCGGTCGCCATCCCCGACGGGCCGAGGTCGCGGGCGACCCGCACCGCCTCGGCGCCGGTGGCCAGCGCGTACGACGCGAACGCGAGCGGCGCCAGCGGCCACAAGGGCGGCACCGCGAGCAACGTGCTGGCCCCGACCACCATCAGGAACGGTAGCGCCGGCCGGATGGTGGGGAACTTGCCGAGCTTGAGCAGGGTGCGAGCGCGGCCGCGACCGTACTTGTAATACTGCTTCGCCAGCGTCTTGAACGAGTCGCGCGGGTAGTAGTGGACCTCGATCTCGCGCGACAGGTAGATCTTGCCGCCGTTCTCGAGCAGCCGCTGGTTGAGCTCGGCGTCTTCGTTGGTGATCGCGCGCGGGTCGTAGAGCCCGATCTGCTCGAACACCCGGCGGCGGAACGCGCCGAGGAACACGGTGTCGACGAAGCCCTCCTGCTCGGCGTCGCGGTAGGCGGCGCCCCCGACGCCGAGCTTGGAGGTCAGCGCGGCGCACAGCGCCCGCTGGAAGCCGGTGCGGGCCTTGGCGCGCTGGGCACCGCCGACGTTGTCGGCGCCGGTGCGCTCGAGCGTCTCGACGCACTTGCGCACATAGCTCGGCGCGTACTCGCAGTGCACGTCCATGCGCACGACGATCTCGCCGCGCGCCTCGCGGACCAGCCGGTTGATCCCGGCCGCCTGCAGCCGCTCGGGGTTGTCGACCATGCGGATGCGCGGGTCGGCCTGGGTGAGCGCGGCCAGGATGGCCCGGGTCTGGTCGGTGCTGCGGCCGTCGGCGACCAGGATCTCGAGCCGATCGTGCGGGTAGTCCTGAGCCTGGACCGACCGGATGCACGCCTCGATGTACTTCTCCTCGTTGTAGGCGGGCATCGCGATCGTGACGAATGGCTGGGCCATGGCGCGATGTTACACCGCGGCCGCGGGAGGGCGAGCGCCCGGGCCAGCCGGTGGCCGCGCGCGCCCGGGCCAGCCGGTGGCCGCGCGCGCCGGTCAGGCGGCCGGCGATCGGCGCGCGATCCAGAGCCCGCTGGCGATCACCAGGGCGGCGCCCACCCCGGCGCTGGCATCGAGCGGCTCGCCCCAGGCGATCGCCCCGACCCCGACCGCCACGATCGGCTCGAGGTAGGTCAGCATCGCGGCGCGCGCGCTCCCGATCGCGGCCAGCCCGCGCACGAACATCACGCCGGCCCACGCGCCGAGCACGACCGCGCCGGTCCCGACCCAGGCCATCGAGGCCGCGCTCGGCATCACCCCGGCGGCGAGCGCGAACGGCACCATCAGCACCGCCGACAGGAACGCGTGGTACGAGACGGTCCGGGCGGGCCCGATCCGCGGCACCAGGCGGCGCACCACGAACACGTTGCCGGTGTACGCGAGCGCGCTGGCGCCGCCCAGCGCCGCGCCGAGGAGGACGTCGTCGCCGGGCCCTCGCCAGGGCGCGAGCACCAGGGTCAGCCCGCCGCAGGCGACCAGCGCGGCCGGCACCGCGCCCGGCACCCGCTGCCGATCGATCACCGGCGCGAGCATGGCGATCAGCACCGGCGCCAGGTAGTGAGTCAGGACCGCGACCGCGACCGTCGTCACCTGCAGCGCTCCGAAGAACGTCAGCACGTTGGCCGCGTCGAGCACCGCGTTGGTCAGCAGCAGCCCGACCGCGCGGCGGTCCCAGATCGGCGCCGGGGCCCGCGCGACCACCGGCAGCGTGACCACCGCCATGACCAGGAACACGATCATGCCCGAGGTGGCCGCCGGCAGCCCGGCCGGGCGCAGGAACAGGCTCCAGGTGCCCCAGGACGCGGCGGCCACCGCGACCCGCACCGCGCCGCCGACGAGCGCCGGGTTGGCGGGGGTCGCCTCGGCGGTCATCGCGCGATCGACCGGTGGACCACGCCCATGCCGCCGCGCCCGAGCACGCCATCGATGCGGTACGCGCCGTCGATCACCGTGCCCGGCGCGGGCCCATCGTCGGCCGGCAGATCCAGCGGCTCCCTCACCGGCGCAGGGTACCCCGTCACGCCCGCGTCACCGTGACCAGCGTCGTCGCCATCGTGCACGTGAGGCGGCCGTCGGCCCGGCGCCAGCGCGGCGCGGCGGCGTCGAAGGTCCGGCGCAGCGCGGCCAGCACCGCGGTCGGCTGGTCGGCGAGCTGGTACTGGGCGGTGACCAGCGCCCACACCTCGTCCGGTCCACCGGACAGATCGATCGGCAGCTCGGCGAACGCGAGGTCGCGCCAGGTCGGCGCGGCCAGCAGGCCGGCCAGCCCGTCGGCGGTGCGGGCCCGCCGCTCGCCCAGGGGCGGGACCTCGGCGGCGCGGATCGCCGGCGCCGCCAGCGCGACGAAGTCGCGGAAGGCATCGGGCGCGTCCGGTGCGTCGCCGCGCGGGCCGCCGCCGACCACCGCGGCGAAGCCGCCGCCTGGGCGCAGCACCCGCGCGAGCTCGTCGATCACCTGGCCGGCCCCGGTCATGAGCATGAACGCGAGGTGCGAGACCACGCGGTCGACCGAGCCCGCGGCCAGCGGCAGGGCCTGGCCCCGGGCCTGGATCAGCAGCGCGCCGGTCGCGCGGGCGGCGGCCGCGGCCAGCTCGGCTTCGCTGAGGTCGAGCCCGATCAGCTGGCGCGGCGGCACGCCCCGGGCGGCCAGCACCGCCAGCAGGTGGCCGTCGCCGCAGCCGAGATCGAGGACGGTCTCGGTCGGCGTGACCGGGTCGGCGAGGGCGGCGTACGAGGTGCCGCGCGCCAGGGCGATCGGCGTGAGGCCCGGATGGCGCCGGTGAAACCCGCGCAGGAACAGCTCGGCGGCGTCCGCCGCGGCGTGGCGCACGGCCGCGGGCGGCTAGACGTTGAACAGGAAGTGCATGATGTCGCCGTCCTGGACCAGGTACGTCTTGCCCTCCTGGCGCAGCTTGCCGGCGGCCTTGAGCGCCGCCTCGCTGCCGTGCTGCTCGAGGTCGGCGAGGTTGAACACCTGGGCCCGGATGAAGCCCTTCTCGAAGTCGGTGTGGATCACGCCGGCCGCCTCGGGGCCGAGCGCGCCCTTGCGGATGGTCCAGGCCCGGATCTCCTTCTCGCCGGCGGTGAAGTACGACTGCAGCCCGAGCAGGCGGTAGCACTCGCGGGCGAGCGAGCTCAGGGCCGGCTCCTCGAGGCCGTACGAGCCGAGCAGCTCGATCTTCTCCTCCTCGGTCATGCCGGCCAGCTCCGCCTCGATCTTGCCGCACAGGATGACCACGCCGGCGCCCTCGGCCACCGCGCGCGCCTTGACCAGGTCGCTCCAGGGGTTGCCCTTGGGCAGGTCTTCCTCGCCGACGTTGCAGCAGTAGAGGACCGGCTTGGTCGTCATCAAACCCCAGGTCGCGACCACCGGGGCCTCGTCCTCGGTCAGCTCGAGGCTGCGCCCGGGCTTGGCCAGGTTGAAATGCGCGGCGACCTTCTCGGCCAAGGCCAGCTCGGCCTTGACCTCCTTGTTGCCGGTCTTGGCGCCGCCCTGGGCCTTCTTGATCCGCTTCTCGACCGCGTCGGCGTCGGCGAGGATGAGCTCGAGCTCGATGATCTCGATGTCGCGCATCGGGTCGACCGAGCCGGCGACATGGATGACGTTGGGGTCCTCGAAGCAGCGGACCATCATCAGGATCGCGCTGGTCTCGCGGATGTTGGCGAGGAACTTGTTGCCGAGGCCCTCGCCCTGCGACGCGCCCTTGACCAGGCCGGCGATGTCGACGAACTGCACCACCGCCGGGACGGTCCGCTTCGGCTGCACCACCTCCGCCAGTGCATCGAGGCGCGCGTCGGGCACTTCCACCATGCCGACGTTGGGCTCGACGGTGCAGAATGGATAGTTCGCAGCCTCCGCCTTGGCGGCGGTGAGGGCATTGAAGAGCGTGGACTTGCCGACGTTGGGGAGGCCGACGATGCCGAGCTTCAGCACAGGATGGATCGGAGAAGGGAAGGGACAGGCAGCGCGCAGGTCACGCGGTCGGGTTGAACTTATTCATCATCAGCGTGAGACCGTCGCGGACCCACGATTCACAGGCGTCGCCAACGCGCGGCATGGCCGCCTCCATGAACTCCGTCTCCTCGCGGCCGAACGGGCCGAGGACATAGCCGGAGAGATCGCCGACGGCGGCTCGCGGGTGCAGCGGTGCGATGCCGATGCGCAGGCGCGGATAGCCCGTGTTGCCAACGTGGGCCTGCACGGACTTGAGCCCGTTGTGCCCGCCGGCGCTGCCGCCGGGTCGGGCGCGCAGGGTGGCGAACGGCAGTGCAACCTCGTCGACGATCACCAGCAGGTCCTGCGCGGGATCCCAGCCGGGACGGTTGAGGAACGGCCGCAGCACCTCACCGCTGAGGTTCATGTACGTCTGCGGCTTGACCAGCTTCACGACCTGTTCGCCGACACGCGCCGTGGCGACCATGGCCTTGCCGTCCTTCTTCCAGCCGTCGGCCTGCCAGCGGCGCGCCAGGTGGTCGAGCACCCACCAGCCGACGTTGTGCCGGGTGCGCTCGTATTCCGTGCCGGGATTGCCGAGCCCGAGAAAGACTTTCATGTCAGGAAAGAGACGCGGGGCGCTCTGCGAGTGATCGCACAGCGCCCCGCGTGACAACCGTGGAGGTTACTTCGCGTCGTCAGCGAGCTTCTTGGCGCGCAGGACTTCCGGCTCGGCCGCCGCGGCGGCCGCATCGGCTGCGGCGTCGGTCGCGTTGACCTTCGGCGCCGCCACCACGACCACCGACGCGTCGCCATCACTGATCACGGTCACGCCATCCGGCACCGGCAGGTCGCGGACGTGGATCGAGTCGCCGATGTTGAGCGCGGAGACATCGACGTCAATGTGGTTCGGGATCGCTGACGGATCGACGGTGACTTCGAGTTCGCGCATCGTCTGGTCGAG
>JBKJLC010000050.1:0-6261 GCA_046597055.1 Kofleriaceae bacterium | reverse complement strand
GCCCATCTGGGTCAGCGAGCCGATCGGCTTGGCGATGCCACGCCGCACCGCCATCACACCGGCGATGAAGGTGGTGGCCACCGCGCCCATCCCCGGCAGCAGGATGCCGAGCTTGCCGCTGGCGGGTTTCACTTCGACGGCTTTCTTGAGTGGCATGGAGTGCCGACTTACCGCGAGACCCCGGCGAGGCGCAAGCGTTCGTCACCCGCCGCCGGTCGCGGGTCAGCGGGCCGGACCGGGCCGGCCACCGGCGAGCACGTGCGCGACCGCGAGTCCGAAATAGCCGATCGAGATCCCGACGCCACCGACGAGCGCCGCGACCGGCAGCCCGATGACGCAGGTCACCCCCCACAGCAGCACGTAGAGATCGCGGCGACCGAGCATCCGGATCACCGCCATCGGCGTCAGCGCGGGTTCGAACCGCGCCTCGAGCCCGTCATCGGCGCTGTCGAACCACCAGCGAAACGCCATGACGTCGCCGGCATGCCCGGCCCGGGCCACGTCGCGGTAGATCATGAGCGCGCACGCACCGCGCAGGCACGCGGCGCCGACGCCGACGACCGCCCACGCCCCACCGAGCCCGAGGCCGAGCGCGATCACGAAGAGGTTGTCGATGACATCGTCGGAGACGTTGTCGAGCCACATGCCGAACCGGCTGCCCATGTGCCGGATGCGCGCCAGCTCGCCGTCGCACGAGTCGAGCACCACCTGGATCCAGATCAGCAGCCCGGCCACCGCGAACGTGAGCCAGGTCCCGTGCTGGGCGAAGCCGCAGGCGACCAAGCCGACCAGGATGTTGGCGCAGGTCACCTGATTGGGCGTCGCGCCGAGCTGGGCCAGCACGCCGGTCAGGCGCAGCGACACCGAGCGGTTCACGTAGCGATCACCGATCCCGTCGTAGGGACGCCGGCAGGTCTCGAGCAGCGCGCGCTCGGCGCGCCGCCGCGATGCCTCGTCGACGATGCGGACGCCGGCGACCTGGTCGCCCGCGATCGCCTCGGCCCCGTCCGGGCACGGGCTCGATGGCGGCACGATCTCGACCGCGAGCGCCAGCGCCGGCAGCCGGGGCAAGCGCGCGGCCTCGCCGATCACCACCGCGCGGGTGGCGCCGGCGCGCGCGGCGTCGCGCAGGACGCGCTCGAGCACCGTCATACCGCCGACCACCATCGCGGCGACCTGACCGCTCGACGAATAATCGACGCAGACCACAGCGGTCAACGCCATGGTGCACGGTGGGCGTGGGTTGGACCCGAAGCGCACGGCCCGGGGACGCGCATGGAGGCTTGGTGCCACAGCGGCGCGATCGGGGCAAGCCTGCACGAAGCCGATACGGCGACCCGGCCCGGGTGCGTCGCTTGACTGGACACTTCGTTCGCGTATCGTCCTCGGCGTGCCGCGCCCCGTCTCGCCCGACACCTGCCCCCGCCGACGAGGCCGGCCGTGAAGGCCATCATCCTCGCCGCCGGCATGGGCTCGCGCCTGGCTCCCCTCACCGATGACCGCCCCAAGGTCCTGGTCGAGGTGCTCGGCCAGCCCATCCTGTTCCGCCAGCTCGACCTCCTGGCCGCGGCCGGCATCCCCGACCGCGACGTCGTGATCGTCGGTGGCTACAAGTGCGACGCCCTGCGCGAGGCGCTCGCCACCGGCGGCCACGCCGCGTGCACGGTCGTCTTCAACGACATGTACGCGCCGTGGAACAACTTCTGGTCGCTGTACAACGGCCTGGCCGAGCCGAGCGTGCGCGGCCACGACATCCTCCAGTTCGATGGCGACGTCATCCTCGACGCCCAGCTGCTGCCGCGCATGATCGCGGCCACGGGCGACGCGCTGCTCGCGGTCGATCGGCGCGCCGATCTCGACGAGGAGACCATGAAGGTCCAGCTCGCCGACGGTACCGAGCACGTGGCCGGGCTCAGCAAGCAGCTGGTGCCCGCGCGCTGCGCCGGCGAGTACATCGGCATCTCGCGGCTGTCGGCGGCGGTCGCCGACCTGGTCGTCGACGAGCTGGTCCGGTTGCGCGACGAGGACCGGACCAGCGAGTACTACGAGTACGCGTACTACCGGCTGCTCGACAAGCGCCACGTCACCTTCGGCATCGTCGACGTGCACGACTGCACCGTGATGGAGATCGACAACCTCGTCGATCTGGCCCGGGCCGAGGCGCTGCTCGCCGCCGCCGACCCGAAGGGCGGCCGGGCCTGAGGCCCGGATCGACCCGCCCCGCCGGGTGGCTCCGGTGACACCGCCCGACCCTCTCGACGCGGTGATCCTCGCCAGCTCGCCGCACGCGCAGACCCGCGTGCTCGGGCTGTCGCTGGTCGAGCGCGGCCGGCGGGTCGCGGCCAGGCTGGGCGCGCGGCGGGTGTTCGTGCTCGACCAGGCCAGCGCCGGCCCCGCGCTGGTGCGCTGGCACGCCGAGGGAGGTGACGCCGCCCTCCTCGTCCTCCAGGCCGGCGACCAGGTCGTCCACCTGCCGCTGTGCGAGCCGCTGGTAGGCGGCACCGCCGATCGCCGGGTCGCGGTCGGCCCCGACGGCGGCCATGCCGGCGCGCTGTGGGCCCGTGGCGACGCCGCGCGCGAGGCCATCGCCGCGCTGGCGGCGGTGCCCGACGACGCCGCGCTGGCGCGGAGCTGGCGCGACGCCGAGGCGATCCCGCACGGCCCGATCGCGCGCCACCCGGCGACCACCCGCGCCGAGCGCGCCGCCGCCGAGCAGATGCTGCTGCAGCTGCTGGTGAAGGCCGAGGACGGACCGGTCACCCGCCACGTGTACCGGCCGGTCTCGCGCCCGCTGACCCGGCTGCTGGTGCGCACGCCGATCACGCCCAACCAGGTCTCGATCCTGGTCGGCATCATCGGGCTGATCGGGTGCTGGCTCACCGCGCGGCCCGGCCAGGCCATGCTGATCGCGGGCGCCGCGCTGGTGCTCGCCGCCGGGTTCCTCGACGGCTGCGACGGCGAGATCGCGCGGCTGCGCCTGACCAGCTCCAAGTTCGGCGCGTGGATCGACACCGTCGTGGACGAGCTGACGACCACCGTCTACTTCCTCGCGATCGGCTACCACACGTACCTGGCGTCGCCGGCCGACTGGGTGGTCCCCAGCATGATCGTCGGCACGGTCTGCTACGTGGCGACCGTCTACGGCATCTACCACTTCCTGATCGTCGTCTCGAAGACCGGCAACAGTCAGCACTACCTGAGCCGGCTCGAGCTGGTCGACGATCCGGTCCACGGCGTCGGGCTGCGGCCGCCGCCGGTGACCAGGTCGACCTTGCCGCCGTGGGTGCTGACCGTCGGTGGCGCGCTGGCCCAGGTCGTGCGGCGCGACTTCATCAACCTCGGCTCGCTCGCGCTGGCGCTGGTCAACGGCTACCTGGTCATCTATCTGACCATGCTCGCCGGCGGCATCGTGAGCGCCGTGATCATCACCGCCGGTCACGTGCGCCTGCGCGGCCAGCTGCGCGAGCTGCGCCGGCGCGGCGTCGCGCCGCGCCTGCTGGCACCACAGCCCTGACCGCGGCTACCGCGTGGCCGCCGGGGGTTCGACCGGTGCGTCGGACGCCAGCGGCGTCGGGTCAGGCGGCGGCGTCTTGAGCGCGCGCAGCGCGCCGCGGACGCTCAGGCCCTGCGTGTACGCGAGCAGCAGCCCCATGGTGCCGAGGATGGCCACGCTGGTCACGGCCAGCCGGACCCCGACCGGCAGTCCGGCCACCGCCAGCTCGGTGCCGAAACCGACCAGCGTCGCCGCGACCGCGCACAGCGGAATCCCGATCACCGCGCGCAGGACGCTGCGCAGGGTGATGTTGAGCGTGTAGATCGCCAGCATCAGGAGCACCGCGAACGCGACCGGATAGACCAGCGCCCACGCCAGCGCCACCGATTCGTACCCGAGCGCGTCACCGAGGAAGTAGGCGAACAGCACGAACGCCACCGGCAGCGTGACCGCGGCGGTGCAGGTGTAGACGAAGGTCCGGGTCGGGTTGCCGGTGCCATCGAGCAGCGGCGGCACGACGAAGCTCACCGAACGGAGGATCGCGACGCCGCACAGGATGCGGATCGTGGGGGTGGCTTCGATGTAGTCGGGGAACAGCAGCGCAAGCAGATCCGGGGCCATCACGAACACCACCGCCGAGTAGGTCATCACCGTGACCAGGTTGAGCCGGGTGAACGCGATGAACTGCGCGATCAGCTGGTCGCGCTGGCGGCGCAGCCGGGAGAAGGTGGGGAACGCGATGTCGACCACCACGTGCGAGATCACGCGCACTGGCTCCAGCACGATCTCGTAGGCCAGCTTGTAGATGCCAAGCGCGGTCTTGCCGAAGTAGAAGCCGACGATCGGGTAGTCGATGTTCGTGTAGAAGTAAAAGAGGATCTGGCTGCCGGCGGTCTTCAGCCCGAAGGTCGTGTACTCCTTGGCCCGGCGCAGCCGCAGCACGAACTTCGGCCGCCACGGATGACAGATCTGGCAGCCGATGCCGGTGACCAGCACCCGGCACAGCGGCCCCAGCACGAAGCACCAGATGCCGAAGCCGGCCCAGGCAAATCCGACCTTGCCGGCGAACTCGGCCACGTTGGCGCAGATGCGGATGACCGACAGCTCCTTGAAGCGCAGCTCGCGCTTCATGAGGGCGGCCGGGATGAAGTAGACGTTCTGCCAGATGAGCTTGGTCGCGTACGCGATCAAGAGCGAGCCCACGATCGCCTCGTCGTAGAGCGCGACCGCCACCACCGGCGCCGCGAAATAGAACAAGACGAAGAGCAGGACGCCGAGCGTGAGATTGATCCAGAAGACGGTCGAGATCGTCTCGTGGTCGTGGCTGTCGCGCTGGATCACGGCCGCCGAAAGCCCGAGGTCGGTGGCCTGATCGAGGATGGGAAACATCCACATCGCCAGCGCCGCGGTGCCGTAGTCCCGGGGATCGACCCACAAGCCCACGATGATCAGCAGCGCGAGCAGGTCGAGCACGCCGACCAGCGAGCTGGCGATGCCAACCCATGCCAGCCCGCGATTGACGTTGGTACCGAGAGGGGGCGACGCGCTCATCGTGACGTGCGCAGCGTACACGCTCGTGGCGCCGGCGCCACCCGGCGGCCACGCGGCGCGGTTTGCGCGCCCTGCTGAGCCCATGGTACTGCCGGACCCTCATGATCACGCGTGCGCTGATACTCGCCGCCGGGCTCGGGTCACGGCTGCGCGAGGGTGGGGTCGACCTGCCCAAGCCGCTCCAGGTGGTCCGCGGCAAGACGCTGCTCGACCGCACGGTGACCACGCTGGCCGCCGCCGGGATCGAGGAGATCTGGGTCGTGGTCGGCTTCCGCGCCGAGGTGCTCGAGGCCGCGATCGCCGAGTCGGCGGCGCGCTGGGCCGGGCTCGGCGTCCGGGTCCAGCCGCTCCGTAACCCGGAGTACGAGAAGGCCAACGGCGTCTCGGTCCTGTGCGCGCGCGGGGTCGTGCCCGGGCCGTTCTTGCTGTCGATGTCCGACCACGTCTACGACGTCGCGGTCGCCCGCGCCGCCGCCGAGGCCGACATGATTGCTGGCGATCTGTGGCTGTGCGTCGATCGCCGGGCCGAGATCTACGACATCGACGACGCGACCAAGGTGAAGACCGAGGGCGACCGCATCGTCGACATCGGCAAGACCATCCCGGTCCACGACTGCATCGACTGTGGCGTGTTCGCGGTGAACGACGCGCTGCTCACGTCGCTTCAGGCCGAGAAGGACCGCCGCGGCGACTGCTCGCTGTCCGACGGCGTCAAGCACCTGGCCCGGTCGGGCCGCGCCTGCGTGGTCGACATCGGCGACGCCTTCTGGCAGGACGTCGACACGCCGGAGGCGCAGGTGCGCGCCGACCAGGAGCTCGCGCGCCTCGAGCGCGAGCGGGCCGATCGTCAGGGCTAGTCCGCGCCAGTGGTCATGGACCGCGCGCGGCTGCAACGGATCCGGAACTTCCAGAGCCAGGAGTGGTACGCCGCCCTGGTCATCCGGCCCATCGCGATCGTGGTGATGCTCGTGATCGCCGACTGGCGCTGGCTCACGCCGAACCGGCTGACCACGCTCGGCAACCTGTGCAAGCTGGCCGCCGCCGCGCTGATCCTCGATCCCGCGCGGTGGGGCTGGGCCGCCCTCCTCCTGCAGCTCGGCGTGCTGTTCGATCACCTCGACGGCACCGTCGCGCGCTACCGCCGGACCTTCACCCGGCTCGGCTCGTTCTACGACAAGGCCAGCGACCTGGTCACCTGGACCCTGATCATGCTGGCC
>JBKJLC010000290.1:0-55887 GCA_046597055.1 Kofleriaceae bacterium | reverse complement strand
GGAATTTGATGCCGCGCCAGCCTCGCCTGAATCTCGGGCCACCGTTGGGCCACTGCCGATCGCCACCACCTCGGCGTCGGGGCGCGCGAATGACAGCCGAGCGCGCGGGTCGACGGCGGCGGTCGCGGAGTCGGATCGCAGGTAACGCGCGGTGGTGGGCTTGATCCACTCCCGTGGACGGTTTGGTTACGTCGCCATCACTTCGGCGACCGACGCGTGCGACGGCGCGTCGGTCGGGATCCGGATGCTCCGGCAGGCTTCCTCAAGGCCTCCGGCTTGGCTTGGGTAGGGGGTCTGTTGCGTACGACGTGGGCAGCGGCCCATTCGTCGACGCACCGGCGGATCGCCTCGGAGAGTCCCGTGTGTTCTCGACGCGAGCGCTTTTCGAGGACGTGAACCTGTCGTGCCGACAGGCGCACGGCGACGAGCGTGCCCTTCGGGTCGTTGGTTGGCCTCCCACCTGCTGCCACAGGTCTTGTGGCGGCGGTGCTGGTTGTAGAACACCTCGATGTAGTCGAACGCCAGGTCCTTGCCGCGGCGGATGGATTCGAAGGTCTCCCCGAGCTCGGCCTTGAAGGTCGAGAACCAGCTCTCCATCGCGGCGTTGTCGTAACAGTTTCCTCGTCGGCTCATGCTGCACGTGATGCCGTGGTCGCGAAGCACTTTCAGGTAGTCCTCGCTCGTGTAGGTGCTGCCCCGGTCGGAATGGTGGAGCAGTCCCGCCCCAGGACACCGCCGGCAGCGCCTGGTCGAGCGCCGCGATGGTCAGGTGCCGGTCGTTCACCGCGCTGACGGCCCACCCAACGACGAACCGGGCGTAGAGGTCGACAATCACCGCCAGGTAGAACTTCCCGCTCGACGTGAGCAACTCGGTCGTGTCGCCGACCCAGCGCTGGTTCGGTGCATCGGCCTCGAACTCTCGGTTGAGCAGGTTCGCCGCGATCGGTTGGTCGTGGTCGCTCATCGTCGTCGATCGGTACCGCCGACGAACCCGAGCCACGTGTCCCTCGGATTGCATGATCCGGATGATGCGATTGCGACCCACGCGCTCGTCGGCGAGATCCACGTGGACACGTGGGCTCCCGTACGTCCGACGGCTCCGGGTGAACGACTCGCCGATCCGGACCTTCAGCCGCTCGTCCTTCCTCGCGCGCTTCGACGGCACGTGCCGCAGCCACGCATAGAACCCCGAGGTCGAGACCTTGAGCACGGCGCACATCACCACCACCGGCCACCAGGCCTTCTCCGCCAGGATGAACGCGAACCTCATGCGTTCTCCTTCGCGAAGAAGGCCACGGCTTTTCCCAGGATGTCGCGCTCCATCCGCACCACCCGCAGCTCCTTGCGCAGCGCGGACAACTCGGCGCGCTCCTCGGTCGTGAGCCCGGCCTTGCCCTTGGTGCGATCGGCCTGCGCCTGCTTGACCCAACCGCTCAACGCCGACGGCGTCAGGTCGAGCTCGCGCGCGACCTGGGCCACCTTCCTGCCCTCGTCGAGCACGAGCCGCACCGCTCCGGCCTTGAACTCATCCGTGAACTGCCGGCGCTTCCCCTGCCGGCCCGGTCCGCTCCCGCGCTTGGTTTCCATCTTGGACACAGTATCCGCCTCTCGAAAGGTGTCCACGGGAGTGGATCAAGCCCACTAAAAAACCAGCTTGTACCCCCTCGTCGATCAGGGCGCCGACGCCCAGCGCCGTCATGAGCTTGGACCCGGACGCAATCCCGAAACGGGTGTCCGGCGTGTTCGCGTTCCCGTGGCTGCGATCGGCCCCGGCCGGCGGCACCCTCGAGACCGTGGACTACGCCGACGATGTCGAGGTGTTCGGTCCGGTCGTCGACGAAACCTGACCGTCGTCGGCGTGCCGACGCTCAGAATACGTCCTTGTGCCAGCGCCGGTTGTTGCTGCTCTGGGTGCAGGTCGTCGTCAGGAACGGCTGCGCGCGGGTCGTGCTGCGTGACAGGCAGCGGTCGCCGCTCTGCAGCAGCTCGCCCGGCGTGAACGGGTTGAAGTCCATGACGGTGCGATAGCGCTGGTTGCCGCTGCTGACGCAGTGGGCCTGGATGAGATTGCTATTGGCATCGCGGTCGAGGCACAGGCGGCTCGCCTCGTTGATGATCATCGGCGTCGTCTCGCCGGCGCGGGTGAACTCGTACCACCGACGGCTGGCGGTGCTGGTGCACGAGTCGAGGACGACACGGGCGCCGGCGGTGGTGCTGCCGTTCTCAGGACGCAGGCACTGGCCGGTGGCGTCGTTGCGCAGCCGAAACTTGCCGAACGGATCGCCGGAGACCTGGCGGGTGACCCCCTTGCGATCGAGATCGGTCAACGTCGACGACGGATTGACCATGCACTCCGGCGCGGTGCTGGTGAGCGCGCAGCCGGCGCGCACGATGGTCGGCACCGCCGAGTTGGCGGCGAAGGTGAACGACCCGTAGTGCATGAGCGAGCCGATATCGTACGGGCCGAAGTCGAGCCCGACCAGGCCAGTCACCACGTACGAGTCGAAGTTGGCCTCGCGGCCGTCACGGATCGCGTCGTAGTTGATGCGGATGAAGCTGTCGCGATCGGTGCGGCTCTGCTCGTGGTACAGGCCGACGGTGTGGCCGATCTCGTGGCGGATCGTCCCGACCGTGACGTCGGCGCCGAGGCGGATGCGCTGGACGGTGCCCGGCTGAAAGCCGATCGCCGCGTTGCCCTCGGTCGACGTCATACCTCTCGTCCGGCCGGTGAAGGTCACGAAGTGCTCGGAGACCCCGCTCGCGTGCGGGATGAGGCGCACGATCGTCAAGGCGTTCCAATCGAAGACCGCCTGGTTGATCCGGTCGACCACCGTGGAGGGAAGCGCCGGGTCGATCGCGAACGGGATGTGACCGCCCGGCCAGCTGTTGCGGTGCGACAGGGCGGCGTGGGCGATGCCCTTGTCGCCAGTGGGCGCGCCGAACGACAGCGTGCCGCTCTCGACCAGCGCGGTCGGGCCGAGCACGATGTCGCCTTCGAACACGGCGTCGCCGTCGACGTCGACGAAGCCGATTTCGACCGGGCCGGCACCGAAATCGACGGTGGCGAAGCGGACCTCGGGAAGCGGGACGTCGGCGCCGTCGACGGCGCAGCCCGACACGAAGGTGAAACAGAGGGTGAGGGCGGGGAGGGACGATCCGATGCGCGACATGCAGGCTCCTTGTTCGCGACCGACGGCGGCCACTGGCGCACTCGCGCCAGCGGCCACGCGGGCCCGGAGGCCGCCGCGTCGCCGTCGCTGTCGTGGGAAGGACGCAGGTCGCGCGCAGCCGTCTCACGCTGGCGCGCAGAAAACCTGCAAGTGGCCGCGCCGACGCGGCAATCAGGCCGGCGCGCCGAGGACGCGGCGCAGGCTCAGGTCGAGATCGCCCTGGATCACGCGGCGCAGCGAGTGGAGCTCGTCCGACGACACGTCGAGCTCGGCGACCAGGTGGGCCTCGACCGCGGCGCCGAGCGTCTCGCGCGCCTTGACCAGGTGGCGGTGCGCGGTGGCGCGGCTCACCTGGTAGATCGTGGCGAGCTGGTCGAGGCCGAGGCCGTCGAGGTATGTGTAGCGGAGCAGGGCGCGATCGCGCGGCGTCAGGTCGCCGACGGCTGCGTGGAACGCGCGGCGGAACGAGTCGGCGTAGCGGACCCGCATGATCGCCAGCGCCGGATCTTCATCGGCGGCGGCGAGCCGCTCGAGTGCGCTGTCGTCGGCGTTGCGATCGCTGCGATCGCCGCGCTTGCGGGTGAGGAACGCGCGCACCGCGACCGCGCGCACGAAGCCGCGCAGGTCGCCACGACCGGTGTAGGCGGCGAGGCGCGGCGGCGTGGTGCCGTCGCCGACCAGGAGGCGCGTGTGCACCTCCTGGCCGACGTCGCGGCGCTCGTCGGGGGCAGCGCCCATGCGGCCGAGCGCGAGGTCGACCGAGCGCGCCAGCAGCGCGTCGAACGCGCGGTGCGCCGCGGGCTCGCCGGCGAGGCAGGCACAGGACAGATAGAGATCGTCGGCGCGCGCCGCGGCGAGGGTGGTGACCAGGTCGGCATCGCTCGGGAGCCGCGCCGCGACGAATGCGACGAACGTCGGGTCAGCGGTCGTCAGCTCCGGCCACGCGACGTGGGCACGGCCGACCAGCTCGGCGAGCGCGCGCTCGATGACCACCGGGTCGGCGTCGTTCGCGCCGGGCAGCGCCGGCGCGAACGCGGACCACAAGGAGGCGGACACCGCGGTAGCGTATCGCGTTCGTCGGGGCGAGGTAACCGCGCGCGTGCCGGTGCGGGGACGGGCGTTGCCGTCTATGGTCGGCGCGTGGCGTGCCCGGACGAGGAGCGGTTGGTCGAGCTGGCGAGCGGCACGCTGGCCGACGGCGAGCGCGCTGTCCTCGAGAGCCACCTCGACAGCTGCACCATCTGCCGGCGGACGGTCGCCGAGCTGGCGCGGGGCCGGTCCGACCCAACTGGGTCCGCGCCCGCGCTGCCGCGCCGCGAGCCGGTGGCGCGGATCGGACGGTTCACGCTGATCGCGCCGCTCGGGCGCGGCGGGATGAGCGTGGTCTATCGCGCGCACGATCCCGAGTTGCACCGCGACGTGGCCATCAAGCTGCTTCACTCGGGCGCGACCGGGGCCGAGTCGCGCGCGCTGCTGGTGCGCGAAGCGCGGGCGCTCGCAAGGCTGGCTCACCCGAACGTCACCGCGGTCTACGAGGTCGGTGAGCACGGCGAGGAGGTCTTCCTCGCCATGGAGCTGGTGGAGGGCAGTGATCTGCGCGCGTGGCTGGGCACGGCGCGACCGTGGCGCGAGGTGGTGCGGGTGTTCGCCGCCGCTGGCGCCGGCCTGGCCGCGGCGCACGCGGCGGGCATCGTGCACCGCGACGTCAAGCCGGCCAACATCGTGCTGGGCGACGATGGTCGGGTGCGCGTGCTGGATTTCGGGCTGGCGCGCGCTGACCAGCCGTCACTCCGGCCTGAGCTGCCTGACGCGGCCGGGGTCGGTGCCGCCACGACGCACGCCGGGGCGGTGCTGGGGACGCCGGCGTACATGGCACCGGCGCAGCTGCGCGGCGAGCCGGCCGACGCGCGCTCGGACCAGTTCTCGTTCTGTGTCGCGCTGTACGAGGCGCTGGTCGGCGCGCGGCCGTTTGGCGGCGCGACCGAAGCCGAGCTGCTCGCCGCGATCGAGGTCGACCGCATCGACGAGCCGGCGGCGGCGCGGCTGCCGCGCTGGCTGATGCGGGCGGTGCGCCGTGGGCTCGCCGCCGATCCGGCGCAGCGGTTTGCGTCGATGCCGGCGCTGCTCGCCGAGCTCGGGCGCGAGCGCGGCCGGCTGCGGCGACGCGCGCTGATCGCGCTGGCGATCGTCGGCGCGGCGGCCGGCGGCGCGGTGGTGATGGCGGGTGCCGCTGACGACGACCGCTGCCCGCGCGCCGGCGCGGCGATCGATCGGGTGTGGAACCCGACGGTGGCCGCGCGCAGCCGAAGCCGCTTTGTCGCGGTCGCCGCGCAGTTCGGGGCCGACGCCCACGCCGCGATCGCGCGCGCGCTCGACGAGCGGGCGGCGTCGTGGCGCGCGCTGCGGCTCGAGACGTGCCGCGCGGCGCCGACGTCGGGTGTCGGCGCCGCGAGCTTGGTCGAGCGTCGGACCGCCTGCCTCGATCGGCGGCGCCAGGATCTCGCCGCGGTCGTCGAGCTGCTGCTCGACGCCGATGCCGCGCTGGTCGAGCGCGCGCCGCGGGTGGTGTCCCGGCTGCCGCCGCTGACCGCCTGTCGCGACGACGAGGCGCTGCTCGCCGCGTCGCCCGATCAGCCGGCGGCCGGCGCGCAGCTCGGCGCGATCGAGGCGGAGCTGGCGCGGATCGAGGCGCTGCGGTGGGCCGGGCGGTTCGCCGAGGGCATCGAGCGCGCCGACGCGCTGCTGCGCGAGGTCCGGCGGACCGGACAGACGCGCGTCGCGCTCGAGGTGCAGGTGGCCCTCGGCCACCTGCAGCTGTCGGCGGAGCGCCCGGCGCTGGCCGAGCCGCTCCTCGCCGACGCGATGTTCGCGGCGATCGCGGCGCGGCAGCACCAGGTCGTCGCCCGTGCCGCGACCCAGCTGGTGACGGCGGCCCTCGACCTGCGGCGCCTCGCCGACGCCGAGGGCTACGCGCGCCATGCCACGGCGGCGATCGCCGCGCTCGGCGGCGATCGAACGCTGGCGGCCGAGCTGGCCAACTCGATCGGCACGCTGCGCAACGAGCAAGGGCGCCACGACGAAGCGATCGAGCGGCTCGAGGCGGCGCTGGCGCTGTGGCGGCAGCCGCCCGCGGATGCGGCCGCCGCCGGCGCGGTCCTCAACAACCTTGGCATGGTCTACTGGCAGCAGGCGCGCGTCGCCGACGCGCAGCGCGCGCTCGAGGCGGCGTCGACCACGTTGACCGCCGCGCTCGGGCCGCACCACCCGTTCGTCGGCGACGTCGAGCTCAACCTGGGGATCCTGACCCAGGAGACCGGCGCGCCCGCCGCCGCCACCGCGCACTACCAGCGCGCGCTGGCGATCGCCACCGCGGTGCGCGGACCCTCCAGCGAGAGCGCGTTCGACGCGCGGTTCCACCTGGCGCTCAACCGGCACGCGCGCGGCGAGGTGATCGAGGCCAGGCGCGACCTCGCGGCGCTCCTCGGCGACCAGGAGCGCGCGCTCGGCCCCACCCATGCGGCGGTCGGCCGCTCGCTCAACAGCCTCGGCGTGATGGCGCACGAGGCCGGCGATCTGGCCGGCGCGGTGCCGTACTTCGAGCGCACCGCCGCGCTGTACCAGGCGACGCTCGGCGCGGCCGCGCCACAGCTGGCGCTGATCCACTTCAACCTGGGCAGCCTCCGCGGCGAGCTCGGCCAGCATGCCGAGGCGCTCGCCGGGTTCGAGCGCGCGCTCGCGACCTGGCGCGGGGTCCACGGCGCCGCGCACCCGCACGTGGTCCAGGCGCTGGTCGGCGTCGCCACCGAGGCGGCCGCGCTCGGCGACGCCGTCCGCGCGGTGGCCGCGGTCGATGAGGCGCTCCTCGCCACGGCCGGCACGGGCGGCGTCGCGCAAGCGACCATCAAGCTCGCGCTGGCCAAGGCGCTGTGGTCGGCGCCGGCGCAGCACCGCCGCGCGCTCGAGCTCGCCCGCGCCGCGCGCACCACGCTGGGCGCCGCCGGCTCGACCGGCGCCAGCGACGTCGCCGACGTCGAGGCATGGCTCGCCACGCACGAACGTCGGTGACCGCCGGTCCGCTCACCGACAGCGGTCGTCCGACTCGTCGAGGTACCCGTTGAGCGCGTCGATTGCCGCCCGCGTCGGCCTGCGCCCGCCGCGCGATCACGCACGCGACCCGCCTGGCGCCCGCGTATCCGAGGTCGCGGCGCAGCCCAAGGACCGCGACCTGAGGTTGTCCTGCTCCGCGTCTAACTTGGCTTAGAGGCAATGCCGATCAGATAGGCGCAAGCGATCGGGATCGAACAGATTTTTCCGTTCGTCCTGAGCGCAGAGCGAGCGTAAGCGAGTTCGAAGTCGAAGGACGCCCGCAGCGCACGGGTCCTTCGACTTCGCCCGCCGCTTCGCGCCGGGCTGCGCTCAGGACGAACGGAAGAGCAAGTGATCGACGTTTGTGAGTGCCAGAGCGTATGTGACCGGCACTGCGGCTAGCGCGGCTTAGGGGGGGCAGGTTCCGGGGCTACTGATCGAGCAGATGATGTTCCGGCCCATCTGCCAGAAGGCGTCGTTATCCCGACAATCGGCGTCGAACACCCCGTCGGCGAAGGGGATGAACCAGGCGTTCTGATGCTGATCGCCGTCCGGCGTCTTCTTCCGCGCCCGCCTTCACGAGCAGGGCGCTGCCGTTCTCCAGCTTCTCGATCTCCGGGCCCCACCACCAGTGTGCCCAGGGATCCCACGTCATCTCGGCGATGCGCCCGTTGCCGATGGGCACGTGGAGCACAACAACATGATCGTGCTTCTAGTTGTGAGGGATGGGGCTCGACATCACGCGTGAGCGTAGCGCCGGCCGGGCGTGGGCCCGGCCGGGCGGCGATCAACTGCAGCGAGGTCCGCGTCCGGCGGCCTCGCCGGTCGTGCCCGCCTCAGGGGACGTTCGCGAGCCCGGGCGTCAGCGTGCTCGTGATCGCCCAGTCGGTCACTGCGTTGTCGGTGTCGGTGCCATCGGGGATGCGCCCGATCGAGCCCGCGCCGGTTTCGGCCGCGGCGGTCGCCATCGCGCCCTCGACGAGGTTGATCGCCCCGAACCCGGTGATGGTCACCGTGATCGCCGACTCGTACGACAGCTTGTCGAGCACCGTCATCGTCGACGTGTTCACCAGCAGCATGCCGTCGCCCGGCGCGCTGATCCCGGCACCGCCGTTCTGGATCGCGTCGGTCGCCGGCCACTGCCCGGCACCGGCGCCCACCGGCGGCGTGTACTTGGTCGTGCCGGGCGACGCCACCGCCGCGGCGCCGATCACCAGGTAGCCGCCCGCCGCGATCGATCCAGCCGGCCCCAGATCGATCCGCCGGTACTCGGCCGGGGTCCCGTTGCCGTTCACCAGGATGAGCGCGAGGTTGGTCAGCGAGATCGCCGCGCCGGTCGGGTTGTACAGTTCGACGTACTCCGTGCCGTCGGGATTGACGGTCTGGTCGTAGTCCACCTCGTTGATCATCAGGTTGCCCGTCGCCGTCGTGATGGTGACCGTCGACGAGAACGAGGCCGCGCCCATCGACGCCGTCACCGTCGCGGACCGGTCCGCGCCGCTGTGCACGAAGTTGAATGACGCCGCCATCTGGCCGACCGGCACCGTCACCGTCGCCGGGACGGTGCCCGCGCTCGCCGGCGCCAGCACCACGGCGACCGCCGTGCCGCCAGCCGGCGCCGGCAGGTCCAGGGTCACGGTCAACGCCAGCGTCCCGTTCACGAGGACCGACGCCGTCGCCGGGGTCAGGCCGGTCAGCACCGGCTGCTCCGACCCGTCCAGCGCGCGCACGGTTGCGGTGAGCGACACCGCGCCCAGCGACGCCGTCAGCGTGGCCGTGCCCGCGCTGATCGCCACCACCCGGACCTGGCCGCTGGCCTGGCCGGCGGGGATCAGGATGCCACCCCCCACCACCATCACCGCCGCCTCGTTGCTCGACGACACGTTCACCATTGTGTCGGTCGCCACCACCCCGTTCAGGGTCAAGGTGAGCGGGGTCGGGTAGGTCGGCACCATCATCTGGCCGACGTTCACGAACGACAGCGCCGGCGCGAACCCGGTGAGGATCGCCATGCCCACCGGCAGATCGGTCGCCGCGCGCGGCTCGATCTTCGACACCGCCGAGCGCAGGGCCAGCACCCCGGTCACCGACCCGAAGGTCTGGCCCACCGTCGGCGCCGGCGCCGGCACGAACAGGTAGTCATCCACCACCACCGTGCCCACCGCATCCATTACGGTGATCTCACCCTGCGCCGCGTCGACCGCGGTCACGCTGCTCGCGCCGAGCCGCACGATCACGCCCTCGAGCGCTGGCGCCCGCGCGCCACCGGTCGTGACCTCCGCGCCGGTCACCGCGACCGGCGGCGGTGGCGCCTCGGCGAGCGACTGGTCGACCGTGACGTTCGTGACCCCATCGAGCTCGAGCTGACCGTTGAAGTTCATCACCGAGCCGTCGATCGTCACGCGGTCGCCGACCTGCACCGTCGCCAGGAAGGGTGACGCCGAGCCGGTGTAGACGAACAGCCCCGAGAAGTCGGCGCCCGCGTAGCCGGGGTCGCCCGCCTTCGTCTGGACGAAGAAGCCGTCGCGGCCCTCACCGGTAACCAGCGCGCTGACCACCCGGACCGTCGACCCCACCGGCGTCGTCCCGTTCTTGATGCTGTAGATCGTCACCGGACACCCCGCGGTGCCGGGGTTCGACACCATCGGACAGGGGTCACAGATATCGCCCTTCAGGTCGCTGTCACCGTCCGCCTGCAGCGGGTTGGCGGCGTCGGGGCAGTTGTCGACGCCGTTGACCACCCCGTCGCCATCGCGGTCGTTGGGATCGATCGCGGTGCAGAGCGTGGTGTTCGCGTTCACCGGACAGACGTCACAGACATCGCCGGCGGTGTCGTTGTCGGCGTCGCCCTGGGCACCGCTGTCCACCGGCCGCACCGGATTGAACACGGTCGGGCACGAGTCGCTCCCGTTGGCCACGCCGTCACCATCCGTGTCGGCGGCCGTGCCGACGCCGGTGTAGATCGTCGAGCCCGCGACCGCGACGCTGCGGCGGGCGACGCACGACGGCTCGTTCATCGGCGTGCCGCAGAAGAACGCCGGGTACGCCGTCCCCCCGACCGCGGCCTGGAGCTGCGGGTAGGTCTTGTTGATCTCGCTCATCAGGCAGACCTGCTTCGAGTTCCCGCACACGTCGACCACGTCGCAGCCGGTCGGGACGAGCGCCGCGATCGTGGCGGCCTCGCCGTAGAGGGGCTTGCCGCCGCGGAGCACGAGCGCCACGTCCTTCGGCTCGGCGTCGATCACCGCGCGGTATCCGGCGTTGACGCGGCCGTCGAAGACCGCGAGGTCGGCGACGCGACCGACCGCGATCGAGCCGATGACGTCATCGGTCGCGGTCACCGCCGCGGCGTTCCCGGTCACCATCTGCCAGAGCGCCTCGTCGGTGAAGTAGCCGGCCCAGTAGGTCCGGTTGATGAAGTCGGCGCAGTCGAGCTCGCGCAGCAGGTTCATCGACCCCGTCGGGGTCCAGTCGGTGCCGAGCGCGATCTGCACGCCCATACGTGCCGCGACCGGCGCCGGCGCCGTGTCGCCGTAGAGCGTGATGTTCGAGCGCGGCGACCAGATGAGCGCGGTGCCGTCGAGCGCCATCACGCCGTAGTCAAACGGGCGCAGGCCGACGCCGTGGATCATCGCGGTCTGCGGCTGCACCAGGTCGTGCGACAGCCCCGGCGCCATCGTGTCGTAGGTGTCGGAGCTGGTGCAGAGGAACTCGTTGCGCGACGCCGAGTCGATGCCCTCGGCCACGTGCGGCTCGTAGGCCGCGTAGGCCGCGATCGACGCCGCCGTATCGGGGCCCGTGCCGTAGTTGCAGGTCGCGGTGAGCTGGGTGCCGCTCGAGTCGTCGAGCGGGAAGGTCTCGAACTGCACCGCCGGCTGGCCGAGGCCCTCCTGGTTGGACGCCTGATCGAGGTTGCGCAACAGGCCGGCGGCGCCCCCCGAGCCGACGATCGAGGTCGCCCCGCCCAACAGGAAGCGCAGCTCGCCCCAGCGGACCTGGTCGCCGCTCGCCCCACCCGGCGTGGTGAGGCGGGTGTGACCGCGCCGGCCGAGCCTCCAGTCATGGCGGTGCTCGTAGCGCTCGCCGGTGTCGGTGTACGGGCTGTTCTGCGTGAACGTGATGTGATCGTGCGTGTTGATGAGACCCGGCGAGATGACGCCCATCGGGCAGGCGATCACGGTCTCGCCGCCGGCGCTGCAGCTCGCCCCGACGCAGGTGATGCTACCGGTCGCGCTGATCGCGACCTGGCCATTGGCGACGACGCCGGTCGGCGTGAGCAGCGTGCCGGTCACCAGCTTGCGCGCATCGCCGGCGGTGACGGTGCACAGGGCCGGGGCCGCGGGTGCGTCAGGCATCGCGTCCGTCGGCACATTCGACGAATCGACGTTTGCCGCATCGCCACCCGCGTCGACGCTCGACGCCGGCAGGTTGTCACCGCAGGCGGCGAGCCAGAGGACCAGCCCCCCGATGGCGAACAGGGCCCTGCGAGGGGGGCGTGCGAATGCAGAGCGGCGGCGCATGGCCGAGCAACCTACACCGGACGTCGGCGGCCGTTGGCCAAAGTCGCAGATGAACGAGCGGCGACGACCGCGGCGGCGGCCTCATCAACCCGCGCGCCTTCGTCGCGTTCGCTCTCGGCGTCTTGCCTGCCTGCCCGGCTTCCTGGTTGCCGCGAGCGGCGCCGTGCCCGCTACGGTTCCCGCGCTCTTCAACCACCTCTACGCCTGGGCGTGGTTCGTCTCCTCGGGGATCTCGGCGGTGGCGCATTGCGCGCTCATGCGCAACCGGGTCTGAGCGGGCGCGGCGCGCGCGGCGATCGGCTACCGTGGGGCCGGCCGGGGGGACCGGCACACCGGAGGCTTCTACGTGGCGTCAATTCGCAGCGCTCTGATCACCATCACGTTCGGCGTCGCCATCGGCGCGGCCGCGGCGCCCGCGCAGGCGGGATACGAGGTCTGGATGACCGACCAGAACAACACCGCCGGCTTCGCGGCCAACCCGCGCGGCACGCACGGCGGCCGGCTCATCATCCACGACGGCGACGACCTCGACGCCGCGGGCGGGCCGGTCGACGCGCCGGAGGTCCTCGACCTGGCCGCGGTGTTCGCCGTCGGCACGCCGGGCAATCCGACCGGCGCCAACGTGGTCCGGCCGCACATGATCTTTCCCAGCCCCAACCAGCGCTACATGCTCCTGTCGTTCGTCGGCAGCGGCCACGTCGCGATCTTCGAGGCGGCCACCAGGCAGCCGCGCTACCTGTTCCGCATGAGCCCGGGTGCGGGCGGCGCCCGCCAGGCCCACGCCGCCTTCTGGAGCCACGACGGCACGGCGATCGTGGTCGCCAACCAGAACGGCAAGCTGCTCGAGCGCATCGACGTCGCCTACAGGCCGGATGGCACCATCGCCTCTGCGGTGCACCAGGCCGCCGCCACGCTCGACCTGGTCGGCTGCACGACCCCGAGCGGCAAGCCGTGCCAGTCGAGCACGCCGGTCAGCGACCTCGACCCGGCGTACCTGGGGCCCAACAACCGGCCGGACAACGCGCCGATCTGCCCGGTGCTGACCGACAGCGACCGGGCCTACGTCACGCTGCGCGGCGGCGGCCTCTTCATCGTCGACCTGCGCGCGACGCCGATGTCGCTCATCGCCGCCTACGGCAACGACCGCATCGGGCGCGACGGCTGCGGCGGGGTCCAGCGCGGCAACAAGGTCTACCTCAACGGCGGCACCGGGACGCTGGCCAGCAACCCGCACGAGTTCTCACTCTACGAGTTCACCGACTCGACCTTCGGGCAGGTGCGCACGGACAACTTCCCCAGCGATCCGCAGGTGTTCTTCCGCGCCCTCACCGGCGAGCGCGACGCCCACGGCATGGCCCTGACCGAAGGCAACGACCACCTCTGGCAGTTCGATCGCCTGGCCAACGTCGCGGAGGTGTTCGCGCTGCCGAGCCGGCAGCACGTGGCGACCGTGTCGCTGGTGTCGCCGGCCAGCGCCGATCCGACGCCCGACATCGTCGCGCGCTCGCCGAACGGCGATCGCTTCTACGCCGCGCTGCGTGGGCCCCGGCCCCAGACCGGCGCCCACGCCTCGGCCGGCTCGACGCCGGGGCTCGGCATCGTCCAGATCACCGACGGCGGCACCGGCGGCGCGCTGACCCACGTGTTGCGGTCGTCGTTCGTCAACCCGGTCAATGGCACCGAGGAGAGCGACCCGCACGGGCTCTCGATCCGCCGCAAGTGATCGCGGCGTGCGCCCAGCCCCCGACGGGCGTGACGGGCGTGCGGGTCGAGGCGGGCGCCGCGCACCGCGCGCAGGGCCGCGGCGGGGGCGTCGTACCACGCGGTCAGCTCGCCGACGCGCTCGGCCAGCGGAAGCCCGCGCTCGTGCTCGATGGCGTGCCGCAGCCGGGCGATCGCGGCGGCGTCTTCGACGCGGACCACCAGCGTGGTGGCCAGCCGCAGCGGCCCGTTGATCACGGTCGGCATGTCGGTCAGGAAGCTCTCGACCTCGGCGACCACCTCGACGCGATCGCCGCAGTACGGCAGGTGGGCGTCGCCGTCGAGCTCGACCAGGCGCGCGCCGGCGATCGACGCCGCCAGGGCGCGGCCCGCGGCGATCGGGGTGACGCGATCGCCGCGGCGGTGCAGGATCGTCGCGGACTCCGTCAGGTCGACGGCCTCCGTGACGACCGGGTTGAGGTGCACCTCCGCAGGCGGCAGGCGGACCCGAGGCGTGCCGTTGGGAACCAGGCGAAGAAGTCGCCCAGCCAGCCGCGGCGGTGCTACGCGGCATCGATCAGAAGCTCGAACGATTCGACGAGCGTGCTTGGCCATGGCCGACCGATACCCACGGTGCTGGGGTCGGTTGACCGCGGCGGGCGCGGGCGTGGTCGGGTCATTCGCGGCCCGGGATAAGCCGCATTTTCGTCGAATCGTGCGTGCGTGCCGTGAGGGTTCGGGTGCAAGGTCCGTCATCAACGGGGTAGTGACCCGAGCGGGTCGCGATCGCCCCGTCGGGTGGGCAGGGCGGGCGCCGTGCTGGCGTCTGCTCGCGCTCGCCGCGGGTCGGTGAATGGCGGGAGGGACATCATGAAGAGCGTGAGCATTGGAGGTTGGGTGTTCGGCATGCTGGCGGCTGGCTGTGCCGCGGACGCGGCCGACCGGGCGTCGGGCGAGAGCGCGCAGGCGCTGGTCGGGACCACCGCGGTCGCGCCGTACCTGGTGCCACTCCGGTCTAACGTGTCGTTCGAGGCGTTGCTGTCGGTGGGCGATGCCGCCACCGACAGCGGCTATCGCATGGTCGGGATCCCCGACGGGCTGGGCGCCTGGAAGGAAGGGGGCGAGCTCCACCTGGCGATGAACCACGAGGTCGATCCGCTGAGCGCGACCCCGGGCGTGGTGCGTGCCCACGGCGCCCCGGGCGGGTTCATCTCGCACTGGACCATCGACCGGCACACGCACGAGGTCGAGGATGGCGCCGATCTCATCCAGGGGGTCGCCCTGTGGAACCTGGCGGCTGGCCGCCACGACGCGCCGGCGTACGGCGTGACGCTGGCGCGGTTCTGCTCCGGTGATCTCCCGGATCGGTCGGCGTTCTTCGACCGCGCGACCCGTCGGGGCTATCGCGATCGGCTGTACATGGCGGGCGAGGAGGCCGACGAGGACGGCCGGGCGTTCGCCCACGACGTCGCCACCGGCATCTCCTACGAGCTGCCTCGGATGGGTCGGATGGGCTTCGAGAACCTGGTCGCGCGCGCCCACACCGGCGTCCGCACGGTCGTGGTCGGCACCGACGACGGCGCGCCGGCAGGCGAGGTCGTCGTGTACGTCGGCAGCAAGCAGGCGACCGGAACGCCGCCGGCGCGCGCCGGGCTCACCAACGGCCGGTTGTATGGCATCCGGGTCCCCGGCTATCCGCGCGAGACGCTGGTCGCGGTGCCACCGGCCGCGGCGGTCCAGCTGGCGCCGCCGGCGCCGGGCACGCCGGTCGAGTTGGTCGACTTCGGCGACGTGACCGGCTTGTCGGAGGCCGCGCTGCAGGCGCTCGAGACCGCGAGCGGCGTCACTGTGTTCGACCGGCCCGAGGATGCGCACTGGAACCCGGCCGACGGCAACCAGATCCTGTTCACCACCACCGCGGCGTTCACTCGCTCGACCCGGCTGTGGCGCATCACGTTCGCCAATGGCGCCAATCCGGCGGCCGGCGGCACCATCGAGTGCCTGATCGACGGCAACACCTGGTCGCTGGGTGGGGTCACGCCGCGCATGTTCGACAACATGACCGTCACCGACGACGGCCGCTGGGTCTACCTGCAGGAGGATCCGGGCAACCAGGCGCACCTCGCCAAAATCTGGCGGTTCGATCTGCGGAACCGCGAGCTCCAGCTGCTCGCCCAGCACGATCCGGCCCGCTTCACGGTCGGGCTGCCGGGCTTCCTGACCCAGGACGAGGAGTCGTCGGGCATCATCGACGTCTCGCGCATCCTCGGCCCGGGCAAGCTCGTCCTCGACGTGCAGGTCCATCGGGCCGAGTCCGACCCGGAGCTCATCCAGGGCGGTCAGCTGCTGATCATGTCCGTGGACGACGGGGACGGCGACGACGGTGCGACCTGCGACGCGGCGGTCGACGCGCACGACGACTGAGCGCGACGTCCACCTGCCGCCGGACGAGCGACGGCTCTGAAGCGTGATACCGCGCAGGCGTCGAAGAGCGGGGACATGGTTGATCCTTCGTGCGGAGCGCACTGGTTGGCGACACCCCCCGTGGCGCGCGGGCCGCGCGATCGAGGACGATCGGGGCGCAGCTCGGGTCGGGGTCGCATCCTGTACGCGGCGCGCCGACAGCCGTAACGCTCGAGCCCACGATACTCAACGTGGCAACCGAGCCGGGTGCCTCGGCCAAGCGTAGCGCGCCTGGCTCCGGTCGGCGGACGACTGACACGCCGGGCCGGTCACCTGACCTTTGCGCCGACGGCCTCCAGCCGACGGGCCACGGCGGCGCCCGGTTGCGTGGGTGCGGCATCAGCCCCGCCGCAACGCCGCGGGGCGAGGCGTCGCTCCGCCTGCTCGGCAAAGCCGCCGGCCGGGCCGGCCACCAGCGCGAGGCCACCGCCATGCCCAGAGTGTCCCCGCCGAGCCACCGCGCCGATCTGGGGCTGCAACGCGAGGTTCATGATCCGGAGTCCGCCAGCGCGGCGGCCGGCGCCGCCGCTGCCATGTCGAGGCGCGCGGCAGCTACTTGAGGCTGCCAATCGAGCCGGCCAGCAGAATTCCGCCGAGGATTGCCACGACGGTGGCAGCGGTAACCTCGCGCTTGTTCGTGACCTTCAGGTACACGATCACGCCGGTCACCAGCAGCGTCCCGCCGATCACGAGCGCGTGCGCCACCTCCTTGAACGGCCACTTGATCAGGCCGAGGTGGAGGACCAGCCACGCCCCGCTGGCGACCACCGCGATCACCTCGAAGATCCGCTTCCTCCCGGCCAGGAGCAGCAGCACCGACGAGACCAGCGCCGCAGCGGGAAGCAGGAGCAACGTGTCGATCTTCATCCCCCGATGGTAGCCGCATTTTCGCGGCGCGATCGCCAACCTGGGCCCAGGCCGCGCGCGGCGCTGGCAGGTGTGGTCGCCGTACGTCGCCTGACTCGAATCGCTGTACACGATCTCCTCCGCACCGCTGGCGCATGGCCGTCCGCTCCCGCCGCGACCGCAAAAGCCCGTTCATACGTGCTTATGAGCCGACCGCAAAAGCCCGTTCATGCATCCTATGCGCTGAAGCCCACCAATCTTACTGTCGTACTGATGGCTGCGCTGCGGGGCGTCGACGTAGCGTGTCGGACATGCTCGCGTCGGCCTCCGGTCAGGTTTCGTCATCCACGGGATCCGGCAAGCTCGCCCCCTCGCCGCCCGGCGATCCGGTCCTCGGCCACCTGCGCATGATGCGGGCCGATCCATTCGGGTTTCTCATCGGGTGCATGGTCGAGCACGGCGATATCGTCCGCCTCAACCTGCTCGGCGAGACGGTCCACCTGGTCTCGCATCCCGACTACATCCGGCACGTGCTGCAGAAGAACTGGCGGTCGTACGACAAGCAGACCCGGTCGACCGCGAAGATGAGCCTGGGCATGGGCAGCGGCCTGGTGACGAGCAGCGGTGACGAATGGCGCCGACAACGGCGGCTTACCCAGCTCTCGTTTAGCCGGGAAAGGATCCAGCAGTTCTCGCCGGCCATGACGCGCCTGGCCGAGGAGCTGGCGGCGCAATGGGACCGGTTCGCCGAGGGCGGCGCACCGGTGGACGTGTACGGCCAGATGATCGGCGTCACCATGCGCGTCCTGCAGGAGACGCTGTTCGGCTCGACCCCGGATGATGAAACCGTCGAGACCGTCTCGAGCGCGGTGAAGTACCTCGAGAAGGACACCTTCGCCCGGTTCGTCTCGCGCCTCGACCCGCCGCTGAGCTGGCCAACCCCGCGCAACCTGCGTTTTCGCGCGCGCTTGCGCGTGCTCGACGAGATCTTGTACCGGCACATCGCCGCGAAGCGCCGCAACCCCGGCACGGATCTGCTCTCGATGCTGATCGCGGCACGTGACGACGAAGCCGGCCGGCCGTTCAGCGATCGCGAGCTGCGCGACCAGGTCGTGAACCTGCTCCTCGCCGGCTACGATACGACTGCCGCGACGCTGAGCTGGACCTTCTACTTGCTGTCTCGACATCCCGAGGCGCAGCGCCAGGTCCGGACCGAGCTGGCGACCGCGGTGGGCGATCGCACGGTAACCCACGACCACCTGGCGAAGCTCGAGTACACGCGCTCGATCATCCAGGAGACCATGCGGCTCTATCCGGCGGTGTGGCTGATGAAGCGCCGCGCGGTGGAGCAGGATGAGATCGGCGGCTACGTCATCCCGAAGGATTCGGGCATCTTCATCAGCCCGTGGGTCACGCACCGGAATCCCAGGCTGTGGAAGGATCCCGAGGGGTTCGATCCGACGCGCTTCTCGACGTTCAAGGCGGTTGGCCACGCCACACCGGGTTATCTCCCGTTCGGCGACGGACCGCGCCTGTGCATTGGCAGCAACTTCGCGCTGACGGAGATCCAGCTCATCGTGGCCACGCTGGTCCGGCGGTTCCGGTTCGAGCTGATGCCGGGTCGACCGGTGGTCCCGAACCCGCTGTTCGCGGTCGGCCCGCGCGACGCGATCCTCATGCGGATCTCGCGGGTACCCAGCCACGACGCCGGAACCGGCGACCGGTGACGGCGCCACCGCGGCACCCGGCGTCGAGCTGCAGCGCCTTCTCGAAGCTCGGCTCGGCGAGCGCCGCATTGCCGCTGTTGCGGTGGGCCGCTCCGAGCAGCGAGGGGACCCGACCCGGACCGGGCGCCAGCTTCGCCTCTTCTGCGGTCAGCGATACCTTTCGCAGGCTCGTCGCCGATCTTCGAGGAACAGCGGCCTGACGCGCGCGCTGCGAGGCTGTACTCAAGCTGCCACCATGGGTTGGACCTTTTACTATCAGCTGACCCGCGACCGCCGGCTCGACGCCGGTGAACGCAAGGCCCTGCGGGCCCACGTCAAGACGGTCAAGCTGTCGAGCCAGTCGGAGGGCTACGACTTCTGGGTCGCCGGCGAGGCCAACCCCGGCGCGCAGGTCGCGTTCGGCGCCACCAAGATCGCGCCGTCCGATCCGTGGCAGACCCGCGACGTCGCTGCGCTGATGGCGGCGTTCACCGCGCTACGCTCGGTCGTCGCCGGAACCACCGTCGGCGTCTCCGACGACCTGCACACCGTCGGGTGGGTCGCGACCGCCGGCGCGTACCAGCTCGGCGTCGGCGTCGTGCAGGACGAGGTGACGTGGCCGCGCACCGAGGCGCCGGCGTGGGTGCCGCTGACGCCGCCGCGCAAGCCGCGGGCGAAGCCGGCGGAGCCTGCCCCCGGCGGTGAGACCGTCGCCGTCCCGCGGGCGGTCGCGATCCCGTCGACCGACGCGGCGATGCTCGCGCTGCTGAAGAAGGTCGACCGCAAGTCGGCGACCGCCGCCGACCTGGCACGGCTCGCCCAGGTCGATCCCGATCTGGCCACGCGCGCCGCGCTGATCAATGCCCACACCCTCACCAGCCGTGTGCTCGATGCCTGCGGCGAGTTGATGGCACGCGCGATCAACGTATCCGACGACGCGCGCACCAGCGGCCTCGCGGCGTGGCGCGAGGCCCGGGATCCACGCAAGCTCGAGCGGGCGCTCGAGCACCTCGCGCGCGTCGACGCCGGCGTCGCGTCGGCGCTGGCGGCCGAGCTCGCCGCGTGGAAGGCGGGCAGCCTGACCGAGCGGCAGTGGAGCGCGGCGCGGATGATCGCGCATCACGCGGTCGCGCGCCCGCACGTGATCGCCGCGCTGCGCCGCAGCCGCGGCACCGCACCCAACCTCGTCACCAACTTCCTGATCGATCGGCTGACCCAGCCCGGAGCGGCCGAGGTCGCCGCGACCGTGTTCCTGCACCTCGAGGCGCGCCGCTGCACCGACGATGTCGTGCGCGCCGCGGTCCGCGTCGACGATCCCCGCCGCTTCGACTACGTCCGTCGCCTGCTCGCCAGCGATCAGTACACCCGGCCGATCGCCACCGCGCTCGGGGAGGTCAAGGCGCCCGAGGTCGCGGCGCTGCTCGACGCGTTGACCGTGCACCGCGATCCGGGCGCTCGCCTCGCCGCGACGTACGGGCTGGTCGAGCACCGCGGCCGGGCCGCGGTGCCGCGCCTGATCGCCGCCGTCGAGTACGCCCGCCGCCACGGCGTCTGGAGCTGGCGCCGCAGCATCGGCTCGTGGGGCAGCGATCAGGTCGGCGGCGCCCATAACGTCGTCGCGCGCATGCAGCGCCGCACCCACGGCCTGCTCGAGCGGGCACTCGGCGACGATCTGGCGGCCTGGCCGGCGGAACTGGCGGCCCAGGGCCTCGACATCCCGGATCCCGGCGTCCCGTGCGATCGCCTCGCGCGCGTGCTCGACGCCAATCCCGACGTCCGCCGCGACGCGATCGAGCTGTGGCACGAGGAGGCGCTGGCCGCGCGCGACGCGACCCAACTGCTCGCGCTGACGTGCGCCGAGCGCCTCCACAGCGAGCGGTGCAGTCGCGACGGCGTCTATCGCAACATCGAGAGCTTCACGACCCGCGTCCGGCTCAGCAGCTACTGGGAGGCGTGGCGCGAACATACGGCGCTGCCGTTCGATCCCCAGTACAAGTACGATCACGTCACGTGGGACTGGTTCGTCGCGCACGCCGGGAAGCTGGCGCCGCAGGTCGTGCCCGCGCCGCTCGCCGCCGCCACCACCGCCGATGGGGCCAAGCAGCTCGCCGCCAGCTTTCCGGTCGTGTGCTTTCGACTCGGTGCGGCCGAGCAGGCGGCGCTCCAGGCCGAGGAGGCCATGTCAGTGAGCGCAACGAGCTGAGCTGCAGCGGACCGCCGCCGGGCGGCTGCGGTCGAGCTAGATCGAGCGCGTCTCGAACGTGGACTCGATGCCCGGGAAACGACGGTTGGCCATGATGCCGGCGTCAACGCGCACCTGGATCAGGCGGCCGGCGGGCCGTGGCGGGGCCGGCACGAAGCGCAGCGTGCCCACGTTCGGAGCGTTGATCGGGCCAGCGGGGTAGCGCGCGGAGAGGGCTTGCGCTGGGTGCCGGGCCCGCGGTACGCGCACAGGCGATGGCTCGACCCTGGCGAACGCTCGCGACCGTACCCACCGACGAGGGCGCGCTCGAGCTGCGCCAGCGCGGCGATGAGGAGTTCCTGATCGTCGTCGGGGGTCGGGTGCTGATGACCAGCGCTGCCCGTCGCTCCGAGGAGTCGCTGGCGACCCTGGGGCTGGCGCACGTCAAGGGCCGGCCCAGGCCGCGGGTGCTGATCGGGGGCCTCGGCATGGCATACACGCTGCGCGCCGCGCTCGACGTGGTGCCCGCCACGGCCAGCGTCGTGGTCGCCGAGTTGCACGCCGAGGTCGAGGCCTGGTGTCGCGGGCCGCTGGCCGGGCTCACCGCCGGTGCCGTGCTCGATCCGCGGGTCCGGGTCGAGCTCGGCGACGTCGCGGCGATCATCACCCGCGCGCCGGCCGGTAGCTACGACGCGATCCTGCTCGACCTGTACGAGGGCCCGAACGCCGCGACCCAGCAGCGCGACGATCCGTTCTACGGATCGGGCGCGCTGGCGCGCAGTCACAACGCGCTCGCGCCCGGTGGGGCGCTGGCGGTGTGGTCCGAAGATCCCGACGCCGGGTTCGCCCGGCGGTTCGCGGCCGCACGGTTCGAGGTCTCGATGCACCGCGCGGGCAAGGGCGGCCGCACCCACGTCATCTATCTCGGACGACGGGCCTGACCCGGCGGGCACACCCCGCGGCCAGGTCCGGTATCATGAACGGGGTCTCGGGAGCGCTCGCAGGCCTACCTCCATGAAGATCGCCGACCCCCAACTTGCCGAGCGCTACGAGTTGAGGCGCCGCATCGGCTCCGGTGGGATGGGCGATGTCTACGAGGCGCTTGACCGCGACACCGGTGAGGTGGTGGCGCTGAAGACGCTGGTCCGCGCCGATGCCGACACGTTGTTCCGCTTCAAGCGCGAGTTCCGCGCCCTGCAGTCGACCGCGCACCCGAACCTGGTCTCGCTGCGCGAGCTGGTCCGTGATGGGGAGCAGTGGTTCTTCACCATGGAGCTGGTGAAGGGCTCCCACTTCCTCGAGTACACCCGTGGTGACCACGGCCGGCTGCGCGACGGGCTCGGCCAGCTGGTGGTCGGGTTGCGGGCCCTGCACCAGGCCGGACTGATCCATCGCGACATCAAGCCGTCGAACGTGATGGTGACCGACGAGGGCCGGGTCGTACTCCTCGATTTCGGCCTGGTCACCCCGCTCGACCCGGCCGGGCAATCGAGGCAGGGCCACGCGGTCGGGACCGTCGAGTACATGGCGCCCGAGCAGGCGGTCGGTCGGACCATCGGCGAGTCGGCCGACTGGTACTCGATCGGGGTCATGCTCTACGAGGCGCTGACCGGGCAGATGCCCCACGCCGGGCATGCTTTGCAGATCCTGATCGACAAGCAGCAGGTGGTGCCGGCGCCGGTGCAGCAGCGGGCGCCCGATGCGCCGCCCGACCTCGCCGCGCTGTGCGACGACCTGCTCCGTATCGAGCCGGCGACCCGGCCCACCGGCCGCGAGATCGTCAGCCGGCTCGGCGTGGTCGATGGCGAGCCGGTGCGTGATTCGACCCGCTCGTTCCGCTCGGCCAGCGGCGTCTTCGTCGGACGCGAGCGCGAACAGGGCGAGCTGGCGGCCTCGCGCGAGCGGGCCACCGACCGGGCGGTGGTGCACCTGGTGGTCGGCGAATCTGGCATCGGCAAGTCGGAGCTGATGAGCCACTTCGTGCGGTCGATCGCCGACGCCGACCCCGACGCGCTGGTGCTGCACGGGCGTTGCTACGAGCGCGAGTCGGTGCCGTACAAGGCCCTCGACGGCGTCGCCGATGGCCTCGCCCAGCACCTGAGTGGGCTCACGCCGGCCGAGGTCGCGGGGCTGCTGCCGCCGCGCGCCGCGCTCCTGGTCCGGCTGTTTCCGGTGTTCCTGCGCAACGATTCGATCGCGTCGGCGCCGTTCGTGGACGAGGGCGGTGACCCGCAGGAACAGCGGCGTCGCATGTTCCGCGCCCTGCGCGGCCTGCTGTCGCGGGTGACCGAGCGGCGCCGGGTCGTCATCACCATCGACGATCTGCAGTGGGCCGACGCCGACAGCTTCCTGCTGCTGCGCGAGCTCCTGCGCGGGCCCAACTCGGTGCCGGTGCTGGTGCTGGCCACCGCCCGTCCCAGCGGGCCGCACGCCGAGCCGATCGAGGCGCGCCTCGACGGTCTGGTCGTGGCTCGCACCGACCTCGGGCCGCTCAGCGAGGACGAGTGCCGGGTGCTGGCCGAGCAGCTGGCGCCGACCGGCCTGGGCGCGATCGACATCGCGAGGGTCAGCCGTGAGGTCGGTGGTCACCCGATGTTCCTGCAGGAGATCCTGCGCCACCTCGACGTCAGCGGGGCGCCGACCTCGACTCTCGACGACGCCCTGCTGGCCCGGGCCGCGCGACTGCGCCCCGACGCGCACACGCTGCTCGAGGTGGTGTGTGTCGCCGGCGCGCCGATCGGCGCCGAGGTCGCGGCCGCGGCGTCCCGGCTCGATCCGACCGCGCTGGGTCGGGCCGCGGCGTCGCTGCGGGTCGCCGGCCTGGTCCGCGAGCTCCACCGCGGTCGCGGGCTGGCGCTCGAGCCGTATCACGACCGGGTCCGCGAGGCGGTGCAGGGCCGGCTGAGCACGCCGGCACGCCGCGATCTCCACGCCCGGTTGGCGGCGGCGCTCGAGGGAAGCGGCGAGGCCCGTGACCCGCAGTTGCTGCTGCGCCACTTCCGCCTCGCCGAGCTGCCCGACCGCGCCGCCCGCTACGCCGAGGAGGCTGCGCTGCGGAGCCTCGACGCCCATGCCTTCGACCAGGCCGCCGAGCTGTGGCGCAACGCGCTCGAGCTGGTGCCGCGCTCGGTCGACGATCGACGTCGGCTCCTGATCCGGCTCGGCGAGGCGTTGATCGCCGCCGGCCGGGGCGCCGAGGCCGCCGAGGTCCACCTCGAGGCCGCGGTCGGGGCTGACCGGGCGACCCGGCTCGATTGCCAGCGCCACGCGGCCGAGCAGCTGCTGATCAGCGGCCGGATCACGCGCGGGGTCGCGGCGCTCGAGGAGGTGCTCGGCGAGGTCGGTGAGGGCGTGCCCGCGACCCCGCGCCGCGCGCTGGCGTCGCTGCTGCGGCATCGGCTCCAGCTGCGGCTCCGTGGCTTTCGCTTCACGGAGCGGCATCGCCGCGAGATCGCCGACGCGGAGCTCCTCAAGCTCGAGTTGCTGCGGGGAGCGGCCCATGGCCTGGCGCTGGTCGACTCGATCCGCGGCGCCGACTTCCAGACCCGCCATCTCCTGCTGGCCCTCAAGATCGGCCATCGGACCGACATCGCCCAGGCGGTGCTGACCGAGGCCATCTACCAGTCGACCCACGGCAACATTGTTTGGGCGCAGAAGCTGCGCGAGCGCGGGCTCGCGATCGGAGGCGAGCACCTGGACCTCGCGGCGCAGACGATGGCCCACGGTGCGCGCGCGACGATCGCCTATTTCAGCGGCGATGCCCGCGGCTGCATCGAGCACATGGCGCTGGCCGAGGCCTCGGCCCGGCAGGTGCTGGGCCAGAACTGGCAGGTCTCGACGTGCAAGCTGTTCACGATGTACGCGCTGCGCTTCATCGGCGATTACAACGAGATGCGGCGTCGCTACCACCAGTATCACGCCGAGGCGGTCGAGAAGGGCGACCTCTACCTCGACTCGTCGATGCGACGGGTGTGCGTCCCGATGTGGCTGGCCGACGATGCTCCGGCCGAGGCCGCGCGCGAGCTCGAGCGGGCGACCTGGGTCCCCGATACCGCCAGCTACCACGTGCAGCATTTCCACGAGCTGATCGCCCGCGGCGAGATCGCGCTCTACACCGGTGAGCCGGCCGATCGCGCCCGGCTCGCCGACGGCTTCGCCCGGCTCGGCGGCTCGATGCTGCTGCGGATCGCCAGCATCCGCACCCAGCATGCGTACCTGCGCGGCCGGCTCGCGATCGTCGCCGATGACCTGCGTCAGGCCGAGCGCCATGCCCGCGAGCTGGCCAAGGTCGACAACCCGGTCGCCCAGGTGTGGGCGCTCCTGGTCCGCGCCGGGGTGGCGGTCGCGGGCGGCGATCGGGCGCTGGCCGCCGAGATCCTCGACGAGGCCGAGGCCGGCGCGGTCGCCGCCGAGATGTTGCTGACCACCGCCGCGGTGCGGCGCCGCCTCGCCGAGCTACGCGACCTGCCCGAGCTCGAGGCCGCGGCGACCGTCGACATGGATGCCCTGGGGATCCGCGCGCCCGGGCGCATGACCGCGCTGCTGGTGCCATTCGGACCGTGACCGGCGGCCGGGCCGGCGATCCACTGCTACACCGGTAGATGGAAGCACCTGCGACCCGGCGCGCCGTGGTCCTGCTCAACGGCACCGCCGGCACGCTGGCGAAGCATCCCGACCTCCACGATCAGGTGGTGAAGGCGTTCGCCGATCAGGGCCTGCCCGCCGACGTCCGGAGCGTCCCGGGCAAGGACCTGGTCGCGACCGCGAGATCGCTGGTCGGGATCGCGACCCTGCTGGTGGTCGGCGGTGGCGATGGCTCGGTGAGCGCGGTGGCCGGGGCGCTGGCCGGGACCGACGTGCGGCTGGGCGTGCTGCCGCTCGGCACGCTGAACCACTTCGCCAAGGACGCTGGGATCCCGCTCGACGTGGCCGGGGCGGTGCAGACCATCGCGCACGGCCACGAGCGCCGGGTCGACGTCGCCGAGCTCAACGGCCGGACCTTCATCAACAACTCGTCGCTCGGGATCTACCCGTGGATGGTGCGGCGGCGCGAGGCGATCCAGCGCCACCGCGGCTTCCCCAAGTGGCTGGCCATGATCAGCAGCGGGTTCGCGGCGCTGCGCCGGTTCCCCCTGTTCCGGGTGCGCATCACGGCCGATCGCGAGCGCATCGTCACGACCAGCCCGATCGTGTTCGTCGGCTGCAATCGCTACGCGATGACGATGTTCTCGCTGGGCGAGCGGGCCCAGCTCGACGGCGGCGAGCTGTGCCTGTACGTCGCGCGCTGCAGCAGCCGGTTCGCGCTGCTGCGGCTGGTGTTCCGCGGCCTGTTCGGCCGGCTCGAGCAGGCCCGCGACTTCACGATCACGTATCCGCGCGAGGTGCTGGTCGAGACCTGGCGCAAGCGGCTGCTGGTCGCCGCCGACGGCGAGGTGGTGCCGTCGCAGGCGCCGCTGCGCTACCGGGTGGTCCCGGGCGGGCTGACCGTGATGGTGCCGGCCCCGGCTGGGCAGCCCGAGGCCGCGCCGCCGGTCGATCCACCGCCGGTGCCCGCGCCCCGGGCACCTGACCTGGCGTCATGAGATCGATCGCCCACATCTCCGATCTGCACTTCGGCCACGAGGAGCCCGCGATCGTCGAAGGACTGCTGCGCGAGCTGCGCGCCCAGGCGCCGTCGGTGGTGGTGGTGAGCGGCGATCTCACCCAGCGGGCGAAGTCGGCGCAGTTCGCGGCTGCCCGTCGGTTCCTCGACCAGCTGCCGGCGCCGTACCTGGTGGTGCCAGGCAACCACGACATCCCGCTGTACGATCTGGCCCGCCGGTTCCTGCAGCCGCTCACGCGCTACCGGCGTCACATCACCGACGATCTGAGCCCGATCTACCGCGACGCCGAGCTCGCGATCTTCGGGATCAACACGGCGCACGCGCTGACGATCAAGGACGGTCGCATCTCGCGCGCACAGCTCGACGCGCTGCGGCGCGAGCTGGCCGGGCTGCCGGCGTCGCTGTTCAAGGTGATCGTCACCCATCATCCGTTCATCGCGCCCGCCGGCGACCAGGACGCCGATCTGGTCGATCACGCGGCGCGGGCGCTCGAGGTGCTCGATGCCGGCGGGGTCGACCTGCTGCTCGCCGGTCATCTCCACAAGGGCTTCGCCGGCGATGTCCGGAACTTCCACCCGAAGACGCGGTCGATGATCGCCGTGCAGTGCGGGACCTCGGTCTCGACCCGCATCCGCGGCGAGCCCAACAGCTACAACCTGATCCAGGTGGCGCGCGATTCGATCCAGATCGAGGTGCGGACCTGGGAGGCGGACGGGTTCGTGCTGGCCTCGCGCCGGGTCTTCGCTCACAAGGGCGAGTGGCGCGAGGCCCTGACGACGGTCCCGGCCGTCGGCGCGTGACGCCAGGCGAGGCTAGGAGGCGGTCAGCGCCTTGTTCCACGCGGTGAACAGGAAGCCGCGGGTCGCCTCCTGCAGCGTCATCTGCACCTCGATGAGGGTGTTGACCTCGTCGAGCACCACCGCGAGGTCATCGAAGCTCACCTCGAACCGCGCGTCACAGTCGGCCATGGCCGTGGCGTGGCGCGAGCTCGCGCCGATCTGGCGGGCCTCGGCGGTGACCTTGGCGTCCTGTGCGTAGCGGATGCGCAGGATGGGGCCCGCGTTCCACTGCACCGATAGCTGATCGCCGGTGCGATCGACGCGCAGGCCGGCCGCCGCGAGTCGGCGCGCCGCATCATCGAGCGTGATCGAGCCGGACCGGAAGAAGACCATGCACCTGGAATCCGACATGACCCCGAGACGCTATCGCAACCCGGGGCCGGTGGGGGGCCGATGGGCGCCCGCACCCGCCGTGAGCCAGGCTCGGGTGGCGGCACGGCCGGGGCCGATGTGCTACGCCCGCGGCTGTGCGCGTGCCGCTGTTCGACATGCCGGCCGAGCTCGCCGGGCTCCGACCGGCGATCGACGCCGCGGTCGCCCGGGTCCTCGACGCCGGGGTGTTGATCGGCGGCCCCGAGGTCGAGGGCTTCGAGCGGGAGCTGGCGGCGGCGGCCGGGTGTCAGCGCGCGGTCGGGACCGGGTCGGGGACCGACGCCTTGCTCGCGATCTTGATGGCGCTCGGGATCGGCCCCGGCGACGAGGTGGTCACCACGCCGCTGACGTTCTTCGCGACCGCCGGGGCTGCGGCGCGGCTGGGGGCGCGGCTGGTCTTCGTCGACGTCGACGACGAGACCCTGACCCTGCCAGCCGGTGCGGCCCGGGCCGCCTGCGGCGCGCGGACCCGCGCGATCGTGACCGTGCACCTGCACGGTCGCCCGGCCGAGGTGCCGGCCGCGCCCTGCCCGGTGGTCGAGGATGCCGCGCACAGCCTGGTCGGGACGCCGCTGCGCGGGGTCGCGGCGGCGCTGTCGTTCTTTCCGACCAAGAACCTCGGGGCGATCGGCGACGCCGGGGCGGTGGTCACCGACGACGCCGCGCTGGCCGATCGGATCGCGCTGCTGCGCGGCCACGGCGCGCGCCCGAAGTACCACCACGCCCTGGTCGGCGGGAACTTCCGGCTCGACGCCCTGCAGGCCGCCGTGCTGCGCGCGAAGCTCCCGCACCTGCCGGCGTGGACCGCGGCCCGGCAGGCGCGGGCCGCGCGTTACCGGGAGCTGCTGGCGGCGGCGGGGGTGCCGCCCGAGCTCCGGCTGCCAGCCGCCCACCCGGACCACGTCTATCACCAGTTCGTGATCCGGGCGCCGCGCCGCGACGCGCTGCGCCGCGCCCTGGCCGACGCCGGGATCGGGACCGAGATCTACTACCCGGAGCCGCTGCACCTGCAGCCGTGCTTCGCCGACCTCGGCTACCGCGGGGGCTCGCTCCCGGTGGCCGAGCGGGCGTGCGCCGAGCTGCTGGCGCTGCCGATCCATCCCGCGATGGCGGCCGGTGCCGAGGCCTACGTGGTCGATCAGATCGCGATGTTCTACCGGCGCTGATCGCGCTTGGCCGACGCGGTCGGGCCCCATGACGCCAGGTCGATCGGCCGGTCGAGCAGGGCGGCGATCGCGGCGGCCGCATCGGACACCGGGCGCAGGACGGGCGTGGCGGTGGCGGCGACGGCTGTCCGGTGTCCGGACGGAACCGCGCCAAGATCCGCGAGCGGGCCGGCGTGGGTCTGCCAGGCGGTGGCGACCTGGACGCCATCCAGCGCAGCCAGGCGATCGAGGCAGGTGACCGCCAGTCGGTCGATCGGGCCGGCGAACCCGAGCGCGTGGCGGGCGAGCACGCGGTCGAACCAGCCGACCCGGAAGGCGCCGGGCCAGCCGTCGCTCGGGTTGTGGCGCTCGGGCAGCCGGGCGTGGAGGTCGGGCGCCTGCGATGGGAACGGGCCCTCGCCGTGGCGGGTGTGATACCCGCGGAGCACGCCCCAGACCTCGAGCGAGCCGGCCAGCCCCATCGCGCGCGCGGCGTCCTCGGCCGCGGCGCGGGTGACCCGGCTCGGCGTGACGTGCGGAAAGAAGCCGTGATCTTGATCGAGCAGGGCGCCGTGCGCGCCCTCGAGGATGACGTGCGCGGCGCGCGGGACGTCGGCGGTGATCGCGACGCCGGTCCGGGCCAGCGCGTGGGACGCGTCGAGGAAGGCGGCGACCAGGTCGGGATCGGCAGCGCGGGCGGCCAGCCCGCGGGCCGCCGCGGTCGGGGCCGGGTGCGCCGCGATCAGCGCGGCGGCCTGATCGGCGAGCGCGCCGCGCAGGCGCGCGACGTCATCGGCCAGGTCGCGACCGATCTGGCCGGCGACCACCGTCACCGGGCCGAGCTTGGCCTCGGCCACGCCGCGGCCGGTGGAGCCATGACGAGCGTCGCCGCGCAGCAGCTCGCGGATGCGATTGACGATCGCGTGCCACGGCGTGACCAGGATCGCGCGCGGATCGAGGGTCACCGTCGCGAGCGCGCCGGCGACGCCGACCGCGGCCAGCGCCGCCGCCTCGGCGTGCAGCGCGTACGGATCGACCGCCATCGCGGGCCCGAGGTGCGTGCGGGCACCCGCGACGAACGAGCCGGCGCCGAGCTGCGCGAAGCAGTGGGTGCGGCCGTCATCGGTGACGACGTGGTGCATGGCCTGGGGGCCGCCGTTCCAGCGCACCACCAGCGGCGGCGTGGCCGCTTGCCGCGCCAGCCAGTCGACCACGGTGCCCTTGCCCTCGTCGCCGAAGCCGAGCCCGACGACGACCTGGATCCGCGGGCTCACCCGTGCGACGCGCCGCACGCGCCGCAGAAGCCGGCGTCGGCCTTGAGCCCGGCGCCGCACGCCTTGCACGGGCGCGCCGGCGCCGCGGTGGCGGTGCCGCTGCCGGTGGCGACGGTGACCACCGGGGCGCCAACCCCGCCGGCGATCACCGGCGCCGCCTCGGCCCGCGACCGCGCGACCTCGGCCATCGAGCCCATCGCCTTGTCGGCCAGCGCGGTCGTGTGCGCCTGCTGCCGCTCGAGCAGCCCGCGGGTGTCGTCGGCGTGGCGACGCTCGGTCTCGGCGTTCGCGCGCTGAGCGAGGATGTTGGCCCACGCCGCACCCCCGCCCTCGGTGCGGGCCAGCTCGGCCGCCTGGAGCGCGATCATCTCGTCGGGCGTGAGGCCCTGCAGCATCCGCCGCTTCTCGAGCTCGTGGGCCTGCTCCTGCGCAGTGGTCTGGCGGTCGAGCTCGGCCATCGCGCGCAGCTTGTCGAGCTGCTGGGCCTCGGCGACCGCCGCCAGCTCGAGCTCGAGCCGCTTGCGCCGCTCGCCGTCGGCGAAGTCGAGGTCGCGCCGGGCGGTGAGCTCGTCGAGCTCGGCCTGCACCTTGGTGCGGCGCAGCTCGGTGGCGTGCGCGAGCTCGCGCCGCTGCCGGTCCTGCTCGACCTGGTCGACCGCGGTCCGGGTCGCGCCGGCGCGCTGCGCGGCCGCCACCGCGAGGGTGGCGTCGCGGGCGGCGAGGCCATCGCGGCGCTCGCGGTCGGCGGCGGCCTCGTCGTCGCGGGCGAACGCCTGGTCGCGATGCAGCCGCTGCTCGCGCAGGATCCGGGTCAGGGTCAGCGCCTCGAGATCGAGCTCGGTGTCGCGCTGCTCGAGCCACGACCGCCCGAGCCGCACGTCCTCGCGGGCGCGGTCGAGGTCAGCCCGCGCCGACAAGAGCCAGTTGCCGGTCTTGGTGCGGGCGTCGACCACCGCGACCGCGACCAGGGTCAGGCCAAGGCTGGCCAGCGCCGCCACCGTCGCCGGCGCCATCGCCTGCTCGAGCGCGCCGAAGCCGCCGGGCCCGGTCAGGGTCGCGAAGTCGGTCGCGCGCAGGTGGGCCTGGGCGGCGCCGACCAGCGCGGGCGCGACCGCGTCCGCGCCGAAGTCGTCGTGCTGGCCCTGGACCCGCACCACCAGCTCGAGCTCGATCTGCTGGGCGTCGGCGGTGAACAGCGGCGTCTGATCGGTGGGGTCGCCGCCGACCACGAAGCTGGGCTGCTTGCCGCCACACGCGTCGCAGAAGCGGAGCGAGATCGGCAGCTCGCGACGGCAGCTGGCGCACGGCCGCACCCGCGGCGCCGCGCCGGTGCCGAGCCGCACCGCCAGGCTGGCCACCCGCGTCAGCGGGGCGACCGTGGCGTCGACGGTGAGCCCGTAGTGCGGGCCGACCACGCCGGTCAGGGTCGCGCGGATCGCCGCCTCGACGTCGGGATACGAGATCTGGCCGTCGGGGCTGACCGCGACCGCGCGCTCGAGCGCCTCCTGCGCGACCCGGACCACCTCGGGCCGCAACAGGTTGTAGAGGTCGCCGGTCGAGAACGCCGGCCGCGGCCCGAGCACGTTGGCGATGAAGTTGCCGAGCGCCGCGCGATCGCCGCGCGGCAGCGTGAACGTGACCAGCACCTGGGTCTTCACCACGTGGCCGGAGGGGCTCGGTCGGGTCTGCACCACGAACGGCACCGGAAACGTGCGCTGATCGACCAGGTAGAAGGCGGTGCGGTCGCGGCCGAGGAAGAAGTTGGCGATGCGCTCGAATACGCCGATGGTGGTGCGCTCGCCGGGCGGCAGGATGCGCTCGACCACGCCGTCGACCAGGACCACGCCGACGGTGCCGGCCGGCACCCGGACGGCGCGGGTGCCGAGGTAGCGCCGCGCGTCCTCGGGATCGACCCGGCGGATCAGCTCGTCGCCGCCGCGCTCCCACACACCGTCGACGACCCCGCTGGTGGCGGGCTGACCGGCCCAGCCGGCGTGCTCGAGCGAGCCGCCGCACCGGTTGCAGAACCGGTTGCCCATCGGGTTGAGGCTGTTGCAGCTCGGGCACTGCATGTGCGCGGCCGTGCTGGCGCCGCAGGCCGCGCAGAAGCTGGCGCCGGCGTCGGTGGCGCTCCCGCACTGCGGGCAAGGTGTGGTGTCCGGCATCGTCGTCGTGCCCCCCTGGTCACCACGATACCCCAAGCGCTGCCGCGATCCGGTGGGCACGCAGGCCTTCCTTCGTGTAACGCTCGGCCGTGGCCGACTGTGTGGGGTGCAAGCTCAGCCTGCGCGATGGTGCCGCGTTCTGCGGTGCGTGCGGGGCGCGCCAGCCGACGTCGGTCGAGACGCCGGAGGCGGTGACGCGCTATCGCGAGGTGCTCACGCGGTTCCTCGCCGACGGCGGTCTCGACGATCTCAAGCAAGATCAGCTCGAGACCCTGCGCGTGCGCCTCGGCGTCTCGCTCGCGACCCACGCCGCCGCGTGCGGGCAACTCGCGCCCGAGCGACCGCCGCCGCCGTCGATCCGGATCGCGATCGATGTCGCCACCTTGCGCCACCTCGCGGTGGGCGCTCGTGGGCTGGTCCGGCTGCGGGTCGAGAACGACGGCCCGCTCGCGTTCGAGAGCTTCACGCTGGCCCCGACCCTGTCGGGCGAGCCGCTCGCGCCGGTCGAGACCGCGACGATCTTCCCGGGTCGACCCACAGTACTGGCGGTGCCGGTCGCGCCGACGCGCGCCGGCTTCCACGAGCTCGCCGGCGAGCTGCGGGTGGTCGATCTGATGGGCGAGCTGAGCCGCTACACCTTCCAGGACGTTCACCTGCGGGTCGGCGGCGACGGCCCGCAGGTCCAGGTCGTCAACATCGATCAATCGGCGGCGCGCGTGGTCGACAACTCGCGCTCCACCTTCGGTGGCGGTGATCGTGGCGGCCTGATCGGGCCCGACGACGGCGACTGGCAGCCGATCGCGCTGGTCGCGATCCGCGCGCCGAGCGCGCGGCGCGCCGCCGGGGCGACCAACCCGCGCCGGGTCGAGTTCGCGGTGAAGACCGAGCGCGCGACCTACCAGATCACGTCCACGCTGGCCCAGGGTGACATCGCCACGGTCTATGGCGGTCACGTGCGCGAGTCGCAGCCGCCGGTGCAGGTCGCGCTCAAGATCGCCGATCAGACCAGCGACAACGATCTGCTCCAGCACGAGACCCGCGTGCTCGGCATGCTGATCGCGGGCGCGGCGGTGGCCGCGCCGCCGGGCGGCGGTGGGCCGGTCATCCACTTCGCGCCGCCGCGCGATCAGTTCCGAACCGGCGACGGCCGCCTCGGCACCGTGTTCGATCACCTCGACGGCTACGACCTGACCCAGGTCCGCGACCGCTGCCGCAAGCGGGGCGAGCCCGGCCTGCCGCCGCGCCACCTGGTCTGGGTGCTGCGCCGCGCGCTCGCCGCCCTGGGCTGGGCCCACAAGCACGGCATCCTGCACGGCAACCTCGATCCCGCCCACATCTTGATCCGGCCCCACGACCACATGTTGTGGATGATCGACTGGTGCTGGGCGGTGGTGAACCCGGCGACGACCGGGCAGGGCTTCAAGGCCCACAACGAGCTGTACAGCCCGCCCGAGGTGGCGTCGCGTGGCAAGCCGACGCCGGCGTCGGACCTGTACGCGCTCGGCAAGGTGATGATCCACGCCGCCGGCGGCGATCCGGCCGCCAAGACCCTGCCCGAGATGGATCCGCGGCTGGCGCGGTTCCTCAAGTACCTGGCGGTCGAGTCGCAGGGCGGCCGGCCGCAAGACGCCTGGGAGCTGTACCTCCAGGTCGACAAGATCCGCGCGCAGATCTGGGGCGCGCACGAGTTCGTGCCGCTCGAGCTCTGAGCGCGCCGACACGCCGAGACCTCTGACCGGGAGAACACAGCATGGGTGGTGGTCGCTACAGCCTCGACATCGCGCAGGAGTATCGCTCTGGCAACAACGCCGCCTTCCAGGCGCCGGCCGCCAGCGGACCGACCAGCGTCCATCCGGCGCTGAACCCGTACGGCAAGCGGCGGGAGGTCAACAACGTCACGCCGATCGTGGTCGCGCTCGACGTGACCCGCTCGCGCGGCGACGATACCAAGTTGATGTACGACAAGCTGCCGGCGCTGATGGGGCAGATCGAGCTGAAGGGCTACACCGAGAACCCCGGGATCAGCTTCTGCGCGATCGGCGACGCGTTCTCCGATCGCGCGCCGCTCCAGGTCGGCCAGTTCGAGGGCGACAACCGGCTCGACGAGGTCCTGCAGCGGATCTGGATCGAGGAGGGCGGCGGCGGCACCGGCCAGGAGAGCTACGAGCTGGCCGCCTACTTCTACAGCCGGACCAACGCGGTGCAGCTGGCCGCCGGCACCGGCAAGAAGGGCTACTTCTTCTTCGTCGGTGACGAGGGCTTCTACCCGAAGCTCGACAAGGCGTCGGTCAAGCGGATCATCGGCGACGACCTCGAGGCCGATCTCGACGCTGGCGAGGCCTTCCGGCGGCTGCAGGAGAAGTTTCACGTCTTCCTGCTGTACCCGCAGAAGACGATGGCCGAGCGCAAGTCGAACATCGACGCCGAGATCAAGGCGCGCGTCACCGGCGGCGGCGGTCAGTACGATGGCGTCGACGTGCGCGCGTCGCTGATCTGGAACAACCGCAACGACCTCGACCTGCACGTGCTCGCGCCCTCCAAGGAGCACGTCTACTACGGCGCCAAGCAGTCGAGCTGTGGCGGCTGGCTCGACATCGACATGAACGTGGGCGGCCAGAGCACCAAGCCGGTCGAGAACGTGCGCTGGTCCAAGGGCAAGGCGCCGGCCGGGCGCTACAAGGTCTGGGTCCGGAACTTCAGTTTTCACGAGGCCGACAAGCAGCCGACCCCGTTCAAGGTCGAGCTCGAGATCGGGGGCGAGATCCAGCACGTCGACGGCGTGATCTCCCCCAACGGCCAGACCGGCGATGCCAGCGACATCGTGGTCGCCGAGTTCGACTACTCGCCCGACCAGGGCCGGCGCCAGGCCGATCAGGAGCAGGTCTACAAGAACTACTCCGACGACGTCGTGCTCGCGCAGTGGGCGACGGTGATCCCGAAGGAGCACATCATCAGGGTCGGAGACCCCAAGTCGATCATCGACGTGCTGCTCGGCGCGCTGGCGATCTCCGACGGCAAGGTCGACCTCGACACCTACGTGAAGGACCTGAAAGATCTCGGCACCGACGACGCCCGGCTGCACGAGGTCGAGGCCGCGCTGGGAGGCCTGCCCAGTGCGTCGCGGGTCGCGACCGCCACCGTCGAGGGCGATGTGCCGCCACCGGCGCCGACCGACGGGAAGAAACGCTCGGTCCGCCTGTGACCGGTCTCGGTCCGCCTGTGACCGGTGGAGGGCGCCGGTCGCGCTGACCGGTCGCGGGCGGTGCTGGCACCGCCCGCCGATCTCGGGCCCCCGGGATCCTGCTGCGGGCCCCGCCGTGGTTCGAGCGGCCGCTTGCCCCCCGGGTACCGGGCCGAAACGCATGAAGGCGCCAGCCGGTTGGAGCAAGAGCCCCGCCCGATGGCGCCATCATTAGTCGTCAACCCGGCCGGAGCCGGGCATTGGTTCTGGTGTTAGAAGCGGCCGCCGCGGCCACCGCCGCCGCGACCACCACGACCACCACCACCGCCGCGGTCGCCACCGCCACCGCCACCGTAGCCACCACCACCACCGCCGCCGCCGCCACGGGGAGCGCGCTCCTCCGCCTCGTTGACGCGGAGGGGACGGCCGTCGACCATCTTGCCGTTCATCTCGTTGATGGCCTTCGCGGCCTCAGCCGGCGAACCCATGGTCACGAACGCGAAGCCGCGCGGGCGGCCGGTCTCGCGGTCCATAACAACGTGAACGTCGGTGACCTCGCCGAGAGCCGAAAACTCCTCGCGGATCGTGTCGCCAGTGGTGTTGAAGGAAAGGTTGCCTACGTACAGTCGGGTGCTCATGTGTCTATCTCATCTGGGTCGGTGGTCATGACCGCGACGACGAATGTCGTGCACGGGCCACGTGGGATGCATCGCTTGGCTTCCGCAGTTCCCAGATGATGGGAGAAGCGTCGACTCTCGCGGCTACGTTCCTGTGAGCGAGCGGAACCTAGCGTGGACCGGGCCGTGTGGCAAGGGGCTCGCGCTGACAGGCGTTCGATAGAGGGCTGACGCGCCCGGTCACGGCCGGCATGCTCGCGGAACCAGACGCGCCGCGCGGATCTCCGGTAGCGTGCCGGTTCGACGACCTTTCGCGATTGTGCATCGTGGGGCCGGGTGCGACAGCTTGTCCGCCTCGGATGAATCATGAGACAGAGCCTCATGACCACCGACACCACCCCGGCCTGGGCCGCGCCGATCCGTGACCTGTTCCAGCGGGTGCTACCGGTCGTCCGCCTGCCCGATCGGGCGCGCGACGCCGAGGCGGTCGTCCGGGAGCTGTTCGAGCTCGCCGACATCCAGATCGGGGGCGCTCGGCCCGGCGACGTCGTGGTCCACGACCGCCGCTTCTACGAACGGCTGCTGCGCGATGCGTCGATTGGCCTGGGCGAGTCGTACATGGACGGCTGGTGGGACGCCGACGCGCTCGACGTGACGATCGAGAAGATCATGCGCGCAGACCTCAAGCAGAAGGTCACCGGCAGCTGGCGGCTGAAGGCGCTCACGGTGCGCGCGGTGGTGCTCAACCTGCAGAGCAGGAGCCGCGCCGGGGCGGCGATCGAGGCCCATTACGACATCGGGAACGACCTGTACACCCGGATGCTCGACTCGCGCATGGTCTACACCTGCGCGTACTGGAAGAACGCGACCACGCTCGAGCAGGCCCAGGAGGCCAAGCTCGACCTGGTCGCCCGCAAGGTCGGCCTCGCGCCTGGCATGCGCGTGCTCGACCTCGGCTGCGGCTGGGGCGGGTTCGCCAGCTGGGCCGCCGAGAAGTACGGCTGCACCGTGGTCGGCGTGACCCTGTCGAAGGACCAGGTCGCGCTCGGCAACCAGAAGTGGAAGCACCTGCCGGTCGAGCTCCGGCTGTGCGACTACCGCGACATCACAGGCACTTTCGACCGGGTGGTCTCGATCGGCATGATGGAGCACGTCGGCCCCAAGAACCACCGCGAGGTCGCCAAGGTGATCGACCGCTGCATGGTCGACGACGGCGTGGCGCTCATCCACACGATCGCCAACAACCGCAGCCTGCGCCACGGCACGCCGTTCATCGAGAAGTACATCTTCCCGCACGCGGTCGCGCCGTCGCTGGCCCAGCTCGGCCGCGCGGTCGAGGGCCTCCTGGTCGTCGAGGACCTGCACAACATCGGTCCTGACTACGACCCGACGCTGATGGCGTGGTCGCAGAACTTCGCGCGGACCTACCCGGAGATCGCGCACAAGTACGACCGCCGCTTCTACAAGATGTGGCAGTTCTACCTGCTGGCGGCCGCCGGCGCGTCCCGCTCGCGCGATGGCCAGCTGTATCAGGTGGTGCTCACCAAGACCGGCCGGGCCCAGCCCGACTGCCGCGTCAGCTAGCCCCAGCGCTCCGGATCCTCCCCTCGTGGCGACCTGAGCGCTCGGCAGCTCGCCACGCGCGCCGAGGCGCCCGGCTCGGCTTCCGCGGGAACGACCGTTCCACGGGCCGAACATGTCTTGCCTTCCACCCGGGCCCGTCTGGATCCACAACAGATAGACCGAAGGAGGGTGTCATGCGCGAGTGGTTCGCTGTCGAGCGCCGGCACTGGGGTCTTGCGGCCCTCGTCGTGCTGCTGGTCCTGCTGCTCTTCACGTCTCGCGCCGGATCACAACCGGCCGACGACCCAGCGCGGGGGCCGTACGACGACCGCAGCCCGCTCGTCCCAGACCCGTGGAGCCCGCCGCCCGGTGACACGCGGCACGTGCCGAGCCCCGCCATTGCTGGCGAGCTCTCGGCCGGCGCGACGCTCGGCGGCGCCGCGGCGCTCGCGATCGGCCTCGCCGAAGGACCGGACTCGCTGACGATCGCCGGGCTGCTCGGGCTCGGCGTCGGGCCCTCGCTCGGGCACTGGTACAGCGGCAACGCGTGGAATCCCGGCCTGACCGCGCGCGTCGGCAGCGCGCTCGTCGGCGGCGTCGGCGCGATGCTCGCGCTCGGCTGCGTCGACGGCGACACCAGCGAGCCGTGCCGCTTCGGCGGCGACGCATTCCTGACCGGCGCGATGGCCTACGTCGCGAGCACGATCTACGAGGTCGTCACCGCCCCGTCGTCGGCGCGTCGCTACCGCCGCCACCGCGGCGACGTGCGCCTCGTCGTGGCGCCGATGCGTGGCCAGGTTCAGGTGGTGCCAGGCGTGGCGCTCGCGGCGCGCTTCTAGCTCGCGGCTCAGGCCGCGCGCTGACGGATCTCGATCGGTGACGCGGTCGGACGGGTCCACGCGGTCGCCATGAACCGGCTGGCGTCGACGAAGGCGTGGCCGTAGCCGACGCTCTGGTAGGGGAGCTGGTGCCGGCGGCACCAGGCCGCCGTGATCGCCGCGGCGCGGGGCAGGTGCTGGTGCGGGATGCGCGGAAACAGGTGATGCTCGATCTGGTAGTCGAGCCCGACGAAGAACCACGACACCGCCCGCGGCAACTCGAGGTTGCGGGTGGTCTCCAGCTGGTGGAGCCAGTCGTGGTGCTGGTCGTTCACCACCGGCAGGCCGATGTGCGCGGGCGCGAAGATCATCGCGAGCAGGACGCCGACCACCAGCCAGACGCCGGCGTAGACACCGAATGCGACCAGCGGGCCCCACACCAGCGATGGCACCAGCAGCCAGCCCGTGTAGTGGGCGGTCAGGCAGCCGGCGTCGAGCAGCCAGCTGCGGTTGAGACCGCGGCGGCGGACGTCGTCGACCAGGAAGAGGACCGACGAGCGCCGCATCCCGACCGACATCAGGGTCGACATCGGCCAGAACGCCCACGGCTGGAAGTGGCGATGGAACCACCGCCGGAGCGGGCCGCACCGCTCGTGGCCCTCGCGGCTCGACACGAACGGGAACGGCTGGATGTCGGGGTCGCGGCCGTCGACGTTGGGATGACCGTGATGCAGGCGGTCGTGCTTCTCGCGCCAGTAGCGCGCTGACAGCCCGCCGAACAGCGGGAACACCAGGTGGACCAGCAGCGCGTTGCGGGCGGGCGACGCCGAGAAGCTGCGGTGGCTGCCCTCGTGGCCGAGCATGGCCGCGGTGGTCGACAGGATGCCGGCCAGGGCGATCAGCGGGGCGATCGCCCACCACGGCGCCACCGCGATGCCGTAGAGACACGCGGCGACCCCGGCGAACAACAAGGCGAGCTCCAGCCAGCTGTGCAGCTCGCGATGCGCGAAGACTCCCGCGGCGCGGAGCTCCGTCCGCAGCGATCCCAGGTCTGGCACCAACATGCGGCGAGGGTAGGGGGAACCAGTGCGCCGCCAGGTCGCCAAATGGTCAAAACTTGGTCACGAAACCGAGGCGTCCGGTGGGCGCGATCGGCCGAATAAGGCGTGCGTTCGAGACGATGGCCAACGCCCGCTCCCGCGGGCCCTTGCCGATGGTCCGCCAGGTAGGATCGCGCGGTGGACGCCAAACAGGTGATCGTGATGCGCAAGGACCTTGGCATGCGCAAGGGCAAGATGATCGCCCAGGGCGCGCATGCGGCGATGAAGGCGCTGCTCGACCGCGGGGGCGCTGACGACGACCGGTTCACGTTCGCGATGACGCCGGCGATGACCGCCTGGCTCGGCGGGCGATTCACCAAGGTGTGCGTGGCGGTCGGGTCCGAGGTCGAGCTCGACGAGATCCACGCGCGGGCGCTGGCCGCGGGCCTGCCCTGCGCGCTGATCGTGGACGCGGGCAAGACCGAATTTCACGGGGTGCCGACCCGGACTTGCCTGGCGGTCGGCCCAGCCTGGGCCGACGAGGTCGACGCGATCACGGGCGGGCTGCCGCTGCTGTGAGGCGGCCTGGGCGCCGCGGCCGACTGATCGAATCGAACCGGAGGGTGGGTTTCACGACCCCGGGTTGACCTGCGACAGGAGCGCACGTTGTCAGCGTCCGGAGGCACGGCCTACAGTGCCCAGGCATGTCGTACGAGCACGACCGACCGGCGGACGGCGGCCTCTCGGCCTCCCGGGAGCACGCGGTCCAGTTCTACGCGGACGACAGCTTCCGGGTCGACGTGGTCGCCCGGATGGTGCCCGACGGGCTGACCGCCGGTGGTCCGCTCCTGATCATCGCCACCGAGCCCCATCGCGCCGCGTTCCGGCGCCGACTCGAGGAGCTCGGGATCGACGTGGACCAGGCCGGCCGCGACGCCCGCATCCAGCTGCTCGACGCCCGGGTGACGCTGGCGGCGTTCATGGTCGATGGCGAGCCGGATCCGGCCCGGTTCCGGACCGTGATCGGGGGCGCGCTGTCCCGGGCTGGGGCCGCCGCGGATCGGCCGGTCCGCGTCTACGGGGAGATGGTCGATCTGCTGTGCGCCGATGGCAATCCGGCCGCGGCGGTCGCCGTCGAGACGCTGTGGACCTCGCTCGCCGCCGACCACCACTTCTCGCTGCTGTCCGGCTACTCGCAGGCCAGCTTGGCCGATCTGCACGAGCGGGGGGTGTGGACCGCGGAGCGCAACACCCACGCCCACCTGACGCCGGCCGCGCTCGGGGCCGGCACCGACGGGGAGCAGCCCGTCGTCAGCCAGCTCCAGCAGCGCACCTTGGTCCTCGAGGCGGCGATCGCGCGCCGGGTCGCAGTCGAGCGGTCGCTGATCGAGAGCCGCCACGAGCTGCAGGACTTCATCGAGAACGCCACGATCGGGCTGCACTGGTGTGATGCCGACGGGATCATCGTGTGGGCGAACCAGGCCGAGCTCGATCTGCTCGGGTACGCGCGCGACGAGTACGTCGGTCATCCGATCGTCGAGTTCCACATCGACCGGCCGGTGATCGGCGGCCTGCTGGCCGAGCTCGGCCGCAACGAGATCTTGCGCGAGCACGAGACCCGGGTCCGCTGCCGCGACGGATCGATCCGTCACGTGGTGGTCGACGTCAGCGTCCGCTGGCGCGACGGCCACTTCCTGCACACCCGCTGCTTCACCCGCGATGTGACCGCGCAGAAGCGCAGCCGCGAGGCGCTCGAGCGGCTGCAGGCCATCACCGGCGCGCTATCGCAGGCCCAGCGGACCGGCGACGTGATCGAGGTCGTGCTCGGGCAGGGCATTGCGGCGGTGGGCGCGTTCGCGGGCAACGCCTTCCGGGTCGACCCGAGCGGCGCCTGGCTCGAGCTGGTCGGCGCCCATGGATATCCGGCGGCGATGCTCCGCCCGCACGCTCGGATCTCGGTCGACGCGATCACGCCGCTCTCCGAAGCGGCCCGGGCCGGCACGCCGGTGTTCGTCCCGACCGGGATCGCGGAGGCCTACCCGAGCCTGGCCGATGCGACCCGGTTGACCGGGACCACCGCGGTGGCCGCGGTCCCGATGATCGTCGAGGGCAAGGTGACCGGCGTGCTCGGGTTCAGCTTCCAGGGCGCGCCCCGGTTCGACGAGACCGACCGGATGTTCTTGCTCGCCCTCGGCAACCACTGCGCGCAGGCGATCGAGCGCGCCCGTCTGTTCGACGCCGAGCGACGGGCCCGGCAGGACGCCGAGGCGGCGACCCGGCGGGCGTCGCTGCTGGCCGAGGCCAGCGCGCTGCTGGCGACCTCGCTCGAGGTCCAGCCGGCCCTCACCCAGATCGCGGCGCTGGCGGCGGCCGAGCTCGGTCTGCATTGCTGGATCGAGCGGGTCGGCGAGCCGGGCAGCTCGCCCGACCCGGGCCCGGTGCCCGAGGGCAGCGACCAGGGCCAGACCCAGCTCGCGGCCGACCGCACCGGGGTGGTGGTGCCGCTGGTCGCGCGCGGACGCCGCCACGGCGCGCTGGTGTTCGCCGGGGCCACCGGCCCGCTGCCGAGCGCCGACGTGGCGACCGCCGAGGAGCTGGGCCGCCGGATCGCGCTCGCGCTCGACAACGCCCGGCTGTTCCGCGAGGCCCGTGACGCCGATCGCCGCAAGGACGAGTTCCTGGCGATGCTCGGCCACGAGCTGCGCAACCCGCTGGCGCCGATCATGACCGCGCTCGAGCTGATGCGGCTGCGCGGCGGCGCCGAGCGCGAGCAGCAGGTGATCGATCGCCAGGTCCAGCACCTGGCGCGCCTGGTCGACGACCTGCTCGACGTCTCGCGGATCACCCGCGGCAAGGTGCAACTCGCCCGCGAGCCGCTCGAGGTCGCGTCGGTGCTGGCCAAGGCGATCGAGATGGCGAGCCCGCTGTTCGAGCAGCGCGCGCACGTGCTGTCGATCGACGTCCCGCGCGAGGGCCTGCGGGTCGACGCCGACCCGGTCCGGCTGGCCCAGGTGATCGAGAATCTCCTGACCAACGCCGCGCGCTACACCGAGCCCGGCGGCCGCATCCGGGTCAGCGCGGCGCGCGAGGGCGCCGAGGTGGTGCTGGCAGTCGAGGACAACGGTCACGGCATCGCGCCGGCGATGCTGGCCCAGATCTTCGAGCTGTTCGTGCAGGGCGGCCAGCCGATCGACCGCCAGCAGGGCGGGCTCGGGCTCGGCCTGGCGGTGGCGCGTAACATGGCCGAGCTGCACGGCGGCACCATCACCGCGGTCAGCGCCGGGGTCGGCACGGGCAGCAAGTTCGTCGTGCGGCTCCCGGCGCTGCCCGACAGCGTCCCGGTCCGGCCGAGCGGCCCGCGGCCGGCGCTGCGCCGGATGTCGGCGAGCCTGCGGGTCCTGGTCGTCGACGACAACATCGACGCTGCCGAGACCATCGCGATGGCGCTCGAGAGCTTCGGGCACGAGGTGGTCGTCGCCCACGATGGACCGGCCGCGCTGGCGGCCGCCGGGCGGCTGGCGCCCGACGTCGCGCTGGTCGACATCGGCCTGCCGGTCATGGACGGCTTCGAGCTGGCCGGCCGGCTGCGCGAGCTGCTGCCGGGGCCGCTGCGGCTGATCGCCGTCACTGGCTACGGCCAGGAGACCGACAAGGCGCGGAGCCGCGCCGCCGGGTTCGACGACCACCTGGTCAAGCCGGTCGGCCTCGAGGTTTTGCTCGGCAGCCTCGACCGCACCACCGGCCGCGACGTCGCTGCCACGCCGCGCGTCCGGACCTGAGCGACGCGAGGCGGGTCAGCGCCGGGTCGCCCGGTAGCCGGCGCGCGCGACCAGGCCACCCGCGATCAGCGCCAGGCCGGCCAGCCAGATCCGCGGCTCGACCCACCACGCGAGCCCGAGGCACGCGACCAGGCCGGCGGCGGCGATCGCGCGCGGGTGGCGGCGCTCGGCGGCGGGCTGGCGGAGTGCGGCCAGGTTGGTGAGCGCGTAGTAGACGAGGACGGTGAAGGCGCTGAACGACCACGTCGTCTCCACGCTGCCGATCAGGGTGAGCCCGGCGATCGCCACGCCGACCAGCACGACCGCGCGGCGCGGGGTGTCATGGCCGACGTGGGCGAGCCCGGCCGGCAGGTCGCCGCGGCGGGCCATGGCCAGGACCACCCGCGACAGCCCGAGCAGGAGATTCAGCACCACGCCGGCCATCGCGGTGATCGCGCCGAGGGCGATCACGAGCCGCAGCCCGGGCACGCCGAGCTCGCCGGCGGCGCGCTCGAGCGGCGCGGCCCCGCCAGCGCGCGGGGCCAGCGCGCCGGCACCCGCGACCGCGACCGCGACCAGCGTCACCGCGCCGTACACGACCAGCGAGGCGACCAGGGTCAGGATGATCGCGCGCGGGATCGTGCGCGCCGGATCACGGACCTCCTCGCCGAGCGTCGCGATCCGGCCGTAGCCGGTGTACGCGACGAACATCAGCGCGGTGGCGTGCAGGAGATCGGGGGCGCTGACGTCGAACAGGCCGTCGAGCGTGACCGGCGCGCGGGCGATCGCGAGCGGCGCGCCGGCGAGGACGAACATGGCCAGCGCGGCCAGGGTTAGCCCGACGATGACGACGTTGGTGCGGCTCGACCTGCGCAGCCCGCCGGCGACGATCGCGGTCAGGAAGGCGACCACCCCGACCGCCAGCGCGATCCGCCCGCGCCCGCTGACCCCGGCGAGCGCGAGCGCGTAGCCGCCGAGCCCGAGGGCGGCGGTCGCGGCCGACGCGCTCTTGGCGCACAGGAACATCCAGCCGGCGACAAAGCCGAGGGTCGGGTTCAGGTAGCGGTGCCCGTACTCGTAGGTGCCGCCGCTGACCGGGTGGGCGGCGGCGAGCTGCGCGCTCGACAGGCCGTTGCAGGCCGCGATCGCGGCGGCGAGCACGACCGCGAGCACGACCGCGGGACCGGCGACGCCAGCGGCGACGCCCACGCTCACGAAGATGCCGGTCCCGACGATCGAGCCGAGGCCGAGCAGGACGGCGCCGGGCACGCCGACGACGCGCGGCAGCGCGGGTGGGGCAGGGGCCTCGGTCGGCATCGGTGAGTGGTACCACCCGTGCCACTCCGGTCGGGCGACTCGCCGCCCCGGCCGGCGCGGTGCCGATGTGGCGGCGCGGTCGCGCCCGTCAGGCTCGGGTGGTGGCGGCCCTCTGGCTACGCGCTCGCGCTGCCTGAGCGCGCCCAGGCCCGCCGAGGTCTGCCGTGGGCGCAGCGGCAGGGCGTGATACTCCCGGGGGATGTCCTCGCGGGTACGCATCGGCACCTGCGCCGGCCCGGCCGACGCCGCCCTGGTCCGCGCCATGATGACCGCGCACGGGGTCGCGGTGGTGATCGGCGGCGAACAGCACGCGAGCATGCTGGGCGGGCTCGGCTCGTTCATCTCGCTCGACATCTGGGTCGGGGCGGAGGAGGCCGACGAGGCCGCCGCGCTCCTGCATGACCTGCGCACCGGATCGGCCGGCGATGCCGATGCCGATGCCGATGCCGATGCCGATGCCGATGCCGATGCCGATGCCGATGCCCCGGCCGTCGAATCCCGCATCGATCGCCGCAAGCGCACCGGCGTCGCGCTCCTGCTCGCGCTGTGCATCACCTTCGGCACTGCCCACATGTACGCGCGCGCGTGGAAGCGCGGCATCTCGCTGGCCGCCCTCGAGATCGTCGCCTTTTTTCAGCTCGCCCACTCGCCGCTGCGCGGGGCCTGCCTGCTCGTGCTCGCGGTCGCGCTCGACGCGATCGGCGCGGTGCTCCGGGTCCGCGCCGCGACCCGTCCCGCCGCCCTGCCGCAGGCCCGCCTCCGCCTCCGTTGACCGGTCCCGGCGACGGCAGGGTCGCGCGGCAGCCGCGGGTCCGCTGGTTCGCTGCCGCCGCCGGCCAGCGCGCCTGACCGCAACCTGACTCCGGCGCCGGCGTCCCCGTGCGTGGATCGCTGGACCGGTGGCTGCCGGCCAGCCGCGCTACCATGAACCGCATGACCGCCAAGGACCGCCTCGCCCAGGACCCGACGGTCCTCGATCCGGCGCGGCCGGCGCGGCCGGCGCGGCCGGCCGGGCCGGCGGCCACCAGCGCCGAGCGGCTCGCCGGTGGTGACGTGGTCGGTGACTACGTCGTCGAGCGCCACATCGGCGCCGGCGCGATGGGCGACGTGTACGCCGGCCTGCACCCGGTGATCGGCAAACGGGTCGCGATCAAGGTCATCAAGCGCGAGCTCGCCACCCGCGCTGACTCGGCCGAGCGGTTCCTGCGCGAGGCGCGCGCGGTCAATCAGGTCGATCACCCGAGCGTGGTCGACGTGTTCGCGCTGGGCCGCCTCGACGACGGCCGCCTCTACCTCGTGATGGACTTGCTGGCCGGCGAGTCGCTGCGCGAGCGGCTGCGGACCGGACCGCTGGCGCCCGCGATCGCGCTCGCCATCCTGGGCCAGGTCGCCGAGGCCCTCGACGTGGCCCACGGCAAGGGCGTGGTCCATCGGGATCTCAAGCCCGACAACATCGTCGTGACCGGCCCCGCCGACCGGCCGGCCGCACACGTCCTCGACTTCGGCATCGCCAAGCTGCTGGCCGACGCCAGCGGCGCGCGGGTGGTCGAGACCCTGACCGGGCAGGGCGCCTGGCTCGGCACGCCGGCCTACATGGCGCCCGAGCAGTGGAGCGCCGACGGCGCCAGCGGCGCGTCCGATCGCTACGCGCTCGGCATCGTCGCGTACGAGCTCTTGACCGGCAAGGTCCCGTTCCGCGCCACCACCCTGCCCGCGATGATGGAGCAGCACTTCCGCGCCGCGGTGCCGTCGGTGACCGCGAGCGGCACCGCGCTGTCGCCCGCCCTCGACCGCGTGTTCGCGCGCGCGCTGGCCAAGGAGCCCGGCGATCGCCACCCGACCGCGGTGGCGCTGGTCGCCGATCTCGCCGAGGGCCTCGGGGGCCGCGGCGGCCACCTGCCACCGCGGACCGGTCGGATGCCGTGGCTCGCGGTCGGCGCGGCCGCGGTGGTCGTGGTGGTCGGGGGGGTGGTCGTCGTGGCCGGGGCCGGACGCACCCCAGCGCTGCGCGCGCCCACGCCCGGGGCCGGGACCGTGCTGGTGCAGGTGACCACCACGCCGGCGGGCGCGCGGGTGCGGCGCGACGGCAAGGACCTCGGCGTCACCCCACTCCTGGTCGACGCCGCCCCCGGCGAGGCGGTGCACCTCGAGCTGTCGAAGCCGGGCTACGCGACCGTGCAGCGCACGGCGATCGCCAGCCCCGGCGATCCGGTCGCGGTCGCGGCGACCCTGGCCGCGGTCGCCGGCTTCGAGGGCGTGTGGGCGCTCCCCGACGGCGGCTTTCGCGCGTTCGAGCGGCGCGGCGAGCAGGTCGCGGGCTTCCGGCTCGAGGTCGCGCGCGGGCCCCGCCAGTTCCTGCGCTTCTTCGAGTTCGTCCCGGCCGACGATCGCGGCGTCGCGTTCACCGCCAGCGAGCCGCACATCGACGAGCGCGCCCCCGACGAACCGTCGTGTCACCTGGCGCTCCACGCCGAGTACCACTACGACCCGGTCGCCGACGCGCTCGCCATCCGCAAGCAGCGCGCCCGCTACGACCTGATCGACGGTCGCTGCGTGGTCGACTCGATCGACTGGGGCGAGGCTCGCACCCTGGCGCGGGTGGCGGGTGCCTCGACCCGCAGCACGACCGCCGAGTCACGCGCCGGCGCGGGCCCGGTGCCCGTGAGCGGCCCCGGCGACGACGACAAGCCCGCCCCGCCGCCGAGCCAGAAGCCGACCAACGGGAAGCAGCGACCCAGCAAGGTCGCGCCGAACCTCCCCGTCGACGACGACCCGGCGGCCGGCAACCTGCCGGGCCCGCCCGCCGCCAACGTGGCGCCAGCCAGCCCCAACCAGGCCGATGGCCCCGTGCCACAGGCGGCGCCGTCGCAGGCCCAGGTCGACCAGGAGAAGGCCCAGGCGATCCAGCGCGTGGCGCCGACCCCGACCAGGCCGCCACCGTCGAAGAAGTAGTCGCGCCGCGGCGAGGTTTACCAGGAGTCGGCGTCGTTCTACCATCACCCGGTGGCGGTCGGCTCGGAGGACGATGCAGTACGGGCGCTGGGCGCGACGCTCGAGCGGTTCCGGGGGGAGCCGCGCCAGGCCCTCGGGGTGGCGGCCGATGCCAGCGCGGTGGCGGTGCGCGCCGCGTTCATGGACCTGTGCAAGCGCTACCATCCGGCCAAGTTCGCCCGGCACACGCCACCGACGGTGCGCCTCGCCAACGAGGTGTTCCTCGCGATCAAGCGCGCCTACGAGTCGGTGATGCAGGCGCTCGCGGCCCCGCCGGCGATCGCGCTGCCGGCGGGTGCACGCGCGAACACCGCGCCGCCGGCGGGCCCGTTCGCACGCGCGGCCACCGCGCCGCCGGCCGACCGCGACCGGCCGCCACTGGCGCCGGCCATGGGTCGCCGGCCGCCGCCATTGGGTGCCCGGCCGTCGGGCGCGCTGCCGCGCGTGACCCCACCGACCGGCGTGCCCCGGGTTGGTGGAGCCCCGGCCGCCGCCGGGCCCCCGGCGGCCGCCGCGACGGTCACCCCGCCGGCCCGGGTCCGCCAGCCGACGGTGCCCGGCGCGGCGGGGCCCCCGGCGAGCGCCGCGCCGCTGCCCGCTCGGCCCCGGCGGGTGTCGTCGAAGCCGCCCGCGGGCAAGCCGCCGCTCGCCGCGCGGTCTGGGCTGACCCCGGCGACCGGATCGACACCGCCGACGCCTTCGTCGCCGGTCAAGCCCACCGGGCGCGCGGCAGTTCCGGACACCGCGGGCGCGGGCCGCTCGCGCGAGCGCTTCGAGCAGGCGCTCGTGCTCCTGCGCGATCAGCGCTACACCGAGGCGCGCGTGCTGTTCGCGGAGCTCGCCGCCGAATCAGGGCACGATCCACGCTACCGGGCCTACCTGCACTACGCGCGCGGCTGGGAGGCGTTCCAGCTCGGCAAGGCCGGCGAGGCGCGGGCCGAGTGGCAGCGCGCGCTCGCCTGCGATCCCGCGCTCGGCCTGGCCAAGCGGGCGCTCGAGACCACCGGCGTCCGCTGACCAGGCTATAGTCGGATCCCGAGATGGCGAGGATCATTGGCATCGATCTCGGCACGACCAACTCGTGCGTCGCCGTGCTCGAGGGCCGGGAGGCCACCGTCATCCACAACCAGGAGGGCGGGCGGACCACGCCATCGATGGTGTCGTGGAACGCCGACGGTGACGTGGTGGTCGGGGCGGCCTCGAAGCGTCAGATGATCACCAACCCGACCCGCACGGTGTTCGGGGCCAAGCGCCTGCTCGGCCGCAAGGTGGGCGACCCCGAGGTCCAGCGCATCCTGCGCGTGCTGGCGTACCAGGTGGTCGGCGCCCGCAACGGCGACGCCTGGGTCGCGATCGACGGTCAGCCGCGCTCGCCGCAGGAGATCTCGGCGCACGTGCTCGCCAAGATGAAGCGGGTCGCCGAGGACTACCTGGGCGAGACCGTCACCGAGGCCGTGATCACCGTGCCGGCGTACTTCGACGACGTCCAGCGCCAGGCGACCAAGGACGCCGGCGCGATCGCCGGGCTCACCGTCCGCGCGATCCTCAACGAGCCGACCGCGGCCGCGCTCGCGTACGGCGTGCACCACGAGCAGGACCAGCGGGTCGCGGTGTTCGACCTGGGCGGCGGCACGTTCGACATCTCGATCCTCGCGATCGAGAACGGCGTGTTCGAGGTCCTGGCCACCAGCGGCGACACCGCGCTCGGCGGCGACGACTTCGACCGGGCGATCATCGAGCTGCTGGCCGACGAGTTCATCACGTCGAACCAGGTCGACCTGCGCGGTGACGCGGTCGCGCTGCAGCGCCTCAAGGAGGCGGCCGAGCAGGCCAAGGTCGAGCTGTCGTCGACGATGACGACCGACATCAACCTGCCGTTCATCGCGGTCGGGCCGTCCGGACCGATGCACCTCACCCGCGCGCTGTCGCGCACCGAGCTCGAGCGCGCGTGCAAGGAGCTGCTGGCCCGGCTGGCCCCGCCGTGTGTGAAGGCGCTCGCGCTGGCCCGGTGCACCGCGGCCGACATCGATCAGGTCCTGCTGGTCGGCGGCATGTCGCGCATGCCAGCGGTCCAGGATCACGTGATCCGGATCTTCGGCAAGCCCGCCCACAAGGGGGTCAATCCGGACGAGAGCGTGGCGATGGGCGCCGCGGTCCACTCCGGCATCATCGGCGGCGAGCTGCAGGAGGTCGTGCTGCTCGACGTGACGCCGCACGACCTCGGCCTCAAGGTCGCCGGCGACCGGATGAGCATCATCATCGCGGCCAACACCAGCATCCCGACCCGCGAGCGCAAGGCGTTCGCGACCACCGAGGACAACCAGACCTTCGTCGCGATCGAGGTCTACCAGGGCGCCGACGCCCAGGCCTCGAAGAACCGGCGGCTCGGTCGGTTCGTGCTCGGCGACCTGGCGGCGCGGCCACGCGGGCAGACCCGGGTCGAGGTCGCGTTCTCGCTCGATGCTGACGGCATCCTGCACGTCGATGCCACCGAGGTCGCGACCGGCAAGGCGACCAGCGTGACGATCGAGGCGGCCAGCGGGCTGACCGGCGACGAGGTCCAGCGGATCTCCCAGCGGGTCCGGTAAGGCCGCGACAGGCGGTACCGCGGTGGGCGGGTGGTACCGTGGCGGCATGTTCATCCTCGACGAGCAGAGCCGCATGATCGAGAAGATGGTCCGGCAGTGGTGCGAGACCCGCCTGATGCCGCGGATCCCGGCGCTCGAGGCCGGCGCCGAGACGCCGTTCCCGCTGATGCAGGAGATGGCGAAGACCTTCGGGCTGGCGGCGATGGCCGAGGCCGCGGTCCGCAAGCGGATCACGAAGCTACGCGCCGCCGAGGCCAGCGATGGCGTGGTCGAGGACGCCGGCGGGGTCGGCGCGTCCCTCGGCGGCGATCCGATGATGATGGCGGTGTTCATCAAGGAGCTGTCGCGGGTGTCACCGGGCTTCGCGATGGGCTGGGGCGTGTCGATGGGGCTCGCGGGCGGTGCGATCCTCGCCAAGGGCACCGCCGACCAGGTCGAGCGCTGGGCGCTGCCGCTGGTCACGGTCGCCAAGATCGGCTCGTGGTGCCTGACCGAGCCGGGCGCCGGCTCCGACGCGTTCGGCTCGATGACGACCACCGCGCGCCCCGACGGCGACGGCTACCGGCTCACCGGCAGCAAGACCTTCATCACCAACGGCCCCGGCGCCGACCTGTTCGTCGTCTACGCGCGCATCGACCGGGGCGAGCCGAAGGAGCAGCAGGGCGTGGGCACCTTCATTTTGGACAAGGGCATGGCCGGCTTCACGGTCGGTCCGCCGTTCAAGAAGATGGGCATGCGCGACTCGCCGACCTCGGAGATCTTCTTCGACGACGTCCAGCTGGAGGCGGGCCGGCTGCTGGGCGGCCGCGAGAAGGGCAAGGCCGGCCGGGCCGACACCAAGGAGAGCCTCGGCAGCGAGCGCTCGGGCATCCCGGCGATGGCGTGGGGCATCATCGAGCGCTGCTACGACCAGAGCGTGCGCTACGTGCGCGAGCGTCGGCAGTTCGGCAAGCCGATCGGCGCGTTCCAGGCCGTGCAGCTCAAGATCGCCGACCTGTACCTCAAGCTCAAGACCGTCGAGAACGTGGTGTTTCGCCTGGCCTGGATGCAGCAGCAGAAGGTGCGCGACCCCGCGTTCGTCAACGCGTCCAAGGCCCAGTGCTCGCAGTTCGCGGTCGACGCCGCGCTGACCGCCATCCAGATCCACGGCGGCTACGGCTACATGGAAGAATTCCACATCGAGAAGCTGGCCCGCGACGCCAAGCTGCTCGAGCTCGGCGCCGGCACCACCGACATCAACCTGATGTCCGCGGCCCGGACGCTGATCGGCGAAGACGCGCTGACCTGAGCCGGCGGCCGGCCGACAACCCTGGATTGCAGGGAAGATCTGACCGGTTCTGCCCGTATCATGTGCAACGTGAGTACCACCCCATGACCGACCGCGTCCGTGCTGGCCGACCTGCCTCGACCGAGACCGACGACGGCGTCCAGAGCCAGGCTGGGAAGCGCTCCCGGGTCGAGGCTCGGTACGACACCGCCGCATCGGTCCAGCACCTGGGCGGCAGCGAGGCGGCCGACCCGGAGGCGGTGCACGCGGCCGCGGATCGCGGCATCGCCGGTCGCGGCGAGGGGCTGCCGTTCATCGATCAGATCGCCACCTCGTTCGGTGCCCACGACGTCTCCGAGGTCCAGGCTCACACCGGCGGCGATGCCGCCGAGGCCTCGCGGTCGATGGGCGCGACCGCCTACGCCAAGGGTAACGACATCGCCTTCGGGACCACGCCGGATCTGCACACGACCGCCCACGAGGCGGCCCACGTGGTCCAGCAGCGCGCGGGCGTGCACCTCAAGGGCGGCGTCGGGGCGTCGGGCGACGCCTACGAGCAGCACGCCGACGCGGTCGCCGACCGGGTCGTGCGCGGGGAGTCGGCCGAGGCGCTGCTCACGACCCTGTCCGGCCCCGCCACCGGCGGCGCCGGCGCCGCCGCGGTCCAGCACAAGAAGGGTGACAAGGGCGACAAAGGCGATACCGGCGACACTGGCGAGAAGGGTGATACCGGGGAGAAGGGTGACAAAGGTGATGCCGGCGAGGACGCGATCGTCTTCGATGAGCTCGACAACGCCTACGACAAGGCGAAGAACGCGCTCGAGGCGATGCACAACCGCCGCCAGATCGGCTGCAACCAGGTGCTCGGCAATCTCAACGAGCTCGACCCGCCCTCGCTCGCCGACGAGCTCATGAAGACGCTCGCGATCGCGGCGCTCGGCGGCGCCAGCGGCCTGATCGCCGGAAAGATCGCGGCCAGCCTCGGGCCCAAGCTCGGCTCCGAGCTGAGCGCGATCGGGGACACCACCGCGAAATGGGTCGCCAAGGTGGGCGCGGATGCGCTCAACAATGCTGTCAGCACCGCCGTCGACGACGGCCTCAAAGACGCAGTCGGGAAGATCTACGCCACGATCACGGCCGGCGAGGGCAACTCGAAGTCGACCTTCTTCGCGGCGCAGGCCGACGGCATCGAGCCGATCCGGCAGGCCGCGTCCGACAAGGTCGACGACATGAAGCTCAACGCCAAGACGCTGATCCGCAGCCAGCCGGCCGAGCAGCGCGCCAGCTATGTCACCGCGTTCACCGCGGTCGGCCGCGCCTACCGCGACACCATCACCTCGATGGCCGAGACCGCCCGCCAGACCCAGTACAACGAGAGCCTCAAGGAGTGGATGACCGCGATGTCGCGCAGCTCCGCTGGTGTCGACAAGGAGCTGGGCGGGACCAATCTCGCCAAGGAGGTCGGCGCGTCGCCGAAGTCGCATCACAGCAGCGAGGGCAAGCAGGGCATCGTCTACGTGGCGTACGGGTCGCGCGACATCGCGAGCGCCCGTCCGATCACGCCCAAGGGCGGTGGTGGATGGAGCTCGATCAAGGTCGGCGGCATCACCACCGCGGTGCTCGACCAGATCAAGGGCCAGACGATCAACGCGCTCGGGTTCCCGGTGGTCGCGACCGGCTTCCTCTACGACGGGTTCCTCGACGGCATGTCGGTCTCGATGGGCGACAACGAGCTCGGCATGGGGCGCAACGAGAGCGGGAGCGTCTACGTCAACGGTCACGACGACTCGAAGGACGCGCTGAAGAAGATGATGGGCACGTCGACCGCGGTCGATGGCGCCATCGCACTCCTCCGGGAAGACATCGGGGAAGCCACGCTCGAGGGTGCGCGGCTCGAGGGCGACTGAGGTCGTGCCGTCCGCGGCCGACATCCTGCTGCGCGCTCGTGCGCTCGTGCGGGCCGGCGAGCTCGCCCAGGCGGAGGCGCTGACCGCGGAGCTGCACGGCGCCGACCGGCAGCGTGGCGAGCTGGCGCTCGCGCTGCGCCGTGACCTGCCGCAACCCGCGGTGGCGCTCGCCCGCGCCCTGGCGACCGCAGGGCACTGGGACACGACCGTCGCCGCGGCCCTGGTGAAGTATGGGGTCGACGATCCGCGGCTGCATGGCGCGGCGGAATCGCTGGTCGTGGCAGCCTTCACCCCGCTCGAGATCCACGAGCCCACCGAGGCGTTCGCCGCCCTCGAGGCGAACCCCGCCTCGTTGTCGGCGTGGTCCGCGGTCCTGCGCCTGCTCATCTTGACCGAGCGACCAGCCGACGCGTTAAAGGGTGTCCGCATCGCGACCGACGAGGGCACGGTGGGGGCAAACGCCTGGATGGTGCTGGTGAGAGAGTCGCTCGCGTGCGACGTCCCCGAGCTCGCGACGCTCGCCGCGGACGAGGCGCTGGAGCGCTTTCCCGACGACAGTGACCTCTGGGCGATCGTCGCCTTGCTCCGGCTCGCCACCGCAACGCCGGCGCAGGCGCGCGACGCGTCGGACCGGGCGATCGCCTGCGACCCTCGCACCGGTCTCGGGTGGGTGGCGCGCTGGGCGGTCGCGATCGCGGAGGGCCGCACTGACGATGCGGCCACCGCCGCCGCGTTCGTCGCGCAGCTCGCCCCGGTGCGACTGACCACGCGCAGCACGACCTGAACGGGGCGTGCTATCGACACTCGATGCTCGCGCCCCACGACCGCTTCCGACCCAAGCGCGCCACCTCCATCGTGGCGCTGCTCCTTGCCGGGACGGCGCTCGCGTCGTGCAAGGCGCGGTCGGCCGAGCCCGCACCGACCGCATCGTCTGACCCGGCGCCAAAATCACGCGAGGAGCTTCGCGCCGCGGCGCGCGAAGCCCGCCGGTCCGAGCGGCCCGCGGAGGAGCGCTGGAAGCTGGCCGAGGCGCACCTGCGCGCATCGCTCGCGCTGGCCGACGACTGCCCGACGCGCGCCGACCTGACGTCGCTGTACCTGGAGCGGTCGCTGGTCGCTCCGGTCGCCGGCGAAGAGCCGCTCCTGCGCGAGTCGATCGAGCGCTGCACGCGCGATCTGGAGCGGGGCCAGTGGTGGGCGCGCATCGCCGAGCTGCGCGAGGCCGCCGGCGATCCGGCCGGGGCGGGCGCGGCCGCGTGTCAGGCCGTCGTCCACGGCCAGGCCTTGTCGGCCCGGACCTGCATCCGGCTGGGCTCGGATGGCGCGGAGCGCTGGACGATCGCGCTCGCGGGGTCGATGGTCGCGAGCGGCAGCGACCGCGCGCGCGAAGCGGCGTTGCTCGAGGAGGTGGTCGCGGCGCGTCCCGATCACGCGATCGCGTGGGAGCGGCTGGCGCGCGCCGCCCATGCCGCCAGCAGCCCACGGGCGTGCCCGGCGTTCGACGAGCTCGCGGCGCTCACGACGCCGAGCGGCGGAGACTTCGAGCGCGGCCGGCTCGCCGAGCTGTCCCGCGAGCTCGGCTGCCGCTGAGGCGCCAGCTGAAACGTCAGCAATTATGAGGTTTTGAGCGATACGGGGCCGTCGCCATTCAGAGTCCTGGACCCTCAAATCACGTCGCAGAATGTATATTATGTCAACTGTCCATGGATGTCGGGCCAGGGGCCGGGCGGCTGGCGACCCTGCCCGGGGACTTCGATAAGCGCTCATGGAGGTGCCTTGCCCAGGCGCCGCCCGGGTCCAGGCTACCGCGCTGGCCACCCACTGCCGTCCCCAGCGACACCCCGGCGCGCAACAGCAACTGCGCGAAATCGGCCCGACCGGTCTGGGCAGCTGGGTCGGCATCACAGTTGCTCAGGGGTTCAGGCAGGAGGACGCCATGCCCAGCGCCGCCATCGCCACGTCCGAGCTGCTCCGCAACGCCACTGCCTCGCTGCCGACCTCGACCACCGAGGTCGCGACCACCCTCCGCGCGTCCGCGGCGTCCGCGTACGAGCTGTTCGCCGACGTCGGAGCGACCCCGCGCTGGTTGTCGATCGTCCAGGCCGCGTCGGTGATCGCCCGCGACGCCGACGGCCGCCCCACCCAGGTGTCGTTCCGGGCCGCGTTCGAGCGGGCCACGCTCGGCTACGTCGTCCATTACGATCACCGTCCGGACCAGCTCACCCTCGCGTGGCGGACCTCGCAGGCCGGCGCGATCTACCTCGAGGGCGAGGCGCGGTTCACCCCGCTGTCCCCGCTTGCTTGCCTGATGACCTACCGGCTCGCCTTCGAGCTGCGCGTGTCGGCCCAGACGCTCGATGCCCAGTTCGACAACCACGCGGCGTCGGCGGTGGTTGGCGCGTTTCGCGAGCACCTCCGGCGCGCGAGCTGAGCCGGTCGCAAGGGCGCTGACGGCCCTACCCCCGGCGGGTGAAGCGGGGCTGGTGCGGTTGCGGTATCCTGACGGGGATGGTGCGTCGTGACGACGGCGGAAAGCTCGGTCCGGTTCGGGCCGGGGAACCGCCGTCACGCTGTGGAGATCCAGCGGGTGAGAGTTGCGGGGATCGACGGCCAGTCGCTCCGCGACGTCGAGCAACACGGCATCGAGCGCTTCCTGGAGGAGCTCGGGGCCGCGCTGCGCGAGGGTACGTACCGGCCGAGCGTGGTGCGGCCCCGAGCTCCTCCAGGAAGCGCTCGATGCCGTGTTGCTCGACGTCGCGGAGCGACTG
>JBKJLC010000226.1:0-26102 GCA_046597055.1 Kofleriaceae bacterium | reverse complement strand
GATCAGGCTCTCCGCGTCCACCCCGAAGGTAGATCACGTCTGCGCGATCGACGCGATCCTCAACAGGGCCTTCCGCTCACCTTCCGATCGACTTGTTCACTCGGGGGCCCTAAGCGTGCCCGCTCTGCATTGCGATCACACTTCGCCCGGGCAACTGCGTCATGACGCCGTGGTGGCACGTGTTTGCCGCTGCCTCGATCGGGTGGAGCGCATGGTGAACGACTTCGTCGACGTGTCCCAGATCGAGGCAGGCCGGCTCCGGATCGAATCGCGGCCGTGCGACGTGGTCGGATTGATCAAAGAGGTCGTGGCAGTGCTCGTCGATACAACTCCTGCCCATCGGATCGAAGTCTCGGCGCCCAACGTCCCCGTAGTCGTCCATTGCGATCCGCTCCGGATCGAGCAGGCGGTGGAGAACCTGATGAGCAACGCGATCAAGTATTCGCCACCGGATGCGGCGATCCTGGTCCGCGTCGCCCGCGAGGACACAGGCGTCATGATCGAGGTCCGCGACGAGGGGCCCGGCATCAGCGACGTCGATCAGCAACGCCTTTTCAAGGCGTTTCACCGCGTGGGGTCATATGAGCGCATTCCCGGCATCGGTCTCGGTCTGTTCGTCACTCATGGCATCGTCGAGGCTCATCGTGGAACCATCGAGGTTGTGAGTGCTGCTGGTCGCGGCTCGACGTTCCGGATCCACTTGCCGGCCGATGGGGCCGCGTAGTAGTGGCGCCATGTCGCGGCCTGTTGCAGTGGAACACAGCGACGCTGGCCAGCGTAGAGGCGTGCAACCGGAAGCCCGATCACGCATGAAGCCCCCCGGCCGTGTGCAGTCTCGCGGCAAGAATCCCGCAGACCGCGCAGCGCGAGTAGCGCTCCGACCAACGTGGTGCACAGCAGGGCGATCCGTAAGGTCAGCGCGTCGGCGGCTTCGAGGCGCTCGACCTGGCCGGCGGTAGTGAATGAACCCAGGAGCGCCCCCAACGAGACAGCTACCCCGAGCGACCGAACGGCGGCGGCGCCACTCAGCACCAGTACGCCGATGAACCATAGCAACACCTCACCACGGAACCCTTCGACGGACGGATGATCGGAGATTGCCGTCACGATCCAAAATAGGGAAACGCCGGCGACAGCCACCCGCTGGCGTCGCAAAGGAACGGCGAGTCGCATCCGCTCGCGTCTCACGAGATCGATACTACTCTGGCGCCACCTGAAGTGCCGTTGGTTCCCAGAGGTGCCGGTCTTGACCTCCACCTATAGGTGTGGAAAATCAGGAAAGACTTCATCGTGAAGGCGCTGGCCAAGGAGCTGCCGTTCAGGGAGCTCTGCCGGGCGAACGGCATCAGCCGCAAGACGGGCTACAAGTGGCTCACGCGGTTCCGCAAGCACGGGTTCGAGGGGCTCGTCGACCGCTCGACGCGGCCCTTGTCGTCTCCCGACAACACGTCGTCGGACGTGACGGTCGAGATTGTCCGCTTGCGGCAGGCTCACCCCTCGTGGGGGCCGAAGAAAATCAAGAAGCTCCTCGAGAAGCAGCTTCCGCAGGACCAGCCGTTGCCGTCGCAGCGCACTATCTCACGCGTGCTCTCTCGCGCGCGCCTGCTGCGGCGGAAGGCGCGGCGTCGTCCGACGGACCAGGGATGGATGCTCCAGGCCGCGCGCAAGCACGTCGTCGTCGAGGCGCCCAACGACGTGTGGACCGTCGACTTCAAGGGCTGGTGGAAGACGCGCGATGGGCGTCGCTGCGAGCCACTGACGGTGCGCGACGCGTTCAGCCGCTACGTCCTCGCGCTGCGCCTGCTGCCGAAGTCCGACACCGAGGGAGTGCGCGCCGTATTCGAAGACTTGTTCGAGGAGCACGGCCTTCCCAAGGTGATTCAGAGCGACAACGGCGCGCCGTTCGCGGCGGGACGTAGCCTCGCCGGGCTCACGAAGCTCTCGGCGTGGAGGGTCTCGCTCGGCATCGACGTCGTGCGCAGCCGGCCGGGCTGTCCGCAGGACAACGGCGCGCACGAGCGCATGCACGCCGACATGAGTATCGACTTGCAGACGCGGGCGGCGCAGACCCTTCGCTTGCAGCAGCGCGCGTGCAACGACTGGCGCGTCGAGTTCAACCACGTGCGGCCCCACGAGGCGCTCGGGATGCACGTGCCCGCCGACGTGTACCGCCGGAGCGAGCGCCGCTACTGGCGCGGCATGCTCGGCCTGTTCCCTGACGAGGCCGAGGTCATCCAGCTCGGCGCCAACGGGAAATTCTGGCTCGACGGTCGCCACCACGTATTCGTCTCGACGGCGCTGCGCAACGCGCACATTGGGTTGCAGCGCGTCGAGGACGAGATGGTCCATATCTGGCTGCACCACATGCTCATCGGCTACGTGCGAACGAGCCCCGCGCTCGGTCGCTACGTGACGGTGCAGCCGTTCGAGACCCGGAGAAGAAGAAGCTCGCCGCTCTGCGTGCCGAACGAGCCGCCACTGCCCGCGGCGCAGACGCGCGCGGAACGGCCGAGTGTCACCCCCTACGCGCATCTGACTGGAACCGGGGTGACGGTGCCCAGCGGCCTCGGGGTGACACTCGGAAGCGGAGGGGTGACACTCCCGCGGCGGCCTCGAAGATCGAGCCGACCCGGGCCGCACCGGAGTGCCACAACGACCGCGTCCCGTCCGCCGGTTACGGGGCGGCCGGGCCGGTGCCGACCACCACCGAAACGACTCCGACCGGCAGCCAGGAAGGCGCGGTCAGCTAACGCGTCGGGGTGTCACCCCATGGCGAGGGTCTGTCGCGAAGTGTCACCTAGGTCTTGACCTATACCATACTAGGGGTGTGGTGTCAGAATCGTGCTGCCACGGCGCTGCCACGCGGAACGGAACTGGACGGCCTCAGACGGGTCGCGGCGGGTTCTAAGGCTGCGAAACTTGTGCAAGGTCCCATCGTCAAAGAAAACCCGCCAACAGGGGACAGGCTCCTGGGTCGGAACGCGGGCGGGCCCGCGAGCCCGCCCGCGCGCGGGCAGCTCGACCTGCCGGCGCGGTCACACGCCCGGCGGGGCCAGGCCGTCGCGGAACCGGATGAACAGCCCGTCGGCCTCGCTCACCAGCGTGCCGGCCGCGTGGCAGCGGCCGACCGCGTAGACGCGGCGCCCGTCGGTGCGATCCACCCACGCCTCGAAGCGCAGCGCCTCGTGCAGCGGCGTGAGCGCCCGGAAGTGGGTGGTCAGCGTGGCGGTGTGCCCGGGCGTCCCCTGGAGCATGCACGCGAACGCGAGGACCTGGTCCCACACGGCCGCCACCACCCCGCCGTGCACGCCGCCGGGCGGGCCTTCGTAGGCGAGCCCGAAGCGCACCGTCCCGATCGCCTTGCCGTCGACCATGCTCATCGCCACCGGGGCTGCGAGCGGGTTGTAGGGGCCGCTGATCACGCCCCACGGCAAGATGGTGTTCAGGTCGCCGTCGACCGGCGCGGCGTAGCGCGGGAACGGGCGGGTGCCGGCGAACGCGCGGGCCCGCACCTCCAGCGCCTCCGCTTCGTCGGCCAGCGCGGTCAGGGCCGGCAGCGGCGCGGTGAGCGCCACCGAGGACTCGACGAGCCTGCGCAGCGCGTTCGCAAGCCGGTGGAGCTCCCGCTTCCCATCGTCATCGGAGGCTTGGGTCACCCGGCAAGTAGAACATGTTTCACACCCGCGGCCGGGCCGGGCCGGGCCGGGCGGGACCGGGTCACTCGTCCGCGTGGTCGGATGCCGGCGCGGAGGCGAGCGCGTCGTGGACCAGGGCGCGCTGCGCGTCGTCGAGGGCGAGGCCGAGCGCGGCCGCGTGGCCGTGCGCTGACATCTTGGGCCAGGTCTTGCGCAGGATGTCGATCACCTTGGCGCGGTCGTGCTTGGCGGCGAGCTCGCCCAGGTAGTGCTCGAGGAACACGAGACAGGCGACATCCTCGAGCGTCTGGGTCTCCGGATCGGTGCGCAGGCCGCGCTTCTGGATCAGGTCGCCGATGCGCGCGCCGGTCGCGTCGTCGTAGCCGGCGTCGACGGCGATGCCGGCCGCCAGGTCGGCGTGCTTGCGCGCGAGGTCGCTGCGCCATCGCTTGTAGCCGGTGCGGCCCTCCGGGTAGGAGGCCCGCGGCACCTGCCAGCGCCGGATGTGCTGCGCGCGGACCGCGATCCGCAGCGCCTCGGACGCGTCGGGCGCCAGGCGGTCGAGCCAGGCGCTCATGCGCTGGCCGTAGACGAGCTCGCGCGCGACCGGGCGATCGTCGAGCACGATCGTGCTGGGATCCTCCGCGTTCGCGGCGTCGATGGCGGCGAGTGCACGAGCAAGGCGTTCGTTCATGGTCACGGCGGAGGCGGATGGTGAAAACGTGGGCCGGCGGTGGGCCTGGTCGAGCCGAGGGGCCAGTCGCCGGGTGACTCCCGGCGGCCGGCTGGGATATCGAAGCCCACCGCCGGTCGCAGGTCAAGCCACCCTCTCGCACACCTGACGGCGATCCGAGACGGAACGTGACCCATGCGCCGGGCTGGCAGATACTGGGCAGGGATGGGAGAAACGCTGGCCAGCCGCTTCGAGCTCGGCGACCGTCGGGGTGCCGGCGGCATGGGCGCGGTCTACCGCGCGCGCGATCGGGTGACCGGGCAGACCGTCGCGCTCAAGGTGCTGCGCGAAGAGCGCCTCCTCGAGGTCGAGCGGTTCGCCCACGAGGCCGAGCTGCTGGCCAGCCTCGAGCACGACGCGATCGTCCGCCACATCGCGCACGGCCGCACCAGCGACGGCTTCTACCTGGCGATGGAGTGGCTCGACGGCGAGGACCTCGGCGAGCGGCTCGCGCGGGCACCGATGGCGCCGGCCGATGCGGTGACCATGCTGGCGCGGATCGCCGAGGCGCTCGGGCTCGCCCACCTGCGCGGCGTGGTCCATCGCGACGTGAAGCCGTCGAACATCTTCCTGCCCGGTGGCGATCCGCTGCGCGCGAAGCTGCTCGACTTCGGGATCGCGCAGTCGCACAGCGCGACCCGGCCCGACACCCAGACCGGCACCGCGCTGGGCACGCCCGGCTACATGGCGCCCGAGCAGGCCCGCGGCGATCGCGATCTCGACGCGCGGGTCGACGTGTTCGCGATGGGCGCGGTGCTGTTCCGCTGCCTGGCCGGCACCGCCCCGTTCGACGCCGCCAACACGATCGCGGTGCTGGCCCGGGTGCTGTTCGACGATCCGCCGCCCTTGTGGGCGGTGCGCCCCGATCTGCCGGCGGCGGTCCACGAGCTGGTCGCGCGCGCGCTGGCCAAGGACCGCGGCGAGCGCCCGGCCGACGGCGCGGTGCTGGCGCGCGCGCTGCGCGACGTGCTGCCCGACCTCGCGATGGCGGCGCCGCCGACCGGCGCTGGCCGCGGCATCACCGGCGGCGAGGAGCGGATCCTGGCCGCGGTCCTGGCCCGGCGCCCGAGCCAGCTGCCGCCACCGTCGCTGACCGCGGTCGACCGCGAAGAGGGCTCGACCCATCCGACCGTCGCGATGACCGAGGACGCCGACACCGTGGCTGCCATGCGCCAGGCCCACGGGCTGCGCGGCGCGTTCGAGCGGCTGGCCGACGGCACCTGGGCCACCGTGTTCGCCGGCGACGGCGCCACCGAGATGGCGACCCGCGCCGCCCGGTTCGCGCTGTTCGTGCGCGACCGGTTCCCGGGCGCCCAGGTCGCGGTCTCGACCGGCCGGCGTCGGGTCGCGACCGCGGTCGGCTCGGGTGCGTTCGATCGGGCGGCCCGGCTGGTGACCCGGGCCCAGCCCGGCGTGATCGTGATCGACGAGGCCACCGCGTCGCTGGTCGGCGCCCGCTTCGCGGTCGAGCGCAGCGAGGCCGGGACCTTCCTGCGCGGCGAGGCGCCCGACGATGGTCGCCACGTGCTCGGGGTCGCGACCCCGTTCGTCGGGCGCAGCAAGGAGCTGCGCCTCCTGCGTGGGCTCTACGCCGGCTGCGTCGAGGATGCGACGCCCGCGGTCGCGCTGGTGCTGGGACCGCCCGGCGCCGGCAAGTCGCGGCTGGTCGCGGAGCTGGTCGCCGGGCTCGAGCGCGACGGCGCGACGGTCTGGCGCGGGCAGGGCGATCCGCTGGGCGCGAGCGCGCCGTTCGGGCCGGTCGCGCAGCTCCTGCGCCGCGCGATCGGGCTGGCCGAGCTGGTCCTGGTGCCGCGCCGCGAGCGGGTCGAGCAGCGGGTGCGTCAGGTGGTGGTCGGCGAGGCGGTCACCCGCATCGTCACCGCGGTGACCGAGCTGCTCGACCCGGCCGTGATCGACGAGGCGGTGGTCGATCTGGTCGCGCGCGGCGATCAGATCCGGCGCGCGGTCGAAGACTGGATCGCGGCCGAGGCGGCGCGCGGCCCGCTGGTGATCATCCTCGACGATCTGCACTGGACCGACCCCGGCACGATCGCGCTGTTCGACGGCGTCCTGCGCAACGTGCGCGGCCCGGTGTTCCTCCTGGCGATGGGCCTGCCCGAGGTCCACGAGCGGTTCCCGCGGCTGTGGGCCGAGCGCGGGCTGACCGCGATCGAGCTGACCCCGCTGGCCCCGGCCCCGGCCGCGCAGCTCGCGCGCGCGGTGCTGGGCCCCGACGCGCCGGCCGAGCTGGTCACCGCGCTGGTCGAGCGCAGCAGCGGCAACCCGTTCTTCCTCGAGGAGCTGGCCCGCGCCCGCGACGAGCGGGACACCGGCGCCTGGCCGGAGACGGTGCTGGCCACGGTCGAGGCCCGGCTGGCGCGTCTCGACGGTGACGCCCGGCGGCTGCTGCGCGCGGCGGCCGTGATCGGCCCGGTGTTCTGGCCGGGCGCGGTGATCCACCTGGTCGGCGGCGCGCCGTTCGCGGCCGCGGTCTCGGCCCGGCTCGACGGGTTGATGGAGCGCGAGTTCATCGTGCCCAGCCCGGGCAGCCGCTTCGCCGGCGAGCGCCAGCTCGCGTTCCGCCACGCGCTGATCCGCGATGCCGCCTACGGCACCCTCCCCGACGAGGATCGCCGCCTGGCGCACCGGCTGGCCGCGACCTGGCTCGAGCGGGTCGGCGAGGCGCCGGTGGTGATCGCGCAGCACCTCGAGCGCGGCGGGGCGCCGGCCGAGGCGGTGCCTCACTACGTCCGCGCGGCCGAGGCCGCGTTGATCGGCGACGACGTGGTCGGCGCGCTCGAGCTGTGCGCGCGCGGCATCGCCGCCGGCGCGACCGGCGCCGATCGGGGCGCGCTGCGCTGGCTCGAGGCCGAGGCGTCGTGGTGGCGGGGCGAGCACGCCGCCGCGGTCGCCGCCGGGGCCGAGGCGATGGCGCTGTTGCCAGCCCGCAGCCCGCGCTGGTACGCGGCGCTCGGCGCCACCGCGCGTGGCGCCGGGGCGCTCGGCACCGCGGCCGATCTGATCGTGCTCACCGGCGAGCTGACCCGGCAGGCGTCGCCGCGCGACACCCGCTCGGCGGCGGTGGTCGCGGCGGTCAAGCTCGCCCACGCGCTCCTCCTCACCGGCGAGGCCCGCCAGCTGCGCAAGCTGCTCGCGTTCGTGCACAGCCACGCGCAGGCGCTGGCGCCGACCGATCCGGCCTGGGGCTGGGTCGAGTACCTGCGCTACCTCGCCGCGGTGCGCGACGGCGAGCTCGGCCGCGCCACCCGCGCCGTCGAGAAGTCGATGACCGCGTACGCCGCCGCCGGCGACCTGCGCAACGCGTGCCTGCAGCGGATGCACCTGGGCGCGAGCCTCTTGCAGATCGGCCAGGTCGAGACCGCCCACGCCGCGCTGTCGGCCAGCGTGGCCGAAGCCGAGCGCCTCGGCGCCGCCTACACCGCGGCCCACGCCCGCCAGCACCTCGGGCTGGCGCTGGTCCGGCTCGGCCGCGAGGCCGAGGCCGAGGCGGTGCTGGCCGACTGCCGCCGCATCTTCGCCGCGCAGTGCGATCAGCGCGCCGAGGCCGCGGTGTGCGGCCTGCTCGCCGAGGTCTGGACCGCGCGCCCGGCCGACGCCGAGGCGGTGCTGCGGCACGGCCTGAGCCTGGTCGAGGGCCTGCCGCCGATGCGGGCCGCGCTGGCCGCCCAGCTGGCGCGGCTGCTGGTCGCGCGCGGCGAGGTCCACGCCGCGCTCGCGCTGTCGCGTCCGGCTCACGAGCTGCTCGAGACCGGCGGCATCGTCGAGGAGCGCGAGGTGCTGGTCCGGCTCGCCCACGCCGAGGCGCTGGCCGCGGCCGGCGAGCTCGAGGAGGCCGGCGGCATCGCGTGGGTCGCGCTCGAGCGGGTGCGCACGCTGGCCGCGCGCCTCGGCGACCCGGCCTGGGAGGCGAGCTTCCTGCACCGGGTGCCGGTGCACGCGGCGACCCTGGCGCTGGCGGCGCGGCTCGGCGTCGTCTCGTAGCGCGGCGGTCCGCGGCGGTCGGCGTCAGTCGGCGTCAGCCGGCGTCAGTCGGCGTCAGTCGGCGTCAGTCGGCGTCAGTCATCCGACGGCAGGTGGATCGTCCACGTGCCGTCGGTGCCGAGCGGGATCATGATGCTGCGCGGCAGGTAGCCCCGCTTGCGGGCCTTGAGCTTGACCTCCCGCGCCTCGCGCGGCACGTCGATGGTCACCGGCGCGGGGCCCAGCCGCCGCCCGTCGAGCAACACGGTCGCGCCGGGCGGATCGGTGTTCACGCGCAGCGTGACCATCACGGTCGGCGGCGGCGGCGACGGTGGTGGCACCGGGGCCGGCGGCGGCGGCGTGATCGTCACCGCGCCCGGCGGGGTCGGCGTGCGCCGCGGCGTCGCCGCCGACTCCGAGTCGCGATCGGCCAGGGTCAGCACCAGCGCGATCACGGCGCCCGCGCACAGGGCGCCCGCGCACAGGGCGCCGACCGCGACCGGACGGGCCCAGCGGCGACGCTCCGCGCGCAGGGCGATCACCTGGAAGGTCGGCTCGACCCACGCGCGCGAGCGGCGCTCCATCGTCTCGATCGACGTCCGCCCCCGCGGCGCGGGCGCCCCGACCGGTAGTACCGGCGCCGCCGGGATGGGCGTGAGCGGCGCGCGCAGCGGCGCGGTCAGCGGCGTCACCACCAGCGGTGCCGGCGGGCCCGGGTCGGCCGCCAGCGGCGACATCCCGGGCGGCAGGGACATCCGAGGCCGCGACACCAGCGGCAGCGGCGGCACCGAGTGTCCGCCGGTCCTGGGTCGCGGCGGTGGGATGGTGCCGGTCGGCAGCGTGCGCGGCGGCGCCGGCTCGACCGTGATCTCGTGTGGCTCGAGCGACAGGTAGCGGACGGTCGGCATGCCGTCGTCGTCGTCGTCGTCGTCGTCGTCGTCGTGATCGCCGACCCGGCTCACCTCGGTGGTCCCCGAGCGTCGAGGCGCGGTCGGGGTCGGGGGCCCGGGGAACGACGACATCCGCCGCGCCTCGCTGGCGGCGCGGGCCCTGACCGGCACCGCGCGCCCGACCGGCGGCTCGGCGACCGCGGCACGGCCATAGGGCCCGGCCAGCGTGCCGCGGCCGCTCGGGGCCTCGAGCGCCAGGTGCGCGGGGCGCTCGAGCAGCGACGCGGTATCGGGGGTGATCTCGATCGGGTCCTCGACGTTGGTCTGCCCGCCGAGGAGCCACGGCTCGGGCCGGCGCCCGAACAGCTGGGTGATCACCTGGCTCACCGCGGTCGGCCGCTGGGTCACGCCGAGCAGATCGGCCGCCGCGGTGACCGCGCGTCCCATCAGGTCGGTGTCGGGGAAGCGATCGTCGGGATCGCGCGCGAGCGCGGTCATGATCACGTCCTCGAGGATCGGAGGAAAGCCGGGCACCACCTGCGACGGCGGCCGCACCTCGCCGCGCACGATGCGGTGGGCGACCTCGAGCTCCGAGGCCGCCGGGAACGCGCGGGTCTGGGTGGTCAGCTCGTACAGCACCACGCCGAGCGAGAACACGTCGGCGCGGCGGTCGACCGGCTCGCCAAGCGCCTGCTCGGGCGCCATGTAGCCGGCCTTGCCCTTGATGAAGCCGGTCTGGGTCTGGGTGGCGCGCTCGAGCGCCTTGGCGATGCCGAAGTCGATCAGCTTCACCGAGCCGTCGTAGCCGCCGATGATGTTCGACGGGGTGACGTCGCGGTGCACGATCCCGAGCTTCTTGCCATCGACGCCGCGGCGCTCGTGGGCGTGGTGCAGGCCGGAGGTCGCGGCGCCGACCACGGTCAGGCCAAAATCGTAGGGCAGGCGCAGCTTGCGGTCGCGCGCGCGCTCGAGCACCGCGCGGAGGGTCTCGCCGTGCAGGTACTCCATCGCCAGGAAGTAGGTGCCGTCGTCGGCAACGCCCACCTCGTAGACCTGGGCGACGTGCTGGTGGTGCAGGGTCGCGACCAGCCGCGCCTCGTCGAGGAACATGCACACGAAGGTCGAGTCCTCGCTGCGCTCGGGACGCACCGTCTTCAGCACGAGGTGACGCTCGAACCCGCCCACGCCCGTCATCCGCGCGAGGAACACCCGTGCCATCCCGCCCGAGGCCAGATGGCGCACCAGCTCATACTTGCCGAGACGCTCGGCGGTGGCCATGCCTCGAACCTTCCTCAACACACACCCATCGGGTCAAGCACCATATGATCGCATCACGATCGGGAGTGCCACCTTGCGCAACGGTCGGACCGTTGGCCGCAGGATGTGTGCGGGAGGGCCACACCGGCGTCAGCTTTATTCAGGTGATTGCTCACGGCCGTGGGCGCGCTCATTCACATCGACATCGAGCCTTTTCGGAAGTCGGTCGACCGCAGGTGGACGTTGATGCAGACCGGCCGGCCGCCGCGCGCGATGCGCTGCGCCTCGGCGAGGGTTTCGTCGATCCGGATCGGGTCCGACAGCACCAGGCCGACGCCGCCGTAGCCCTCTGCGACCCGGTGGTAGTCGGTGCGGCGCAGCTCGGTGCCGAGCGCGGTGCCGAGCATCTCGACCTGCTCGCGCGCGATCTGGGCCCACGACGCGTCGTTGCCGATCACCGCGATCGGCGCGACGCCGTGGCGCACGAATGAGTCGAACTCCGCCAGCGAGTACGCGCTCGAGCCGTCGCCCCAGAGCAGCCAGACCTCGCGTCCAGGCCGGGCCAGGGCCGCGCCCAGCGCGAAGCCACCGCCGACCCCGAGGGTGCCGAACACGCCGGGATCGAGCCAGGACAGCGGCGCGCGCGGCCGCACGATGTAGCTGGCGGTCGCGACGAAGTCGCCGCCATCGACGACCAGGATCGCGTCACTCGCCATCTGCTCCTCGAGCCGGAGGAAGAAGTGGATCGGATCGACCCGGTCGCCGGCCGGCGCTGACTTGGTCGCGATCTCCTCGTCGCGCGCGGCCTCGCGCCCGCGCAGGGTCTCGAACCACGATGCGCGGGTGGCGCCGCCGCCGGCCTGGCTGGCCAGCGCGATCAGGAACTCCCCCGGGTGCATCTCCACCGCGACCTGGGGTCGGCGGTTCTTCTTCATCTCGCCCGGCGACAGGTTGGCGGTGACGACCGTCGCGCCGCGGCCGATGGTGCGGCCGTAGCCGAGCCGGAAGTCGAACGGGAAGCCGCACACCACGACCACGTCGGCCTCCTTCAGCGCGGCGCCGCGGGCGTGGCGGAGCTGCAGCAGATCGTGGCGGCCGAGCAGGCCGCGGGCGCCGCCGGCCAGGTAGACCGGCGCGCCCAGCGCGCGCAGCGCGGCCGCGATCCGCTCGGGCTCGCGCACGCCGACCATCGCCTGGCTGCCGACCACGATCACCGGCCGCTCGGCGCCGCGCAGCGCGCGGGCGGCCGCGCCCATGGTGTCGACCGCGGTGCGCAAGGTCGGCAGCCGGACCTCGGGGAAGTCGAGGTCGGGCAGCGCCGGCACCTTGAACTGCCGGTACAGATGGCCGCGCACGTACAGCTCGAGCGCGCGGGCGGCCAGGCCCTTGCCCTTGCCGAGCCCGACCTCCTTCGCGTACATCGCGCGCACCATCTCCTCGGGATACAGCAGGTCGACCGGGACCTCGACGAAGACCGGGCCCGGCACGCCCGAGGTCGCCACCGCGATCGCGCGCTCGATGGTGCCGGCGATCCCGGTGACCGACTTGATCGTCGTGGCCCACTTGGTGAGCGGCTTCATGATCGAGAGCTGATCGATGTCCTGCAGCGAGCCGCGGCCCTTGAGCAAGGTCGCGGTGGCGCCGCCGAGCAGCAGCAGCGGCGTCTGCGCCATCTGCGCGTTCTTGAGCGCGGTGACCGTGTTGGTCACGCCGGGCCCGGCGGTGACCGCGGCGACGCCGATCGTGCCGGTCATGCGCGCGACCGCGTCGGCCGCGAACACCGCGTTGCCCTCGTCGCGGACGTCGATCACCCGGAGGCCGCGGCCCTGCGCACCGGTGAGGATCGGCGAGATGTGGCCGCCGCACAGCGCGAACAGGTGGGTGACGCCGTGGCGCGCGAGGACGTCGGCGATGATCGTGCCGCCATGGCGGGCGGGGCTGGCGCTCATGACTGCCACGATGGCATCGCGACGGAGTAAGGTCCACCATGCCCCGCGCCATCCTCGACGAGAACCAGCTCCACCCGGCGATCCGCGCCAAGGTCGCCAGCAGTCACCGCGACGTCGTCGACGAGGTGATCGCCGCGATCGCAGCGCACGACGTGGTGATGGTCGGCATGAAACAGAACCCGTTCCCGCGCAAGGCGCGCAAGGCGCTCACCGCTGCCGGGATCCGGTTCCACTACCTCGAGTACGGCAGCTACCTGAACACCTGGCGGCGGCGCACCGCGCTCAAGATGTGGAGCGGGTGGCCGACGCTGCCGATGATCTTCGTCAAGGGCGTGCTGATCGGCGGCTTCGACGATCTGCAGGCGCTGATGACGTCGGGGGAGCTCGACCAGCTGCTCGGCCGGCCCGCGACCCGGGTGTCGTGACCGCCCGCGCTACGGCGCGTTGAGGCCGGGGAGCTGCGCCATCACGGTCCCGGTGGGGGCCACCGACGCGTAGTGACCGGCGCCGTAGCTGATGACCGACACGGCGGGATCGAAACCTGGGGTGACGGTCAGGTGGGTGGTCCAGCCAACCTTGTCGGGCGAGGTGCCGACCTCGAGCTGGTTGCCGACGCCGCGGATGCGCCAGTAGCGGCGCATCACCCGGTCGTAGGGCACCGCCACGCTCGGGCCATCGACGCCGTTGCGCCGGTTGACGGCGCGGAAGGTGCCGCCGTCGAGGGTGGCCTCGACCCGGCTCTCGCTGGTGAAGGGGGACACCACCTGCAGGTACGTGACGAAGTTGGTCCGGCTCGGCAGGTCGATCGAGTCGATCACGACCTCGCCTTCGCGCAGGTCGAACAGGTGGCGCGCGACCAGGCCGCAGAACACGCTGCCGATGCCGGTGAAGGTCATCACCGCCTTGCCCCCGGTCTCGCTGATCGTGCAGCCGGGGTTGGCGTAGGAGCTCCACAACGGTTCGAACGGGGCGGCCGCGAAGTCGTCGACCAACGTGCTGGCCGAGCAATAGCCGGGGCCGGCTGCCACCGCCAGGTTGACGTCGTCGAACCGCGCCTGCGACGCGGTCGCGATCCGGACGCCAGCCGCCAGCACGCCGCGGACGTGGCGGAGGTCGAACGGGATCAGCTCCGAGTGCAGCAGGTTCCAGGTCGTCCGGTTTGCGGACGTCTCCCAGAACAGGGTCGGGCCGGTGACCCGGAGCCGCCAGTAGGTGTGGGCCGGGTCGTACGGGATGGTCCGGCGGATCCCGGCACCCGGTACGTTGTACACCGCCGCGAACATCGACGCGCCCTCGACCGTGAGCTGGACCACGCGGTCCTGGTGGTCGCGGATCTCGAGGATGGTGTGGACGCCGCCGAGCTGGCCGACCTTGGTCTCGAACACGCCGGAGGTGAGGTCGTAGTAGTGGGTCGAACGGTAGCCCCCGTAGGCGTCGCCGGTGCCGGCGGCGAGCGCCACCACCAGCTGGCCCCCGGTCTCGGTGACCGTGACCCCGGTTTCCTCGAAGCGCTCGAACCAAGGTGGCGCGACCCCATCCTCGAACGGGTCGCTCAGCAGTGAGAGGCTTCCACACACCCGCGCCTCGACACCGCCATCACCGACACCGCCGTCACCGCCGTCATCTGTGCCAATCGGAGCATCGGAGTCGCCAACCTCGCAGAAGCCTGCGATGCAGGCCTGGCCGTCGGGACAGCGGCCGCCGGCGCCGCACTGATAGCGCGTGCCGCCGAAGTCGCCGCCGAGGCTGCAGGCCGTGAGCATCATGGCTCCGGCGACGAGCAAGCGGATCACTCGCGGAGTGTCCCTCGGAGGGGTGGGTGGGATACAAGGCCGCTCTCCGCCGTACGGCAAAAGACACAACACTGGCCGGGTTTCGCTTGCCAGGTGACCAGTCACACCGGAACATGCCAGGTCGGGACGCGCCGGCGTCCTCGTGACGGGATGAGTCGACAGCCTCAACAGCGCACCTCGGAGCGCGACGCGATGTTCGGGCGCTATCGCCTGTGCGGTCGGCTCGCGGCCGGCGGCATGGCCGAGGTCTGGGCCGCGCAGCTGCTCGGCCAGGGCGGCTTCGTGAAGCCGATGGTGATCAAGCGGGTCTTGCCCGAGCTGGCCGAGAACCCGACGTTTCTCAAGATGCTCATGACCGAGGCGCGGGTCGCCGCGCGCCTCTCGCACGCCAACGTCTGCTCGGTGTTCGAGCTCGGTCAGGTCGGGGGTGAGTACTACATCGCGATGGAGTACCTGCGCGGCGCCTCGCTGAGCTCGATCCTGCGCGACGGCGGCCGGATCCCACCGGCGATCGCGGTCTCGCTGATCGCGCAGGCGTGCGAGGGGCTGCACTACGCGCACGAGCAGCGCGACACCGGCGGCAACCTGCTCGGGCTGGTCCATCGCGACGTGTCCCCACACAACCTGTTCGTCACGGTCGAGGGCATCCTCAAGGTGCTCGACTTTGGCATCGCCAAGGTCGACGACGGCATCAGCGAGCGGACCGAGGAGGGCAAGGTCAAGGGCAAGCTCACGTACATGTCCCCCGAGCAGCTGGCGGCGATGCCGCTCGATCGGCGCAGCGACGTGTGGTCGCTCGCGGTCGTGCTGTGGGAGATGCTGGCCGGCCGTCGGCTGTTCGGGGGCGGCGGTCCGGCCGCGGCGGTCGACGGCATCCGCAACGCGCGGGTCCCTGGCCTGGCCACCGTCGGCGTGGTCGCGCCTCGGCTCGACGCGGTCCTGATGCGTGCGATGACCGCCGAGCGCGACGATCGCATCGCGACCGCGGGCGAGCTGCGCAAGGCGCTGATCGAGGCGATGGCGCCGTCGACGATGGCGCCGGCCGAGGACATCACCCAGCTGGTGTGGGAGCGCTGCCTGCTCGAGGTGCGCGCCAACGACCGGCGCTTCGAGAACGACGAGGGCTCGAACGAGTCGGAGGTGGTCGACCGGCTGCCGCTGCGCGCCGAGGAGACCCAGCCGTTGCTGGCGTCGCCCGACCGGCACCCCGTGCCTGGTCAGGACGAGCCGCGTCGCCGGCCGTCGACCGCGGCGACCGCCGCTGACCGCGGCCCGGGGCTGCGCTCACCGTCGGTCACCGCCGCGTCGATCGACACCTCGCCCGAGATCGAGATCGAGCACGGCCACCACAGCGCCACCGGCGTGATCGATGCGGCGTCCGAGCCGGCGGTGCTGGCGGTCGGCATGCGCGCTCAGCCGGCCCGCGGCCCCTGGCTGGTGGCGGGCCTCCTGTGCGTCGCGGCGATGAGCGGCGCGGTTGCGGTGAAGATCACCGAACGACGGCCGCTGGCCGCGCCGTCGGGCAGCCCCGACCGGGGCAGCTCGGCCGGCGGTGGCGTGGTCGACGTGGCGCCGGTGGTGGTCGCGATCGCGCCGCCGGTCGGCGCGGACACGGAGACCGGCTCGGCCGCGGGCGCCGATCCGGGCCCGGCCGCGGGCACCGATCCGGGCCCGGCCGCGGGCACCGGCCCCGCGTCCGCGTCCGGGCCCCGGACAGTGCGTCCGGTCCGCGATCGGCCGCCCCGAGTGGCCGTGGCCAAGCCCGGGCGGCTCACGGTCGACGCCGACCCGTGGGCGACGATCTACCTCGACGGCAAGAAGCTGGGCGTCACGCCGATCATCGGCCTGTCGGTGCCGTCCGGCGGCCACCTGCTGAAGGCGGTCGCCGCCGACGGCAAGACCCGCACGCTCCGGGTGGAGGTTGCTCCGGGCGCGACCCTGCGCCGCAAGGTGACCTGGTGAGCCGCGCCGGGCTGGTGGTGGCGGTCGCGCTGCTCGCGCTGACCGGATCGGCCGCGGCCGACGGCGCGCCGGTCCTCGATCAGGCCGAGCAGGCGATCGGCGACATCGACTACGAGGCGGCGCGCGATCTGCTGGCGACCGCGCTCGCCGCCGGCGGGCTCGACCGCGCCGAGCTGGCCCGGGCCCACCGCCTTGCCGGCGAGGTCGCGGCCGCGCTGGGCGACGCCACCGCGGCTCGCGGTCACTTCGTCCGCTGGATCCTGCTCGAGCCCGGGGCGACGCTGCGCGCCGGCCTGTCGCCCAAGATCGTCGAGCCGTTCACCGCGGCCCGCGCCGAGGCCGGGCGCCTCGGCCGCTTCACGCTCGACATCGAGGTCGCGCGCGACGCCGAGCGGGTCCGGATCGAGCTGACCGCCAAGGATCCGCTGGCGCTGGTCGCCGGCATGCGGGTGCGGCTGGGCGACAGCTCCGAGGTCGGCATCACCGGCCCGCGCGCGGTCTTGCCCGCCGCGGACGCGGCCGCGATCGACGTCGAGGTCACCGTCGTCGACGGCCGCGGCAACGTGCTGTCGCGCGAGACCTTCGCGGGCACCGCGATCCGCGCGGTCGCCCCGCCGGCCGGCCCCGCCGCGGAGCCCGGGACGCGGGTCCACCACCGCCTGCCCGCGGTGGTGCGCTGGCCGACCTGGGCAGCGCTGACCGTGGTCGCCGCCGGCACCGGCGGCTACTTCGCGTACCGGGTCGGGCAGGCCGAGGACGAGCTGGCCGCGCTCAACGCCGACTCGAGCGCCCACTCCTTCGACGAGGCGATCGCGATCCAGGAGCGCGGCGACCGCGACGCGCGGTTCACCAGCGTCGGGTTCGGAGTCGCCGGCGTGGCCGCGGTCGCGACCGTGCTCACCTACGTGCTCGACGTGCGTCGGGTCGAGGTGCTGCCGGCGCCGGCCGGCGCGACCGCCGGCGCCAGCGTCGGGCTCCACTTCTGATCGCGCGCGGGGTGAGGCGCACGCGCGGCCAACCTCGGCTCGCAGACCGATGGCATCATCGGCCGATGTCATGCCAAGGATGGGCCCGATGCTGACGCTGCAGATCGTCATCACCAGCACCCGCGACCAGCGCGCCGGCGTGCCGGTCGCCGAGTGGTTCGCCGAGCGCGCGACCGCGCACGGCAAGTTCTCCGTCGAGGTGGTCGATCTGAAGCAGGTCAACCTGCCGCTGCTCGACGAACCGAATCACCCGATGAAGCGCCAGTACGAGCACGCCCACACCAAGGCGTGGAGCGCGATCGTCGACCGCGCCGATGCCTACGTGTTCGTCGTGCCCGAGTACAACTTCGGCATGCCGCCGGCGCTCTTGAACGCGCTCGACTACCTCTACGTCGAGTGGGGCTACAAGCCGGCCGCGTTTGTCAGCTATGGCGGCGTCTCGGGCGGCACCCGCTCGGTCCAGATGGCCAAGCAGGTGATGACCACGCTCAAGATGATGCCGATCCCCGACGCGGTCTCGTGCCCGTTCTTCGCCAAGCAGATCACCGATGGCAAGTTCGCCCCGCCCGACCCCGCCGCGTCATCGGCCACCAAGTTGCTCGACGAGCTGCTGCGCTGGGCGACCGCGCTCAAGCCGATGCGCGGGTAGCGGCGACAGGTCTGAGCGCGACCGGGCCGCCTGCTCGGCCTCGCATCAACCCGATCGACAACCAGGGGCGCGCGGTTCTGCTGGGCGGACGTACGCCAGAAGGAACCTGGACGAGACCGAGGGCACCGGCTGGTCGTGAAGGCGCGCGCGCTGATCCACGTTGCGGGTCCGGCCGGCGCCGGCACCACCACGCTCGTCGAGCGCCTGCTCGCGGCCGAGGTCGCGCTCACCATCTGCTTCGAGACCACGATCAGCCCCCCCGGGTAGGGTCAGACATGGAGCCCGCCACCTCCGCAAGCCCGCCGCGTATCACGGTCTTGACCACCACCGGCGAGCCGATGCAGCCGGTCCGGCTGTACTACGCGCTGCCGCGTGACGGGCGCGCGCGGGTGATCCGGCGACTCGAGCAGCTGCGCTGCGTGGCCCGCGCGCCGCTGGTACCGCCGATCTGGGGCTGGTGGCACCGGGACGAAGCCGCAACGCTCGACTTCTCGACGTTCGCCCGCGACGCCCGGCCCAGCCGGGATCCGGTGATCCTGGCGGCCATCGAGCTGCCGCGGGCTGGCGGCATGATCGTCAGCGTCCGCTCGTTCCACCGAGCGCTGCTGGCCGCCCGCTTCTTCGCGCCGGTCGTGCGCGACCGCGCCGACCTGATCCGGGCCCGTATGCTCAATCGGTTCGTCGCGGGCGACGATCTGGACGATGGACTCGAGGGCATCGACGCGCTCCTCGATCATGGCGTGGTGGTCAAGGACCCGCGCGCCGCCGAAGCCGCGTGGGCGCAGGCGATCGCCCGCCGGCCGCCGGGCCCGCCGACCTCACCCGCCGAGATCGAGCAGCGGTGCGCCGACCTCTTTGCGTCGATGGGCGCCGAGGACGTGCCCGAGGTCGAGGACTTCCCGCTGCACCCGGAGGAAGAAACCCCAACCTTCACCTCGCTCAAGCTGACCCTCGATCTGCGTTTCCTGCGCGCATTCCATCACTCGCACGGTCGGACCGAGGTCACGCTGCGTGACCTCATCGTTCGACTGGCTGAGGACGTTGGAGCAGCCCCAGCGACCGAGACGCCGCCCTGAGGCCGGTACCGAAACACAACCTGCCGCTCGAGAACTGCTGGTCGCGCGGCCCTTCTGGCCGGCGCAGGGCCCAGGGGCCGGTCCCTCTCGTCAGTCGCGGCGGTACATGGTCACCACGCACGCCCCGCCCAGGCCGAGGTTGTGCTGGAGCCCGATCTTGGCGCCCTCGACCTGGCGTTCGCCGGCGGTGCCGCGCAGGTGCCAGACCAGCTCGGTGCACTGGGCGAGCCCGGTGGCGCCGAGCGGGTGGCCCTTCGACAGCAGGCCGCCCGACGGGTTGGTGACGAACTTGCCGCCGTAGGTGTTGTCGCCGTCCCAGATGAACTGCTCGGCCTGGCCCTCGCCGCACAGGTCGAGCGCCTCGTAGGTGAGCAGCTCGTTGGCGGTGAAGCAGTCGTGCAGCTCGACCACGTCGACGTCCTCGGGCCCGATGCCGGCCTTCTCGTAGACCTGCTTGGCGGCCGCCTTCGCCATGTCGAAGCCGACCATCTTGATCATCGACTTCTCCTCGAAGGTCGACGGGAAGTCCGACGTCATGGCCTGGGCCGCGATGTAGACCGGTCGCTCGATGCCGTGCTTGCGGGCGAAGTCGTCCGAGCACAGCACCGCCGCGGCCGCGCCGCAGGTCGGCGGGCAGCACTGGTAGCGGGTCAGCGGATCGAACACCTCGTCCGACGCGAGGATCTCCTCGACCGACAGCAGCTCCTTGAACAGCGCGTACGGGTTCTTGGCCGCGTGCTTGCGCGCCTTTTCGCTGATCTTGGCGAAGGTCTCGCGCTTGGTGCCGTACTTCCATCGGTACTCGCGGCCGGCGCCGCCGAACATCTGCGCGGCGGGCGGCGCCTGGGTGAAGCCCTGCACCTCGCTCATGAGGTTGGCGTGCTTGTCCATCGGGTTGGTGCGGTCGGCCCACTTGGCGCCGAGCGCGCCCTTCTCCATCTGCTCGAAGCCGACCACCAGCACGCACTCCGAGATGCCGCCGGCGATCGCCTGGGCGCCGAGCACGAGCGCGCTCGAGCCGGTCGAACAGTTGTTGTTGACGTTGAACACCGGGATGCCGGTCAGGCCGATCTCGTAGACCGCGCGCTGGCCGCAGGTGGAGTCGCCGAAGACGTAGCCGGCGAACGCCTGCTCGACCGCGGTGAAGGGCACCGCGGCGTCGGCGAGCGCCGCCTTGCCGGCCTTGGCGGCCATCACGTTGTATTCCTCGCTCTTGCCGGGCTTGGCGAACGGGACCATCCCGACGCCGATGACGTTGACTTTGCGGGTCATGGGTAACTCCTGGGTGGCGTGGGGTAGGTCTACAGGCCCTTGAGGAAGCCGAGTCGGTGCGCGACGGTGACGTCGCCGTCGACGCGGAGCTTGCCGTGCATGAACAGGTCGCGCGCGCCGCCGGCCGACAGCTGGGCGAGGTCGGCGTCGGCCACCGTGATCGTGGTGGTCGCGGCGCCGGTGGCGCCGTCCTTCACCGACGGGGTGCCGGCCAGATCGACGGTGTAGGCCGCGGCCGGGTCCTTGATCTGGAACCTGATCACCGCCTGGACCTCCCTGGCGAGGTCGGGCTTGTCGGCCAGCCGCTTGCCGAGCGCGGCGAAGAACGCCGGGGCGGCGGCGCCCTTGGTCGCGGCGGGCGTCGCGGCGGCGGCCGGTCCGGCGCCACCGCCGGCGGCGCGGGCCTTGGCGACCGCCTCTTGCGCGCTGGCCGGGTCGATGGTCTGCAGGAAGTTCAGCTTCTGCGAGGCCATGACGTTGCCGGTGATCTTGAGCTTGCCGGTGGTGAACAGCTTCATCGCGTCGGCCTTGCCGGTCGTCATGTCGATGAAGTCGGCCTCGGCGATCTCGAGCGTGCAGTCGGCGGCGCCGGCGCCCTCGGTGACCGCGCCCTTGCCGTTCTTGAGATCGACCAGCCACGCCGAGTCGGGGTTGGTCACCTTGAACAGGTAGGTGGTCGCGATCTTGCCGACCAGGTCGGGGTTCCGCTCGACGTGATCGCGGATCGCGATGAAGACGTCCCAGGTCGACGGGGTCAGCTCGGCCGGGGCCTGGCCGGCGCTGGTGCTGCCGGCCGGGGCCTCGCCGCCACCGCCACCACCGCCGGTGCGCTTCTTCAGCTCGGCCATCACGCTCTCAGGCGTGATCTTCTTGAGGAAACCGAGCTTCTGCGAGGCCATGACGTCGCCGGAGATCTTGAGCTTGCCGCTCGAGAACAGCTTCATCGGGTCGGCCTGGCCGGTCGCCATCGCCATGAAGTCGGCGTCGGACAGCTCGAGCGTGCACTGCGCCGGGGCGGTCGCGCCCTCGCCGACCGAGCCGGGCGGGGCCTTGAGATCGATCGTCCACAGGCTGTCGGGGTTCGACAGCTTGAACTGGAAGGTCGTCTTGGTCTTCTCGGCGACCTCGGGGCCCTTGGCCACGAACGCGCCGATCGCCCGGAAGATGTCGCCCGAGGTCGGCAGCTGGTTGGCCGCTGGCGCCGCGCCCGCCGCCGGCTTGGCCCGGGCGACCGGCTTCGGGATCTCGGTCCACAGCTCGACCGCCGCGTTGGAGATCACGACGACGTTGCGCTCCTTGACCTTGGTGCGGAAGACGATCTTGTTGCCGTCCTCCTTCCACATCTCGGTGATCAGGGTCTCGCCGGGGATCACCGGGTTGGCGAACCGGACCCGGATGCTCTTGAAGTAGTCGGGGTTGCCGTCGGGCGCGAACGCCTGCACGACGTGGCGGCCGGCGTAGCCGAACGAGCACAGGCCGTGGAGGATCGGCCGCTCGAAGCCGAACGCCTTGGCGAAGCCCGGGTCGGCGTGGAGCGGGTTCCAGTCGCCGCTGAGGCGATAGAGCAGGGCCTGGTGGTCCGGGACCTTCTCCTCGATCGTCGCGTCGGGCGCGCGGTCGGGCGGCACGTTGATGTCCTGGGCCGGGCCGCGATCGCCACCCCAGCCGCCGGCGCCGCGCACGAACGTGGTGAGCTCGTTGCGGCAGAGCTCCATGCCGGCCTCGTCGTAGGTGACGATCTCGGTGATGACCAGGGCGTTCTTGCCCTTGTCGAAGATGTCCTTGATGCGCGAGCGGTGGGTGAGCTTGGCCTTGAGCGGCAGCGGCCGCTTGAGCTCGGTGTACTGCTCGCCGTGGAGCACGCGGTCGAGCCCGTAGGTGAGGCCGGGCGCCGACTTGCCCTGCTTGCCGAGGGTGAGCACCGAGTTGACCGCGGGGATCACCGCGTAGGTCGGCAGCGCCTTCATGCCCTTGCCGTGGAGCTCGTAGACCAGCTGCAGATCCTTGTCGTCGCCGGGGTTGGTGGCGGCGCCGACCCCGAGCGCGTAGATCGCGAGGTCGCGCTCGTCGTAGCTCGACTCGAGGTCGGGGAACTGGTAGCCGAGCGCGGCGTCGACGTCGATCAGGTCGTTGCCGCCCTTGCTGGGCCCCTGCTCGAGGTTGTCCATGATCGGCTGCATCGACGCGGCCACGTTGGCCGGGTGGGTGGTCTTGGCGAAGCCGGTGATGTCCTGCCACGCGGCGTCGACCCCCTCGGGCGTGATCGGGCGGCCGAGGCGGAAGGTCTTGCCGGCCGAGCGCTCCCAGCGCAGCTTGCCCATGAACCCGCCGCCGACCTCGAACAGGCCGCCGGTCTCCTCGCTGGCCTCGTGGCACAGCTTGGCCACCAGCGGGCTGACGAACTCGGGGCGCAGCGCCTCGATCAGGTTGGGCGGCAGCACGGTCTCGGTCATGCGCGAACCGGCCAGCGGCGCGATCGTGTTGACCAGGATGTTGCGCTTGCGGCCCTCGATCGCGAGCGTGTTGGCGAAGCCGACCAGGCCGAGCTTGGCCATGGCGTAGTTGGCCTGGCCGAAGTTGCCGTAGATGCCGGCGGCCGACGCCGTCATGATGATGCGGCCGTAGCCCTGGTCGCGCATGTGCGGCCAGGCCGCGTAGGTGCAGCGATAGGCGCCGAGGACGTGGACCTTGTAGATGAGGTCCCAGTCGGCCGCGCTCATCTTCGGGAACGAGACGTCGCGGAGGATGCCGGCGTTGTTGATCAGGATGTCGACGCGACCGAACGCGTCGATCGCGGTCTTGACGATCTTGTCGCCGTCCTCGACCGAGTCGTGGTTGCCGACCGCGGTGCCACCGGCCGCCTTGATCTCGTCGACCACCTTGTCGGCGGCCGACGCCGACTTGCCCTCGCCGGTGTGGCTACCGCCGAGATCGTTGACGACGACCTGGGCGCCGCGCGCGGCGAGCAGGAGCGCATGCGAACGGCCCAGGCCGCCACCGGCGCCGGTGACGATCGCGACCTTGCCATCGAACCTCAAGTCCTTGCTCATGGGTGTGTCTCCGTCTCGTCGTGGTTCAGCAGTAGCGGGAACAGGGATTTCCAGTGGCCGATCAGCGTCTCGACCCGCACCTCCTCGCCATGGAGGCAGGCGGTGGTGGCGGCGCCGATCATGAGATGCAGCGTGAGATCGACCGCGACGGCATAGCCGGGCCGGGCCGCGACCTCCTTGCCGAACATCGCGGTGGCCTGGTGGATGATGCGCTCGCGCACCACGCGCTCGACCGGGGTCAGCGCGGCGCGCAGCTCGGTGTCGGTGCGGGCGGCGGCGCGCAGCTCGATCGCGACCTGGAACATCGGCCCGGCGAAGCACTCCCACAGCAGGTCGAGCACCGCGCCCGTGCGGGCCGCGCCGGTCGGCAGATCGGCAGACCGTTGCTTGAGATCGCGGCCGCGCATCTCGGCGAGATGGGCAATCGTGGCGACCAGCAACTGGGCCTTGGACGGGAAGTGATGAAGCAACGCGCCGCGCGAGACGCCGGCCTTGCGCTGCACCTCCAGCGTGGTGGTGCGCGCGAAGCCAAGCTCGATCAGGCTGGCGACCGCGGCATCGAGCAGCGCCTTGCGCATCTCGTCGCGCCGCTGCGCCTGCGTCCGTGGGGCCCGGGCCGGTAGCGTCACCGTCACGCGGTGTACCCTACCAGAAAACAGTCAGTCAAGACTGCTTGCCGATTTACTTCACGATCTCGCGGGAGTGGCGTCGTGTCGGGGAAATCCCGCGGCCCTGGCCGGGGTCAGTACTTGGTCGTGGACGACCACGGCCCGTGGTTGTTGATGTACTCGAAGACCTGCTTGGGGCCCATCCCGGACATGGGTGGCGGTGGCGGCGGGGGCACCGGCCACGGGTCCTCACCGCCCTGGGTGGCGCGCACGGCCGAGATGTTCTGGGGGGCGGCCGGGATGCGCGTGGGCTGTGCCGTCGAGAGATCACTGACCACGACCATGCCGCTGTTCACCGATGCACCGGTGTCGAGCTCGACCCACTGGTCATCTTGCAGCGCGAACACGTACGGCCCTCCGCTCTTGTTGGCCGTCAGCTGCGCGTTGATCACGGCGAAGCGATTCGTCGAATTCATGATCCCTCCTGAATTCGACTATCGCACGGGCAGGGCCGCGATCACGACGAACGCCGCCCACTGCCGCGCCGGCATCGAGCCGGCCAGCTCGCGCTGGGCGGTGGCGAGCGCCGCGGCCGGAGCGTGGGCGCCGCCGGCCGCATAGAAGCGCGCCAGGAGCCGCTCGGTGGCCGCATCCTCGACCGACCACAGCGAGCCGAGCACCGCGCGCGCGCCGCCGCGCACGAACGCGCTACCCAGCGAGCCACGCCCCTGCGGATCGCGGGCGGCGGCGCTGCCGCAGCTGGCCAGCACGACCAGCCCGGCCGACCAGCGGGTGGCGGCGATCTCCTCGCCATAGACGACCCGATCGGCGAGCCGCAGGTAGAGGCCGCGATCGTCGAGGCCGGCGTGGGACGCGACGTGCACGACCCGACCGTTCGCCGCCAGCAGGTGGTCCGCGGTCGCCGCGGCGCCGAGCCGCGGCGCCACCCCGAGGTGCGCGGCGGCCGACCGCGCCTCGGCGTCGGCGCGCGGTAGATCGCCGGTGGGGTCACCCAGCACCACGCCGGCCGCAGCCCCGGTCGCCACCGCGGGCGGCACCGCCAGGCTCACCAGGCGGATCAGCGGGCGCAGCTCGACGATGCGGCGGCCGTGGTGGCGCAGCGCCGCCAGCGGGATCCGGCCCAGCTCGCCGAGCGGCGCCAGGTACAGCGGCCCGCGCCGGTCGCCGGGCGGGAGCACCAGCGCGCCCAGCTGCGCGGCGGTCGCGGGATCACCGGGGTCGACGATGATGCGATCGATCAAGGCCTCGACCTCGTCGCGGCGCGCGACCGGCGCACCGGTGACCTCGCCGCCGCGGACCACCACCCGCCACAGCTGGTCGCCGGCGACCAGCGCGATCACCAGGTCGGCCGTCCGCGAGCTGGCGCGCAGCGCAGCGACCCGCGCCGCCAGGGCCACCGGCGCGAGCGGCGGCCCGGCCGGCTGCGAGCGCTGCGGGCCACCGCCCCAGCCCCAGCGCAGGCGGCCACCGCCGGACGCATCGAGCAGATCGCCGGCGTCGAGCGCGACCAGCTGCGCGAGCGCGTCGTCCCAGCGGCCGGCCCGCGCGTGCAGCGCGAACAGCTCGTAGTACGGCTCGCGATGGGCATCGAGGTACATCGGCGCGGCGCCGGCGGCGCGGCGGCGGGCCTCGATCGCCGCGACCGCCTGGCCCAGGGTCGCCACCGCCAGGTCGGGGTCACCGCGGCGCAGCGCCAGCCGGCCCCGGTGCAGCGGCACCACCCAGCTCCAGTCGTCGCCCAGCGCGGCCGGCGCGATCCCGGCGAGGATGGCGTCGGCGGCCTCGAGCTGGCCGCGCAGGGTCTGCACGGTCGCCTCGCCGAACGCGAGCGAGACCAGGGTCGACGTCGGCGCCTGGTCTCGCGCGACCGCGGTCAGGTGCGCGACCGCGTCGGCGATGTCGCCGGCCTGGCCCGCCATCCAGGCCAGGTTGAGGTGCGCCGCCTCGACCAGGTCCTTCTGCTCGGGTGCCTCGCGCACGACCCACTCGAGCGGGACCCGGGCGGCGGCCAGGCGCTCGTTCTCGAGGTGGAGGATGCCGAGCTTGAGCTGGGCCCACGCGCGATCGCGCGGATCGGCTTGCAGGGTGTCGACCGCGCGCTCGAGCGCCTGCTCCGCGCCGGTGACGTCGCCGGTGCGGCGCAGCAGGTCGGCGCGCGCCAGCTCGAAGAAGCCGACCAGCCGCGGGTCACCGCTGCGACGGGCGCTGGGCAGGCCGTCGGTCAGGACCGCGGCCGCGGC
>JBKJLC010000033.1:0-12384 GCA_046597055.1 Kofleriaceae bacterium | reverse complement strand
TGCTCTCGATCATCGTCGGGATCGCCTGGGGCCTGCCGCTGATCGCCGCGCTGGCCTGAGCCGAGCGAAGCGAGGCGGCTCTGCTCCGTACAGATCGGGCGCGGGCTCCGGCCCGCGATCGATCGAAAGGGAGGGTGGGAAGCGAATGCTTCACACTCCCTGACGACGGTGTCGATCGCGAGCGCCACCGACCTGCTCGAGCGGCTCCTCGGTTAGAGTGACGGCGATGCGCACCGCGATCCTGGCAAGCACCGCTGCGGCCACCGCGCTCCTCGCAGCGCGCGCCGACACCGCCCGGGCTTGAGGCCTGTCTCCGCCGGTCGGTCCGACCGGGTTGCCCGCGGAGTGTGATGGCAGCGCGCCGGCATCGTGGCAAGCGAGCGCCTCGGTCGGCGGCTTCGCGTCGCAGATCGTGTTCGACGGCGACCGGGTCGAGGTCGAGCAGCTGACCACCACGGTCACGGTCGGCGCGTTCGCGACCGCGCGGCTGGGCTGGTCGGTGAGCCTGGGCGCGGTCGTGGCCGGCTCGGTCGAGGGCCGCGACCTCGCCGGCGGTGGCGCGCTCGGCGGCTCGGTCAGCTGGCTGCCGGTGTACGAGCGGGCCCGGCGGCCGTTCGTGGGCGTCAGCGCCAGCCTGGGCGGCGCGCTGGTCCGGGCCACCGCCGACGACGGCGAGACCCGATCGTGGCGGGCGTTCGACCTGCGCGGCGGCATGATGATCGGCAAGACGCTCGCGACCCGCTGGGTGCCCTACGCCGCCGCCCGCGGGTTCGGCGGCCCGGTGTCCTGGCGCCGCGGCGGGGTCGACGTCACCGGCAGCGACCGCTACCACCTCACCGCGGGCGCCGGCCTCACCGTCCGGCTGCCGCGTGATCTTGACGTCACCGTCGAGGTCATGCCGCTCGGCGAGCGCAGCGCCACCGCCGGCCTGACCCTGCGGCTGTGACCGGTCAGGACCTCACGGCGCTGGCGACGACAACCACATCTCCATCGCGGGATCGAAGATCTCCACCGACGCCAGGCCGTTGCCGCCACCGGAGACGACCACCTGGCCGGTCGCCAGCGCGGTCACGGTGTGAAACGTGCGGCCGGTGGTGAGCGGCGCGACCGCGGTCCACCGGTCGGTCGCCGGGTCGTAGCGGTCGACCAGCGGCAACTCGGTCCACCAGCCGGCCTGGTCGAAGGCACCGCCGCCGCCGACCAGGAGGACGTGGCCCGAGGGCAGCGCCGCGGCGACGCCGTTGACGTGCTGGTGAAGCGGGACCGCCGCGGCGGCGAAGGCGCCGGTGCGGGGATCGTAGAGCTCGGCGCTCGCCGACTCGCCAGCCGGCCGGAGGCCGCCGTGGGTGGCGATCAGCACCTTGCCGGACGGCAGCATGGTCGCGGTGTGGCGCGAACGCCGGTGCGCCATCGAGCCGGTCATCGACCACTTGCCCGTGCTCGGGTCGTAGAGCTCGGCGGTCTGGCTCCGGGCGTAGCCGGGATCGACGCCCCCGGTCACCAGGACCCGACCCGACGCCAGCAAGGTCGCGGTGTGGCCGTGGCGCGCGATGTTCAGGGGCGACGTGAGCGACCAGGTGCCGGTGGCGGGATCGTAGAGCTCGGCGGTGCCGTGCGGTCGCGGGGCCGCGTTGTTCCAGTCGGAGATCCCGCCGACGATGAGGACCTTGCCCGACGGAAGCAGGGTCGCGGTGAACTCCCAGCGCGCGACGTGCGTCGAGCCGGTCCGCGCCCAGGTGCCGGTGGCGGGATCGTAGAGCTCGGCCGTGGTCAGCGCGGTGACGCCGCCGCCAAGGCCGCCCACGGCGAGCACCGCACCCGACCGGAGCCGGGTCGCGAGATGTGCGCAGCGCGCCTGGTGCATGGCGCCGGTCGGCGTGGTGTCACCGTTGCGATAGACCTCGGACGACGCGTGCACGACCGCGCGATCCATGCCGCCGGCGAACAGGACCGCACCAGAGGCCAGCAGCGTCGCGGAATGGCAGGTGCGCGCGATGGTCAGTGGCCCCGGCACGCCCGCGTCGGCATCGAGGTCGGCGGCGACCGCGAGGTCGTCATCGACCAGCGAATCGCCGGGTTCGACGCAGGCGAACAACCCCGTTGCGCCGAGCATCACGAGCAGATGACCAATCCCCATCACGTTCCACGTTGCAGGATGGGTAAGCGCGCGTCCAGTGCGAGCTCGATGTGGGTTGCAGATCGCATGTGGGCTGACGCCCTCATGCGCGCGCACGGTGTCAGCGAGGCGATGCTGTCGGTTCGCCGCGCACCGCGGCGGCAAGCTCGGCGAGGGCCGGCCAATCACCCGCACCGTCGCCGAGGTGCCGCCAGCGAACCAGGCCGTCACTCCCGACGAGGAACGTCGCGGGCCACGGGTGCTCGGCGTCGCCGACGCGCAGGCCCCACGCGGTCACCGCCGCGAGCCCGGGATCGAGATCGGTCAGCAACACCACGCCGGGCAGCCTGGACTGGAGCTTCGCGGTCGCCTCCACCGGGTCGGTGGCGATCGCGAGGATCACGACGCCCTGCGACGACAGCTGAGGGGCCTGACGAGCCAGCTCACCGAGCCAGCGGATGCAGCTGTGTCAATAAAAGCCCCGGTAGAAGACGACGATCGCCTGCGACCGGCCCTGCCACAGGTCGGCCAGCGCGACGCGCGCGCCGGTCGCGGTGGTCAGCAGCGCGGCCGGCGCCGACCCACCGACCACCGGCGTGGCGCCGGCGACCTGGGCCTGGTGCGCGGCCGGCGCGGCCGCGGGCGGGCGACGGACGCAGGCCGCGGTGATCCACCCACCGCCGACCAGCGCGGCGGCGAGCGCAGCGGATCGAACGCGGCGGGCCACGGCGCATCCTACCCGATCGCGCGCGTCGGTTAGACTGGCGCGATGGCTCGCTTCGACGACCGCGCGACCCGTCCCCGACGCGGCCCGGCCGACGTGCTGCGCTGGAAGCTGCTCGATCGGCTGCCGGGGCGCCGGGCGCCGCGGCCCCCCGACTTCGCGGCGCTCGATGCCGTGCGGCCGGCGGTGCGCGCGGGCGGCGCCGCCGCGCTGGCCAGCGGCGACCCGGTCGCGTGCTGGATCGGCCACGCGTCGTGGGTGCTGCGGCTGGGCGGCCTCGCGATCGCGATCGATCCGATCTGGTCGCAGCGCATCCAGGGCGTGGTGCCGCGGCTGGTGCCGCCCGGGGTCGCGCTCGAGGCGCTGCCGAAGCTCGACCTCGTGTGCGTCACCCACGACCACATGGACCACATGGATCTGGCGACGCTGCGCCGGATCGGCCCCGGCCCGACCTACCTGGTGCCGGTCGGCAACGGACCGCGCCTGGCCCGGCTCGGCCTCGACGTGATCGAGCTCGACTGGTGGCAGGCCCACCAGGTCGGCCCGGTGACGATCACGCTGACGCCGGCGCGGCACTGGTCGATGCGGATGCCGTGGACCCGCAACCAGAGCCTGTGGGGCGGGTACCTGCTGCGCGGCCCCGAGGGCGCGGTGTTCCACGCCGGCGACACCGCGGCCGGCGATCACTTCGTCGAGATCGGCCAGCGGCTCGGGCCGATCGACTGGGCGATGCTGCCGATCGGCGGCTACGCGCCGCGCTGGTTCATGGAGCCGCAGCACATGGATCCCGACGACGCGGGCGCCGGGTTTCGCGCGCTCGGCGCGCGTCACCTGCTGGCGATGCACTGGGGCACGTTCCGCCTGACCGACGAGGCGGTGGGCGAGCCGCCGGCGCGGCTGCGCGCGTGGTGGGCGGCGCACCGCCTGCCGGCCGAGCAGCTGTGGATCCTCGAGGTCGGCGAGGCGCGCCCGCTGACGTCGCCCTGACGCGGCGCGGGGCGCTACCGCGCCGCGGGGGCCGGGCCCGCCAGCGCGGCCTCGTGCAGGAGCATCAGCTCCCACGCGGCCGGTGCCGCGCCGTCGCCGGGCGCCCGCTGGTAGATCGCGAACAGCCGGCGCGGCTGCGGGGCCTCGCCATCGCGGGTCGCGTGCGCGAGCACCCACGCCAGCGCGCCGTCAGGGGTGGCCCCGCCCAGCGTGTCGACCACCGTCCACCGCGGCGCGGGCTTCTTGGTCTTCGGCTTCGGCATCCAGAGCTTCTCGAGCGCGGTGGCGCCGCGCACGACCGCGCGCGGCGCGACCCCGACGAAGATCGGCGACGGGTTGCCGAGCTGCGCGACCAGCGCCTCGGGCGTGGTGACCGCTTCCAGGAACGCCTCGAGCACGCCGGACGGGAGCGCGCGGTTGCCGGCCGCCTGGCCGGCACCGGGCGTCCACGCCGGCAGCTCGCCGAGCGGCGCCAGGCCACCCTCGGCGGCCATCCGCTTGAGCTTGCCGTCGGGGATCGTGCGCGCGACCTCGATCGCGGTCAGCACCCAGATCTCGTCGACCTCGGCGGCCAGCGCGACCACGGCGTAGGGCTGGCCGTCGAGCTCGATCTGATCGGTGATCCACGCCGAGCGTCCGTCGGCCGCGGCCTCGGCCACCAGCCGCGACGACTTCAGCTTGTGGCCGCCCTTCTTCTCGGTGACCGACAGCGCGTCGCCCGCGGTGACCGCGGCGGCGCTGCGCTCGAGGCCGACCTCGGCGGGCCCGGGCCCGACCAGGAACGCGTCGGTGGCGAGCAGCGGCGTCATGCCGGCGGCGTCACCACGGCGCAGGTTGCGATACGCCTCCTCGACCAGCGAGCGCGCCTCGCGAACCGCGTCGGCGGGCTCCCCGGGGGCGGTCGCCGGCGCGGGCGCCGCCGCCGTCTTGCATGCCGCGCTCGCCAGGACCGCCGCGACCACCACACGAGACCAGCTCATCGGCGGCATCATCGGCGCCGCTCCCGCCGATGTCCAGCCGGAGCCGCGTGGTAGGTTCCGCCGCGGTGATCGTCCACTTCCTCGATGGCAACGACGCGCGCGCGGCCGAGCTGGCCCGGATCGCGCCCACGCTGCAGCTGACGATCGCCGGGCTGCCGTCCGGCTACTCGACCAGCGCGCCCGATCCATCGCAGCGCGCGCGCGGCATGGTGCTGGCCGCCGACGTGTTCCCGTGCTTCGCCGAGGTCAGCGACCTGACCACGATGGACGGCAAGAGCCTGCGCCTCGAGCTCGACTCCGAGAACGACATCCGGTTCACCCGCCACTGGCGCGAGACGCCGGTGCGGCTGCACCTGTGCGTGGCCCTGCGCCGCGGCGCCGACGCCGAGGTCGAGCTGTTCACCGGCGAGGTCGGCGGCCAGATCGTCGACAAGCCGCGCGGGCCGCGCCCGCTCGGCTGGGACCGCCTGTTCGTCCCCGACGGCTTCGCCCACACGCTCGCCGACATCGTCGTCGATCCTGCGCTGGGCGGCGGCGGCCCTGATCCGATCGGCCTGCGCGCACGCCTCTACGGCGAGCTGGTGGCGGCGCTGCAGCCGCGGCCATGACCACCTCGATCGCCTTCGCGATCACGGCGCTCGCCGACGATCCGGCGGCGCTCGACGACACCCGGCTCGCCGCGATCGCGCACGCGCTGGCCGGGCGGGGCGCCGCGGTCGGCGCGCCGATCCGGCTGGCCGCGGCCGCGATCGAGCTGCCCGCGATCGTCGAGGTCACCGGCGAGGTCCGGGCCGCGGCCGGCGAGCTGCGCCGGCTGGTGCTCACCGCGGCCGGCGCCGGCATCGACATCGCGGTCCGCGCCGACACCCCCGAGCGGCGCGCCCCACGCCTGGTCGTGTTCGACATGGACTCGACCCTGATCCAGCTCGAGACCATCGACGAGCTGGCCCGCCTGCACGGGGTCGGCCCCGAGGTGAGCGACGTCACCCGCCGCGCCATGCTGGGCGAGCTCGACTTCGAGTCGAGCCTGCGCTACCGGGTCGCGCTGCTCGCGGGGATGCCCGACGAGGCGCTCGCGGAGCTGGCCGGCCGGCTGCCGATCATGCCGGGCGCGCCGGCGCTGGTCCGCGCCTTGCGCGCGCTCGGCTGCCGCACCGCGGTCGTCAGCGGCGGCTTCACCTTCGGCACCGCGGCGGTCCAGCGCACGCTCGGCCTCGACGACGCGTTCGCCAACCAGCTCGAGCGGGTCGACCGCCGGCTGACCGGGCGGCTGATCGATCCGGTGGTGACGCCCGAGCGCAAGGCGGCGCTGCTGGCGCAGATCGCGGCCGCGCACGGCATCGCGCCGGCGGCGACGGTGGCGGTCGGCGACGGCGCCAACGATCTCCCGATGCTGGCGCGCGCCGGCTTCGGCGTGGCGTTCCACGCCAAGCCCAAGGTCGCCGCCACCGCCGACACCGCGATCTCGTCGGGCGGGCTCGACCGGCTGCTGCACCTGTTCGGCCTGAGCAGCGACGACATCGCCCGCCTGGGCTGATACAACCGGCGACCGTGGAAGCCCTGATCCCGATCATCGCGATCCTCGCCGTGTTCGGGTCGCCCGTGGTGATCGTCCGGGAGATCTTGCGCCACCGCGAGCGCCGGGCCGAGCTCGCGGCGCAGGAGCGCCGCCAGCTGCCGGCGGGCCGTGGCGCCGACGACCCCGAACGCAAGCTGCTGCTCGAACGGATCGCCAACCTCGAGACGATCGTGTGCGGCGTCGACTTCGAGCTGAACCAGAAGCTGTCCCGGCTGATCGACGAGCGGCGGATGCTCGAGTCGGCGGTGATCCCGGCGCCGGCCGGGCTCGCGGCCCCGGCGGCGCCGCTCGCGGTGCGTCCCACCGCAGCGACCGCGCCCGCGGTCGCACCCGCGCTCGACCGCACCCAGACCGTGATGCGGTCCAGCCCGCCGCCGTCGCTCGGCGGGCTGACGCCGGGCGAGGTCCTCGCCAACCGCTACCGCATCGAGCGCCTGCTCGGGCGCGGCGGCATGGGCGCGGTCTACCTCGCGCACGACGAGGTGCTCGATGACACCGTCGCGGTCAAGGTCATCGCCGCCAGCTTCGTGGCCGACGAGGGCGCGCTGATCGAGCGCTTTCGCCGCGAGGCCGCGGCCGCCCGCAAGGTCAGCTCGCCCAACGTGATTCGCATCCACGACCTGGGCGAGGCCCGGCCCGGGCTGCTCTACCTGTCGATGGAGTACTTCCCGGGTCGCACCCTGGCCGAGGTGATCACCAGCCGCGGCATGGTCCCGATGAGCGACTGCCTCGACTACCTCGGCCAGATCTGCACCGGGCTGGCCGCCGCCCACGACGCTGGCGTGATCCACCGCGACCTCAAGCCGCAGAACGTGCTGGTCGGCGAGCGCAACGCGGTGAAGCTGATCGACTTCGGCCTGGCCAAGGCCACCGCCGGCGCCGGCATGACCGCCACCGGCATGCTGATGGGCACGCCTCATTACATGTCGCCCGAGCAGATCCGCGGCAAGAGCGTCGACACCGCCAGCGACATCTACTCGCTGGGCGCCCTCGCCTATCACCTGGTGTGCGGGCGGCCGCCCTTCTCCGGCGAGAACGCGATCGCGATCGGCTTCGCGCACTGCGCCGAGGCCGCGCCGATCCCGCGGGTCATGCGCGGCGACCTGCCGGCTGCGCTCGACGCGATGATCTCCCGGTCGCTTGCCAAGACGCCGGCCGACCGACCGCGCAGCGCGCTCGAGTTCAAGGCCGCGCTGTCCGCGTCCTGACGCCCGCGTTCTGACGCCTGCGTCCAAGGTCATGCCCCGACCAGCGCTCCCAGCGGGCGCGGCCGGTGCGGCCGTTGCCAGGAGATCGGGTAGAACGGTGAGATGCCTCCTGTTCGACTGATCGTCGTGGGCGCCGGTAGCCGCGGCGCGATCTACGCCGAGTACGCGCGCGCCAACCCGGCCGCGGTCAAGATCGTCGGCGTGGCCGAGCCGCGCGACTTCTACCGCGACCGGCTCGCCCGCGAGCACGCGATCGATCCCGCGCTCGTCACGTCGGACTGGCGCAAGCTGCTCGATCGCCCGCGGCTCGCCGACGGCGTGATCCTGGCGACCCCGGACACCGAGCACGCCGAGCCGGCGGTCGCGTTCGCCGACCGCGGCTATCACCTGCTGCTCGAGAAGCCGATGGCGCCGAGCGCCGACGAGTGCCGGCGGATCGTCGCGGCGGCCGAGCGCAACGGCGTGATGTTCGCGGTCTGTCACGTCCTGCGCTACACCCGCTACACCGAGTGGGTCAAGGCGCTGATCGACGCCGGCCGCATCGGTGAGATCGTCAGCCTCGACCACCTCGAGCCGGTCGGCTACTGGCACCAGGCCCACTCGTTCGTGCGCGGCAACTGGGGCAACCAGGCGCGGTCGTCGTCGATGCTGCTGGCCAAGTCGTGCCACGACCTCGACTGGATTCGCCACGTGGTCGGCCGCGCATGCCTCAAGGTGTCGTCGTTCGGCGGCCTCAAGCACTTCCGGCGCGAGGCGCAGCCGGCCGGGGCCGCCGATCGCTGCCTCGACTGCGCGGTCGAGCCGAGCTGCCCGTACTCGGCGCCCCGGATCTACCTCGGCCGGGTCCGCGCTGGCTACACCGGCTGGCCGGTCGACGTGCTCACGTCCGACCTGACCGAGGCCGGGGTCACCGAGGCGCTGCGGACCGGGCCGTACGGACGCTGCGTCTACACCAGCGACAACGACGTGGTCGATCACCAGGTCGTCAACATGCTCTTCGAGGGCGGCGCGACCGCGTCGTTCACGATGACCGGGTTCACCCGCCAGCGCGATCGCGAGACCCGCATCTTCGGCACCCGCGGCGAGCTGTACGGCAACGGCACCGTCATCGAGGTGCACGACTTCCTGACCGATCGCACCGAGACGTTCCGCACCGATCAGGCGTCCGACGGCTCGATCGCGACCGGCCACGGCGGCGGCGACGGTCGCCTGATGGAGCAGTTCGTCGCCGCGATCGCGACCGGCGACCGCTCGAAGATCCGGTCGGGTCCCGCCGAGAGCCTGGAGACCCACCTCATGGTGTTCGCCGCCGAGACCGCGCGCCGCGACGGCGTGGTCGCGTCGATCGCCTGAGTTGCCGCCGTCCTGAAACGGCGAAACCCGAGTCTGAGCCGGGCGAAGCGGAGCGGTCACAGCCCGGGCAGATCGGGGGCGATCGCGGCCGGCTGGATGTCGAGCGGGATGAAGCGGCGGTCGATCAGCTCGGTGAGGTCGATCGGCTTCGCGAGGATGCCGGCCTTGAGCGCGTACTTCATGATCGCGCCCAGGTCCTCGTCGGTCGGCGTCAGCATGCGGTAGCTGACCCGGTCGGCCGGGTGGGTCAGGACGTACTCGAGCAGCTTCGGGTCCTGGTGGTAGTAGGTCGCCCCGACCTTGGCCGCCTGTAGCCGGTTGCGCTCGGCCCACTCGCCCGACTCGGCGATGCCGCGGACCAGATCGCGCACGACCTCGGGCTTCTGGTTGATCAGCTCCTCGCGCACGACCAGCACGCACGAGATGAAGCGGGGCCAGATGTCCTTGGCGTGATAGAGGACGCGGCCGGTGCCGTTGAGCTCGGCCTTGGCCGCATGGGGCTCGCCGACGAAGTAGGCGTCGATCGAGCCGTTGGCGAGCGCCGACGGCATGTCGGACGGTGGCAGGTCGACGAACTCGATGTCGCCCGGCGCCAGGCCCTGCTCGTCCATCAGCTTGGTGATGACGAGGTACTGGTTCGAGAACTTGCTGGGCCGCGCGAACACCTTGCCGCGCAGGTCGCGCAGGTCACGCGCGGTCGAGTCCTTGCGGACCATCACGGTCGAGCCGTCCCGGTGGCCGAGGTAGACGATCTTGATCGGCACCCCTTGCGCGCGCAATACCATCGCCAGCGGCGCCAGCAGGAACGTCGCCTCGATCTTGCGGCTCTTGAGCGCCTCGACCGCGGTCGGAAAGTCAGGAAACGACCGCGACCGGAAGCGGGTCGAGGTGGTCGTGGTCCGGGTCGCGAAGTCGGTGACCGGACAGGTGAGATGGCAGGTCACCGGCAAGAAGCCGACGTCGAGCTGGCCATGCGCGGCGTAGGCGCGCCCGGCCACCCACGGCCGGTGGTGCAAGACCGCCAGCACGGTCAGGAACGCGGTGGTGATCGCCGCGACCCGCAGCCAGAACGCTCGCACCCGGCGACTGTGGCACGGGTGGTGGAAGCGATCCACACGCGGGTCGCGGCTGCTACGTGAGCCCGAGCTCGTCGAGGATGAGCTGCTCGGCCTCGGCGACCCCGGGGTCGGCGGGCAGGCGCGGACGGCGGCCGCCGGCGGGCAGCTCGAGCGTGCGGCGCACCGAGGCGGGACGCTCGCCCAGCACGACGATGCGATCGGCGAGCTGGACGGCCTCCTCGATGTCGTGAGTGACCAGCACGACGGTGCGCGGCCGGGTCGCCAGGGTCGTCGCCAGCTCGCGCCGCATGCGGACGCGGGTCTGGTAGTCGAGCGCGCTGAACGGCTCGTCGAGCAGCAGGAGGTCGGTCTCGGCGACCAGGGCCCGCCCGATCTCGACGCGCTGGCGCATGCCGCCCGACAGCTCGTGGGGATAGTGATCGCGGAAGCTGGCGAGGTTCGCGGTCGTCAGCCATGCGTCGACCTTGCGGGCGCGCTCGACCGGGCTGGCGCCTCGCGGCACGCCGATCGCGACGTTCTCGGCGACGGTCAGCCACGGGTAGAGCCCGCCCTCCTGGTAGATGGTCCGGCTCTGCCCCTGCCGCTCGACTCGACCGCGGGTTGGCTGCAGGTGGCCGCCGAGCAACCCGAGCAGCGTGCTCTTGCCGCACCCCGACGGGCCCACGCACGCCAGCAGCTCACCACGCGCGACCTCGAGGTCGATCGTGGCGAGCACCGCGACCGGCCCGTACGCGAAGCCGACCCCGTCGAGGCGCAGGACCGGGGTCATCGCTCGCTGCCCCAGCGCACCATCGGCGCCCGGGCCAGCCGCGCGAACAGGCTGTCGAGCGCGACGCCGATCACGCCGATCGTGATCATCGCGACCACGACCAGATCCATCCGCAGCCCGTTGCGCCCGTCGGAGATGAGGAAGCCGAGGCCGCTCTTCATGCCGAGCATCTCGGCGGCGACCACGACCATCCAGGCCACGCCGATCGCGACCCGCAACGTGACCAGGAGCTGGGGCAGGATCGCCGGCAGGGTGACCTGGAACAGCATCTGGGCCTTGCCCATCCCCAGATCCTCGGCGACCCGGTAGTAGATGCGTGGCACCTGGCCGGCGGCGCCGGCGGTCGCCAGCACGACCTGGAAGAAGGTCGCCATGAAGATGATGAACAGCGCCGGCGGGTCGCCGATGCCGAACCAGATCGCGGCGAACGGGATCCAGGCGATCGGCGACAGGGTCCGGAAGAAGTTGATCCACGGCAGCAGCGCGGCGCGCCACCGCAGCGAGCGGCCGAGCAGCAACCCGAGCGGGATCGCCGCCGCGCACGCGCCGACGTAGCCGAACCCGACCCGATAGAGCGACGCGACGATGTCCGTGGTCAGTCGGCCCGCGCTCGCCTCGGTGACGAAGCCGCGCGCGACCGCCTCGGGTGAGGGCACGGTGCCGACCGGGAACTGGCCGGTCTCCCAGGCGATCCACCAGCCGGCCAGCAACCCGGCGCCGACCAGGATGGGCAGGCCGAGCCGCATGGCCAGCGTCCTCGAAGCTGACATCGGCGTCATCCTGCCACGTCGCCGATCTCGGGCCCATGCGACGCGGGTCCGATCCGCGGCCAGGGTGAAATCCGTCCGACGGTCAGGCATCATGCGCGCGGGGGGGCGGCGCAATGACAAGGATCCTGGTGGTCGATGACGAACCGATGGTCGCGCGGTCGATCGCGCTGCAGCTGCGCGTCATGGGCATCGAGGCGGTCGCGGTCCACGGTGGCGAGGAGGCGCTCGCCGCGCTCGTCACGGGCAGCTTCGACCTCGTGATCTCGGACGTCGACATGTACCCGATGACCGGCCTCGGCCTGCTCGCGGCGATGGAGGCCCAGGCGCTGCGGGTCCCGCTGGTCTTCCTGAGCGGCCTGCCGCGCACCGAGGTCGTCGCGGTCGCGCAGACCAGCGCGCTCGTCCGCGGCGTGCTGCAGAAGCCCCTGGTCGGCCCCGCCTTCTTCGCCGCCATCCGCGCCGCGCTCGCCCCGCCGGCCTGATCACTCGACGGGCCCGGGCACCTCGCGCAGGCCAATCGGCCCGTGTCGCCGCCAGCCGGTGGTCAGCATCCAGCTGGCCGCGGCCGCGACCGGCAGCGGCTCGTAGCCGGCGGGCGCCGCGAACGGCGCGGCCACGCCGCTCCAGCCGTCGAACCGGATCCCGCTCGAGTACGGATCGACCTGGGCACGTCGCTGCGCAACCCCCGCGAGGTCCTCGCGGTGCCGGCGCCAGTTGTTCAGCACGTACGCGAGCGCGTGACGCGCCTGGCGCGGTGACCGGATGATCTCGGCGTGGTAGCGGGTGACGAAGACCTGGCCCGTGCGTGGCTTCGACTGC
>JBKJLC010000020.1:0-39940 GCA_046597055.1 Kofleriaceae bacterium | reverse complement strand
ATCGCGGTGCCGCTCAACCTGGTGTTCGGCGTGGCGGCGTCGTGGGCGATCGCCCGCTTCCGCTTCCGCGGCCGCGCGGTGCTGCTCACGCTCATCGACCTGCCGTTCGCGGTGTCGCCGGTCATCTCCGGCATGGTGTTCGTGCTGCTGTTCGGCGCCCACGGGTTGCTCGGGCCGCTGCTCGCCGAGCACGACCTCAAGGTGATCTTCGCCCTGCCCGGCATCGTGCTGGCGACCGTGTTCGTCACCTTCCCGTTCGTCGCCCGCGAGCTGATCCCGGTGATGGAAGCCCAGGGCGCGGAGGAAGAAGAGGCCGCGATCGTGCTCGGCGCCAGCGGCTGGCAGATGTTCTGGTGGGTCACCCTGCCCAAGATCAAGTGGGGGCTGCTCTACGGCGTCATCCTCTGCAACGCGCGCGCGATGGGCGAGTTCGGCGCGGTCTCGGTGGTGTCGGGCCACATCCGCGGCCGCACCAACACGGTGCCGCTCCACGTCGAGATCCTCTACAACGAGTACAACTACGCGGCCGCGTTCGCGGTGGCCTCGCTGCTGCTGGTGCTCGCGTTCGCCACCCTGGCCGCCAAGCGGGTGGTCGAGCACCGCGCCCACCGCGCCCAGAACGAGGCGGCGCGCGCCGACGAGCCCGCCGGCCGCCTGCCGCTCGCGACCGAGCTGCCGGCCGCGTCCAGCCTCATCCTTCCGGAGAACGCCCCATGACGATCACCGTCGAGAACGTCGGCAAGCGCTTCGGCAACTTCGTGGCGCTCGACAACGTCAGCGTCGAGATCCCGTCCGGCGAGCTGGTCGCCTTGCTCGGGCCGTCGGGCTCGGGCAAGACCACGCTGCTCCGTATCCTGGCCGGGCTCGAGAACCCCGACCACGGCCAGGTCCGCCACGAGGGCGTCGACCTCATCAAGCAGCGCGCCCGCGACCGCAACGTGGGCCTGGTCTTCCAGCACTACGCGCTGTTCCGGCACATGGACGTGTTCGACAACGTCGCGTTCGCGCTCAAGGTGCGCGGCCGCACCCGCGCCGACATCAAGGCGCGCGTCACCGAGCTCCTCCGCCTGGTCCAGCTCGAGGGCCTCGGCCACCGCATGCCATCGCAGCTGTCGGGTGGCCAGCGCCAGCGGGTCGCGCTGGCCCGCGCGCTCGCCGCCGCACCCCGGATCCTCCTGCTCGACGAGCCGTTTGGCGCGCTCGATGCCCAGGTCCGCCAGGAGCTGCGCCGCTGGCTGCGCCGCCTCCACGACGAGATCGAGGTCACCACCGTCTTCGTCACCCATGACCAGGAAGAGGCCTTCGAGGTCAGCGACCGGGTGGTGGTGATGAACCACGGCAAGATCGAGCAGGTCGGCAGCCCGGCCGAGGTCTTCGATCACCCGGCCTCGGACTTCGTGATCCGCTTCCTTGGCCAGGTCAACATCCTGCCGGGCCGGGTCAGCGACGGTCAGGCCCACCTCGGCAACACCCGGCTCGACCTCGACACCCCGGCCCCGGCCGGCGTCGGCGAGCGGCCGGCCCGGGTCTATATCCGACCGCACGAGGTCGAGCTGACCCGGGTCCCGCGGCCGGTCGACGTCGCCGCCACCGTGGTGCGGCTGACCCCGCTCGGCTCGGTGCTCCGGGTCGAGGTCGCGGTCGCCGGCATCGACGGCCCGGTTCACGCCGAGCTCGACCGCCGCCGGGCCGACGCGCTCGGCCTGCGCCCTGGCGACGAGATCTGGCTGTCGATGCGGCGCGCCCGCGTGATCCTGGAAGGCGACCGGGTCGCCGCCTGATCCAGCGTTCCGACCCGCATCGTCGGACTCGTGTTGGTCCAAGGGCAGCACGGCCACCGAGCAGCTCGATCCGAACGAGCGCCACCGACCGAAAACGGCAAGCGCCGCTCGCGCGGCGCCTGCTTCATCGAGTCGTGGAACGATCGCGCGTCAGTGCGTGCGGCGATCGACCGTGCCGTTGGTCTGGCCCTGGACCGAGCCGCGGACCCGCCACTCGCCGGGGAACCAGACGTAGACAGTGCCCTGCTGCTCCCAGCGCCCGTCGAACCACACCTGGTTCGCCTTCTCGCGCTCCCAGTGGCCGGGGATCCACGTGTACGCGTTGCCGCGCCATTCGTAGTACCCGTTGACCCACACGAAGCCGCGGCGCGAGGCGCCCGGGCTCTCGACGCGCATCGGCGGCGGCGCCTGGGACGGACCGTGCACGTTCACGTTGACCTGCCCACCACCGACGACCACGCCGACACCACTGCCGTCGGGGTTGGTCGCGGTCGAGCCGAGCGGCGCGCCGCCCTGGTAGCCGCCATCGCCGCGGTGATCGCGGACGCGGCCGCGGTCGCCGTGGTCGTGATGGCCGCCGCCGTGGACGGTGGCGCTCCCGCCGACGATCCACTGGCCGTCGATCCAGTGCCAGCTGCCATTGCGCTGCTCCCACCGACCGTCCTGCCACGCGTAGCCAGAGCGCTCGCGCTCCCAGCGACCGGACGCCCACACCCAGCGGCCGTTCTGCCACTCGTGGCGCCCCTTCACCCAGACGAAGCCGGAGCGGTATTCGACCGTCTCCTGCTGCGGCGGCGGGGGCTCCTCGTAAGCGACGACGGCGCCGCCCCGCATGCGCCCCTGCGCGCTGACCATGCAGCCACCAGCGCTGATGCTGATGCCGAGCGCGAGCCCGAAGGTCGCAAGAATCTTCGTTGTACGGTTCATTCTCTAGTCTCCTTGTATACGTCGCCAGCCGGACTGCCTGAACAGCTCGTGGGCGGGCTGGAACCATCTTTGGACGGCCAGGTCCGAGAAAGTTTCAACCGCAGTATTGGCGGGCAACCGCGGCAAGTCAACGTAGCGAGTTCCGCAGGGTTGCCGCGGCGATGTGCCCGCGATCACGGGTCGAGGCGCTGGAGATCGTCCGGAGTCGCGTCGCGCAGCCAGATCAGCCACTCGGCAAGCATCCGCAGATCGGCCGGCCCCAGCTCGTCGGCGAAGCGTGGCATCTCGTCGTGGGCCCCGAAGAACCGCGCCACCCCGGCGTCCGCGACCAGCGCGGTCAGGTGGGCGATCGAGCCGCGGCCGGCGAGGTTGGGGCCGCTCGACGGCTCCACGCCGGTCCGCTCATGGCAGTCGGCGCACGGGCCGTTGTCGAACAGCGCAGCCCCGCGCGCCACCCGGGCCGGGTCGACGTCGGCCGCGCCGGTCTCGGCGTAGATCAGCTCGACCAGATCGTCGAGCTCGGCTGGTGTCGCCTCGGCCACGGGCATCGCCTCGTCGGATTTGCCGAGCTTGGTGCGGCCGAAGTAGGCGTCGCCCGACGGGGCCTGGAGGAACCCGCGGATCCAGGCGCGCCCGTTGTAGCCGGGCCCGATCGCCGGCCCCTTGCGCTCGTCGCCCTCGTGGCATCCCGCGCAGCTCGCGGCCCACAGCGTGCGCGCCCGATAGAACGGCGCGGTCGTGTACACGGCGGTGCCGCCGGCGGCCGGCACGCCGTGCTCCTTGGCCAGCGCGCGCGCGCGGCGGGCCAGCTTCGCCGACGCGGCCTGGCCCTGCACGAAGTCCGGATCGGCGGCGTCGGCGCGGTACGACATGACCGTCAGCGCGGCGATCCCACCGACCCCGGCCGCGACCAGCGCGATCAACCACGCGCGCCGGCGCGGGCTGCGATCGGGGCCGCGGTCGATCAGCGGCAACATGATCAGCGCCCCGCCGCCGACCAGCGGCGCGAGCAGCGCGACCAGCGCCTCGACCGAGCTCGGCACCATCCGCACGAGCTGGAACAACGAGCGCTCGAACCAGGCCGGACGGGCGTCGAAGCTCGCCGACGGATCCGCCGGCGCCCCCAATCCGGCGCCGCCGGTGTGGACCGTCCACGCGATCAGCGCGGCGAGCGCGAGCGCCATCGAGATCGCGTCGCGGAAGGCCTGGTGCGGCCAGTACGGTTGGGTGGCGCGCGTGAGCTCGGCAGCGCCACGGCCCCACCGGGTGGTCACGCCGTGCTTGCGGTGCAGCAGCATGCGGACCGCGACCAGCGCCAGCGTCACCGCCGGCAGCACGAGCACGTGGAGCGCATGGAAGCGGGTGAGCGTCAGGTTGCCGAAGTCGTTGCCGGCCTGCACGCCGGCCTGGACCTGCGCGCCGCCCGGGGTCGCCGCGACGTACCCGATCCGGACCTTGCTCGCCCAGTAGCCGCCTTGGTCCCACGGCAACAGATCGCCGGTCAGCGCGAACGCCAGGATCAGGAGCAGCAGCAGCACGCCGAGCCACCAGCTCATCTCCCGTGGCTTCTTGTACCCGCCCCACACGATCACCTGGAGCATGTGCAGGCCGAGCGCGATCACCAGCGCCGACGCGCCATGGTGGTGCAGGCCGCGGATGAACCAGCCGAGCGTGACCTCATCCTCGAGGTACGCGACCGAGGCCCACGCGTCGGTCGCCGACGGGCTGTAATAGAAGGAGAGCAGCGCCCCGGTGGTCGCCTGGAGCGCCAGCAGGAACACCACCACCGAGCCCATGACGTAGGCGAACGACGCGCCGCCGAGCACCGGCTGCTCGAGCGCCACGCGCCACGCCCGCCGGTATCCGGTGCGATCGTCGAGCCAGCCCCGCATGCTCATCAGCTCGGCTCGCGCGCCGCGCCACCGACCCGGTACCGCACCCACGTGATCTTCACGCGATCACCCTCGACCACCGTCGCGAGCGGATCGAGGCCGCGCTCCGAAGGTCCGCGCAAGCGATCGCCGCTCGCAGCGAACGCGCTCTCATGGCAGGGGCAGCGATACTCGCCGGCGCCACCGTCGAAGCCGATCGCGCAGCCGAGGTGTGGGCACACCGCCGAGAGCGCGTGAACCTGGCCTTGTGCGTCGCGCCGAACCCATGCAGCGCCGAGCGGAACGTCGACCGTGGCCGACCAAGCGTCGCGCACCGAGCGCGCGATCAGCGGCACCCGGGTCGGGATCGGCCCCAGCGCGTCGAGCGCGATTGCGTCGATCGGCTCGGCTGCGGCCGTGACGGTGCGCCGTCCGATCGGATAGAGCACGTACCGCGCGGCGGGGAGCAGCACCGCGGCGCCGACCCCGCCACCCAGCGCGCACGTCGCGATCTTCAGAAAACGGCGACGGCCGGGATCGTCTGCGTCAATCGGTGACGCCTCATCAGACGCGACACTCGGCCGCGGAACCGGAGAACCAGGCGGGTCGTCAGCCACCCGGCGACGCTAACACCATCAACCGAAGGTGCGCTCGTCGCGCTCCTGATCTTCCTTGCACTTGATGCAGAGGCCGGTCTCGGGACGCGCCTCCAGGCGCTTCTTTCCGATCGGCTCCTCGCACGTCTCGCACTGACCGAAGGTGCCGTCGTCGATTTTTTTGAGCGCGAGGTCGAGCTTGTTGAGGAGCGCCTTGTCGCGGCCCCGAAGGCGGAACTCGAACGACTGCGTGTACTCCGCAGACGCCAGGTCCATCTCATCCGGCAGATCGCTCGGATCGAGCATCATGTCCTCGGTCAGCGTCTTGCGCGCCCGATCGAGAACGCCGCGCTTCTTCTCGTCGAGAAGTTCGCGAAATTTCAGCAGCTCCCGCTTCGTGAGCGGCTTGGCAACGGATACAGCAGCAGAGGAAGAAGTCGACACTCGGGTGCCCCCTGTTTCCTGCGTAACCCCGGAGCCATCCCCGGGTGGGGTTTTCAAAGGCCGGCTACCATAGTGAGGAACCCGACGGCTTTCAACCCCCAAGACGTATGCCCCGACATGGGTGGATGCCTTGACACAGTGTAGGTGGGGCCGCGAGAATCGGTTGCAAGATGGCCGGTTCCGACAAGCGCAAGCAGTCTCTGTACTTTCCCGAAGACATGCTCAAGGAGATCCAGGACGAAGCGGCCCGCCAGGACCGCTCTCTCTCCTGGATCGTCCAGAAGGCATGGAAGATCGCCCGCAAGGAGATCATGAAGTACCCGTCCGTGAACGAGTTCCCGGGCGAGGAAGATACGAAGGAAATCTCGTGACCCGCAGCGACGCGTCACGGGACGCGTCGCGGCGGTGGCGGTAGCAAGAGGCTGGGGATCAGCGCATGGGTGAGCGCTGGGGGTATGCGGCCTCGCCGTCTGACGGCACCCGCCTCTTCTACAGTGATGACGATCGTGGGGACCCGCGCACACCGGTGGTGTTGTGCGACGGGATCGGCTGCGACGGGTACATCTGGCGATACCTCAGGCCGGCGCTGGCGCCCCGGCGGACCTTGCACGCCCAGTATCGGGGGCATGGTCGCTCCCAGCCCCCACGCGACCCAGCGCGGGTGACCGTCGCCGATCTCGCCGACGACCTCGTCGCCGTGCTCGACGACGCGGCGATCTCCCGCGCCGTGCTCACCGGACATTCCATGGGGGTCCAGGTCGCCCTCGAGACCTGGCACCGGCACCCTGACCGGGTCGCCGGACTGGTGCTCGTGTGCGGGGCGCCGTCACATCCGCTGCGGACGTTCCGCGGTGTCCGGACGCTCGAGGACCTCCTGCCGCTGGTCGAGCGGACCATCATGAAGGCGCCGCGGGTGGTGAACGGCATCGCGCGCGCGCTCTTGCCCACGCGGCTGTCGATGGCGATCGCCGGCCGCCTCGAGATCAACCGTCACCTGGTCCAGCCCGACGACTTCATGCCGTACCTCGAGGGCCTGGCGCGGATGGACCTCCGCGTGTTCCTGGCAATCCTGGCCGCAGCTGGTCAGCACAGCGCGGAGGCCTACCTCGGGGCCATTGACGTGCCGGTGCTGGTGGTCGCCGGGGCCCGCGATGGCTTCACGCCCCCAGTGCTCAGTCGGGACATGGCGACCCGAATCCCAGGGGCACTAATGATGGAGATCGCGGACGGCTCCCACACGGCTCCGATCGAGCGACCGGCCGAGATCGACGCTCGGATCATGGAGTTCTTGGCCGACGGCATCGACGCCGAAAGCTGAGCGGTTTGGATGCCTTGTGACGCGTTTTGGGGGATCCCCCTCACCGTCCACAGCGCGCCCTTTTCCGTAAATAGTCGTGGCAATTCGGTTTGGGTTGAGGCAAGGTGCGATTCCCGTCGCACTAGCCATATTGAGGGCTTAGCGGCGGATGGACCACGCTCGTCGCCGTGCGGCGAGCCGAGAAAGAGACCAAGCACGATGACACGTCCAGTCCTACGCCGACCTGACGATGACAACGATGGGCTGGTGGCACTGCCACCGGTCACCCTGGTTCGCGCGCGCTTGCGGACGACGGTCAAGGAATTCGCGCTCTCCTCGCCGGGACGGCGCGCCGCTGCACTCGCTGCCGTGTGGATCGCCGCCACCGGTTGTGAGGCGGATCTCAATCATTACGATCCAGAGGAGGCCCTCCGGACCTATCGCCTGATCGAGTCGGAGCTCCGCGCCGAGCTTCGCATCGGCATGGGCCGCGCGATCACCAACGAGCCGCACACCGCCACTCGCAACACCATGATCCAGATGCTCGAGCACCTCGAGGAGCTGGAGACCGCGGCGGTCGCGCCGCGTCCCGCTCGCCGGCGCCGCCGCCGCTAGATTCGCTTCGTTTCGGGGGCGCAAAGCCCCGGTCTGGAGGCCCCGCAAGGGGCCTTCGTTCGTTTCGGCGGTCCGCAGCCCCCACCGTCCGGGATCGGGACGGGGCGGACGACGAGCGGACATGGGTTGTCCGGATCCCGGACAGCCGACGCGCAAGCCCGCGAGCCGTCACGCGGCGGCGTCCGGCGCATCGCTTGCTCTGTGTCCGCGGCATGTGCGCACGGGCGATGTGTGGAGGACCCGAGGAGCTCGACCGGCTGCAGGCGGTGGACGCGGCGCTACCCGCAGGCCGACCAGCCACAGCGGGTACAGGCGCGGCAGCCAGCGGTGCGGGTGAGCCCGGCACCGCACTCGGGGCACGGATCCTCGGCGGCGGCGGTCGCAACCGCGGTCCCGAACGCGAGGACCTGGGCGCCGCGCGAGCCGTCGCGGAAGACCGTGATCCCCTTGCAGCCGAGCCGGTAGGCGAGCTCGTAGGCGCCACGAATATCGAGCGGCGTCGCGTCGTGTGGCAGGTTGATCGTCTTGGACACCGCGGCGTGGACGTGCCGCTGGAAGACCGCCTGCATGCGCACGTGATGGGCAACCGGCACGTCGTGGGCGGTCGCGAACAGGGCCTGGAGGTCGGGCGGAACCCCGGCCAGGCCGCGGACCCGACCGCGCAGGCGCAGCTGCGCCAGCAGCGCGTCGTCGAGCAGACCGCGTTCCCGCGCGCGGCGTTCGAACCCCGGGTGCAGCTCCGAGAGCACCTCGCCGTCGAGGACGTGACGCTGGTAGGCCACCGCGTAGATCGGCTCGATGCCGCTCGAGCAGCCGGCGATGATGCTGATCGTGCCGGTCGGCGCGACGGTGGTGGTGGTCGCGTTGCGCAGCGGCGGCTGCCCGGGAACGTCCCAGCGCGAGCCCGCGAACGCCGGGAAGGGCCCACGAACCTCGGCCAGGGCCGCCGAGGCCGCGAGCGACTCGTGCTCCAGGAAGGCGGCGAGCTCGCCGGCGAGCTCGAGCGCACCCGGATCGTCGTAGGGCACGCCAAGCTCGATCAGCAGGTCGGCGAGCCCCATCACGCCCAGCCCGATCTTGCGGGTGGCCCGGGTTGCAGCCGCGATCTGCGGCAGCGGGTAGCGGTTGACCTCGACCACGTTGTCGAGGAAGCGGACACCGTCGTGGATCGCGCCGCGCAGGCGGTCCCAGGCGATCGCGCCGTCGCTGATGAACTTGCCGAGATCGATGCTGCCGAGCGTGCATGCCTCGAACGGCAGCAGCGGCTGCTCGCCGCACGGGTTGGTCGCCTCGATCACGCCGCGGCCGGGAGTCGGGTTGTCGGCGTCGATGCGATCGATGAAGACCAGGCCCGGGTCGCCGCAGGTCCAGGCCGCGTTGCCGATCAGCTCGAAGACGTGACGCGCGTCGAGCATGCGCACGGTGGCGCCGGTGCGCGGGTCGCGCAGCGGGTAGGGCTGCCCGGCGAGCGCGGCCGTCATGAACTCGTCGGTGGCCGCGACCGACAGGTTGAAGTTGCGCATCCGCGCCGGGTCGAGCTTGAGCGCGATGAACTCGAGGATGTCGGGATGATCGACCCGCAGGATGCCCATGTTGGCGCCGCGCCGGGTGCCGCCCTGCTTGATCGCCTCGGTGGCGGCGTCGAACACTTGCATGAACGCGACCGGCCCGGCGGCCACGCCCCCGGTCGACTCGACCGGCGCGCCCGCCGGTCGGACCCGCGAGAACCCGAAGCCAGTGCCACCGCCGCTCTTCTGGATCTCGGCGGCCCAGCCGAGCGCGGCGAAGATCGCCTGGCTCGAGTCCTCGACCGGCACGACGAAGCACGCGGCCAGCTGGCCCAGCGCGCGGCCCGCGTTCATGAGCGTCGGCGAGTTGGGCAGCAGCTCGAGCGCCTTCATGCGCGCGGCGAAGCGCGCGGTCCACGCGGCGATCTCGTCCGGCCCGGCGCCAAAGGCGGCCTCGGCGCCGGCGATCGCCGCCGCGACCCGGTCGAACATCTGATCCGGGGTCTCGCCCCCGCGCAGGTAGCGGCGGGCCAGCACGGTCCGGGCGCTGGGCCCGAGCGCTGCAGCAGGACCGATGTCCATGGCGCCACCGTAGCAGGCTGGCCGCGCCATGCCGTCGCGCTGATCGTGGCGGCCGCCGTCGCGGTCCCGCTGACACCGGCCGCAGCCGACCCGTGCACGGCGGCGCCGGGCCTGCGCGAGCTGCGGGGCGCCGCGCGCAAGCACGCCGGCCTGCTCGAGATCCCGCGCTGGCGCGGGCGGGCCCGGACCGCCGCGCTCCTGCCCTACCTGTCGCTGCGGGCGGCCCGGGCGCTGGACTGGGACGACACGGCGCTGACCCGTGCCTCGGCACCCGAGGTCGATCATCAGGTCGTCCTGGAGGCGCGGATGACCTGGCGCCTCGATCGGCTGCTCTACGAGCCCGCCGAGCCACGGCTGCACGGGGTGGAGCACGCGGCGGTCAAGGCGCGCGCGGCGCTCGACGCCGAGGTGACCACGCTCTACTTCCGCTGGCGGCGGGCCCGCCTCGAGCTCGACCGCGCGGCCCGGGCGGCCGATGCCGACGACGACGCGGCCGAGCCCCGGCTGGCGCTCGACGTCGAGGAAGCGCTCGCCCAGCTCGATGCCCGGACCGGCGGCTGGCTGACCGCTCGGACCGAGTGTGGCCGGTGAGCGGGCACCGTCTGCGAGCGCCGGTGGCGGCCGGCTCGGAGACAATAGTTGCGACCAGCCTCCAGGGTCGCCAAGCTACCCCGGTGACCGCCGACCGCTTGTCCCCTCGCTTCGCGATCGATGCGCAGATCGTGATCCAGAGCCCGGAAGGGACCGCGATCACGTCGGGCCGCGCGACCAACCTGTCGCGCGGGGGGCTGTGCGCCCAGGTCGGGCAGCTGCTCGATCGCGGGGCCCGGGTCGACGCCAGCATCGCGCTCGTGTTCACGGCCGACAGCATCTCGGAGCCGCTGGGGCTCCCGGCGCGGGTGGTGTGGTGCACCTCGATGGGCGCGGTCCATCAGGTCGGGCTGCAGTTCCTGCCGCTGGGCAAGGAGCTCACCCACTACCTCGACATGTTCATCCGCTTCCTCGCCGGCCGCGACGACGGCGACGATGCCAGCGACGACGCCCCGGCCCGCGGGGCCGGTCGCCTGCGCTTCGACGACTGAGCCGAGCGAAGCGAGCCGGCGCTGGTTCCGTACAGATCGGGCGCGGCCTCCGGCCCGCGGCCGACCGATACCGCCTCTGAACGGTCCGGGCACGGCGCGACGGTCGTGGCGGTGCGTCCGTTCCCTACCGGCTCGGTCCCCTACCCGCACTCATGACGGGTGATCCCCGCTGTATCCGCGGTCCTGACCTTCATCTACACTGCGCCTGGGGAGTCGGGATCACGCCTGGCGTCCGCCCGCCGGTCGTGGCGCGGCTTATCGGGTCTTCATTCGTCGGAGTCCGCATGCGTTTGCTGCTTCGTATCGGTCTCCTCGCCGCCTTGGTTGTCGTCGGCCGTGCCGGCGGGGCCAGCGCCCAGCCGGTCAAGAACCGGATCTCGCTGCTCGTCGACTCGTCGGGGTCGATGCTGCTGACGCCCGAGATCATCACGTACACGGAGACCTGCGCGGCCGCGAACCCTTGGGATCCGTGCACGTTCACGAACAACCCCAGCGCGGCGCAGGAGACTTGCAACGCCTGCGTGATCGACGTGATCGCCGCGCGCCCTGCGTGTGGAGGGACCGGCAACTGGGTCGCGCAGTGCCGCACCGACTACACCAACTGCGTGCAACGGCTGACCGGCGCGGCGTGCAGCGCGACGCTCACGACCAGCGACGGCGTCGCGACCCGTGGCGACGGCTCGGCCGAGCTGCCGGGCTGCGACCTCAACGGCAACGGCCTCGCGGACGACAGCCGCATGTACCAGGCCAAGGAGGCCTTGGCTGACGTGATCGCGACCTTCGGCGAGGTCGAGTTCTCCTTGTGGCGCTACCGGCAGGTCACGGGCGGGCAGACCTGCACCGCTGACGGCGACTGCCCGAGCACGCCTGGCGGCTTGCGCGCGCTCGACTGCGAGGACCACGATCTCAACGCCGCCACCGCCCGGGTGTGCGCGTTCGATGCCGACCGCCTCGACGGCACCACCACCGCCGGCTTCGAGGGCCAGTGCGCTCGGTTCACCCATACCGGCTCGCCGGGCACGTTCACCTGCAACGCGTGCGACTTCGCGAGCACCTACGACCGCGCCAACTGCATGCTGTTTGATCTCGACCGGGTCCGCTCGGGCGGGGTCAGCCCGCTGAACAACACGTCGACGGTGAGCTGCTTCCCGGCCGCCAACCCGAGCCATCGCTTCATGCGGAACCACGGGGGGCTGAGCAACAACGGCGCCTGCGATCCGACCGGGGCCGAGCGGCTGGTGAACTTTCCGGCGACGGGCTTCGACGACAACTACCTGTCGATCTACTCGTGGATCGACCACAACCAGAACCCGTTCTCGACCGCCAACGAGCTGCGGCCGCAGGGCGCGACCCCGATCGCCGCCTCGCTACGCGACATGCGCGCTTCGGTGCTGGCGACGTCGACCGCGGACACCAAGACGCCGTGCCGCAGGCACCAGGTCATCGTCCTCACCGACGGCGGTGAGAGCTGCGAGGCGGTGTCGGGCGCGGTCACCGCCGCTGGCACCTTCCAGAACATGTCGTTCACCAACGCTGCCGGCGTGGCGGTCGCCGATTACGACGTGCCGGTCTACGTCATCGGGTTCGCGATCTGCCCGCCCGGTCAGCCCAACTGCCAGACCCGCACCGACCTCAACGCGATCGCGGCGGCCGGCGGCACCGGGTCGGCGATCCTGGTCACCAGCCAGCTCGAGCTGCAGCTCGCGCTGGCCCAGATCGTCGCCAGCTCGGTGGTCGCGGAGCGCTGCAACAACCTCGACGACGACTGCGACGGCGCGATCGACGAGGACTTCCCTGGGCGGAACTCGGCGTGCAGCGAGGGTGTCGGCGCCTGCTTCGACGCCGGCACCATCGTGTGCACCGCCGACCAGCTGGGCCTCGAGTGCGACGCGGTCGCCGGCACCGGCACCATGGAGGTGTGCAACGGCCTCGACGACAACTGCGACGGCCTGATCGACAACGGCATCAACTGCCAGGGGTGCGTGCCGGTGTGTACCGACGCCGCTGGATGCGACAACTGCAACAACCGCGACGAGGACTGCGACGGGATCTTCGACGAAGACTTCGCGCCTGGCGCGTGCGGCGTCGACACCGGCGCCTGCCAGCCCGGGACCACCACCTGCGTGGCCGGCACGGTCGCGTGCGGCGGCAGCGTCGGGCCGGTGGTCGAGGCCTGCAACAACCTCGACGACGACTGCGACACGTTCGTCGATGGCATGACCCAGCCGTGCTACCCGCCGGCCACGGTCGGCTGCAACACCACCACCGGCGTCTGCCAGGGCGTGTGCCGCTTCGGCACCGCCAGCTGCACCGCCGGCATGTTCGGCGCGTGCGCCGGCGCGGTGACCCCCGGCGCCGAGATCGCGTGCAACCGGCAGGACGACGACTGCGACGGCAACGTCGACGAGGGTACCGGGACCGAGCAATGCAACGGCCAGGACGACGACTGCGACGGCCGCGTCGACGAAGGCGTCGCGGTGACCGACCCCGAGATCGGTGACGCCTGCGGGACCCCGCCGTTCGTGGGCGTGTGCCGGCAGGGCGCCATCCAGTGCATCGGCGGCACCGAGCAGTGCGTCGGGGAGGTCAACCCGACCACCGAGGCGTGCGACACGCTCGACAACGACTGCGATACCCGCACCGACGAGCAGGTGCCCGGCTACGGTGGCGCGTGCGGCAGCAGCGTCGGTCGCTGCGATCCCGGCACGCTCCAGTGCGTCAACGGCATGCCCGACTGCGTCGGCGAGGTCGGACCGTTCCCCGAGGTCTGCAACAACCTCGACGACAACTGCAACACCGCCACCGACGAGACCGACCCGATGCTCGGCAACCAGTGCAACACGCTGCCCGGCGGCGGCACCATCCCGAACGAGGTCGGCGCGTGCGCGTTCGGGGTGCTGGCGTGTCAGGCTGGCGGGCTGGTCTGCGTCGGCGCGGTCGGACCGACCGCCGAGCTCTGCAACAACATCGACGACGATTGCGACGGGGTGATCGACAACGGCTTCCCGGTCGGCGGCGCCTGCGACAACGGTCAGATTGGCGTCTGCCGGCAGCAAGGCGTCAACGTGTGCGCACCCAACGGCATGGGGGTGGTGTGCACCGCGCCGCCCGGCGCGCCCGGCATCGAGAGCTGCAACGGCCTCGACGACGACTGCGACACCCGCACCGACGAGGGCCCGCCAGCCCCGGTCGGCGACGTCTGCGCGCCGGCCGCCGGCGTGTGCTTGCCCGGCCGCTGGACCTGCACCAACGGCGCCCTGGTGTGCGGTTCGCCGTCGTCGGGCACCCAGGAGGTCTGCGACGCCGTCGACAACGACTGTGATGCGCAGGTCGACGAGAGCCCGCCCGGGTTCCCCCTGCCGGGCGAAGACCAGACCTGCGTCCCGATGGGGTTCGAGCAGTACGGCGAGCTCGGCTCGTGCGAGTTCGGCCACACCGAGTGCGTCAACGGCGACATCGAGTGCCTTGGCTACATCGGGCCGCAGCCCGAGGTGTGCGACGGCCTCGACAACGACTGCGACGGCCTGGCCGACGACATGGCGACCTGCCCCGACCCGCTGAACGCCTGCGTCCAGGGCCAGTGCGTGGTGCCATGTGGCGGCGGCGAGTTTCCGTGCCCGGCCGGCTACACCTGCCAGGACCTGACGACCGTGGTGCCGCCGGGCCGCTACTGCGTGCCCGACCCGTGCCTCGAGGTGACCTGCGGCGCCAACGAGGCGTGCAACCAGACCACCGGCCAGTGCGAGAACCTGTGTCAGGGCGTGATGTGCCGGAGCGGCGAGGAGTGCCGCGCCGGCTTCTGTCTCGACTGCTTCGACCTACCCGACCGGTGTACGGCCGGCCAGCTGTGCATCGTCGACGGGATGAATATCGGCCAGTGCGAGGACGATCCGTGCGCACCTGGCACTTGCGCGGCCGGCGAGGTCTGCACCGATGGCGTGTGCTCGACCGGCTGCAGCGGCGGCTGCCCTGACGGCCAGGCCTGCGTCGGCGGCGCGTGCGAGGTCGATCGCTGCGAGGACGTGCGCTGCCCGATCCGTCAGGTCTGCGATCCAACCGACGGCCGCTGCGTCTTCGCCGACTGCGAGGGCGTGCGCTGCAACCCGAGCGAGGTCTGCGTCGCGACCACCGGCGAGTGCGTCGCCGATCCGTGCCTGACCACCGAGTGCCCCACCGGTACGACCTGCACGGTCGACGGCGATGGCCGCGCCGTCTGCGACGTCCCCCGCAACCTCGACACCGACCGGGTCACCATCGCGGGTGGCGGCTGCGACGTCGGCGGGAGCGCACCACCGGTGTGGCTGCTGGCAGCGGCGCTGTGGCCGCTCTGGCGCCGGCGCCGCCGCACGGGAGGTGCGGCGTGACCCGCCTGGTGGTGACGCTGTGGCTGGGGCTGGTGGCCGCGCTCGGCGCCGCCTGCAACGTCAACCCCTACGACCTCGGCGGTCGCGGCGACGGCGACGGCGGGCGCGACGGCGGCGGCGGCGGGGACGGGGGCACCGACGGCGACGCCGCCGGCCGCGATGGTCCGACGCCCCCGATCGACGCCTCGAGCTGTATCCCGGTCCCCGAGGTGTGCAACACGCTCGACGACGACTGCGACGGCACTCCCGACAACGGCTTCAACCTCACCGGCGATCCGAACAACTGCGGCCGCTGCGGCAACCGCTGCAGCTACGACCACGCCTTCGGCGTGTGCACCAACGGCACGTGCGGTCAGGGCACCTGCCAGCCGGGCTGGAACGACACGGTGCCGGGCACACCCGGGTGCGAGTACTTCTGCATCCCGACCGGCGGCGGCGTCGAGGTCTGCGACAACAACGACAACGACTGCGACAACGTCACCGACGAGGGCTTCAACCGGCTGACCGACGTCAACAACTGCGGGACCTGCGGCAACGTCTGCAACCTGCTGCACGCCAGCGAGGCGTGCGCGGCGGGCACGTGCACCGTGGTCGCCTGCGATCCGGGCTTCGTCGACGTCAATCCCAACGTGGCAGGCTGCGAGTACCAGTGCTCGCCGACCAACGGCGGCGTCGAGGCGTGCGATGGCCGGGACAACGACTGCGATGGCGCGGTCGACGATGGCAACCCGGGTGGCGGAGCCAGCTGCGGCACCGACCAGGGCGTATGCAGCGCCGGCGCCACCCAGTGCACCTCCGGGGTCCTGTTCTGCGTGGGTCAGACCACCGGCAGCCCCGAGATCTGCGACAGCGAGGACGACGACTGCGACGGCGTGGTCGATGACGGCTTCGACAAGCAGAACGATCCGCAGCACTGCGGCGGCTGCACGCCCTGCAACCTGCCCGACGCCATCGAGGGCTGCGCGCTGGGCGCGTGCACGATCGCCAGCTGCACCTTCGGGCACATCGATCGCAACGGACTGCCCGGCGATGGCTGCGAGATCGCCTGCATCAACACCGGGGCCGAGACCTGCGACGGGACGGACAACAACTGCAACGGCACCATCGACGAGACGTTCAACACGGTGACCGATCCCAACAACTGCGGCGCGTGTGGCAACCGCTGCACGTTCGCCAACGCGGCTGCGGGATGCGCCAACAACGCGTGCGCGCTCGGCACCTGCAATCCGAACTTCTACAACATCAACGGGCTGGCCGGTGACGGCTGCGAGTACGGCTGCATCCGGTCGAATGGCGGCGTCGAGATCTGCGACGGCGTCGACAACGACTGCAACGGCACCATCGACAACGGCAACCCCGGCGGCAACCTGAGCTGCGGCATCGCCACCGGCGAGTGCGCGACCGGCACCACCAGCTGCACCGCCGGCGCGATCGACTGCGTGAACGACGTCGGGCCGGCGACCGAGAGCTGCAACAACCTCGACGACGACTGCAACGGCGCGATCGACAACGGCTTCAACAAGCTGACCGACCCGCGCTACTGCGCCAACTGCGCCGGCTGCAACCTGCTGCCGTTCAACGCGGTCGCGGGCTGCTCGGGCGGCAGCTGCACGGTGGCCGGCTGTCTGGCCGGCTGGGTCAACCTCAACGGCACCGTCGCCGACGGCTGCGAGTACATGTGCACCAACTCGGGTCAGGAGGTCTGCGACGGGGTCGACAACGACTGCGACGGCCTGGTCGACCAGGCCGATCCGTCGATCCTGGTGCCCGGGAACTTCTGCAAGTCGGCGGGCGAGTGCGCCGGCACCACCCCGACCTGCGCCGGGGCCGCGGGCTGGGACTGCGTGTACACCGACGTCGACGTCGAGCAGGTGAACGGCGACGTGGTGCTCGAGGAGACGCGCTGCGACGGCAAGGACAACGACTGTGACGGCGCGCCCGACGAGGTCTATCCGCTCAAGAACAGCGCGTGCGCCGAGGACGGCACCTTCGCCACCAGCCGCAAGCTCGGCGTCTGCCGCGGCACCGGCGCGCTGGTGTGCAACGTGGCGATGACCGGCCTGCGCTGCAACGTCACCAGCGCCGGCCTCGCCGCGGCCAACGAGACCTGCAACAACCGCGACGACGACTGCGACGGCCACGTCGACGAGCCCTACACCGGCGGCGGCTTCGCCGGCGTGGTCGACGTGACGGTCGGGCCGCTGACGATCAACGCCCAGAGCGTCGTGATGTACCGGTACGAGGCGACCCGGCCCGACGCCACCGCGCTGTCGCCCGGCTTCGTCGAGTCACGGGCCTGCTCGGTCGCGGGCCGGCTGCCATGGGCGAGCGGTGACTTCAACGAGGCGCGCACCGCCTGCCAGCGCGCCGGCATGCGGCTGTGCCGGGTCACGCGCAATGGCAGCGGCCAGGTGGTCTCCGACGAGTGGGGACGCTTCTGCGAGGGCTCGGCCAACCGCACCTTCCCGTACGGCAACACCTTCGCGCCGACCGCGTGCAACGGCGCCGAGTACGACCCGGTCGCGGGCGGCAACAACGAGGACGTCGCGATCGGAACCGGCACGCTCGCGAGCTGCGAGGCCCAGGAGCTTTCGCGCGACCAGTCGGGCAACCTCAAGGAGTGGGTCGAGGATCCGCGGGTCGTCGGCGGCCAGACGGTGCACACGCTGCGCGGCGGCTCGTTCGACAACTTCGAGCACGGCAGCACGTGCGACTTCGACCTCACGGTCGTGCCGACCACGTACACGTTCGCGCACACCGGCTTCCGCTGCTGCGCGCTGAGCTGCCCCGTCGGTCAGGTCGAGTGCGGCGGCGCCTGCGTGAACCTGGCGACCAGCAACACCAGCTGCGGGGCGTGCGGTCAGGCCTGCGCCGGCGGCACCGCCTGCTCGAACGGCTACTGTTGCCCGACCGGGACCCGCGCCTGCGGCGATGTCTGCATCGCCAACGCGATGGCCTGTCCCTGACGCTCGCGAGCGGAACCGGCGATCGACCGCGACACGCCGGGGTTAGGGCCAGTCGGGTTGCCCCGGGCGCTGCCCGGGGCAACCCGACTGGGGTTAGGGGCGGTTTGGGCCCGGCACTTGCGTTGCTGCGTGTCGCTCACCCGGGTCGTGACGCCAACGCGGGTGAACGCCTCGTCCTCGGATACCTCGGCGTGCGGAGCGCCGTGGCCGGGCGGCGGACGCCGGCCCGCGAGGACAGGCGTGACGGACCGTGAACCGAGCGCTGGCGCCCACTCGCGGTCGGCGGCAGCCCGTGGCAGGCTCCGCGGCATGAAGACCCTCCTTCTTCTCGTGGCCCTCGCGCTGACCGGCTGTATGAAGCCGGCGACCAGCACACCGACCGGCGATCCCGTGGCTCAGCCCACCACCGGCGAGCCCGCCACCGGCGAGCCCACCGCGGGCACCGGCGCCACTTGCGCGAGCGACGCCGACTGCGTGATCACCTGCGCCCGCCCCAGCGAGTGCTGCGACCAGCTGTGCGAGCCGTGCCGGCAGGTCATGCACAAGAATGATCTGGCTGCGCACGAGACGTGGCGGTCGCAGAGCTGCTCGGCGGACACGTGTCCGGTCGCACGCTGCATGCCGCCCAAGGAGTCGACCACCGCCCGCTGTGAGGCCGGCGCGTGTGTCGTGCAGACCCAGCCGCTGTAGGAGAGATGCGCCGGGTGCCACCCTGGGACCCGATTGGTCGAGCCATCTCCCGCTAAGAGCGCGTAATCATGTACGCACCGGGCTGACTGTTACGCATGCTTTGGGGCACTTCCGGCCCCTTCGCAGCCGCGCTAGCGCGCGTTTACAGGTGTTTACAGTGTGGCACGGTCAGTGCTCACTCGATCCTTCAACAATGCGCGCAACGGCACCGAGTCAGGGAACCCAGGGCGAGCGTCAGAAGGCCGTCCGCATCCTCGCCAAGTCGCTCTTTCGCGATCTGCTCCAGCAGGGCTACGACGAGAAGCAGATCGTCGCGCTGGCCACCGAGCTGATCAGCGAGGTCACCGAGCGGATCTCGAGCGAGCAGCAGATCGCGACCGCGGTTGCGGCGCGCGCCGAGTCGGCGCCGCCGGTCTCGCGCTGACGCTCCCGCGCGTCGTTCACCAGACCCGCCAGACGGCCCGTGCATCGGGCCGTCTTTCGTTTTCGGCGCACGAGTAGCCAGGCGCGCCGGGATGCACTAGGGTCCGACGGCACCCTCTCCACGGAGCATCAGCAATGGCCAAGGTTCGTGTCGGCATCAACGGTTTCGGGCGCATCGGCCGCGGCTTCGTCCGCTGCCTGGCGGACGCGAAGGACGCGTTCGATCTCGTCCTCATCAACGACCTCACCGACGTCGCCACCCTCGCCCACCTGCTCAAGTACGACTCGGTCCACGGGCGTTACCCGGGCACGGTCGCCGAGGAAGACGGCGCGCTCGTCATCAACGGTGACCGCGTCGTGGTCACCGCGACCAAGGATCCGGCCGAGATCGCGTGGAAGCAGCACGGCGTCGACATCGTGATCGAGTGCACCGGTCGCTTCGTCGACAAGGCGAGCGCCGGCAAGCACCTCGGCGCGGCCCGCAAGGTGATCATCAGCGCGCCGGCCAAGGACCCCGACGTCACGCTGTGCTGCGGCATCAACCTCGAGGTCTACGACCCGGCCAAGCACCACGTGATCTCGAACGCGTCGTGCACGACCAACTGCCTGGCGCCGGTCGCCAAGGTGCTGCAGGAGACGTTCGGCGTGGTGTCGGGGATCATGACGACGATCCACAGCTACACCAACGACCAGCAGATCCTCGACCTGCCCCACAAGGACCTGCGCCGCGCCCGCGCCGCCGCGCTGTCGATGATCCCGACCACCACCGGTGCCGCCAAGGCGCTCAAGGAGGTCCTGCCGTCGATGTCCGGCAAGCTCGACGGCATGGCGATCCGGGTGCCGACCCCCAACGTGTCGCTGGTCGATCTGACCGTGCGCCTCGAGAAGCCGGCCACCGCCAAGCAAGTCAACGACGCCTTCCGCACCGCCGCCAGCGGCGCCCTGAAGGGCATCCTGGCGGTCTCGGACGAGCCGCTGGTGTCGATCGACTACAACGGCAACCGTCACTCGTCGACCGTCGACGCCGCGCTCACCACCGTGATCGGCGATCAGGTCAAGGTGCTGGCCTGGTACGACAACGAGATGGGCTACTCGCAGCGCCTGTTCGACCTGGCCGGCTTCGTCGCTGGCAAGCTGTAGGAGATCGTCATGGCGCTCCCCAAGGGCATCGCCCACGTCAAGGACCTCGCGGTCGAGGGCAAGCGGGTGTTCGTCCGCGTCGACCTCAACGTGCCGCTGACCAAGGACCGCAAGGTCAGCGACGACTCGCGCATCCGCGCGGTCCTGCCGACGATCCAGCACCTGGTCGAGCGCGAGGCGCGGATCATCCTCGGCTCGCACCTCGGCCGACCCGACGGTCAGGTCAAGCCCGAGCTGTCGCTCGAGCCGGTCGCGGCCCGGCTGGCCGAGCTGCTCGGCGCCGACGTGATCTTGGCCGACGAGCCGGCCGGCGACGGCGCGCGCAAGGTGGTCGGCGACCTGCGCGAGGGCCAGATCGCCATGCTCGAGAACCTTCGCTATCACCCGGGCGAGGAGGCCAACGACGACGCGTTCGCGCGCCAGCTGGCCGGCTACTGCGACATCTACGTCAACGACGCGTTCGGCACCGCGCACCGCGCGCACGCGTCGACCGCAGGCATGGTGAAGCACGTCGCCGAGAAGGGCGCCGGCTTCGTGATGGCGAAGGAGATCGACGTGCTGAGCCGCCTGCTCGGCGACGTCGACCGGCCGTACCTCGCGGTGGTCGGCGGCGCCAAGGTGTCCGACAAGATCGAGGTCCTCGAGGCGCTGCTCGAGCGGGTCAACGCGATCGCGATCGGCGGCGCGATGGCCAACACCTTCATGACGGCCCAGGGCCGCAACCTCGGCAAGAGCAAGGTCGAGGCCGACAAGCTGGCGATCGCCCGCAACTTTCTGCGCAAGGCGGGCGAGAAGGGCGTCACCGTCCATCTGCCGACCGACGTCGTGATCGCCGCCGGGCTCGACGCCGACGAGACCCGCATGGTCGCGGTCGACTCGGTGCCCGAGAACATGATGGCGCTCGACATCGGCGCCGGCACGATCGAGACCTACCGGGGCGCGATCGGGAAGGCCCGCACGATCTTCTGGAACGGGCCGATGGGCGTGTTCGAGAAGCCGCGTTTCGCGGCCGGCACGGTCGCGGTCGCCAAGGCGCTGGCAGACAACCGGCTGGCGCTCTCGGTCGTCGGTGGGGGCGACAGCGCTGCCGCGGTGGTCCAGACCGGCGTCGCCGACCGGGTCACCCACGTGTCGACCGGCGGCGGTGCCTCCCTGGAGTTCATCCAGGGGCTCGAGCTGCCGGGCATCGCCGCCCTCGCCAAGGGGTAGCCGCGGCTCGCAGCGGCTGCGGGCGGGGTGTTTCAGCCCTCCGGCGGCAGGGCCCGGGACGGGCGGGCGATCAGGTAGCCCTGCAGCAGGTCGCAGCCGAGGGCGATGAGGCAGTCGCGCTCCTCGAGGGTCTCGACGCCCTCGCCGACCACCAGGCAGTTGCCCTCGTGGCAGAGCTTGCACAGCGCGGCGATGGTGCGCTGCTTGAGCGCGCTCAGGTGGACGCCGCGCACGAGCGTCATGTCGATCTTCACGACCTCGGGGACCAGCTCGGCGAAGCTGGTCAGGCCCGAGTAGCCGGCGCCGATGTCGTCGATCGCGATGCGGAAGCCGAGCTCGCGCAGGCGCTCGACCCGGCGGGTCAGCTCGGTCGAGCTGGCCAGCGAGGCGCGCTCGGTGACCTCGAGAATCACCCGCGCCGCCATCGGGGTCAGCGGGGCCCCCAGGTCGACCAGATCGATGTCGAGCAGGTCGTCAGGGTGCAGGTTGACGAACAGCTGGAGCCCGTCGAGCCGCGGGCCGAACGCGGCCGCCGCCAGGGTTCGCACCCGCCGGCCGAGCAGCGCGAGCGTGCCGAGCTCGGCCGCCGCGTCGAGCACCTGCTGCGGCCCCGGCAGCGACGGCTCGTTCGAGCGCAGCAGCGCCTCGACCCCGTACAGGCGACCGGTGGCGGCCTCGACGATCGGCTGGAAGTCCATCCACATGTCGCCCATGGCCTGGGTGAACCGGACCTCGAGCCCGGCGCGATCGACCGCCCCGGCGTGGCCCCCACGCATCGCGTACGCCTCGCGCCGGAGCCGCGCCATGGCGTGGGTGCGGGCGGCATGATGGACCAGCTTGCCGAGACCATCGAAGTCGAGCGGCTTCGTCAGGTAGCGGAACGCGCCGTACTCGAGCGCCTGGCTGGCGATCCCCACGCTGGGCATGCCGCTCATCAAGATCACCGGCACGTCGAGGTCGATGCGGCGCACGCCGCGCAGGACCTCCATCCCGCCGCCGCCCGGCATGTGGACGTCGCTCAGCACCACGTCGAAGCGCGCCGAATCCAGTTGCTCGATGGCGCCGACCCCGCCGTCGGTCTCGACCACTTCGCAGTCGGCCCTGCGCAGCACCCGGGCGACCACGCCGCGCAGGATCGGGTCGTCCTCGGCGAGGAGGACGCGGGGGCCGACCCGCGCGGCCGGAACCGGGACCGCGCCGCCGGTCGGCTCCTGCCCCGGCGCACCCTCGATCGCGCGCGCGACCGCGGCGCGCAGGTCGGTCGGGGTGTACGGCTTCGTCAGCAGCTCGGGGGGCGCCGCGCCGCTCGGGCTCAGCGCCCCGGCCGGATAGCCCGACGCCAGCACCACCCGCATCGCCGGCCGCAGCTCGCGCAGCTGGTCGGCCAGCCGATCCCCGCGGCCGTCGGGCAGGATCACGTCGAGCAGCACCAGATCGATGACGCCCTCGTGGCTCACCACCACGCGCCGGCACTCGTCGGCGCTGGCCGCCTCGAGCACGCGGGCGCCGGCGTCCTGCAGGATGCGGGCGGCGACCCCGCGCACCGCCAGGTCGTCGTCGACCACCAGCACCGTCATCGGTGGCAGCGGGCGCGGCAGCGCGAACACCTCGGCCACCGGCGCCAGCACGGTCCGGGTCGCGACCGGGAGATGGATCCGGAACGCGGTGCCGTGATCCGGCTCGCTGTAGACCGAGATGGCGCCACCGGCCTGCGCGACGATCCCGTGGACGATCGAGAGGCCGAGGCCGGTGCCCTTGCCGACCTCCTTGGTCGTGAAGAATGGCTCGAACAGCCGGCGCTGGGTGTCGGCATCCATGCCGCAACCGGTGTCAGTGACCGCGAGGACCACGTACGTGCCGGCCGGCAGGGTGCCGACCGCTGCGTCGGCCAGGTCGGTCGTTCTGGTCTCGATGGTCAGCCGGCCGCCGTCGGGCATGGCGTCGCGGGCGTTCACCGCCAGGTTCATCAGGATCTGCTCGAGCTGACCGGGATCAGCCAGGACCGGGGGCGCGTCGGCCCGGTGGACCACCAGCGCGATCTGGCTGCCGAGCGCCCGCCGCAGCATCGGCACGAACCCGACGACGACCTGGTCGAGCTGCACCGAGCGCGGGGTGGCGATGCCGTGGCGACTGAGGGTCAGCAGCTGCCGCGTGATCTCGGTGGCGCGGGTCGCGGCGCGCCCGATCTCGATCGCGTCCTCGCGCCGGGTGTCGTCGGCCGGCAGGCTCTCCTCGAGCAGCGCCGCGTAGCTGCCGACGATCGTGAGCAGGTTGTTGAAGTCGTGGGCGACCCCGCCGGCGAGCCGGCCGATCGCGTCCATCTTCTGGGCCTGGCGCAGCTGGTCCTGGCTGCGCGCCAGCGCCTCGCGGCCGCGCTCCTGCTCGGTGATGTCGTTGACCAGCACCAGGCGGACCGGTCGGCCGGCCAGCCGGAAGTCGTTCGCGCGGATCTCGACCATGATGATCGAGCCGTCCTTCTTGCGGTGGCGCCAGACCTTGGCCGGGACCGCACCGACCGCGTGGCGCACGTCGTCGCGCAGGGCCGCGACGTCCTCGGGCGGACGGATGTCGGCCAGGGTCATCGTCAACAGCTCGGCGCGGCTGTAGCCGTAGTGACGGACCGCGGCGTCGTTGACCTCGACGAACGCGAGCGTCTCGCGGTCGAACATCCACATCGGCAGCGGGCTGTGCTCGAACATCGACCGGTAGCGTTCCTCGCTCCCATCGATGACCTGCTCGATGACGCCCAGGTAGCCGACGCCGACGTGCTCGGTCACGAGGTCGAGCAGCTGGGTCAGGCCGCGGGCCGCGCCGGCGACCGCGTGACCGTCGGCCGCCAGCCGCAGCTGGATCGCATCGCGAAAGGCGGCGATCAGCTGCAGCCAGGCCGGGAAGCCGATGCCGGCGTGGGCGCAGCGCTGGCCGAGCTCGTGCAAGGTGGCGAGGTAGGGCGCCCACTGGCCGTCGACGATCGCGGCCCGCTGCAGCGCCCGGTGGCGGCGCTCCTCGGCGGCGACCTGGTCGGCGGTGATCGCGTCGAGCACGGGCTGCCACGCCGGCAAGCGAGCCATCGCGCGGCGGACGTCCTCGGCGATCCCCGAGCTGCGCGGCTCGAAGAACTCCCAGAACTCGACCACCGCCCCGCTGTCCGCCGGCTCGAAAGAGCTGCGCATGACCGTCCCATCGTAACACCAGCCCCTCCCGCGCCGGGCGGGCGCCGGGCAGGGTATGCTCCGGTTCTGTGTCCGGCCAGCGGCTGGTGATCCTCGACCCTGCTGGTCGCACGGCGAACGAGGTGTGCGCCGTGGCGGCGCGCGCCGGCATCCAGTCGATCGTCGCGCGTGACGCACCGTCCATCGACATGCGCGGTGCGTCGGTCCTGCTGATCCCACCGGCCACCGCCGAGGCGGTCGCCGCGCTGCGCTCGACCGTCCCGTGCTGGGTCTACGGCGACAGCGACCACTCGGCCAAGCTCGCGGCGGCCGCGATCGCGGCGGCCGCGGCCGGGGTGCTGCTGTTGCCGACCCGGCCCGAGATCATGACGATGCTGTGCGCGACCCCGCCGCCGGCGTCGCCCGAGGTCGACCTGGCGCGCGCGCGCAGCCTGATCGCCGCGTCGGTGCTCGATGGCAACGGCGAGCCGACGCCGGAGGGGCTGGCCGCGATCGCACGCTGCTTCGCCGCCGACGACTGCATCCTGTGGTGGCGCGAGGGCGACGGCATGGTGCCCTGGGGGACCCGCGTCAACCCCGACGCCGACCAGGCGACGCTGGGCGCCGCCGCCCGGATCAGCGCCGCCACCGGCCTCACCGTGGTGGCCGCGACCGGCCGCCACCCGCTGGCGATCATCGCCGCGCCGCTCGCGACCGGCCCGCAGGAGGTCGGCGGCCTGGTCGCGGTGATCGCCGATCGCGCGCGCCGGTTCGGGTCCGGCGAGATCGCCGATCTGCGCGCGCTCGCGGCCCGGCTGCCGCGCGAGCTCACGTTCCGGGCCGGCCACCGCCGCCTGGTCGCCGAGCACGAGCGGCTCGCCGCCGGGGCCAGCCTCGATCCGCTGACCGGCCTGATGTCGCGCGCCGCGTTCGACAGCGAGGTCGCCGGGGCCACCGCGGCCGCGACCCGACGGGGCGAGCCGCTCGCGCTGGCCATGTTCGACGTGGTCGGGCTGCGCCAGATCAACCTCGAGCGTGGCCACAAGGCGGGCGACGAGGTGCTGGCCGCGATCGCGTCCCGGCTCCGCGCCAATGTCCGAGGCTCGGACAAGGTGGGCCGGTTCGGCGGCGACGAGTTCTCGGTGATCTACATGGCGACCGACGCCGAGCGGGCCCAGGGCGCCGCCGCCAAGCTGGTCGCCCACATCGCGGCGACCCCGATCCCGACCAGCGAGGGCGACATCGACGTGCAGGTGCGCGCCGCAGTCACCACCCTGGGCCCCGGCGAGCGCTCGGGGGAGGCCGCGTTCTCGCGGCTGGAGCCTGCGGTGCGGACCGCGCCGGGCGGCACCGTCGCGATCGCGGTCGGCCGCGGCGATAGCGACGCCTCGGTCGACGAGCGCGGCATCACCGCCGGCACCACCCTGGGCGGCACCTACCGGATCCTGCACGAGCTGTCGCGCGGCGCGATGGGCGTGGTCTATCGCGGCGAGGACCTCGGCCTCGGTCGCCAGGTGGCGATCAAGGTCCTGCGCAGCGACCTCGCCAGCGACGCTGCGCTGGTCACCAAGTTTCGGGCCGAGGCGGCGATGCTCGCCTCGCTGCACCACACGAACCTGGTCCAGGTCTACTCGCTCGGCGAGCATCAGGGCGACGTCTACTTCGTGATGGAGCTGGTCGAGGGCCAGGCGCTGGCCGAGGTGCTCGAGGCCCAGCACAACGCCGGCCAGTGGCTGCCGTTCGAAGCGATCGCGCAGATCGTCCTCGAGATCGGCGACGCCCTGACCGCGATGCACGCGATCGGCCTCATCCACCGCGACGTCAAGCCGGCCAACGTGCTGCTCGATCGCGAGCGCGACCGCGCGGTGCTGGTCGACGTCGGCGTGGCCAAGCGTCGCGGCGACGAGGTCGACGGCGCCGGCACCCCTGGCTACGCCGCGCCCGAGTCGTTCCTCGAGGGCTCGACCGAGTCGCCCGAGACCGACGTCTACGGCCTGGCCGCCACCATGTTCTGTGCCCTGACCGGTCGGCCGCCGTTCGGCTCGGGTCAGCTGATGCAGGTCATCACGCGCCAGCTGCACGATCCGCTGGTGCCGGCCTCGACGCTGCGCCCGGGCCTGACCCCGGCGGTCGACGAGGTCATGGCCAAGGCGCTCGATCCCGGCCAGAACCGCCGGTTCACGTCGGCGTCGGCGTTCGGGGTCGCGCTGGCCCGCGCGCTCGAGCGAGCGCCCAAGTCGCAGTCCGGCCCGATCGCGCCCGAGCGGTCGGCGCCCCCGCTGACCCTGCCGCCCGAGCGCCCGCCCGAGGACGCCACCGGCGATCAGCCGCTGCCGGCGGCGGTCCTCAAGCAGACCGAGATCCTGACCGGCGCCTTGCGCCCGACCTCGGCCGATGCCCAGCACGCCGGCATGGTGCGCGCGGCCCACTTCCGGGTCGCGGGACGCGTGATCTCGCACCTGGCCGGCGACGCCGCGGTCCGCTCGCTGTGCGAGGCGTCGGCCGACTTCGCCGACGCGCTGGCGACCGGTGCGTCGCCGATGGGCTGGCTGCCGCTCCGGCTCCTGTGCGAGCTGGCCGAGCGCGGCGCGATGCATATCAAGCGCGGCTCGGTCACCGAGCGTTCGATCCAGCTGATCCGCGCGATCGGCCGCAGCACGATGTCGGCCACCTTCGCCCGCTTCTTCGGCGCCGACCCGGCCACGCTCGGGGTGGTGTCGATGCTGTCCGTGCTGCCGTCGCTGTGGAGTCGCTATCACGGCTGGTCGCGGATCCGCGTGCTCAAGCGCGCGCCGGGCGAGGCCGAGGTCACGCTGGTCGGCGACGGGCCGGCCCTGGCGATGCACCTGGTGTCGGCCGAGCTCGAGAAGGCGTGCGAGCTCGCCGCCGCCCGCGACGTGACGGTGACCTACGCCGCCGTCAACCGCGAGCACCGGTTCATGATCCGCTGGGCGGCCTGAAAGAATCCCAGGCCCTGAACCGGCCGGGGCCTTGAGGTAGAGTCCGCCGCATGCGCACCCCGTTCGTGGTCGGCAACTGGAAGCTGCACAAGCAGGTCGGCGACGCGCTGGCGCTGGCGACCGAGCTCAAGAACCAGCTCGGCGCGCTGCGCGACGTCGACATCGGGATCGCGCCGCCGTTCACCGCGCTGCACGCGGTCGCCAAGCGGCTCGAGGGCTCGAACCTGGCGGTCGCAGCGCAGGACTGCTTCTGGGAGGAGAAGGGCGCGTTCACCGGCGAGGTCTCGCCGGGCATGATCAAGGACGTTGGCGCGACCTGGACCCTGGTCGGCCACAGCGAGCGCCGCCAGCTCTTCGGCGACACCGACGAGGTCGTGGGCAAGAAGCTCCGCGCCGCGCTCGCCGGTGGGCTCGGCGTGATCGCGTGCGTTGGCGAGACGCTGGCCCAGCGCGATGGCGGCGCCACCTTCGAGGTGGTCGAGGCCCAGCTCGCCGGCGCGCTGCGCGGGCTGTCGACCGACGGCGGCATGCTCGATCGCCTGGTCGTCGCCTACGAGCCGGTGTGGGCGATCGGGACCGGCCGCACCGCGACCCCGGCCCAGGCCCAGGAGGTCCACGCGCACATCCGGGCCTGGCTCGCGCGCGAGCTCGGCGCCGCGGCCGCCGGCGGGCTGCGCTTGCAGTACGGTGGCTCGGTCAAGCCCGACAATGCCCAGCAGCTCATGCGCGAGCCCGACATCGATGGCGCGCTGGTCGGCGGCGCCTCGCTGGTGGCCGCTGACTTCGTCGCGATCTGCAAGGCCGCCCGCGGCTGATCGTAAGCCTCGTCGCAGGCGGTGAACCATCGCTCGCCATCTGAGTGCTCAGGCACCTGCCGTGCACATTGTGATGTCTGGATGGAGACGGGGCATTCCGACCACGTACTATCGAGCGGTGACCGAGCTCGTTCCACCCGCGCTGGCCGACAGCGGGAGCTACGAGATCGTCACGCACCTGGCAACCGGCGGGATGGCGGAGCTGTTCATCGCGCGCGCGCGCACCGGCGGGCGCCACGTGGTGCTCAAGCAGATCCGTGGTGAGCACGCCGGTCAGGACCAGCTGATCTCGCTGTTCCTCGACGAGGCCCGGCTGTCGTCGCGACTGCGCCACCCCAACATCGCCCAGGTCCTCGAGGTCGGACGCGCCCGGCACGGCTACTTCTACACGATGGAGTACGTGCACGGCCGCAACCTGCGCGAGGTGCTCCAGCGCCTGGTCGCGGTCGAGCGCCAGCTGCCGATCGAGGCCGCGCTCGCCGTGCTGATCGGCGCCGCCGCCGGCCTGCACGCCGCCCACGAGCAGCGCGATCACCTCGGGCAGCCGCTCGGCATCGTGCATCGCGACGTGACGCCGTCGAACGTGATGATCGGCTTCGACGGCGCGGTGAAGATCGTCGACTTCGGCGTCGCGACCGCCGCCGACCACATCACCGAGATCGACGCGAGCGTGGTGAAGGGCAAGAGCGCGTACCTGTCGCCCGAGCAGTGCGCGCGCCGCACGCTCGATCGCCGCAGCGACATCTTCGCGCTCGGCATCGTCGGCTACGAGCTGGTGACGCGACGCCGGCTGTTCCGGCGCGACAGCAGCTACGCGACGATGCGCGCCATCCTCGACGACCCGGCGCCGTCGCCGTCGGCGATCCGGCGCAGCCTGCCGGCCGGCCTCGACGCGATCCTCGCGCGGATGCTGGCCAAGGATCCCGACGACCGGTTCGCGACCGCCGGTGACGTGCGCGACGCGCTGATCGCGCTCGCCACCGAGCTCGACCTCCGCACCGACGGCGCGCTGGCGCCGGCGATGCGGACGCTGTTCGGCGACTGCCCGGAGCCGTGGCGCGTGGGCACCGAGCGAGCCAGCGCGATCGGCAGCCCGCGGGTCTCGCCAGCGGCGTCGATGGAGCCGACGCCGCCGGCGTTCGATGCCCGCGCTCCCGGGCGCTGGCCGGCCGCGACCGAGCCGCCCTGGCTGGGCGAATCGCGGGGAACCCCGCGGCCGGACGACCTGCGAAGCGTGGCGGTGGTGGCCGAGGCCATGCCGAAGCCGGCGGTGGCGGCGACGATTCCCGCGGCCGCGACCGCCGCGAACGGCGCGCCGGGCGCTCCGGCGATCGCCCCGCGCTTCCGGCGCGGCATCGCCTTTCTGGTCGGCGTGGCCATCGGCGGCGCGGTCGTCGCGGCCGCGCTGTCGCTCGCCGGCTGGTGACCGCCCGGATTCCCCTGCGGCGGCGGTCGGTTACCTGCCTAACCGACCGGCTTGCAACGCCCGCCCGCCTGGGCTAGAACGCAGCCCCTATGTCCACGCTGGTCACGATCCTGCACGTCATCGTGTGCCTGTTCCTCATGCTCACGGTGCTCCTGCAGCAGGGCAAGGGTGGCGGCATGGGCGGCGCCTTCGGCGGTGGCGGCGGCGGCTCGGTGTTCGGTGGCGGCGGTGCCTCGCCGTTCCTGCGCCGGCTCACCGCGATCGCCGCCTCGGTCTTCATGCTCACCTCGATCACGCTGGCGTTCCTCGCCAGCCGCGACGCCGGCGACTCGCTCGAGAAGATCTCGAACAGCGAGGTCGCGAAGAAGAAGCGCGAGCGCGACGCCGAGCGCAAGGCGCTCGAGGTGAGCGGCGATGGCGGCGCGCCCGGCGCACCGTCCGACGGTGGCGTGGCTCCGGTGGTGATCGATCCGTCGCAGCTCGACCCGGCGGCAATCGACAAGATGTTGAACGACAACGACGTCGGCCACGACGGCGTGGGCGAGCCCCCGACCCCGTCGGGTGCTGGCGGCGCCGAGGTGCCGGCCGAGGCCACCGATACCGCCCCGACCCTGCCGTCGGCCCCGACCACGCCGGCCCCGGCGACGACCAAGCCGGCGACGCCCGCTCCGGCCGCGCCCAGGCCGGTGAAGCCGCCCGCGGTCAAGCCGGTGACGCCGCCGGCTGCGACCACGCCGGCCCCGGCCGTGACCCCCGCGCCGGCTGCCCCGGCCCCGACTGCCCCGGCGACCCCGCCGGCGACCCCGTGACGCGGGTCCGCTTCACCAAGCTCCACGGGCTCGGCAACGACTTCCTCGTCGTCGACCTCCGCGACCTCGATCCGCACACCGCCGCGGTGGTGCAGGATCCGACCACGGTGCGCTGGCTGTGCGATCGCCAGTTCGGCGTCGGCGGCGACGGCGTGCTGGCGGTGCGGCCGGCCAGGACCGCCGGCGCCACCGCCGAGATGCGCGTGCTCAACGCCGACGGTAGCGAGGCCGAGATGTGCGGCAACGGGCTGCGCTGCGTGGTCAAGCATCTGTACGACCGGACCCCGGGCGGCCGCGATCGCATCGTGATCGACACCGGCGCCGGACCGCTCGCGTGCGGGGTCACCGTCGATCACGGCCTGGTCGACAGCGTCACGGTCGACATGGGCCGCCCGCGGCTGACCCGTGGCGAGCTCCCGATGACCGGCCCGGCCGACGAGCGCGTGGTCGATCAGGCGATCGCGATCCCGGGCGACCCCGCCGGCGAGCGCCGGGTCACCGCGGTGTCGATGGGCAACCCCCACGCGGTGGTGTTCGTCGATTCGGCCGACGCGGCCCGCCGCCTCGCCGAGACCCTCGGCCCCGCGCTCGAGCGCCACGAGCAGTTCCCGCGCAAGACCAACGCCGAGTGGGCGTACGTCGCCTCGCGCACCGAGATCGACCTGGTCGTCTGGGAGCGCGGCTGCGGCATCACGCTCGCGTGCGGCACCGGCGCGTGCGCGACCGCGGTCGCCGCCTGCCTGACCGGCCGCGCCGACCCCGGCACCGAGCTCACCGTGCGCCTGCCCGGCGGCGCGCTCGCGATCACGGTCGCGCCCGACTATGCGACCGTGTTCATGCGCGGCCCGGCCCGCGTGGTGTTCGAGGCCGAGATCGACCTCGATCAGCGGCCGGCCGCGTCGCGCCCGGCCTGACCGGTCGGATCAGCTCAGTCCGCGACGAGCGCCGCGCGCTCGCCCTCGGTCGGCGACCACAGCCAGTCGCGCAGGCGCGACTTCTGGTTTGCGCTCGAGCTCGCGACCTGGATGGTCGCGCCCCAGGTCTGGCCGCCCATGGCGGCGGTCACCACCACGGTGCCGGCAGCATCGGTGTGCAGCTCGACGCACGACGCGTAGCGCTGGCTCTCGAGCGGGGTCGCCGGGCCCGAGATCTGGAGCTGCCACGGCACGCCCACCACGAGCGTATCGTCGCTGTCGCCGCCGCCGCGCTGCCAGGCCACGAAGCAGACCGCGATGTCGCCGCCGACGCCGGTGGTCACGGGCGCCAGCACGTCGACGTCGTCGAAGCCATCGACCACCGCGAAGCTGAGCCGCCGGTCGACCACGTTGCCGGCATCGACCGCGAGCGTGACCGGGCCGACCACCGGCGTCGCCACCGCGATCGAGTCCCAGCCGATCCGCTGGAAGGTCGCGGCCGCGCGGATCGCGAGGTCCTCGTCGACCAGCCAGCGACCATCGGCGGCGGTGAGCACCACCGACACCTGGGCGGTGCCGCCGGCATAAGTGGCCCAGCGCGCCGGATTGATCCGCGGATAGGCCAAGCCGTGGGTCGGCGCGAGCCGCATCGAGCCGACCTCGGCGCTGTCGATCGCCACCCGGTCGTAGAGCTCGCCCGCGGGCGCCACGATGCGGAGGTGACCGGTGGCGGTCGTGCTCGCCCCGACCGTCACCCGATCCACCCCGACCGCGACCACCTCGTGCCCGGCGCCGGTGACCGTGGCGGTGAACGGCAGCGCGAACGCGCTCTCGGTGGCGTTGTCGGTGATGCGGAAGGTTTGCTGGCCACCGGCCGCGATCGTGTGCGCGGTCAGCGCCGGCCAGAAGCCCAGCGGGGCGCCCTCGAACAGCAGGCCGGACGGCGTCTCCTGTGCACAGGTCTCACCGGCGGGGCACTCGCCGTCGAAGGCGCGGTCGCCCTCCTGGCTGGACGCGACCAGGGCCAGCGCGGCACCGCCGAGGAGTCCGACACGACCGAGCTGCGAGATTGCCAGCGACCAGGATCTACGGGTCATGTTTCGGACAAATGCACCGGTCGTGCCACCGGCGTGCCAGCGAGGTCGGCGGTTTGCGCGACGCGCCGCGGCCGGGTTCGCGCCAGACCGGGCATGGATGTCATGGTGCCTGCCCGCGCCGCTGGCGCCCGAAGTATTCCCGCGCCACCGCGGTCTGCGGGCTGGCCACGACCTGGGCCGGCGGGCCGTCCTCGGCGATCGTGCCGCCGTCGATCACCCACACCCGCGACGCGATATCGGTCGCGAACTGCATCTCGTGGGTCACCACCAGCATCGTCATGCCGCCCCGGGCCAGGTCGCGGATCACGCCCATCACCTCGTCGCGCATCTCGGGATCGAGCGCGCTGGTCGGCTCGTCGAACAGCAGCACCTCGGGCTCCTGCGCCAGCGCGCGCGCGATCGCGACCCGCTGCTGCTGGCCGCCCGACAGCTCGTGTGGGTACGAGCCACCGCGATCGCCGAGCCCGACCCGGGCGAGCAGCTCGTGGGCCTTGGCCGCGACCTCGGCCGGCGGCCGGCCCCGCACGACCACCGGCGCCAGCGTGATGTTGGCGAGCACCGACAGGTGCGGGAACAGGTTGAACTGCTGGAACACCATGCCGACCCGCGTGCGCAGCGCCTGCAGCGTGGGCCGATCGCGGGCGCCCATGCCGGGCCGCAGGCGCAGCCCGGCGATCTCGATCTCGCCCTCGTCGAACGCCTCGAGGTAGTTGAGGCAGCGCAGGAGCGTGCTCTTGCCGCCGCCCGACGGCCCGACGATCGCGATCGTCTCGCCGCGGGTGACCTCGGCGCTGATGCGCTCGAGGACCCGGCGGGCACCGTGGCGCTTAGAGAGCGTGCGGACGCTGATCACGGTTCAACCTCTTCTCGAGCCAGCGCGCCAGCTCGGACAGCGGCAGGCTCATCGCCAGGTACAGCGCCGCGCACGCAAGCCCGGGCACCAGCCAGCCGCGCAGCTCGGCGCCGGCGATCGTCATGCGCTTGGTCAGCTCGATCACGGTGATGACGCTGACCAGCGACGAGTCCTTGAGGAGGGCGACGAAGTCGTTGGTCATCGGCGGCAGCGCGAACCGGAACGCCTGCGGCACGATCACGTGACGCAGGGTCTGCAGCGGACCCATCCCGAGCGCCTTGGCCGCCTCGGTCTGGCCGCGCGGGACCGCCAGGATCGCGCCGCGGTAGACCTCGGCCTCGTAGGCGGCGTAGTTGAGCCCGAGGCCGAGCACCGCCGCCTCGAACGGACCGAACGCGTAGTACGGGCCGAGGCCGTAGTAGATGACGTAGAGCTGGAGCAGCACCGGCGTGCCCCGGAACAGCTCGATGTAGACCCGCGCCGCCGCGCCCAGCAGGGGGCCGCCGTAGACCCGACCGACCGCGAGCAGGAGCCCGAGCGGGACCGCCAGCAGGAACGCCGCGCACGACAGCGCCAGGGTGACCAGCGCCGCCGACCCGAACCGGCGCAGCTGCTCGCCGTCGAACTGGCGGGGCCGGGTCGCGCTCACGCCCGGCATCGCTGGCGGCGGCTCGGTCTGCCGGTGATCCCAGAGCCGGTGCGCGCGCAGGATGCGCTCGAGCTCGCCGTCGGCGAGCATCGCCGCGAGCGCCGTGTCGATCGCGGCCTTGAGCTCGCGGTCGGCCTTGCGGATGCCGATCACGTAGCTGCCGCGGGCGACGTCGCCCGGCAGGCACAGGACGCCGCTCCGGTTGCAGCCGTAGCGGTCGGCGATGATGTTGTCGAGCAGCACCGCGTCGACCCGGCCGCTGACCAGATCGAGGTACGGCTCCTCGTTGCCCTCGTAGAGCACGGTCTCGACCCCGGCGTCGCGGAGGAGATCGTGGGCGTAGGTCTGGTTGAGGGTCGCGACCCGCTTGCCCTTCAGATCCGCGAGCGACCGGTAGCCGGCGCCCTGCTTGATCGCGAGGGTCTCGGCGTACACGTAGTACGGGCGCGACAGCAGGATGCGGTCGGCGCGATCGCCGGTGGCCTCGAGCCCGTTCATCACGATGTCGAAGTCGCCGCGCTCGAGCGACGGCACCAGGTTCGACCAGTCGTTCTGCATGAAGCGCTGCTTCACGCCGAGCCGGCGGGCCAGCGCGTCCATGATGTCGACCTCGAAGCCGACGATGCGGCCTTGCTGGGTCGGATCCTCGTAGAGGTAGGGCTCGCCGCCCTGGAGATCGGCGCCCCAGGTGATCACGCCGCGCCGCTCCAGGCGGGCCAAGGTGCCGCGGGCCTCGTCGCGGCAACCGCCGAGCCCGAGCGCGGCGACGCCGCCCCCGAGCCCGACGAGGACGGCGAGCGCGGCATGGGCGAGCACGGGGCGCGAGGCGATGCGCGATGGTAGCGCACGGCCGCGATCACCGCGGGGTGCGGCCGAAAATGCGACACTCCGCGCCGTTGCCGGTACGGGGTGCAGGGTGCTGCACCTGGCGGTCTGCCCCTTCGACACGGCGCCTCTGGCGCCGGCTCAGGGCCACCGGGAAAGGTGAGCGCTTTCGATCACATCGAGAGATCTGATCAGGCCTGAGGGGCGACGGCGCCCTTCAACCCGGCGGTCAGTCGACGCGGACGACGGTGACGGCGGAGAACGCGGCGGCGGCGGGATCGGCATCGACGACGAGAAAGTGGCGGTCGATGCCGTCGAAGCGCATCGGGTCGGCGCCGCCGCCGCCCGAGATGTGCGCGGGGATGCCGGCGTTGGAGAAGCCCTCGTACGTGTGGATGTGGCCGTAGACGGTGAGGTCGACGCCGCCGGCGGCCAGGCGCGCGAGCAGGGCCTGGGCCTCGCGGTGGCTGGCGAACGAGCCCTGGCGCAGCCCGATCGGATCGACGAGCGGATAGTGGGTGCCGAACAGGTGCAGGTCGCCGGCCGACTCGGCCAGCCAGCCGTCGAGCCAGCCGTGGACGCTGGGGTCGAGCGTCGCCGAGGCCGAGTCGACCAGCGTGACGGCGACGCCGCGAAAGCGAAAGTGGATGTTGGCGCGGCCGTAGCTGCGATACCAGCGATCGAGGTTGCCCCACAGCTCGTGGTTGCCGATCGTCGAGTAGAACGGCACGTCGAGGGTGGTGAGCTGGTGAGCGAACAGGTCCCACTCGTCGTCGCGGCCGCGGTGCACGATGTCGCCAAGCGAGATCACGAAGCGCACGCCCGGCTCGAGGTTGATGCGCGCGAACACCTCGTGCACGGTCGGCATCGCGTTCTGGATGTCGCCCATGACCGCGAACCGCCACGCCGCGAGCGCGCCGGCATCGGGCGGCGCGATGCGCACCGTGGTGGCGCCGGTCGGCAGGGGCACCCGCCACGCACGCTCGGTCGGCCGCGCGCCGCCGAGCGCGACCACCGCCAGCGGGGTGCCCGCGGCGATCGCGGTCAGCTCGGCATCGGCCAGCACGTTGCCGGCGGTGATCGTCCAGTCGCCCGCGGCGTCGGGATCGACCTCGATCACCAGCTCGAGCACCGGCGCCTGCGCCCACAGCGCGAGCGCGCCGGGTGCGAGCGCGCGGATGTGGCCGAGCCCGCCGGCGACGTCGACGGTCACCGCGTCGATCGCGGCGGTGCCGATCGTCAGGTCGCGCGCGGCCCGGTCCTCGGCGGGACGGGTGCACGCGACCAGCCCGAACACCAGCGCGAGACCGAGGCCGCGATGGCTCACAGCGCCGCCAGCCGCCAGCGCAGCGCCAGCGAGGCCACGTACGCCGAGCCCACGTCGAGCCGCGCGACCACACCCCACGGCCCGCGCCAGCCGGCCACCGATCCGCCGACGTAGCCGATGAAGCCGTTGCCCGACAGCGGCAGCGTGATCCGGCCGGCCAGGGTGTCGCGCCGGTGCTGGTAGTACAGCTCGACCTCGCCCGCGCCGTCGCCGAGGTACAGGCCCCATCCGATCCGCCCGGCGAAGAGGCTGGTCAGGTCGGCGACGTCGACCGCGTCGTAGTGCACCCGCTCGACGCCGACCCCCATTGCGAGCGAGGCGAAGCTGCCGGCGAGGGGCGCCGCGAGCCGGATCAGGTCGAGCCGGCCGGCGACCCCGACCTCGCCGCTCGTGATCGCGTAGCCGGCGAGGTCGCGCCCCTCGCGCGCCAGCGCCGCCTCGAGCTCGATCCCGGTGGCGTCGGTGGCACCCGCGGGCGCGCGCGGCCGCCACAGCCGGGCCCCGGCGCCGAGCTGGGCCCGCCACGCGCCGTCACCGAGCCAGCCGGTCAGCCGCGCGCGGGCCAGACCGCTGCGCAGCTCGGCGCCGCCGGTGGCCAGGTGCTCGATCGGCAGGTGCACGTCACCGACGAAGGTGTAGCCGAGCTCGGCGGTCACCTCCGCGGGTCGCGCCGGGCGTCCGCCGAGCCGGTCGCCGCCGGCGGCGACGTGGATGTCGGCGGCCCATGACGTCAGCAGCAGCGCGCCGCCCGAGATCGCGAACACCAGCCCGGGCATCGTCGCCTCGGCGCCGCGGGACAACCCGATCGGGAGCCCACCGGCGGCCGCCAGCCCGAGGCCGAGCAGCTCCACGTACAGGAGCCGCCGTGCGGTTGGCCGGTCGCCCACGACCCAGGCGCCGGCACCGCGCACGATCACGCCGGGGACGATGGCCGCCGCCACCGCCAGCGCGCGGCGGCCAGCGGTCGGCGCCGCGGCCCCGGGGGCCGGCGTGGCGACGGGCGGGTCATCGGCCCACACGCTCGCGGGCGCCGCGAGGGCGAGCACCACTCCGAGCGCGATCGCGCGCTGGCGGCTCGACACTCTCGCAGCGTAGGAGGAAGCACCCGGTGCGGCAAGGCGCGCGACGGAACGAAACGTTTCGCGTCCGTCCCGCGTGACGCCGGTTCCACGTCGTGGCGATCCGCGGTACCAACCGGGGCATGGGCGCACAGTGGAAGCACTCGGGCCGGGTCGTGGCGGCGAACGCCAGGGGCAAGGTCTTCTCCAAGCTGGCCAAGGACATCATGATCGCCGCCAAGGGCGGCGCCGATCCGGCGATGAACGCGAAGCTGCGCATGGTGATCGATGTCGCCAAGCGCGCGTCGATGCCGCGCGACACGCTCGACCGCGCCATCAAGAAGGGGGCCGGCCTGCTCGACGAGCACGTGCACTACGAGCACCTGGTTTATGAAGGCTTCGCGCCACACCGGGTGCCGGTGATCGTCGAGTGCCTCACCGACAACAAGAACCGGACCGCGACCGCGGTCCGCGTGCTGTTCCGCAAGGGCCAACTCGGCAACACCGGCTCGGTCTCGTGGGACTTCCGCCACCTCGGCGTGGTCGAGGCGACCGCCGACGCTGGCGCCGCCGATGCCGAGACCGCGGCGATCGAGGCCGGCGCCCAGGACGTCGAGCCCGGCGACGACGGCGGCAGCCGGTTCCTGACCGAGCCCACCGATCTCGACGCGGTGAGCAGCGCGCTCACCGCACAGAAGTGGACCGTCACCTCGGCCACGATGGCGTGGCGGGCCAAGAACCCGATCAAGCTCGACGACGACGCCCGCGCCGAGGTGGTGGCCTTCCTCCACGCGCTCGACGACGACGACGACGTGCAGCACGTCTACGCCGGCCTCGAGTAGGCGCGCCGCCCACCTGGTAACCGCACGCGCGCAGGCGCGCGTCGGGCCGCGCATCAACGGGCCGTGACGACACCAGCTTCGGTGTGCGACTGCCGTCCCCTGCCGGCGTGCCGAGACATTGGCCGCGCGGTCGAGACACCGCGACACCTTTGGGTCCGGCGAGTTGCGCGCGGCACGCAAGACCGAGGTCTGGGCCATGGTCTACGGCGCCCTGCCGCACCCGTAGGCGCAGGGGTGTCGCCAGCCGATCGGTGGCCGCGGCGGGCGGGCGCGCCTCAGCGCCGCATGGCGGTCGGCGGCCGCCAGGAAGAACTCGCCCTCCTCGTCGAGCGTGTTCTCGACGTCGTAGCTGAGCGCGTCTGCGTATTCTTCGAGGTTGGTGTGATCGATCATCGGGGGGCATCGGCGGGCGCGGCCCGCGGACAGGGATGGATGCGGGCGCCTCACTGCGTTGCGGTCACGGCAGCGGCTCCGACCCGGTCGTGGAGCGCGGCGGCGACCGTCTGCAGCCGGTCCCGCTGCTCGAGCTGGCGCAACAGCTCCGCCGGCAAGTCGGCCGCGCCGCGGGCCGCGCCCCACACCGCGCCGGCCATCGCACCGATGGTGTCGACGTCGCCGCCACAGCTCGCCACGAACTCGAGCAGGTCCGCGAACGGCCGATCCAAGAACCGCGTCGCGACGTACAGCGCGGTCACGCACGACTCGGTCGCCACGATGCCGTTGCCGAGCTCGCGGCGTACCTCGACCGCGGTCGGCGCGGCGCCAGAATGTAGCAACGCGCCGCCGCGCGCGAGCCGGGTGACGAAGGGCTCGAGCACGCACGCATCGGCGGCGCCCTGGTAGATCGCCGGCGGCGTCGCCTCGCGCAGCGCCAGCGCGGTGGCGGTGGCGATCAACACGGCGCCCTCCATGCCGAGCGGATGCGCGTGCGTGACGCTGGCCGACGCGCGCGCGGCGTCGGCCAGCGCGCCCGGACCCTCGTGACGGACCAGGGCGATGATCGGCGCTCGCATCGCGCCGCCGTTCCCGAACGACCCGCCCGGGTAGATCGCGTGGCGGGCGGTGCGCCAGTCAGCGCCGCGCGCGATCCGCTTCAGCAGGCGGGCCGCGCCCGGGCCGTAGCCGCGGCTCCACCGGTAGCTCGCCGCGAACCGGCGCGCCAGGTCGTCGAGGTCGAGCGTCCCCTGCGCCAGCAGCGACTCGGCGAGGTCGAGCGACATCTGGGTGTCGTCGGTCCAGCGCGCCTCGCCCTGTGCGGTCGTGCCGATCAGCCGCCAGACCAGCCGCTCGAGCAGGCCACCCTCGTGGGGCGCGCCTAGCGCGTCGCCCAGCGCCAACCCCAGCATGCAGCCTGCGAACCGATCGCGCGTCATGGGAAGTCCCGGTCGACGGGCCCGGGCACCTCGCGCAGCCCGATCGGTCCGTGTCGTCGCCAGCCCATGGTCAGCATCCAGCTGGCCGCGGCCGCGACCGGCAGCGGCTCGTAGCCAGCGGGCGCCGCGAAGGGCGCGGCCACGCCACTCCAGCCGTCGAACCGGATCCCGCTCGAGTACGGATCGACCTGGGCACGTCGCTGCGCAACGCCCGCGAGGTCCTCGCGATGCCGGCGCCAGTTGTTCAGCACGTACGCGAGCGCGTGACGCGCCTGGCGCGGTGACCGGATGATCTCGGCGTGGTAGCGGGTGACGAAGACCTGGCCCGTGCGTGGCTTCGACTGC
>JBKJLC010000115.1:0-6617 GCA_046597055.1 Kofleriaceae bacterium | reverse complement strand
TGGGCAACGCGTGGGGCAACCAGCTCGAGGGCATGACCGCCGGCGGCTACCGCGCGATCCTGCCGCACTACCTCGAGGTGCCGGTCGACGAGTACGTGCTCGACTTCGCCTGCCGCGAGATGGAGGACGCCGACCTCCTGCGCACGCTGCCGGCCGACAAGCGCATCGCCGCCGGCGTGATCGACGTGCGGACGCTCGAGATCGAGCACCCCGAGCAGGTCGCGGCCCGCATCCGCAAGGTGCTCGCTCACATCGAGCCCGAGCGGGTCACGCTCACCACCGACTGCGGCCTCAAGCAGCTGCCGCGGGTGTGCGCGAAGGAGAAGCTGCGCGCCCTGGCCGAGGGCGCCGCCATCGTCCGCCGCGAATTGGGAGCCTGACCTCGGCTCGGTGATCGCGCACCCGAGGGCCCGCAGCCGCTGCGCGCGGGGGACCGGCAACGGCGCAGGCAGGTCCGCAGCCGCTACGAGGCGTCAGGGCCAGCCCGCGTCGGGTGCGGACGCCGACGCGAGGACGATGCGCTGCCAGCGGAACAAGCGGTCGCGCTGGTAGTCGCCGAGGTGCTGGAGCGCCAGGTCGTCGAACGAGACCGTGCGCACCCATCGGTAGCCGCACGCGGCCAGGAGCGGCGTGATGTGATCGGAGCCGAACTGCACCGGCTCGGCGAGGGCGCCGACGTAGTTGCGGGTGCCCTGATCCATCGCCGACAGCGCGACCCCGTCGGCGATCTTCTTGCCGACCATGTCGAACGCGATCAGCGAGCGCGGGTCGAGCCCGGCGGCGAGGCGGGTCGCGGTGGAGCGCACCGCGGCCTCGGTCAGGTACGGCACCACGCCCTCCCACAGGACCAGCGCGGGGTCGCGCGTCGACAGTCCGGCGGCGACCAGGCGCTCGACCGGATCCTCGCGCTCGAAGTCGCACGGCGCGTAGGTCGCAGCGCCCGCGGGGTACCCGGGCAGGCGGGCCAGGTGCTCGCGCTTGGCGGCCTGGGTGTCGGGGTGATCGACCTCGAACCAGCGGACGCCGGCGTGGGGCAGGCGCGCGGCCCGGGTGTCGTAGCCGGCGCCAAGCACGACGACCTGGCGCACGCCAAGCCGATCGACCGCGAGCCCGACCAGCCGGTCGAGGTACGCGACCCGCAGCGCCAGCCACTGCTCCATCGCCGGCCAGTGCTGGTCGAAGCCACGCGCGATCGCCTCGCCTTCGTCACCGGCGAGCGCCGCCGCCCACGGGTCGTCGAACAGCGGCCGCGCCCAGCGGCTCGCGCGGGCCCGGTACGCGCACACCATCAGCGCGGTCTTGCTGGCTCCCTGCATGGCCCCTTGGTACCACGCGGCCCGCGCGCGCCGCGGTCAGGGCTTGTGGTGGCCGAGGTGGTGCTGCAGGCCGTTGTACGCGCTGGTGACGCGCATCGAGAGCTCGTTGGCCGCCTTCTGCTTCTGCGGATTGGCGGCGTGCAGGTCGGGGTGATACCTGCGCATGAGCTGGCGATACGCCGCCTTCACCTCGGCCATGTCGGCGCCAACCGCGAGGTTCAGCGTGCGGTACCAGTCGGCGACCTGGGCCTCGGTCGAGCCCGGGCGCGGCGCCCGACTGCTTCCGGAGCTCTTGCTGCCAGCGCCGGGGCCGGCGGGGCCGGGGCCGGGGCCGCCGCGCGCGGCCTGCTCCTTCATGCGCCGGAACGCCTCGTCGGCGGTGCGCTTCTGCGCCGCCTCGCGCGCGTCCCGATCGCCGTGGATCTTGCGCTTGCGCTCGGCCGCCAGCCGGGCGCGCTCGGCCTTCGCCGCCGGCGCTGCGCCGGCCAGCTTCGCGATCTTTGCCTCACCGGGCGGGTGGGTGCGCGCCTTGCGCCGCGCGGCCAGCTCGGCCTCGAGCGTGGTCGCCTCGACGTGCGACAGCGGCTCGTCGTCGACGATCACCAGCGAGGTGAGCTGCGACAGTCCGCTGCGCGCGCCTTCCAGGATCCGTCGCGTGAGGCTCACGCGCTGATGCTAGCAGATCGGTCGCGAGCGACCGTCTTGGCCCGCGGTGGGCACGCGCGATCGGTCGCGAACTCGCTCGGGCAGATCGGGTCGCGCGCCACCGTCTCGACCTGCTACGCGCGGCCGCGGCCGCCGCGCCGGCGCCGCTTGCCCGCGCTGGCACCGGCACCGGCACCGACGCTACGGGTCCCGGGCGCCGACAGCGGCACCGGGTGGCCCATCGCCACCGCCTGCTTGGCCTCGTCGGCCGCGATCTCGGTCGACATCTTGCCCGCGACCCGATACTGGTCGGGCTTCCAGCCCTTCTGGGGCAGGACCTCGAGCTTCTTCTGGAACTTCTTCTCCAGCCCGTCGAGGTAGTCGCGCTCGCGCAGGTTCAGGATCTCGTGGACCTTCGGCGAGCACTCGATCTGGAGCAGCTCGTTGTCGACCAGGCTGCCCGAGCGGCGGACCTCGCGGAGGATCTCGTACGCGACCGTGGTCGCCGACTTCACGACCGCGGAGCCCTCGCAGGTCGGGCACGGCTCGGTGAGCAGCTGGGACAGCGACTCGCGGGTCCGCTTGCGGGTCATCTCGACCAGGCCGAGCTCGCTGATCTTGGTGACGTTGCAGCGGGCCCGATCGCGGGACAGGGCCTTCTGGAAGGCATCCCAGACCTTCTTGCGATTGCCCTCCTTGTCCATGTCGATGAAGTCGATGACGATGATGCCGCCGATGTTGCGCAGCCGGAGCTGGCGGGCGACCTCGTCGCAGGCCTCGAGGTTGTTGCGAGTGACCGTCTCCTCGAGGTCGTTGTTCGAGCCGGTGAAGCTGCCGGTGTTGACGTCGATCGCGGTGAGCGCCTCGCCCTGATCGACGACGATCGAGCCGCCCGAGCGCAGCGGCACCCGACGCGCGACCGCGACCCGCAGCGCCGGCTCGATGTTGAAGTGGTCGAAGATCGGGCGGCTGCCGCTGTAGCGCTTGAGCCGCTCGGCGTAGCGGGGCAGGAAGGTCTCGGTGAACTTCCGGACCCGCTGGTACTGCTCCTCGTCGTCGATCTGGACCTCGCTGGTGTCCTCGCGGACCAGGTCGCGGACCAGGCGCAGCTGCAGGTCGAGCTCGCCGTAGATGAGCCCGGGGCCCTTCTGCGCGTCCTCGCGCCGGCAGATCTCCTGCCACAGGCGGATCAGGTACTCGACGTCGTCCTTGATCTCCTGGTCGGCGGTGCCCTCGGCGGCGGTGCGCAAGATGAAGCCGCCCTGCTTGGGCCGGGCCGCGACCACCAGATCGCGCAGGCGCTTGCGCTCCTTGTCCGAGGCGATGCGGCGCGACACGCCGATCTGGTTCACCGCCGGCATGAACACGCTGTAGCGGCCCGGCAGCGACAGGTAGCCGGTGACCCGGGCGCCCTTGAGGCCCATCGGATCCTTCACGACCTGGACGATCACCTCGTTGCCCGGCTTGAGCAGGTCCTCGATCTTGCGCTGCGCGAGATGCTTGCGCGTGCGGGCGACCCGCGACGCCGCGCCCTCGGGCGCCTCGTCGCCATCCTCGGTCTCGACGTCCTCGAACAGCTTCTTGCCATCGTCGGCGCCGAGTACGTCGCCGACATACAGGAACGCAGCGCGCTCGACCTTGGGGCCGAGGTCGACGAAGGCGGCCTGCATGCCCGGCAACACGCGCGTGACCTTGCCGCGATAGATGTTGCCGACCATCCCGCGGTCGTGTTTGCGCTCGACGAAGAGCTCGGCGAGGGCGCCCTCTTCCACCACCGCCACCCGGGTCTCAGGACCCTCGGCGTTCACGACCAATATGTTCTGAGGCATCGAACGGCTCTGCAAAGAGTTGCAACCGTATTGGCCGCCCCTGACACGGATGTCGTGAGGAGGTTGCGGCGCTCGGCTGGGGTACATGCTCGCGTAACACGTAAACATCGTGGTTACAACGCATTGGGCGCGTGAACCCGGCGTGGCCCAGGCCTTGCTTACTACCGACTTCGACAGGGGTGCCGCCCTGTCCTCGTTAGCTAGCTTAGTCTGCGCTTACCTTTTTTAGCGTCTCGATCGCGGTCACGTTTATTTTCGCTTAGGTGATAGTGATCCGGCACAGCGCCCCATGCCACTACGGCGTGGGGCGCTCTTGGTTTTCGGTCGCGGACCTGCGGTACCGTGGCGGCGGCTCGTGCAGACCCTGACCCCCCCTCGCCGGCGTGGGCCGACCGCCCAGCTGCCCGCCGAGGAGCGCCTGACGCTCGAGCGCGAGCGCATCCGGTTCGTGCTCGCCCTGGGCCGGGCCCTCCACCGCTACGGCACCCCGGCGCACCGCCTGGAGGAGGCCCTGTCGATCGTCTGCCGCCAGCTCAACCTGCAGGCGCAGGTGCTGTCGACCCCGACCTGGCTGACGGTCGCGTTCGGCGAGCCCGACGAGCTGCGCACCTCGATGATGCGGGTGCCGCCCAGCCAGCTCGACCTCGCGCGGCTCGCCCAGCTCGACGCCCTGGCCGACGCGGTGGCCGAGCGCGAGATCGATCCCGACGACGGCCTGCGCCGGATCGCGGCGATCGAGAACGCGGCGCCGGCGTGGGGCAAGGTGCCGGTCACCCTGACCTACGCGCTGACCGCGGCCGCGGTGACGGTCTTCTTCGGCGGCGGGGGCGCTGACGTCGCCGGCGCCGCCGTGGTCGGGCTCGTGCTCGGTGTGCTCGCGCTCGCGACCAGCTCGCGCGATCACACGGCGCGCGCGTTCGAGCTGCTCGGCGCGTTCGTCGCGGCGTTCGGGGCCGGCGCGTTCGCCGCCGGGGTCGATGGGGTGACGCCGTCGATCATCACGGTGGCCGCGCTGGTCGCGCTCTTGCCCGGCCTGGCGCTCACCACCGCGATGACCGAGCTGGCGACCCGCAACGTGGTGTCGGGCACCGCCCGCCTGATGTCGGCGATGATCGTGCTGCTCGAGCTCGCGCTCGGCGTCGCGGTGGGCGAGCGGCTGGCGTCGAGCGTGTTCACGATCGCGCCGGCGGCAAACGTCGATGTGCCGTTCTGGGCCGAGTGGGTCGCGTTCCTCGCCGCCTCGCTCGGGATGGTGATCGTGTGCCAGGCCGAGAAGCGCGCGATCCCGTGGATCCTGCTGGCGTGCGGCACCGGCTTCATCGGGACCCGGCTTGGCACCCGCCTGGTCGGGCCCGAGCTGGGCGTGATGGTCGGCGCGTTCGCCCTCGGCGTGCTCGCCAACCTCTACGCCCGCTGGCTCGACCGGCCCCAGCAGGTGGTGCTGGTCCCCGCGATGATCTTGATGGTCCCTGGCAGCATGGGCTTTCGCGGCATCTCGGCGCTGGTCGACCGCGACACCCTCACCGGCGTCGAGACCACGTTCGCGACCTTCGTGGTCGCGATGGCGATCGTCGCCGGCCTGCTGATCGCGAACGCGGTCCTGTCGCCGCGCCGCGTGATGTGACCGCGGCGGGGGCGCCGCCGGGCTGACTCAGGCCCGCCGCCAGGGCGTCAGGCCAGCGAGACGTGGCACGACGCGCCCTGGCCGGGGCTCTCGTGGACCGACACCTCGATCGCCGTGACGATGCCGGGCGGCAGCGCGCCGCGGAGGCGCGCCAGCAGCAGATCGGCGAAGTGCGCCGCCAGCGGCTCGACCGCGATATTGTCGATCGGCAGGAGCAGGGCGTCCTCGCGTGGCATCACGTAGCGCTGCCCGCACAGCCGGATCTCGAGCTCGGCGCCGTCGTCGCGCACCTTCTCGTAGAACGGGTTGCGCTCGGCCAGCAGCACCCGCTCGCGAAAGCCCAGGCAGATCGCGGCGAGCGCCTCCTTGATCGGGGCGAACGGGATCATGCTGGCGAAGCTGACGTCGGACAGCTCGAGCACCGCCGACACCTGGTAGTTGTGGCCGTGCAGCCGCTCCTTGGTGCCGTCGGGAAAGACGGTCATGTGCGCGCACGAGACCTTGTGCTGCTCGCGCGCGATCGAGATGCGGTGCGCGGTCATGGAGGCACCATAGCTCAACGACCTGCTGGTCTCTATCGGCTGAGGGCGAGCTTCGCGAGGGCGATGCAGACCAGGGCGTTCGCCACGAGCCAGATCGTCGAGAAGCCGAACGAGAGCGCCATCACGGGCGTGACGGCAGCGAGTGCGAGGTGGGCACCCACGCCAATCGAGAGACCCGCGAGAGGTGCACGCAGCTTGGGCACGCCGTAGCCAACGGCGAGCAGCGCGAAGGGAATCAGCGCGCTGAAGAACAGCACGTTGCCGTGGCCCGTCGGGCCCAGCAGCGACATGTCCCACGACGGAAGGCCCTGCGAGAGGATCGGGAGCTGCGGCAAGAAGAACAGACCGCACGCGCCGATTACGACACCGACGAGATAGGTGGCGCCCAGAGCCGGAGACGAGATCAACGCGAGACGACGACGTACGCCGGCCGCGACGGCACCGGCCATGAGGAGGCCGACGGCGAGCTCGCCACCACCACCACCGGCTTGCTTCTTGGCTGCTTTGATCGCGGCCGGCGCATCGATGATGCCCGCGCCGTACTTGTTGCGATCGTACTTCTGGTTCGCCGGCTTGCGCGCGGTGTCCTGCAGGACCTTCTCGACGGCGGCGGGATTGGTGACACCTTCGCCGACGACCAGCGCCGCGACGCCGGCCGCGT
>JBKJLC010000167.1:0-41331 GCA_046597055.1 Kofleriaceae bacterium | reverse complement strand
TGCCGATGCCGATGCCGATGCCGATGCCGATGCCGATGCCGATGCCGATGCCGATGCCGATGCCGATGCCGATGCCGATGCCGATGCCGATGCGGCGGCTGAGGCTGGGCGCGCCGGTGCGGGTCCCGAGGTCGCCTTCACGCTCGAGAGCGACCGCCTGGCAGGCAACCGCTGGCTCACGATCACCGTGCATGCGCGCTCGGCCGCCGGGCTCACCGACGTCGTGCTCGCCTGGGCCAGCGCGGACGCGAGGTACGTCGTTTCGTGCGCGTCCCCGCCGGAGGATGGGCCGATCTCGTGCGACCGGGACGGCGACGAGTTCCACTTCCGCGTGCACGCCGGGGTCGGGCTGCGGGGGATCGCGGCGGCGGCGTTCGACGCGGACGGGAAGCTGGCGGTGACGGCGCCGAGGACGATCTGGCTCGGCGGGGTGGCGCAGGAGGACTGACCGGATGGACGGGGGGAGACGGAGAAGGAGCTGGAGCAGGAGAAGGCCCAGGAGAGCGAGCGCGAGGGGGACGGAGAGCGACGGAGATCGGCGGGGCATGGATCGGCGGTGCGGGCATCGGGGCGCGGCACACGGGGGCGCGCGCCCGTGCTACGCACGGGGCACGTGACCGTCACCTGGACCACCGCGGCCGTCCTCGAGTGGACGATCAAGCGCTTCACCGACGCCGGCATGGACGCGGCGCGGCTCGAGGCGCAGGTGCTCCTCGCCCACGCGCTCGACTGCACGCGCATGCAGCTGTACACCGGCTTCGACCGGCCGCTGGCCGAGGCCGAGCTCACGCGCGCGCGCGAGCTGATCAAGCGGCGGCTCGGCGGCGAGCCGCTGGCCTATCTGGTCGGCGATCAAGAGTTCTGGTCGCTCACGTTCGACGTCGACGCGAACGTGCTGATCCCGCGCCAGGACACCGAGACCGTCATCACGCTGGTCCTCGACCAGGTCGGCGACCGCGCCGCCGAGCGCCGGGTGCTCGACCTGTGCACCGGGTCGGGCATCCTCGCGGTCACTCTCGCCCGCGAGTTGCCGGCCGCCCAGGTGATCGCGACCGATCTGTCGGCGCCGGCCGCCGCCGTCGCGGTGAAGAACGCCGCGCGCAACGGCGTGGCCGAGCGGGTCGACGTCCGCACCGGCGACCTGTTCGAGCCGGTCGTCGACCGGGTGTTCGACCTCATCGTGTCCAACCCGCCGTACATCCCGACCGCGGTCATCGCCACGCTGGATCGCGAGGTCCAGCGCGAGCCGAAGCTGGCGCTCGATGGCGGCGCCGATGGCCTGGTCCTGCTCGGTCGGATCATCGCCGCCCTGCCCGCCCGCCTCGCCCCCGGCGGCCTGGTGGCGCTCGAGCACGGCTTCGATCAGGACGCGGCCGTCCGCGCGCTACTCGACGCCACCGGCGCGTTCACGTCGGCGGCCACCGTGCGCGACCTCGGCAAGCAGCCGCGGGTCACCTGGGCCCGCCGGACCTGACCAGGCCCGCCCGGGGGCCGCACCGCGGCTAGCTCGAGCGCTCCGAGCGAACGGGGGGCGGTTACGATCGGGCGGGTTCACCTCCACGATGCCAGGTCGTCGCCTTGGCCGCGCTCGTCTCGCCGGTTCTCGCCGGTCGACCAGACTCCGATGCCGACCGCGAGTGGAAGGTCGATACATGTCACCTGGTACGGCCGGCCCCACATGTCTTTGGTGTTGTTGTTCGCGTACTCGCCCAGCTCGTCGAGCGTGGGACACCGATCGGCATTCCCGGGACGCAGCGACCACTGCGGATAAGCCTCGTTCGCGAGCTTCCGGGACATGCTGAGCGCGACGCTCGCGTGGCTCTCGTCGCATGGACATGTGAACAGCAGGTCCGAGAATCCGCAGGGTATGAACAGCGCGACCAGGGTCGCCAGCGCGGTCGCCCTCCACCCGTGGAGGGTCACCGAGGCCACCGGCTCGCTGGTGAGCAGCGGCGCCATCGGCGCGGTCGGGGCCGGCGCCATCGACGCGGCCGCCCGGTACGGGCCGTCGATCGCGCTCGCATCGTCACGCCCGCGGTCGAGCAGCCGCTCCGATGCGATCCGCGCCGCCGTCGCGTTCGGCCCCCACGCGCTCGCCGCGGCCAGCCGCAGCACGACGAACGCATGGGCCATCTGCGCCGGCGAGCCGGCACCGCCGAGCGCGACATCCAGCGGCGTGCGACCGGCGCCGACCACGGCGAAACCCGCCTCGGCGCGGGGCAACAGGCAGCTCGCCAGCCTGCGCGGCAGCGCCAGCGGATCGCACGCGCTGCCGAGCACCGGCCGCTGGAGCGCCACCCGCCTCCCGCTGCGATCATGACGCGCCCACCAGCTCCAGCCGGTCAAACTGGCCGCCACCAGCGCCACAGCCATGCCGACCAGGCACGCCGTTGCGGCGCCGATGATGGTGACGATTGGCCCCCACACCCGCAGGTAGCCGGCCGCGACGCTGCGGCCCGACAGCCGGTGGGCATGCCCGATCGGACGCCGGCGATCGCCGCCGGTCACCCACACCGACCGGAGCGGCACCAGCGGGAGCCACCAGACGTGAACGAACTGCGTGGCGATCAGCTCGCCGCCGGCTCCGTCGACCCAGCCGCGGGGGCTGGTGCCGCTGAGAACGATCATCTGGTCTCGGATTGCACCGGCCGTGCCGCGACCAGCACCAGGTCCGCGTGGTTGACCCCGGTGGGCCCGGTCACGACGGTGGCGCCGACCGCGGCCAGCACGGCCCCGCTGTCGTGCCGAGCCAGCGCGTGTGCCGGATCGACACCCGCGGTGGCAATCGCGTGCCAGGTCGTCCCGTCGATGATCGCGCCAGCGGCCGGGCCGGTGCCATCGACGCCGTCGGAGCCGGCGACCAGCACCACCCGGTCATCGCCCGCCCACCGGCGCGCCAGCCGCAGCGCCAGCTCGGTGGCGCGACCGCCAGCCCCCACCGCCTCGCCCAGACCGACCGTCCACTCGCCGCCCGCGATCCACACCGCACCGTCGGCCTTCGCCGCCTCGCCGGCGATCAATGCCTGGACCTCGGCAACGTCGCCGACCAGATCGTGCGCGCGCACGACCGGCACCAGCCCGTGGGCCCGTGCGGCCACCACCGCCTCGGCGCGCAGCCGGCCGAGCCCGGCCACCACGCGTACGACATCGCCCGGCTTGCCCGGCACGGTCGGCCCCGAGCCGACGATCTCCGGATCGTCGCCGGGCACGTCGCTCGCGACCAGCGTCACCACCCGAGCGCGGCAGGCCGCGGCCAGCCGCCCGCCCTTCACCGCCGACAGCGACGTGCGCAGGCGGTTGAGCTCCGCGATCGGCGCGCCGGCCCGCGCCGCCGCGGTCGTGCGCGCGACCTTCTCGGCCAGCGACAGCCCGGGCGCCGGCACCGCGCACAGCGCCGACGCACCACCCGAGACCAGCACCAGCAGCACGTCGCCTCCCGTGACCGCCGTGGCGCACGCCAGCACCGCACGGCCGGCCGACTCGCTGCGGGCATCGGGCACCGGGTGCGCGGCCCGGCGCACGGCCAGCTGACCGAGCGCCGCGTCGTCGACCGCCACGCCGTCGGGCGCGACCACGATCCCGCCGACGATCGCGGCGCCGAGCGCGTCGCAGGCCCCCGCGGCCATCGCGGGCGCCGCCTTGCCGATCGCGACCAGCACGACCCGCCGCCCCACCAGCCCGGCCTCGATGCACGCGTCCCGCACGACCGCACGCGGGTCACAGGCGGCGACCGCGGCGCGGTAGATCGCCTCGAGCACCGCCCGCACGGGTCAGCCCGCGAGCACGCGGTTGATCCGCGCGATGCCCTCGAGCAGCCGATCCTCGGGCACGGCGGTGAAGCACAGCCGCGCCCAGTCGGCGTACGCCGCACCGAACGGCGCGCCCGGCGCCAGCAGCACGCCGGCCGCCGCGATCCGCTCGAGCACCGGCAGGCAGCCCTCGGTGCTGCAGCCGTACCCGGCCAGATCGAGGAACAGGTAGGTCGAGCCCTGCGGCAGCCGGGTCGGCACGCACAGGCTGGCGTGCGCGCGGTCGCGCGCCTGCCGGTAGCGCGCCTTGGCGTCGGCGAGGAAGCCGCCGCCGTCGGTGAGCGACGCCAGCGCCGCGCGCTGCAGCACGTGCGGGACGTTGTAGATCGAGTGGTTCGACATCTTGCGGACCGCCTCGATCACCGGGCGCGGCCCGACGACGTAGCCGACCCGCAGCCCGGCTTGCCCGTAGCTCTTCGAGAACGAGAACACCGTCACCGTGCGCGCCGCCATCCCGGGCAGGCTGGCGATCGACAGGTGCGGGCGATCGTAGGTGTAGTCCTCGTAGACCTCGTCGGACAGCACCCACAGGCCGGCCTGCTCCGCCACCTTCGCGATCGCCTCGAGCGTGGCGCGGTCGAGCACCAGGCCGTCGGGGTTGTTGGGCGAGCACAGATAGATGACGCGGGTCTTGGCGCTGACCGCCCGCGCCAGCAGGGCGTACGGATCGAGCGTCGGGTCGGTCAGCAGCATCTGCGAGAACGGCACCTCGATCGACACCACCGAGCGCGACTGCGCGATGCCGCGCACCAGCGGCCAGTGGGGCGTGAGCAGGATCATCTCGTCGCCGGGATCCAGCAGCGCGCCGACCGCGCAGGCCAGTGCGTGGGTCGCGCCGGCGGTGATCTGCACGCCGCCCGGCTCGAGCGGGATGCCGTTGCGGGTCCGCACCTTGGCCGTGATCGCCTCGAGCAGCGGGGGCCACCCCGGGGCCGGCCCGTACGCGTAGAGCTCGCGATCGGTGCCGGGTGGCTGGGCGCCGAGCCGACCGGCCGCGGGCGGCAGCAGATAGGTGTCGCCGATCTGCAGCGGTATGACGTCGCCGTCGAAGCTCGCCAGCTTCTCGTAGAGACGCGCGAAGATCGACAGCGGCATCGCCTCGGCGGCGACCGAGAGGCGCGGGAACGTCACCGAGGCACGTTATCATCGTCCGCCCCCGAGGCCGGTGTGATGCGCGTCCCGGACCCGATCTCTGGGGCCTTCGGAGCCGGCTGCACCCCGGGGACTGGGTGGCTTTACCCAGGGCGCCCACTGGTCTACGGTCGCACGCCGATGTTCGAGGCCGCCATTCCCCCGACCCTTGCACCGGTCCGCCGCCGGCTGCCGCTGCGGTTCGAGCTGGCGATCGTCTTCGTCCTCGCGTGCGCGCTGCTGGTGCCCGGCATCTGGCGCTACAGCCTGGTCGACCCGTGGGAGAGCCACTACGGCGAGGTCGCGCGGCGCATGCTGCAAGACCACGACTACGTCCATCTCGACTGGCAGAACGAGGGCTTCCGCTCCAAGCCGGTGCTGACGTTCTGGCTCATGGCCACGTCCATGCGCGCGATGGGCATCGGCGCCGACGGTGGTTACTCGGGCGAGATGACCGACTCGCGGCTGGTGGTGCTCGCGATCCGGCTGCCGTTCGTGCTGCTCGCGGTCATGGGCCTGACGCTCCTCTGGTGGATGCTGGCGCGCCTGGTCAACCGGCGCGCCGCGTGGCTGGCCTTTCTCACCGTGGGGACCGCGCCGTTCTTCTTCTTCATCGCGCGTCAGGGCATCACCGACATGACCCTGGTCGCGCTCATGCTGGGCGCGATCTCGGTGTTTCTCCTCGCCGTCGAGGACGGCGACGATCCGATCACGCCGCTGTTCCGCCTGCCGTATCCGCTCGTGCAGGGCGGACGCCTGCGCCGGGCCTGGTTCCCGGTGACCGGGCGCACCGTGTTCACCGCGCTGGTCGGCGGCTTCATCCTGATCCAGGCGCTCTACTACTTCTCGTACTTCCAGATCTCGCGGTTCCCGGTGACCCGGGTCGCGCGTCTGCCCCAGCCCGGCTTCTGGTTCGTCGGCCTGATGTCGCTCGGCCTGCTGTACGTGCTGTGGCCGCGCGCCCTCTCGAACGCGAAGGCCGGGCTCTACTACCCCTTCGTCGTGCTGGCGGCCCGCGACAACACCTGGCGGCGCGCGCTCGAGCTCGGCGCGCTCAGCTGGTTCGTGTGGCCGGTGGCGGTCCTGCTGCTGCCATGGGTCGCGATCTTCTCGACCGCGCCGCTGTGGCCCACGGCGTTCGGGATCGCCCGCAAGCTGACCGACCTCGCGCCCATCCGTCGCACCAGCCAGATCTACATGCTGTGGTTCTGGGCGTTCGTCGGGATCAGCGTGCTCGGCAAGGGCCTGCCCGGCTTCGGTCTGGCCGGGGTCTGCTGCGCCATCTACGTGCTGTTCCAGTGGAAGTGGCGGGCGCTCTATCACGGCCTGTTCGAGGTCAAGCGGGGCCTGGTGGTGCTGCTGCTGACGGTGCTGCCCTGGCACATCGCGATGTGGCTGCGCGACGGGCCGCGCTTCATCCAGGATTGGGTCTTCACGCACAACCTCAATCGCGCGGCGGTCGGCGTCCACGGCGATCGCGGCACGTTCGACTACTGCCTCGGCCAGCTCGGCTACGGGATGTTCCTGTGGGCCGGCCTGGTCCCGATGGCGCTCGCCGCGGCCGCGCTGGTGCCGGCGGCGAACCCGCGCGCGCAGCGGGTCCGCTTCATGATCGGGATCTGGGCGATCGCGGCGACCGCGCTGTTCTCGCTGTCGCAGACCAAGTTCCACCACTACATCTTCCCGGCGATCCCCGCGCTCTCGATCCTGATCGGGCTCTACCTCGACGATCTGCTGGCCGGCCGGGTCAAGCCCTCGCTGGTGCTGGGCGCGTTCGGCGCCGGCGTGGTGCTGCTGCTCGCGCGCGACATGATGCACGAGGAGAAGCAGTGGATCGAGATGTTCATCTACCGCTACGACCGGCCGTGGCCGTCGATGGCGCCGTGGTCGATCGACACCTCCGATGCCTTCCTGGTCATGGGCCTGGCCGGCGCCGGGGCGGTCTTCTTGATCGGGACCCGCCTGCGCCGGCTCGCGGTGATCGCGATCGCCGCGGCCGCGCTCGGCTCCGCGCTGTGGGCGATGCACGTGTACATGCCGATCGCCGGCACCCACTGGGGCATGCGCGACGCGGTCCGCCGCTACTACCAGGAGCGAACCGTCTACGGACAGAAGCTCGTCTACTACTCGCCGCGGAGCTTCCACGACGACTGGCATGATCGCCGCGACCAATGGGACGTCGAGACGTTCATCCCCGACGCGTTCCAGGACGGCCAGCCGATGTCGGTGTCGATCGAGGTACAGGGCCTGGCGAACGAGCTGCGCTTCACGCTCGAGGGCACCGGCCATGTGGTCGGCGACTCGACCATCCGCATCGACCTGCCGCCGGCCGAGGTCGCCAAGGTCCGCGAGCAGGCGAAGAAGTACCAGGCCGGCCGTTACGGCCGCCGGCCGACCCGCGTGGTCGACGCCGACCGCCTGATCGCGTGGCAGCTGTACTGGCGCGGCGAGAACTTCTGGAGCGGCGACGAGATCTGGGGCCCGCTGCCCGAGCTCAAGACCGCGCTCAAGGAGACCGACAACGTCGCGATGCTGCGCTACCTCAACGACCGGACGCTGGCGCCCGAGGGCCGGCGCATCTTCGTCGTGACCGAGTCGGGTCGCACCGGCAGCCTCAAGGGCATCATCCCGACCCAGACCGGGCGCGACACGTACGTGATCCTCGATACGACCAGCAACAAGTTCTCGCTCGCGGCCTTCCAGCTGTAGCGCACATGTAGGTGGGCCCCGGGCATCCCGTGGCGAAACCGGCGCCGGGTCGCGGTGTCCGTGGTCCTGATGACCATGGGCCACTCGCGCCAGCGCCGACGTGCGCGCGTCAGCACGCCACCGACGCGCACCGCCGACGCCGCGCGCGCGCGCGCGTGGCGCAGCACCGGCGCGGCAACGGCGCAACTGCGGCATTCGCCGTGCCTGGGGGCGCTAGACCTGTGCTCGGTCTGGTGCGTGGAATGAAGGTGCTATGCTGGGCGTCATCGGTGCACGTTCACGCCGGAATTGCACGGGCGGCCGCCCGGTTGGGATGTAGCTAGCCATGGACGCCGCCCCCACCCCCGCAGTCTCGCTGGACCGTGTGCGCGCGATCATCGCGCAAGCCCGCACGCGGCTCCGGCTTCAGGGCGCCGCCGAGAGCGCGACCACCGCATCCATCCTGGCCTCGGCCAGCGCGCTGGGCGCGGTGTTCGCCGTCCGCTACGGCGCGATCGAGTCGGCGACCGGGGTCGGGCTGATCGCCGCCGCGGGCGGCGTGGTGGTCGCCGGCGCGCTGATCGGTGCGCTGCGCCGGCTCGACGACGAGGAGGTCGCGCGCCAGGTCGACCGCGCCTCGGGCCTGGCCGACCGCCTGTCGACCGCGATCGCGTTCGAGCGAACCCTGCACGTGGGCGCCCCCGCCGCCGCCGGCGATCACGAGGAGACCGAGGCGCTGATGCGGGCGGCGATGCGCGACGCCGTCCGCGCCGCCCCGAAGGCCAACGTCGCCGCCGCCACCCCGTACCGCCGGCCTCGCGACCTGTGGCCCGCGCTCGGCTTCGCCGCGCTGGCCGCGGTCGTCGCCGGCCTGTCGCCCCAGCTCGCCTCTACCGCGCCGCGCCTGCTCGGACTCGACCCCACCGCGGCCAAGGCCGGCGTCGAGGTCACCCTCTTCGGCGAGCGCCTGTGTGGCCCCAAGGCCGACCCGGCCCTGCCCTGCCGGCTCGACGGCGCGATGGTCTACGTCGGGGACGGCGCCGATCCCACCGCCGCGGTCGCCGCGTCGGTCACGGCCTGGACCGGCGACCACATCACGTTCGCGGTGCCGGTTGCCGCCCGGATCGGCAAGACCCAGGTCGTGGTCTGGGGCAAGGGCGCGCGCTGGGGCGGGCTCGACTTCGAGGTCCTTGACGAGCGCGACGCGCGCAACTTCAAGGAGAACACGGTCGCGCTCGACCCCGACGACGAGGCGTACATGCGCGAGCTGATCGCCGACCTCAAGGCGGCCGGCCAGCGCGACGACGTCAAGGAGCTCGAGGACTATGCCGCCAAGATCGAGAAGCTGCTCGACATGGCCGAGAACGGCGAGCTCACCAAGGAGCAGCTGCTCGAGGAGATGAAGAAGGCCGAGCAGGCGCTGGGCGAGCACGCCGAGCCTGATCAGGCCGAGGTCGACAAGGACCTGGCCGAGACCGGCAAGGAGCTCCAGAAGAACGAGCTGACCAAGGAGCTCGGCGAGGCGCTGGCCAAGAACCAGCTCGCCAAGGCCAAGGAGGAGCTGCAGAAGCTCGCCGACAAGATGGAGAAGGGCGAGCTGTCGGAAAAGCAGCAGCAGGAGCTCGCCAAGACGCTCGAGCAGGTCGCGGAGCAGTTCGAGAAGAAGCAGGAACAGCGCGATCAGCAGAAAAGCCAGGAGCTCCAGAAGCAGGAAGACGCGGTCCGCAAGCTCGCCCAGGAGAAGGACCAGGCCAAGACCGATCAGGAGCGCCAGGACGCCGAGCGCCGCCTCGAGAAGGAGAAGCGCGAGCTGGCCGAGCTCAAGAAGAAGGACGCCGAGAAGCAGGAGTCGGCGCAGCGCGAGAGCCTCAAGCGGCTGCACAAGGACATGGACAAGGCCGCCAAGCAGCTCCAGAAGAAGCCTGACGAGCAGCAGGACAAGCAGGAGCAGCAGCAGGAGAACCAGAAGCAGGCCTCGCGCACCCTCAAGGACGTCGCCGACGAGACCGGCAAGGTCGAGCAAGACCAGCGCAAGCAAGCCGCCCAGAAGAAGGCGTCGTCGCAGATGGAAGATCTGCGCGAGGCGATGCGCCGCGCCAAGCAGCGCGGTCAGCGCGGCCCGCAGAACCCGTTCGGCAAGAACAACAAGAACCAGGACTTCGCCAAGCGCGCCGGCGGCGGCAAGGGCCAGAAGACCGCCTGGAAGCCGGGCCAGGGCCAGGGCCAGAAGGGCCTCGGCAAGGGCCAGGGCCAGGACAACGGCGGCCAGGGCGACAAGCCCGACGGCCCGTCGGGCAACTACGGCGACGGCCACGACCCCAACCTGGTCGGCGATCCGACCGGCAAGAGCGGCGATACCAAGGACGAGGACGTGTCGGGCGTCCACGGCAAGAAGGGCCCGTCGCGGCGCGAGGCGGTGCTATCGGCCGCGCAGAAGGGCTTCGCCTCGGCGAAGTACCGCGAGGTCTACGCCGACTACAAGAAAGAGGTCGAGGCGGTCATGCGCTCCGAGAAGGTCCCGTCCAGCTACAAGTACTACGTCAAGAAGTACTTCACGAAGATCAAGCCTCACGCGATGGACTGAGGTCGTCGCACTCGCACTCGCTTCCCGGGGAGAACATGACCGCATCGACCGCCACTGCTCGCGACGTCGAATCGCACGTCGCCGCCTTCACCGCCGACCTCCGCAAGCTGCGCGCCGAGATCGGCAAGATGATGGTGGGCCAGGCCACCATCATCGAGGGCACCCTGATGTGCTTGCTCGGCGGCGGCCACGCGCTGCTCGAGGGCGTGCCCGGCCTCGGCAAGACGATGCTGGTGCGCACGATCGCCGAGTGTCTGCACGCCAACTTCTCGCGCATCCAGTTCACGCCCGACCTGATGCCGGCCGACATCGTCGGCACCAACGTCATCACCGAGGACGCCCACGGCGGCAAGCGCTTCGAGTTCCAGCGCGGCCCGATCTTCGCCAACATCGTGCTGGCCGACGAGATCAACCGCGCGACGCCCAAGACCCAGTCGGCGCTGCTCGAGGCGATGAGCGAGGGCTCGGTCACGGTCGCCAAGACCACCCACCAGCTCGAGAAGCCGTTCTTCGTGCTGGCGACCCAGAACCCGCTCGAGATGGAGGGCACCTATCCGCTGCCCGAGGCCCAGCTCGACCGGTTCTTCTTCAAGCTGGTGGTCGACTTCCCTGGCCGCGACGATCTGCACACGATCATCGACCGCACCACCACCGACGAGGTGCCGCGACTGCAGCCGGTGATGGAGAAGGCGCGCGTGCTCGAGCTGCGCGACCTGGTCCGCAAGGTCCCGATGGCGCGCGCGATCCAGGACTACGCGGTGCGGGTGCTGCAGGCGACCCACCCGGAGACCGCCGAGGCCACGCCGACCAGCAAGAAGTACCTGCGCTACGGCGCGTCGCCGCGCGGCCTGCAGGCGATCATCCTCGCCGCCAAGATCCGCGCGCTGCTCGAGGGCCGCTACGCGGTCGCGATCGACGACATCCGCAACGTGGCGGCGCCGGCCCTACGCCACCGCCTGATCCTCAACTTCGAGGGCGAGGCCGAGGGCGTGCGCGCCGACGCGATCATCGCCGAGATCCTGAAGACCACCCGCGAGACCGTGTAACCCCCCGTGTCCTTGCTGGCGAAGAAGAAGCCGGTGGCCGCCACCACCGGCGCCGCCCGCGCGGCCGACCGCGCCGGGCTGTTCGACGACCGGTTCCTGCGCACGCTCGAGCACCTGCACATGGTCTCGCGCAAGGTGTTCGCCGGGAATCTGCGGGCCGAGCGGCGCACGCGCAAGGTCGGCGGCGGCATCGAGTTCGCCGATCACCGCACCTACGCGCGCGGCGACGACTTCCGCTACATCGACTGGAACCTGTACGGCCGGCTCGACAAGCTCCTGCTGCGGCTGTTCGAGGAGGAGGAGGACCTCCACATCTACATCCTGGTCGACTGCTCCGACTCGATGGCGATCGGCAACCCGCCCAAGATGCACTACGCGATGAAGGTCGGCGCCGCGCTGACCTACGTCGGCCTGGCCAACCTCGATCGGGTCGCGATCCTGCCGTTCGCCGACCGCCCGCTGGGTCGGCTGCCGCCGGCGCGCGGCAAGAACCGCATCTTCCGGGTGTTCGACTTCCTGCGCACGGTCGAGATCGGTGGCAAGACCGACCTGGCCGCGACCATGAAGGCGTTCGTCGCCCAGCACAGCCGGCGCGGCCTGGCCGTCGTGATCAGCGACTTCTACGATCCGGCCGGGTTCGAGGAGGGCATCAACACCCTCCGCTACAACAAGTTCGAGCCGTTCGTGCTGCAGGTCTACGACCTCAAGGAGGCCCAGCCCAACCTGCACGGCGACCTGGCGCTGGTCGACTGCGAGACCGGCGAGCTGCGCGAGGTCACGGTGTCGAAGGCGCTGCTCGAGGCTTATGGCCGCGAGCACGAGCGCTACTGCAAGGAGATCGAGGCGTTCTGCACCGCGCGCGCGGTGCCGTTCTTCCGGACCCACACCGGGGTCAGCTTCGACGAGCTGATCCTGCGGATCTTCCGGTCCGGGGGGTTCTTGCGGTGAACCTCGGCCTGCCGATCACGCCCGCCACCATCGCCGGCACCGCGGTGGTCGCGGCGCTGCTCACCGTCCTCGCCTACATCATCAAGATGCGGCGGCGGCGGTTCGAGGTCCCGTTCTCGACCTTGTGGAAGAAGGTCCTCGACCAGCGCGACGCCAACTCGCTGTGGCGACAGCTCAAGCGACTGCTGTCGCTGCTGCTGCTGCTGACCATCCTCGGCCTGGTGCTGGTCGCGACCCTGGCGCCGACCTTGGGCGCGCGCGACCAGCGCGCCCGCTCGATCGTGATCCTGGTCGACGCCTCGGCCTCGATGAAGGCCCAGGACGGCGACCCGGACCGGCCCAAGCTGACCCGGCTCGCGCGCGCCGGCGAGCGCGCCAAGGCGCTGATCGACTCGCTCGGCGGCGGTGATCTCGCGATGATCATGCGGGTCGATGGCCAGGCCACGCCGCTGACCCGGTTCGACGGCGACAAGCCGCTCCTGCGCAAGGTGATCGACGGCATCGCCGCGGTCGACGCGCCGGCCGACCTGCCACGGGCGCTGTCGGCGGCCGCCGACGCCCTGCGCGGCCGGCAGAACCCGATGATCGTGCTGGTCTCCGATGGCGCGTACTCCGAGCAGCAGCTGACCCAGGTGTCGTGGACCCCGCTCGACGCGACCGAGGCCCCGGCCCCGCCGACGCCGGCCACCGGCACGCCGGCGTCGGCCGCCGAGGTCGACGAGATCGCGGCGCGCCGCAAGAGCTTCGCGCAGAAGCAGCTGGCGGCGGTCGATCTGTCGGGCATCGACGTTCGCTACCTGGGCGTCGGCGCGCGCGCCGAGAACGTCGGCATCGTGGCCTTCAACGTGCGCCGCTACATCGCCAACAAGGCCAGCTACGAGGTCTTCATCGAGGTGCAGAACTTCGGCACCGAGCCGGCCAGCCGCCAGCTCGCGCTCTACAACGGCGAGACCGCGATCGAGGTCAAGCCGATCGACCTGGCGCCCGGCCAGCGGGTCCGCGAGATCTACCGGCAGCTGCCCGGCGGCGAGAGCACGCTGCGGGCGTCGCTCCGGCCGGGCGAGGGCCCGGGCGGGTCCGACCCGTTCCCGCTCGACGACCAGGCGTGGGCGCTCTTGCCGGCGCGCAAGAGGCAGAACGTGCTGCTGGTGACCGCCGACAACCTCTACCTCGAGGGCGCGATGCTGGTCTACGACAACATCGAGGTCTACAAGGCGACCCCGGCCGAGTACGACGCCGACCCGCGGGCGACCGCGATCAACGCCGACACCAGCAAGCCGTACGACGTGGTCGTGTTCGACGACCACACCCCGGCGGTGGTGCCGCCGCCGCCGTCGCACCTCATCTACTTCCACCCGAGCGGCGAGCACACGCCGATCGCGATTCGCAGCGAGGTGCCGCGCCCGGTGGTCACCGACACCTTCGCCGATCACCCGGTGATGCGCTGGGTCCAGCTGAAGGACACCAACTTCTCGACCGCCAGCGTGTTCGCCCCCGATCGCGCCCGCGGCGAGGTCGGGCTGGCGATGTACGTGCGCGACCCGATCATCGCGGCCCGCCGCGACAGCGGTCGCAAGACGGTGGCGTTCGGCTTCTCGCTGGGCGGCACCGACCTGACCTTGCGGGTCGCGTTCCCGCTGCTGCTGGTGAACAGCCTCGACTGGTTCGCCGGCGACGACGCCGACCTGGTCACGACCTACACCACCGGGCAGCGGTTCCGGATCCCGCTCGATGGCCTCTACGGCATCCGCGAGGTCAGCATCATCGACCCGACCGGCAAGGTCGCGCCGGCGCCGGTGGTCGAGGGCATGGCGACGTTCTACGGCGAGAAGGTCGGCGTCCACCAGCTGATCGCGTACGCGCCCGAGGACGTCGAGAAGAAGACCGCGATCGCGACGCTCGACCTCGCGGCCAACCTGGGCTCGCCGACCGAGTCGCGGATCGCGCCCGCGGCCGACCTCACGCTGGCCGGCAAGCAGCTCGAGGCGCCGCCGACCTTCGCGGTGACCGCGCGCCGCGACCTGTGGGTCTACCTCGTGTATGCGGTCCTCGCCCTGCTCGCGCTCGAGTGGGTCACCTATCACCGACGGATCACGGTCTGATGCGCGCCCGCGACCTCCTCGACTTCGGTGTGCTGATGCGGGTCGGCGTGGCGCTGGTGGCCGGCGGGCTCCTGTTCTACGGCATCGATGCCTGGGTCGGCGATCGCACCGCGGTCGCGCTGGCCGGGCCCGGCAGCCGGCCGATCGACCTGCTCGATCCGGCCAAGCTGCGGCTGATCGCGATCATCCCGTTCTTCTTCCTGGTCCGGTTCTGGTCGTTGACCGACCTGTCGATCACGCAACAGATCGTGCAAGCCGGGCTGCGCTCGGCGGTCGTGATCGCGCTCGCGGTCGCGCTGGCGCGGCCGTCGTGGGTCACCCACGACACCAAGGTCGCCACCGTCGTGCTGGTCGACGTGTCGGACTCGGTGTCCGAGCCGCAGCTCGCCGCCGCCCGCGCCTACCTCGCCGACCTGGCGAAGGCCGGCGGCGCCAAGACCTGGCTGTCGGTGGTGACCTTCGCCGAGAAGCCGCAGGTCGCGCGCAAGGACGGCAGCGGCTGGGTCGTCGAGCGCCACACCAAGGGCCCAGCCCGCGGCTCGGCCGGCACCGACGTCCAGGCCGCGATGCAGCTCGGGTATGGCCTGTATCCGTCGGGGCACCTGCCCCGCATGGTGCTGGTCACCGACGGCAACCAGACCGCGGGCGACCTGGTGTCGGAGGCGTATCGGGCCCGCGACATGGGCGTGAAGGTCGGGTGGAAGACGTTCGCCGAGGACAAGGTCCAGGAGATCCGGGTCGCCGGCCTGAGCTTGCCCGACGACCTCAAGGTCGGGCAGCCGTTCGAGGTCACCGCCGAGATCTGGTCGACCCACGCCGAGACCGTCTCGGTCAGCCTGCGCCAGGACGAGTTCCCCAACGCGCTCGAGCCGGTGAAGTCGGTCGAGCTGCGCGAGGGCGTGAACCGGATCACCTTCAAGAGCGAGGCAAAGCGGGCCGGCGCGACCACCTACCGGCTGCGGCTCGGCCGCTACCAGCACGACACCGAGAAGGCCAACAACGAGGCGGTCATGACCGCGCCGGTCAAGGGCAAGCCCAGCGTGCTCTACGTCGAGGGCGGCGTGCTGCGCGAGCCGGGCAGCGCCGGCTACCTGCAGCGCGCGCTGCAGCACGAGAACATCGACGTCGAGGTCCGCGGCCCGCGCGGCCTGCCGTCGTCGGCCAAGGAGCTCGAGAAGTACGACCTGGTCCTGGTGTCCGACGTGCCCGCCCACTTCCTCGGGTCCGGTCAGATGACCGCGCTCGACACCTACGTGCGCTCGTACGGCGGCGGCCTCATCATGGCCGGCGGCGAGGACTCGTTCGGCTCGGGTGGCTACCAGGGCACCAAGATCGAACAGATCATGCCGGTGCGGTTCGACGCCGAGAAGATGCGCGAGCAGCCCGACATCGCGCTGATGCTGGTGATGGACAAGTCCGGCTCGATGCAGGGCCCCAACATCGAGGCCGCCAAGGAGTCGGCCCGGGTGACGACCGAGGTGCTGTCACCCAACGACATCATCGGCGTGGTCGTGTTCGACAGCGAGGCGATGGTCTTCGTGCGGCCGCAGCGCGCGGCCAACAAGATGCGCATCTCGGCCGAGATCTCGCGGCTGCAGGCCTCGGGTGGCACCAACATCTATCCCGGCCTGCGCGAGGCGTTCGAGCTGCTGCAGGGCATCAACGCCAAGGTCAAGCACGTGATCCTGCTGTCCGACGGCGAGGCGCCGTACGACGGCATCGTCGATCTGGTCCAGGACATGCGCGCGGCCCGCATCACGGTGTCCGCGGTGGGCGTGGTGGGCTCCGATCGAAACCTGCTGTCGCTGATCGCCGACAACGGCGACGGTCGCCTGTACATGGTCGAGGACATCGGCGCCTTGCCGCGGATCTTCATGAAGGAGACCACCGAGGCCCAGAAGTCCCAGCTGGTCGAGGACGCGATCCGGGTCCGGGTCGCCAAGCGGGTCGAGGCGATCGAGGGCACCGCGATCGACTCGGCGCCGCCGCTGCACGGCTACGTCACGACCAAGCCCAAGCCGACCGGCGAGGTGATCCTGGTCAGCGACCTCGGCGAGCCGATCCTGGCCCGCTGGCGGCATGGCGCCGGCACCAGCGTGGCGTGGACATCCGACGTCAAGAACCGGTGGTCGGCCGAGTGGATCGCGTGGAACGGCTACCCGAAGTTCTGGGCCCAGCTGATCCGCACCTCGATGCGTCGCAAGGTGTTCGACAGCTACGATCTGGTCGCGACCGTGCAGGACGGCCGGGCCCGGGTCGTGGTCGACGCGATCGACAGCTCGGACCAGTTCGTCAACGCGCTCGATACCACGCTCGAGGTGGTCGACCCGGCCACCAACACGGTCAAGCAGAGCATCCCGATGGACCAGGCCGCAGCCGGCCGCTACGTCGCCGACTTCAAGATCGAGCGCTACGGCAGCTTCCTCCTGCGCGCGGTGCACAAGCGCGACGGCAAGACCGTGGCCGAGTCGGTGGGCGCGGTCGCGCTGTCGTACCCGCTCGAGTACCTGCGGACCACGCCCGACGAGACCCCGCTGCGCCAGGCCGCCCAGGTCACCGGTGGCAACGGCGACCCGCTGGCGGTGGACCAGGCCTGGAAGGTCGGCGAGGAGGAGCCGCCGGTCAGCTACGTCGAGGATCTGTGGCCGTGGATCCTGCTCGCGGCGGTCGGCCTGATCCTGCTCGACCTGTACGCGAAGCGGGTCCGCCTGTTCGGCTACCGCACGATCAAGTTCGAGTGACGCGGCACGGCGGCCACGGTCGGTGCGCCGCCGACCCGTGATATAGGCCGGGCATGGCCACGCGGCTCTACGGCATCGTGTGGCGCTGGCACTTCCTGGCCGGGCTGGCAGCGTGCCCGGTGCTGGTGGTGATCGCGCTGACCGGCGCGCTGTACGCGTTCGCGCCCGAGCTCGAGGTGGCGCTCGATCGCGAGGTGCGCACCACGCCGATCACGGCCGGCCCGGCCCGGCTCGACGCGGCGGTGGCCGCGGCCGCGGCGATCACGCCGCCGTGCGCGCCGACCTGGATCACCGTGCACGCCGACCGCGCCCGCACCGCCGAGGTCTTCTGCGCCGACGGGCGCACGGCGTACGTCGATCCCCGGCGCGCCGAGGTGCGCGGGACCCGGCGTGGCGGCAGTCGCTTCCTGCGCGGCGTGTTCGACCTGCACTGGGCGTTGATGCTCGGCGAGCGTGGTCGGCTGATCATCGAGTGGGCGACCTCGATCGCGGTGCTGCTGTTCCTGTCGGGCGCGTACCTGTGGTGGCCACGGCGCCGCGCGGTCGGTCGGTTCTGGCCCCGCGGCGGTACCAGCGGCCGGGCCCGCCTCCGCGATCTGCACGCGGTCGCCGGCGCGTATGCGGTGCCGGTCCTGCTCGCGATCGCGGCGACCGGGCTGGGCTGGACCCGGCTCGCCGGCGAGGACCGCTGGCACCGGCTGCTCGAGCCGGCGCCGGCGCCACCCACGTCGGTGCCGCGCCCGGACATGGCCCGCATCGGCCTCGATGCGGCGGTCGCCGCCGCCGGGATGACCGGGACCGAGCGCGAGCTCGGCCTGGCGCTACCGTCCGCGGTCGACGCGGCCTACGCGGTCCGGTTGTGGTCGGCCGACAACGGCACGCCGAGCGCGGTCCGCATCATCTACGTCGATGCCTACCGTGGCGGGCGGCTCGGCGAGCGCGGGTGGGACGATCGGTCGATGCTGGCGAAGCTGGACGCGTCGAGCTATCCGATCCACACCGGCGCGCTGCTCGGCTGGCCGGGCCGGATCGCGGTGACCTTGGCCGCGCTGACCCTGGCGCTGCTGTGCGTGACCGGGCCGTGGATGTGGTGGCGTCGTCGGCCGGCGGGACGCCTCGGGGTGCCGCCGCCGGCGCGGCGGTGGAGCTGGCCGCTGCTGGCCGCGGTGGCGGCCCTGGGCCTCGCCCTGCCCGCGCTGGGCTGGACGCTGCTGGTGATCGCGCTGCTCGAGCTGGCGCGCCTGGCCGTCCGCCACCTGCGCAGCACCGCGACGCCCTGACCCGGGCTCGCGCAGTCCGGTCGCGGTAGGATGCTCGCGATGGCCGGGCTCCTGGGAATGGCGGTGCTGAGCGGGACCAAGACCGTGACGTGTCCGCACTGCGGCAAACGTCAGGTGCGCGATCGCCACGCCAGCCGGGTCGCGTGCAAGCGCTGCCGCAGGGTGTTCGCGGCCATCGCGACCCCGAGCAAATCCACGAAGAAGCGTTAGGGCCCGGCCCTTAGCGTCGCGGGTGGACGACGGGTCGCACGATCGATCAGGTCCGCGGCCTGCTCGCAGTGGCCGTGCGTTAGGCTTGCACCATGAGCGCGCCCGATCCCGCCACGGTCACGCTGGTGGTCTTCGAGGTCGAGCGAGCCTGGATCGCCGACGTCGAAGCCGCGCTGGCCGCCGCCGCCGCCGGCAACGACCTCGCGCTCGGCCGCGCACTCGAGCGTTGGTGGGCCTGGCGCCAGGACCGCCTGGCCGCCGCGACCGTGCCCCTCGCCGACCCCGAGCGGCACGCCCTCGCATCCGCGCTGGCGCCCGAGCCGTTGCTCGCCGAGCTCGCCGCCGGCCTGCCGGCCACCGTGCGCTGGAGCGCGCTCGCCCGGCTGCGCGATCACGTCCGGGTGCTCGGAGGCCTGGTCGAGACCGCCGCGCCCGAGCTGATCGTCTCGCAGCAGCGGACCCGGGTCGCCGAGGATCTCGCGGTCATCGATCCCGCCGTCGCCTGGGTCGCCGAGCCCACGCCCGCGCTCGCGACCGTCGCCGACGCCGCCGGCGCCGAGGTCCCCAACCTGCACGCCTGGATGGAGCACATGGTGCGCGCCGCCTGGGCCGACGCATCCATCACGGACCGCGTGGTCGCCGTGGCTGCCGGTCCCGCTGCCGCTGCCGATGCCGATGCTGATGCCGGTCCCGCTGCCGCTGCCGATGCCGATGCCCCAGCTCCACCCCCGCTCGCCCCCGGCGGCGAATGGACCTGCTACGCCCACCAACCCCGCGCTGCCTTCTGGCACGCCCCCGCCACCACGCTCCCCCACCGGCTCGATCTCCCCGCCGGCCCCACCGCTGGCCCGCGTCGCGTCGTGGTCGGCATCGGGGGCAGCCCGGTCACCTTCGTCGTCGCCGGCGATCAGGCGGGCCCCGCCATCGCGCCCACCCTCGCGGCCCGCATCGACGCCGTCGCCGCCGACCGCGCCGTGATCGCCTTCGTCTGGCTCGAGACCGACGTGTCGGCCCCGTGGGATCGCCCATGACTCTCGAGGCGATCTACAAGGACCCGCGCACGCCGCACCTCGAGGCTCACGCCTGCAGCCGGGCGGTCACGACCTCGAGCAGGTGCCGCTCGCGTCCTTGCGCGGCCACTTCGGACGGTGTCGACCCCGACGAGGCCCACCGGGTCAGCTACGTCGTCGAGCCCGGGCCGGGTCCGGCCTGGCCGCCGCGCCCGCCGGACCCCGCGCTCATTCGGTGACGGCGGTCAGCGCCACGAAGGGCTCGAGCGAGATCTCGGCCCCGACCCGGTGGATTTGCAGCGGTGGCTCCCAGGCGTAGCGGCGACACCCGCCGCCGCCCTGGTAGTAAAGCGAACCCGAGCCGACCGCCGGCCCGAGCTGGTGAACGTGGGCGGCCCGCGCGCAGCCGTCGTCGGCCTCGACCAGGGCCTGCTCGACCGTCCGGTCGTCGTCGAGGATGACCACCGGGCCGGCCGACTGCTGGCACGCGGCGTCCACGAACATCGGAAACCCGCTCGCGACCGGCAGCTCGGGGAGACAGCGCCACGCCCCGGCGCCGACCTCGCGCGGCACGCAGTCGACGCCGAGCACCCGGTCGTGCACGCCGTCGAACTCGCGGTAGCCGTCGGCCTCGGTCGTCCAGGTCTGCAGCCGGCTGCCCGCGGGGTCGAGGACCCGCTCCACCGCGGCCAGCTGTGCGAGCCCGACCGGCTCGCCGGCCGCACGGATCCCGAAGGCCGGGTCGACCGCGACGTTCACCAGCGCACAGGTCCAGCCGGTCCGCGCCACCAGCAGGTCGAGAAAGACCGTGTTCGGCGCCGGTGTCTGCAGGGCGCCGGTCCGCCACAGCGCGAGCCCGTCGTGCCACACCGCGATGTACGGCGCCGGCTCGCAGGCGAGGCGCGACGCGACCGCGCGGACCGAGCAGGCGCTGTCGAGCGTGAAGGTGCTGCTCTGGTAGGCAGGGATGCACCGGCCGAGGTCGAGGTCGGGGCGACAGGCGGCGGCGAGCTCGGGGTCGTAGGCGCCGGCCGGGAACCGCGAGCCGTCGTCTCCCACGATCATGCGAGTGCGCAGGCGGCCATGGCCCTCGTCGACCAGCCGACCGCCGGCGAACTCCGTGAGCGGCGTCTCGCCAGCGGAGCGGTGATAGCTCACCGAGGGATCCGCCGCCGCCGGACGGCACGCGCCGTCGGCGTCGAGCTGGTAGGTCCGCGCGACCGCGACCGCCGCGGTCCCGACCCGCCACAGGTGCTCGACCTGGTGCCCGCACAGGTCGTGGCTGACGCTGGCGAAGCGCGGCCTCGCGCACGGGTCCGGCGTGGCCGCGACCAGCGGGACCCGGCACGCCGCGTCCTCGAACACCGTGGCCTCGACGTGGGACGGCAGGCAGCGCGGCGGCGTGGTGCCCTCCCAGGCGCAGTCGACGCCAAGCTGGGTGTCGTGGAAGCCGCGGAACAGCCGGTCGCCCTCGACGCCGACCAGGTAGCGCGCGCGCAGGCGTGAGCCGCTGCCGAGCTCGCCCGGCGCGGGCGCGCTGCAGCCCCCTACGGTCACCATCATGCCCACCAGCCACCAGGCGTGCCGCACGCGAACCTCCTGGCCGAACGTTCCCTACTCTACGCCAGATCGCGCGGAGGTGGGCCCCGGACCGGCCGGCGGCCCGGCGGCCCGGCGCCCGGCCGCGACGTCGGCGACCACCCGCCGCAGGAACGGCGCGCCGCGCAGAAACAGCGCGACGAACAGGATCAGGTGCCAGAGGAACTGGAACGCCAGGATCCGCTCGCCACTGGCCCACGGCGCCAGCAGCGCGACCCACGCTGCCTGGACCGCGCCGAACCCGCCGATGTTGATCGGCATCGCGCCCACCACCAGCAGGATCGGCAGGTACATCGCCATGACCCCGAACGGAATCGGCAGGCCGAACCCGCGGGCGGCCACCCAGGTCGCGACGATCAGGATCGCGATGTTGCCCATCCGCGCCGCAACACTCGCCAGCCGGTTGCGCGCGGGGATGGCTCGCCATGGCTCGAACAGCGGCCGGTGGCCGCCGCGGGCCGGCAAGAGGACCAGCGTGAGCGCGACCACGGCCACCGCCGGCGCCAGCAGCCGCAGGCGCTCGCGGCCCTCGACCGGCAGCGCGTCACCGCCGACCCAGACCGCGACCGTGGCCAGCAGCGACACCGCCGAGAGATCGAGGACCGTGACCATCATGAGCATGCCGACCGCGGTCGCCGGCCGCACGCCGAACCGGCGCTGGATCCACAGCGCGTGGCCGCCGTAGTTGGCCGCCATGCCCAGCGCATTGAGCACCGCGACCCCGGCCTTGCCGCGAAACAGGTCCCAGAACCGCACGGTCACGACCAGCCGGCGCAGCAGCACCAGATCGCCGAGCGTGGCGGTGAACCAGAGCGCCGCGGCGCCGGCGATCGCGGCCGGGATCATGGCCGGCACGTTGCCGCGCCCCATCTCGGCGACGATCCGATCGAGCGGGTAGCGCAGCAGGATCGCGATCACCGCGGCCGCGCTGATCACCCAGGGGCCGAGGCGGCGGACCCACCGCCAGCGATCGGTGGTCGTGGGTTCGACCCCGTCCACCGGGCCAGCAGCGTCGGCCATCACGACCAAGGTAGCACCCGGCTCGGCCGCGGCAGCGTCGACCTCGAGCGGTGTCGACCGACGCCGCGACACCGCTTCAGCCGGACCAGGTGATCGTCCACGACCGCACGTCGCCCTCGATCGTCACGTCGATGCCCTCGCCGACCCGGCGACCGAGCACCGCGCGCCCGACCGGCGACGACGGCGTCACCACCGACAGGTAGCCATCGCCACCGGGGCCGGTCAACGTGACCCCGGCCCCGGCCGGCGCGAGGAAGAACGTGCGGCCCTCGCCGGTCTCGTCGTCCTCGATCTCGACCACCGCGCCGAGGCCGATCGCCGCGTTGCCAGCCGGGGTCGCCGGCCGGAACGCGATCAGGTCCGCGACCGCAGCCTCGGTCTCGCGCAGCCGCCGATCCTGGGCCCGGGCCAGCCCCCCGAACTCGATCGCGGCGCGCGCGTCCTCGCGCTTCTCGGCCGGCGTGGCGCCGTCGCGGGCCTCGGTGGCGGCGGCGTCACGCGCGGTGCGCGCCACCTGGGCGGATGCGGTCAGCCGGTCGATGAGCTGGCTGACCAGGAGCTGCTTGTCCATCCGGAAATTTTCGGGCGCCTCGCGGCCGGGGGCAAGAAAAGCAACCGCCGCTGCGACGCGGGTAAGCGTCGACCCCGGGGTCGCCCCCGCAGGCCTCGCACCCACCCGGCAACACATGCCGCGTGACGCGGCGAAAAGCGCGCGGTGCCCGGGTTGGCCTCACGAAACCCGGCAGGCCCGGAGCGGAACCGCGTAAGCTCGTTCGTCGTGGGGACCCCTTTCCTGGCCGAGATCCGGATCGTGAGCTTCAACTACGCCCCGCGCGGCTGGGCGGAATGTAATGGTCAGTTACTGCCGATCAACCAGAATCAAGCGCTGTTTTCGCTGCTGGGGACCACGTACGGCGGGGACGGACGGGTGAACTTCGCCTTGCCCGACCTGCGCGGCCGGGTCGCGATGCACACCGGCGCCAGCTTCACGCAGGGACAGGTGGGCGGCGAGACCGCCCACACGCTGACGACGGCCGAGCTGCCGACACATACGCACCCGGTGACCGCCCTGACCGGCGCGGCGACCACCAATGCGCCCGCGGGCAACCGGCTCGCGGTGCAGGACAACCTCTATGCGCCGCCCGCGAACCTGGTCACCCTGGAGCCCTCCGCCGTGACCAGCATCGGCGGATCGCAACCTCACGAGAACCGGCAGCCGTACCTCGCGGTGAAGTTCTGCATTGCCCTCATCGGCATCTTCCCGTCGACCAACTGAGGAGGGACCCCGATGTCGGAGCCATTCATTGGAGAGATCCGGATCTTCGCCGGCACCTACGCCCCGGTCGGCTGGGGGTTCTGCGACGGCGGCCTGCTCGCGATCGCGGAGCACGACGCGCTGTTCACGCTGATCGGGACCATCTACGGCGGCGACGGACAGAGCACCTTCGCGAAGCCGGACCTGCGCGGGCGCGTACCCATCCACGCCGGGAACGGATACGTCATCGGCGAGGCCGCGGGCGTCGAGTCGGTCACGTTGACGACCAACCAGCTCCCGGCGCACGGCCATCAACTCGTGGCGTCCACCGACATTCCGACCCTGCCGAGTCCTGCGAACGCGGTGACCGGTCAGGCCGCACGCAAGCTGTACCGGGTCCCCGGTGCCACGGCGCAGCTGAACGCGGCCACCATCGCCCCCGTCGGTGGCAGTCAGCCTCACGACAACATGCAGCCGTACGTCGCGATCCGCTACATCATCTCGCTGTTCGGCGTGTACCCGCCGCCGCCGTAGGAGCCACCGTGTCAGACCCGTTCGTCGCCGAGATCCGCTTGTTCGGGTTCAACTTCGCACCGCGCGGTTGGGCCCAGTGCAATGGCCAGCTCTTGCCCATCGCCCAGAATGCCGCCCTGTTCTCGCTGCTCGGCACGACCTACGGCGGCAATGGCCAGTCGACCTTCGCGCTCCCCAACCTGGAGGGATCGGTGCCGATCGGCGCGGGTCAGGGGCCCGGCCTCTCGCTCTACGACCTCGGGCAGACGGGCGGCGCCGCCACCATCACCCTGCTGGAGTCCGAGATCCCGTTCCACACCCACGCCGTCAATGCCGCGACGACGCCGCTCGGGGCGGTGGCCGCGCCGAGCCCCACCGTCGGCTACAGCCGGCCGGCCAGCGGCAACGCGTACGGGGCTGCCGGCACCCAGACCACGATGGCGCCCGCGACCCTCACCCCGGCTGGTGGCGGACTCCCCCACAACAACCTCCAGCCCTACTGCGTCCTGAACTACTGCATCGCCCTCCAGGGCATCTTCCCGCCGCCCCCGTGAGGTTCATTCCCCCACCGGGACTGACCGCCCGGCCGCGGACGCCGGCCGACACCGAGCTGCTGGCGACGCTGTACGCCTCGACGCGGGCGGCCGAGCTCGCCCCGGTCCCCTGGCCCGACGACGCCAAGCGGGCCTTCTTGCGCGCGCAGTTCGAGGCCCAGACGCGCCACTACGATCTTCACTACGCGGACGCCGAGTTCCTCGTCGTCGAGCGTGATGGCCACCCGATCGGGCGCCTGATCCTGTTCTGGGGCGAGCGCGATCTGCGCGTGGTCGACATCGCCCTGGCGCCCGACTGCTGCGGCCGCGGGCTCGGCACGACGCTGCTCCGCGCGGTGCTGGCGCAGGCCACGGGCAGCGTCAGCATCCACGTCGAGCGATTCAACCCGGCGCTGCGGCTATATCGGCGCCTCGGCTTCGCGCCGGAAGAAGACGCCGGTGTGTACCTCCGGATGCGATGGCAACCCGAGCTCGCGCGAGCGAGCTCACCTGGATAGGATCAAGACCATGGATCGACGAGAGTTCCTGCGACTCGGGGCGGGCGGCATCGCGATCTCCGTGCTGCCGCTGACCGGCTGCACGACCGCCGGGCCGGCGTTGATCGAGGGGGACCCCGGCGCGCTGGCGATCGCGGCCGATGGCACGCGCTACCAGCTGGTGCCGGATCGTCATCACATGCTCGTCACGTCGCCCGGCGGCAGCGTGCGGCGGGTGGGTGCGCTCGGCGCCGAGCGCGGCCAGCTGAACCATCCGGTGGCGCTCGCGGTGGTCGGCGGGCTCGCGTACGTCGTCGATCTGGGCAACCACCGCGTCCAGGCGTTCGACCGCGACGGCCGCTGCCACGCCGTCCTCGGCGACGGCGTGCTGCTGTACCCGAGCGGGATCACCACCCACGGCCGCCGGCTGTTCGTGGCCGACACCGCGCACGGTGAGGTCGTCGAGCTGACGCCGGCTGGCGAGGTCGTGCGACGCCTCGGCCACGACGCGCTGATGGCGCCGCGGAGCCTGGCGATGATCGGCGATCATCTGCTGGTCGCGGACGTCGGCCGCCGGCAGGTCGTCGAGCTCCGCGACGACGGGTCGCTGGTCCGCGCGTTCGCCGGCGACTGGATCCTGCCCTGCGGGGTCGCCACCGACGGCGAGCTGGTCTACGTCGCGGACCGCGCGCGGCCGGAGCTCGCGGTGTTCGACCGCGGCGGCCAGCGCCTCGACACCGTGCCGCTGACCACCGCGCCCCGCCACGTCACCCTCGGCGGCGACGGCGTGCTGTACGTCGGCTGACATGGCGATCGACCTCGCCCGCGTCACCAAGGAGACGTTCGCACCCCACCTGGGCAGCCGGTTCGCGCTCCCGCTGACCGACGGCGTGCTCGAGCTCGAGCTGTTCGCGGTCGACGCGCTGCCGACCCCGCCGAACGCGCCGCGGGCCTCGTTCGCGCTGCGGTTCCGGACCCCGGCGGTGACCGGACACGTACCACAGCGCATCTACCCGCTCGCGCACCCGGTGCTCGGCACGCTCGAGATCTTCCTGGTCCCGCTCGGCGCCGACGCCGCCGGCATGCGCTACGAAGCCGTGTTCGCCTAGACCTGACGAGCTCGGCGGCGGTCGCGTCGCGCGGGCGACCTGACCCTCACGGGGTCGGGCACACGCCCCCGGTGCCCGTGAAGGCGGCCGCGGTCGCCGGAGCGTCCGCATAAGCGATGTAGGCCGCGCCGCCGGCGATGCTGTTGTTGCTGCTCACGAAGGCCTGCACCCCCGCCAGGCCGCCGCCCGCGTAGCCCGGCAGGTTGAACGTGTGGCCGCTGGCGGCACCGCTCGCGCCCAGGTACACGTCGGCCACGGCCGCGGCCCCGGTGAAGGAGTTGCGCAGGCCGACGCTGCCCCCGCCGATGACCGCGCACACGTTGACCGTATCGGTGGAGCCGGGCGCGCCGTTGGTGACGGCGAGCGACGAGAAGGCCCCGGCGCCGGGCTCGGCGATGACGTTGCCCTGGATCGTGAAGTTCGCCGCGTAGCTGCCACCGGTGTTGTCGAGGCTCACGCCCGCGTTGGCCCAGTTGCGAATCTGGTTGTTGAGGACGGTCAGGCCGACGGTGCCGGCGCCGGCGGCGGACAGGAAGATGCCATTGCCCGACTTCGAGCCCGACCCGACGCTCCCGCTGACGCCGATGACGTTGTTGGTCACGCGGCCCGACAGCAGGGCGCCCGCGCTGGCCTTCTGCAGCGTGAGGGCGCTGCCGTCGGCCCCGCGCAGGCTGTTGCCGTCGACGGTGAAGGTCATCGTGCCCTGGGTGGCCAGCGTCACCCCGCCGCCGCCAACCGTGTTGTTGGCGTGGCCGTTTGACATCGAGTTGGTCCTGAGCTGTACGTCCACGACGGTCCCGGCCTGACCGGTGACGTTGACCAGGTCGCCCGGCGCACCGGTGAAGGTGTTGGCCTGGGCCGCGGTGCCGCCGATGGTGGTGTTGAGGATCGTCCCGCTGCCACGCGCCTCCACCGCCACGCTGTGCCCGGCGTCGGCGAAGTTCTGGTTGAGCCCGAAGCTGTTGCTCCGGATCGTCAGGCTGGTGGTGCCCGCGACGGTGTTGATGATGGACAGGTTGCGCCCGCGACCGGAGCTGATGACGTTGCTGGTGAAGGTGGCCGCGGTCGACAGGCCGTTGGTCGCGGTGTTGCCGAAGTAGATGGCGCCCTCACCCGCCGTCTCCGGCGCTGCCAGCGACCCGGCGGTGCCGTGGACGCCGACTACGGTCGAGTACTCCAGGACGAAGCCGTTCACCCGGTAGCCGCGGATCGCGTGGTTCTGCATCGTGCCGTTGATGACCATCCGGCGCAGCTCCACGTTCCCCACGTTGTTCAGGTAGACGCCGTTGCCGGCGATCGCCCCGTCGGCGCCGCTCGTGTTGGTGAGCACGCCGCCGCTGCCGTTGCCGCCGAGCGCCGTGTTCGTGTCGTCGCCGGTGACCCGGAGGCTGCTGCTGGCCAGGGCGGCGGTCGCGTTGTTCCAGACGATCCCGTTCGGCGCGCCGTTGACGTCGATCCGGGTGAAGGTGAAGGAGCCGTCGACGTTGGTCAGGTTCACCGCGGTCGACCCGCCGGTCGACATCCGGATGCCGGTCACGAGCACCCCGGAGACGCCGGTGGCAGACAGGGTACCTGCCAAGGTCGGCGTGTTCGCGGTGTTGCCGGCGATGCTCAGGGCACCGACCGCGAGCGCGGCGCCTGCGCCGACGAGCCGCTGATTGGTCAGCAGCGTGTGCGCACCGGGGGTCGTGGCCGCGCCGCGGTGCACGTAGATGTACGCACCGGCGCCGGCCGCGGTGCCGAGGTTGCCGGCGCCCGGGCCCAGGTTGAGGAAGGGCGAGCTCGAGCGGCCATCGCGAGCTGCCGTCGACGCGCTGTTGACGTACCAGACGATGTTCGCGATGTTGAACGTGAGGGTCGCGGTGCGCGCCACGCCACTGGACGTGCCCGTGTACACGTAGGTATCGGTCCCCGACGCGACGCCCACCGGCGGCGTGTAGAGGAAGCGCCCGCTGCCGTCGATGGTGATCGATCCGCCACCGGTGGTCGCGGCGCCGGTGACCGCACTCAGGGTGATGGCGACGTTCGAGGCGTCGTTGGCCAGGATCGTGGTCGCGTCGATCGTGAACGGGGTGGTCGGCGTCGAGTGGTTGGCGGCCACGAGCTGGGTGTTGCCCACCACGCTGTAGCTATCCGCCACCAGCCGGGGTCCGACCAGGATGACCTGCTGCACCTGGGCCGCCGGTTCATAGCCAGCCGTGCCGGCCTGGTTGGCGTTGACCACGCACGTGCCGGTGCCGATGAAGGACACCGTCCCGCCCGCGATCGAGCACACCCCGGCCGACGCGCCATCGATGGTCAGCGCCACCGGGAGCCCGGACGTGGCGGTCGCGGTGACGGCGTAGGTGGCGCCCTGGTACGCCGCGCTGGTCGGTGCGGTCGAGGTGAAGGTGATGGTCTGGGCGCCCCGGGGCACCGCGAAGGCCTGTTGCACTTGCGGCGCCGGGTCGTAGGTCGCGTTGCCGGCCTGGTTGGCGTCGATCACGCACGTGCCGGCGGTCACGAACGTCACCGTCGCGCCCGCGATCGAGCACACGCCGCTCGCCACCGGATCGATGGTGAGGGCGACCGCCAGCCCCGAGGTCGCGGTCGCGGTCACCGTGTAGGTCGCGCCGCCGACGGTCGCCGCGGCCGGCGCGGTCGAGGTGAAGCTGATCGTCTGCGCGGCGCCGGTCACGGCGAACGACTGCTGGACCTGCGGCGCGGAGTTGTAGCTGGCGTTGCCGGCCTGGTTGGCATTGAGGACGCACGTGCCGACGCCGGTGAACGACACCGTCGCGCCGGCGATCGTGCACACCCCGGCCGCCGCCGCGCTGACCGTGAGCGTCACCGGGAGGCCCGACGTCGCGGTCGCGGTCACCGTGTAGGTCGCGCCGCCGACCGTCGCCGCCGCCGGCGCGGTCGACGTGAAGCTGATCGTCTGCGCGCCCGGGCCCACCGCGAATGCCTGCTGCACCTGCGGCGCCGCGTCGAAGTCGGCGTTGCCGGCCTGGTCGGCGTTGACCAGGCAAGTGCCAGCGCCGAGGAACGAGACGGTCGCGCCCGCGATCGAGCACACCCCGGCCGCCGCCGCGTCGATCGAAAAGGCGACCGCGAGCCCCGAGGTCGCGGTCGCGCTCACCGTGTAGGTCGCGCCGCCGACGGTCGCCGTGGCCGGCGCGGTCGACGTGAAGCTGACGGTCTGCGCGCCGCGACCGACCACGAACGTCTGCTGCACCTGCGGCGCCGGGTTGTAGCTGGCGTTGCCGGCCTGGTTGGCGTCGATGACGCACGTGCCAGCGCCGATGAACGAGACCGTCGCGCCCGCGATCGAGCAGACCCCGGCCGCCACCGGGTTGATCGTGAAGCTCACCGGCAGGCCCGAGGTCGCGGCCGCGGTCACCGGGTAGGTCGCGCCGCCGACCGCGGCCGCCGCCGGCGCCGCCGACGTGAAGCTGATCGACTGCGCCCCGCGGCCGACCACGAACGTCTGCTGCACCTGCGGCGCCGGGTCGAAGCTGGCGTTGCCGGCCTGGTTGGCGTCGATGACGCACGTGCCGGCGCCGATGAACGACACCGTCGCGCCCGCGATCGAGCACACCCCGATCGCCAGCGGGTTGATCGTGAACGTCACCGGCAGGCCCGAGGTCGAGGTCGCGGTCACCGTGTAAGTCGCCGCGCCGACCGCCGCCGCGGCCGGCGCGGTCGACGTGAAGGTGATCGTCTGCGCGCCCCGGCCCACCGCGAACGACTGCTGCACCTGCGGCGCCGGGTTGTAGTCGGCGTCGCCGGCCTGGTTGGCGTTCACCAGGCAGGTCCCGGCGCCGATGAACGAGACCGTCGCACCGGCGATCGAGCACACCCCGCTCGCCGCCGCGTCGATCGTGAAGGCGACCGGCAGCCCCGAGGTCGCGGTCGCCGTCACGGTGTAGGTGGCGCCCGCGACGGTCGCCGCGGCCGGCGCGACCGAGGTGAAGGTGATGGTCTGCGCGGCTCGGGCCACGGGGAAGGACTGCTGCACCTGGGGCGCCGGACTGTGGTTGGCGTCACCGGCCTGGTTGGCATTGATCACGCAGGTGCCGGCGCCGATGAACGACACGGTCGTGCCCGCGAGGGTGCACACCCCGGCCGCTGCCGCGTCGATCGTCACGGCGACCGCGAGCCCGGAGGTCGCGGTCGCGGTCACCGTGTAGGTCGCGCCATTCACCGTGGCGTCCACCGGGGCGGTCGAGGTGAAGCGGATCGACTGCGTGCCCGGCGCGACCGCGAACGACTGCTGCACCTGCGGCGCGGGGCTGAAGCCGCCATCGCCGGCCTGGTTGGCGTTGATCACGCAGGTGCCGGCGCCGATGAACGTCACCGTGCCGCCCGCGATCGTGCAGACCCCGGCGGCCGCGGCGTCGATCGTCAGCGCGACCGGGAGCCCCGAGGTCGCGACCGCGGCCACGGCATACGTGGCGCCCGCGACCGCCGCCGTCGTCGGTGCGGTGGAGGTGAAGCGGATCGTCTGCGCGGCCCGTCCCACGCTGATGGTCTGCTGGACCTGGGGCGCGGGGGCGAAGCGGGCATCGCCTGGCTGGTTGGCGTCGATCACGCACGTGCCGGTGCCGATGAACGACACCGTCGCGCCCGCGAGGGTGCACACGCCGGTCGCCAGCGGGTTGATCGTGAACCCGACCGGCAAGCCCGAGGTCGCGGTCGCGGTCACGGCGTAGGTCGGCCCCCCGATCGCGGCATCCGTCGGCGCCGTCGAGGTGAAGCTGATGGTCTGCGTCGCCCGGACCACCGTGAAGGTCTGCCGCACCTGCGGCGCCGCGGTGTAGCTGGCGTTGCCCGCCTGGTTCGCGTCGATCACGCACGTGCCCGCGCCGATGAACGCGACCGTCGCGCCGGCGATCGTGCACACGCCGGCCGCCGCCGCGTCGATCGTGAAGGTGACCGCGAGCCCCGAGGTCGCGGCCGCGGCCACCGTGTAGGTCGCGCCGCCCACGGTCGCGGCGGTCGGTGGGGTCGAGGTGAAGCTGATCGTCTGGGCGCCCCGGCCCACCGCGAACGACTGCTGCACCTGCGGCGCCGCATCGTAGGTGGCGTCGCCAGGCTGGTTGGCGTTGATCACGCACGTGCCGACGCCGATGAACGCCACGGTCGGGCCGGTGATCGAGCACACCCCGGCCGCGCTGGCGTCGATCGTCAACACGACCGGCAGGCCCGAGGTGGCGGTGGCGGTCACGGTGTAGGTCGCGCCGCCGAGCGCTGCCGTGGTGGGGGCCGTCGAGTTGAAGCTGATCGTCTGCGCGCCCTTGCCCACGGCGAAGGTCTGCTGCACCTGGGGCGCGGGATCGAAGCTGGCGTCGCCGGCCTGGTTGGCGTTGACGACGCAGGTGCCGACGCCGGTGAACGACACGGTCGCGCCGGCGATCGCGCACACCCCGGCCGCGGTCTGGTCGATCGAGAGCACGACCGCCAGCCCCGAGGTTGCGGTCGCGGTCACCAGGTACGGCGGCCCCCCCGCCGCCGCGGTCGTCGGCGCGGGCGAGGTGAAGGTGATCGTCTGGTCGGCCCGGTTGCCGCATCCGGCCGGGTTGGCGGCATCGTCGGGACACGGATCGCAGGCGTCGCCGACTCCATCGCCGTCGCCGTCCGCTTGCGTCGGGTTGGCGGTCTCGGGACAGTTGTCGTCCGCGTCGGCGACCTCGTCGTCGTCCCGGTCCGCGTGGGGCGGCAGGTTGTCACCACACGCGGCCAACCCGATGAGGACCCCGCACACCGCCGCCAGCGTCGCGCCCTGACTTCCCATGCTCGGAGTCTGCACGCAACGCCGCACCGGTTCGCGGCCGGCAGCGAAAATTTCACGGGGTCGCTGCCGGACCGGGCCGCGCTCGATCAGCGCTGGCGCACGCCGACGTGCAGGGCCGCAGCACGGGTAGCCCGCACACACACATCGGGACCGCGACCGCCGCTCAGAACCGGTAGCCGACGCGCAGGAACGCCGTGGTGCTGACCGTGGTCGACTGCGGGACGCCGCCGGTGCCCATCAGCTCGGTCACCGTGATCTTCTGGCTGGCGATGCCGAGCACACCGGTCACGTACCAGTCGGCCTTGAGCCGGTGGTACCCGGTCAGGTTGCCCTGGAGCCCGCGGGTGTTGGCGCTGCCGAAGCAGCTCGTCAGGCCACCGGGCACGCACACCGTGCCAGCGTCGTCGTCGGCGCTCTGCACCAGCGCGACATCGGCCTGCACCTCGGACCGGCCGTCGCCAAGCTCCTTGCGGGCGCCCAGGCGCACCAGCTGGCCGGTCGATCGCGCGTAGCTCGAGGCGCCGATGCCGACCGTGCGCAGGTACATCAGATCGAGCCGGAGCCCGCCGTAGAAGCGGCGATCGACGCCCTGCACCATGAGCTCGACCGCTTGCGCGGCCGGGAGCACGCGGTCGGCGGTGTCGGCGGTGTTGTCGGTGAGCTGGACCTCGGCGCGCCGACGACCGTTCATCCCGACCGTCAGCTCGAACCGGCTGGAACTGCCGAACCCGGCCGACGCAGACGCTCGCACCGAGTCCGACGCGATGCGCTGGACCTCGACGTTGTTGAGCGGGGTGTTCGCCAGCGGCTCGCCGTCCTCGAGGCGATCGCGGATCTGGATGGTGAGCACCTCGGGGTCGACCCGGGTCCCGCTGAGGTTGAGCCGGAACCGCGGCTTCACCTTCCACTGCGCGCCCAGGGTCGCGTTGGTGAGGGCGAACCCACCGGGACCGTAGAGGTCGACGACGAAGTAGTGAAAGAGATCGAACGCAGGGGTCCGCCGCCAGTAGCCGTTGGCGGTGACGAACACCCGCGGCTTCTCGTAGGTGCCGGTGGCGGGGTCGCGCTGCGGCGTGACGATCGCGACGCCGCCGATCGCGCCGTAGGAGCGCATCGTCCGGTAGGCGCCGCCGAACCCGCCGGCCACCGGCAGCGGCCGGGTCTTGCCGGCGCCGCGATCGCTCGCCGTCGGGTAGTCGGTCGTGACCGACCGCGAGCCGCGCAGCGGATACAGGCCGGCAAAGCCCAGGTAGGTCCAGCGGGTGCTCGCCGCGTAGTCGAGCCGCACGCCGTCGATCTTGGTCGCGGCCAGATCGCCCACGGTCTGACGACCGACGAACAGATCGGTCCGGCGACCGGTGCGCACCAGGTACAGGTCGCGCACGTCGTACTCGGCGCCGCCGTACGCGCCCGACTGGACCGAGTTGTCCTGCGTCAGCGGATTGGCGTCGGCCGGATCGTTGACGATGCGGGCCCGGGCATCGGCGCGCAGATCCCAGCGCCCGCCGCGCAGGTGGCGCCCATCGAGCTGGGCGCGCAGCTCGGTGAACAGCCGCTGGAACGGACTGGCGTTGTCGACCTGCGCGCCACCCGGCATCAGGGGCGTGCCCAGCCCGCCGCTCTCGCGGAACAGGAACGTGCTGGCGGTCAGGCTGCCCTGCCACAGCGTCTTGTCGGCGTCCTCGTCGTCCTTGTCGACGAAGAAGCGATCTTCCTCGACCTGCTGGGCCACGGCCGGGGTCGCAGCCGCGCTGACCATGACGATCGCGATCGCGGCCCTCATCGGCAGATCGACTCCCGGAACGAGCCGACGGTCGGCAGCCACGCGTTGGGGTTGTGACAGGCCCCGCCGCCGGTACATGAGTTGTAGGCTTGGTGCCGCGCATCCTTGCGCTGCGATTCGTCGCGGTGACAGCCGACGCACTCGGCGACCAGCCCGCCGTAGTTGCCGGCGGTGTGGCAGTCGGCGCACGCCAGCGTCCGGTGCAGGCCGGTCAGGTTGCAGCCGACCGACGCGTGATCGAACCGGGCCGGGGTGAATCCCCACTGGGTGTGGCATTCCCCGCAGCGCGGCGTCAGCGCGTTCTGGTGGACGTCGTCCTGACGGTGGCAGTTGATGCACAGGTTGCCGGTGCCGGCCATCGGCCGCGAATCCTTGTGGCAACGCGCGCACGCGAGGTTGTCGTGCGCGCCGGTCAGCGAGAAATCACCGACGTCGTGCAGCGGCAGGATTTCGGTGAACGACGTGGTGGTGTGGCAGCTCTCGCACGCGGTGCCGTACTGACCGAGGTGCACCGCCGGCTCGGGGTGACAGCCGAAGCAGTCTGACGGCCGCGGCTTGAAGGTCACCGACGGATGGCAGTCGCTGCAGCGGGTGTCGAGGTGCTTCCCGTCGAGCTGGAACTTCGACATCGTGTTGTGATTGAAGACGTTGTCGCCGGTGGTCTTGTGGCACTTGTCGCAGGTCGAGCCGAGCCGGCCCTTGTGGACGTCGTCCTTGGCGTGGCAGCCCGCGGCCGAGCAGGTGGTCGGGGTGCCGTCGTACGCGCGCTTGGGGTGACAGTCGGCGCAGTCAGCGATCTTGGCGTGCAGGCCCTCGAGCGGCCACTTGGTGTCCTCGGTGTGATCGAACCGGACCGCATCCCAGATGCCGGGGCTGTGGCAGGTCGTGCAGGTGTCGCCGAGCGTGCCCTTGTGGAGCGAGTCCTCGTGGCAGGTCACCCCGCACTCGAGCGGCGTGTCCTTGAAGTTGTCCTTGGGATGGCACTGCGCGCACTTCACGAACTTGTGCGCCTTCACCAGCGGGAAGCGTGACTTCGGGCCGTGATAGACGTCGACGCTCTTGGCGGTGAGCTGCACGTTGCCCGCGGCCTTGTGGCAGCCGAGGCACTCCTTGTCGGTGAACTTCTCCTTCGGGTGGACGTTCTTGTGCTGATGGCAGCCACGGCAGCCGACCGTCTTCGGGTCGAAGCGCTCCCACTCGGCGGGGGTCTTGCCGCGGTGACAGCTCCGGCAGGTCACCTCGTCGTGGCGGCCGGTCAGCGCGAACTTGGTCCGCTTGTCGTGGTTGAACGCGACCGCGCTCTTCTTCCAGTCGTCGACCGACGACAGATGGCAGGTGAGGCACGCCGGCGGGTCGCCGCCGAACGCGGCAAAGCGATCGCCGTGCTTGTTGTCGCGGGCATGGCAGCCCGACGCCTCGCAGGTCTTGTCGGGCGTGCGTTCGCCGAGCGCCTTGGTGTGGCAGTCGTAGCAGCCCATGCCGCCGTGGGCGCGGCCGAGGTCGAACGTGGTCCGCGCGTCGTGGTTGAACTTGAACTTGTCGAGCGCGCCGTACGAGGGCGAGTGGCACCACTCGCACTCCTTCTTGCCGAACATGTGGTTGTCGTGCGGGCTATCGTGGCAGTTGCCGCAGAAGTCGGGCTTGTTGCCCTTCAGGTTGAACAGCGCCTTGGGGTGGCACTTCGCGCACGACACGTCCTCGTGCGAGCCGACCAGCGCCATGGTCGCGTCCTTCTTGTCGTTGTGATCGAAGTCCTGGTTCGACTTCGGCGGGTTCCACACGCTCTCGCCGTGGCAGCGCTCGCAGGCGAGCATCTCCCGGCGCTCGAACCCGTGCGGCTGATCGTTCTTGTGGCACGAGCCGCACAGCCGATCGAGGCCGAGGTAGGTGCGCAGCCCCTGCTTGTTGCGGGTCTTGTGGCAGTCGGCGCACGCGATCGCGGCGTGCTTGCCCTGCAGCTTCCAGCCGGTGAGGTCGTGGTTGAAGCCGTTCTCACCGCCGGCGACCGACCGCCAGCCCATCAGGTCGTAGCTGCGGCCCTTGTGGTCGAGGTGACACGACTCGCACTTCTTGCCGCTGACCAGGCTCGAGGCGTGAAAGCCCTTGCCCTGGATGATCCGCGCCCGCAGGTCGTTGTGATCGTGGCAACCGAGGCACTTGTCGTTGGTCAGATCGCGCGTGCCGACGTGACAGTCGTTGCAGCGATCGGCGCTGTCGAGGCTGGCGTGACTCGACGCCAGCGGCCCGGGAGAGGTGGTGAAGAAGTCGCCCTGAGCCTGGGCCGCGCCGACGCGCAGTCCCAGGCCGATCGCGACCACGACCGCGAGCACGAAGGCACGCGACACGCGGGAGGACATCGCCGTCGACACTACCAGAGTCGATCCCAGTTGACGTTGGCCCACGACAGCGAGATGTGCAGCGTGCCCACGATCGCGAGCAGGATCGTGAACGGGACGTGGACCTTCTTCCACGAGTGGAGCAGCAGGGCCGCCTTGGGGGCGATGACACCGGAGCGCTGGATCTTGATCATGCGACCGGCGCGGCGGATCAGATCGCGACGCGGGCGACCGGTGACCCCGAGGCGTCGCAGCCGCGAGCGACGGCGCAGCCGGCGCACCGGCCGGCGCAGATCCTCGACCAGCAGCCAGGCCAGGGTCGCGATCAGGCCCGAGCCGTGAGCGACCCGATCGGCCTTGCGCTGGTGGTCGGCCAGCTCGCGATCGATCTCGGCCATCGCGACCGGGTGCTGGCCGCGGTGGTGCTGGAACGTGCGCTCGTGGTCGAGCTCCTCGAGCTCGTGGCCGCTCGAGAGCTCGGGGACCTGCGTGTAGAGGTAGCGGCCGATGAAGCCGGACAGCGCGACGATCACCATGCTCCAGAAGCCGACCGAGGCGAACGTGAACTGCGGGCCCTTGAACGCCGAGTGCAGCGCGATGAACATCGGCCCGACCGTGCCCGCCATCAGGTGGAAGTCGAACCACATCGTGTTCGAGGCCATCCACCGGAATAGCTTGATGCGTCTGAAGATCGGATAGACGGCCGCGACGATCATGAGACCAACGCCGATCAGCGCCGCCCACACCGACAATCCCGGACCGCCGCGATACGTCACGAGCTCGAGGATCGCCACCTCGGGGAGGTCGGCGTACTCGGGGTTCGCCTTGAACTGGCTGAACTGATAGCTCATCGCCGGTGGGTACAGACGCAGCAGCGCCTCGCCCGTGAAGATGAGGAACGTCAGCAGGCCGAGCACCCACATGAACAGGGGGGCGTAGCGGCCGCGCTTGACCTTCGCGAGACCACCGGAGCGGACGTCGAGCCCCTCGGTGAACGGCATCACCGGTAGCACCTCGCGGCGGTCGCGCTTTGCGAGATCGACGTCGAAGCCCTGCCGCGCGAGCTGCGCCATCGCCGGGCTGCGTTCGCGGAACAGATCGTATGCGTTGATCTCGATCAGGGAGCCGGTCGGACACGCCGAGACGCACGCCTGATCGCCGTAGCTCATGCAGTGATCACACTTGTTGGCGATACGGCGCGTGCGTGCGACGCGGCCCGTTCCCGGCCCGAACTTCAGTGCGTTCTGCTTCTCTAAGCGGTCGAGGAAGTCCTTCTTGAAGCGCGGCGCGTCGGCCTCGATCTCGACCATGTCGATCGCACCGTACGGGCACGCCTGCGCGCATGCGGTGCACCCCGTGCAGGTCGACTCGTTGATCACGACCTCGCGCTTCTCTTCGTCGAACTTGATCGAATCGTACGCACACGGGTCGATGCACCGCTGATCGGTGCACGTGCGACACGTGTAAATGAAGTCGAGCATGCCGAGCTGATAGCCACCGAGGGTCAGGCGCTGTGCGCCGTAACGCTCCTCGCATGCTTCCTCGCAGAGCTTGCAGTCGATGCAGAGGCCGAGCTGGCGCACGCGCACCATCTCGCCGGAGACGCTGATGCCCTGGCGAACGAAGAAGTCGAGGAGCTCCTGCTTGACGCCGGAGACCCAGGCGAGTCGCTCGCGCGAGACACTGAGCGCACGACGAAGGCGCGCTTCGAACGTTGGATGACGGACCGCAAGCTCGGCGATCCAGCGATGGTCGAGCGAGATCAAGATCGACGGCGCCGTCGTGTAGAACGCCATCGGCTGACCGCGAGCCGCGGACAGCGCACCCGAGTTGAAGAGATCGCCTTCCATGAACAGCGCGACGTTCTTCAGTGCGATGCGTGCGAGCGGCGGCGGTTTGATCAGCGACTCTTGCTCGCGCTCTTCCTTCGTCGCGTTCTCGTGCTGCAGCTGGTACGCGCGACGATCCGAGAGCTCCTGCTCGACGAAGACGCCAGCGGAGACCTGGCCGCGCGCGACGTAGATCACCGGCGCAGGCTGGCCGTGTGCGAGGCCGATCGGATCGAGGACGAACATGTCGCGCTCGAGCTGGCGATGCGCGATGCCGCCCTGACTCATCGCAGCGATCAGATCTTGATCCGGAATGCCTTCGAACAGCGGCAACCCGCGGAGCAGCGAGTACGCCTTCTCGAGACCGGGTGGTACGATGACCTCCGGACCCGCCATGGCGGCTTGATGAATGGCCAAGTTCGACATCTCGCGGGGAAGCTGCGCAACGAAGTTCAGTTGCTCGGCGCAGGTCCAGAAGCAACTAACGAGCCCACCCCGTTACAACAGCGTTAACGGCCTGATTCTATCAGTATGCGGGCACTAGATCTCCTCCTCGCGACGGTTCGCCGGCCGTTCGTCTGGGGATCGATGCCCCCAGTGGGAACTGCTGCATGCATTCTCGCGTGTGCCCTGACCCTCCGTACGAATCTTGCGCACTCGGAGAACTTCGTTCCGACGAGAGTCGACCCCGATCCGCCGGGGAGACGGGCGCAACTGGCGCCGCCGGAGCTTCCGCCGAGCTCCGATCTCGACGGTCTCTACGTCTGGCTCGGGCCGGTCGGTGCGGCGAGCCGCGTCGCTGGCGAGTGGGACTCGACGATCGGGGGCGATCTCTCCGTCGTTTACGTCCGTGAAGGCGCGGCCCTCGGCGCGATCGGCGGCAGTTTCGGTGCGAGCCGGTGGACCGAGCGCGGCGGGGGCCGACTCTGGGTCGATGCGATCGCCGGCACCCATATAGGTCGCATGGTTGGCCTGTCGGCCGGACCGATCCTCGAGCTCTCCGAGCTATCCCACCCTCGGATTGGCGGCACCGTCGGCGTCTGGGCGTTCGTCGGCGTAACTCCTTTTGTTCGCATCGGTACCGTCCAGGAGCTGGGGAGTTTCATCGAGATGGGACTTCACATCGCCCTCCCGGCGATGCGTCGGCGGTGAGCGTAGGACATTGACAGCGGTTTCTGCGCGAGGTAACCAAACCACCTCATCGGGGCGTAGCGCAGCCTGGTAGCGCACTTGGTTCGGGACCAAGGGGTCGCAGGTTCAAATCCTGTCGCCCCGACGATGACCGCGGAGTACCCAAACAAGGTCCTCCGCGGTTCTGCTTTTTAGGTTACCAATGAGGGGTTCATGGTGGCAGGGGTCGTGCGGACGTCAGCGAAGCTGTCTGTGCTCGTCGTCGACGACGATCCAGACATTCTGGAGTACCTCCAGGACTTCCTTGGTGCGGAGGGATTCGAGGTCACGACGCTCGCGGATCCAACGCTCGTCGTCGACCGCATCCGCGACGAGGTGTTTCATCTCGTCGTGCTCGACCTGATGATGCCGAAGGTCTCGGGCATGGATCTGCTCCAGCATATCCGCGCCGTCGATGACGACATCGCCGTCATTATCCTGACCGGCCACCCATCGCTGGATACGGCGACCGCGTCGATCCAGCACGAGGTCTCGGCGTACATCCACAAGCCGTTCACGCCCGCTGAGTTTCGCGACGTCATCGCGCGCATCGCCAAGAAGAAGGGCCTCGTGCTTCGGCGCGAGGACGAGCTGCACGCAGCGATCGGGCGCCAGATTCGCGATCTTCGCAAAGCGCGAGGTCTCACGCTGAAGCAGATGGCGCGGCGCACGAATCTGTCGGTCTCGCTGCTCTCTCAGATCGAGCGCGCCGAGTCGAGCGCGAGCGTCTCGAGCCTGTTCAAGGTCGCGACCGCGCTCGACGTCCGTCTGACCGATCTGTTCGGCGGCTATTAGCGCCAACCTCCCCATGAGCTTTCGACCGGCTCCGCTGCCGCCCGCGCTGATGGTCCCGCGTCCGCGTCCGCTGCGCGACGAGCTGCCGCGCCCGCCGCGCTGGAAGGTCGCGCTGAAGATCAGCGGCGCGCTCCTCGCGCTCGCGGCCGTCTTCGCCGTGTTCGCGCCGTTTCATCTCGTCGCGGATGATAAGGTCGCTGCGTGCTGCCGATCCGTATCGCTCCGTCGATTCTCAGCGCCGACTTCGGCAGGCTCGCCGAGGAGATTGCCGCGATCGGGTCGGCTGACTACGTTCACGTCGATGTCATGGATGGTCACTTCGTACCGAACATGACGATCGGACCGATCGTCATCGAGGCCGTGAGACGCACGACGACGCTGCCACTCGACGTGCACCTCATGATCGAAGACGCAGACCGCTGGGTTGCCGCGTATGCCAAGGCCGGCGCAGATCTGCTCGGTGTACACGCGGAAGCATGTCCGCACCTGCACCGCACGATCGGTCAGATTCGCGATCTCGGAAAGAAGCCGTGCGTCGTGCTGAATCCGCACACTCCGCTCGAGTCGATCGAGTGGGTCCTCCGCGACGTGCACATGGTGCTCGTCATGTCGGTGAACCCCGGCTTCGGGGGCCAAGCGTTCATTCCGAGCGCGCTCGAGAAGATCACGCGTCTACGGCGGATGATCGACGAGCGCGGTTACCAGGTCGAGATCGAGGTCGACGGCGGCATCAAGGTCGACAACATCGAGGCGGTCGTCCGTGCAGGCGCAAACGTCATCGTGTCGGGCTCGGGCGTGTTCGGCACGAAGAACTACGCCGAGACGATCGCGGAGCTGCGTCGTCGCGCCGAGTCGGCTCGCTCGTAGGCCTGGGATTCAGGCAAACCAATCCGCTCGTCGATCCGTCGCCCTACCCTCGCTCGTATGTCCAGCATGAAGGACACCAGCGATATCCGCGGTGCGGGGCACAGAGCGCTCCTCGAGGTTCCACGTGCGCTCGCGCACGGCGTTCGCTCCGCGTTCGGTGTGCTCGGAGGGCTCACCATCGTGGTCGTCTCGATCGCGCGGCTGCGCGAACGAAACGGCGACGTGTAACGACACCCCGACTGCGACTCCGCTCCTACTGCGACCAGAGCGTCGAGGTCCACTGGGACTGCGTCTCGATCGCCGAGGACTGCCACGGTAAGCTGACGCGCGCGCTCTGACTAAAAGAGCTTGCCGAGCTTGTCGCCAAGGCCACCCGGGAGCTTGTCGGCGATGCCCGAGCTCTGCAGGTACTTCACGGCGTCGCCTGCATTGTCCTTGAGAAAGGCCATCACCTTCTCGGCGGTGGCCTTATCGATTCCAACCTTGTCGACCATCTTGTTGATGAGCTCGTCCATGGGCGCACCATAGCTCATTCGTCATCGGTCGTCGTCAGGCGTCCTCACGATGCATCACGCTGCAGGCGTGCGATGTAGAACGCATCTGCCTCGGGCGGCCAGCTGCGATCCTCGTACAGGACGCGCAACCCCGTGCGCTCGACGAGCGCCGCAATCTGCTGCGGCCCTTCGGCGCGAGTGAACGT
>JBKJLC010000004.1:0-55717 GCA_046597055.1 Kofleriaceae bacterium | reverse complement strand
AGCCACCCGTACGGCGGGCCGGGTGTCAGCCACCCGTACGGCGGGCCGGGTGTCAGCCACCCGTACGGCGGCCACCCGTACGGCGGGCCGGGTGTCAGCCACCCGTACGGCGGGCCGGGTGTCAGCCACCCGTACGGCGGCCGCGGCCGCCGGAGGCAGCCACCCGTGCGGTTGCGGCGAGGCGGGCGCGCGTCCGGAAGCCGGACCCGTGGCTGGCGTCAGCGCTTGAGGAGCGCGGCAGCGCGGCGGCGGACGTCGGAGCTGGCATGGCGCCGGGCCGCGGCCTGCAGATGTCGCCGCGCGGGGGCACCGATGACCTTGCGCAGGAACCACGACGCCTTGGTCCGAGTCTTCGAGCTGCCGAGCGCCGAGATCACGTTGCGGATGATCGTCGAGTTGGATCGATACGAGCGCTTGCGCGCGATCGCGGCCTGGTAGTGCTCCATCGCGACCGACCACCACTTCTTGTCGTGATAGAGGTTGCCGAGCAGGTAGGGCAGCTGGGCGTTGCGCGGCTGCTTCTTCCACAGCATTCGCAGACCCTGCAGCGCTGCGTCGCGGTGGCCGCGCTTCACCAGCGAGAGGGCCTCCTTCACGGAGCGCGCGGGCGCCACCACGGTGCGCGCCGGCGGTGGAGCCGGGGCCGGCGGCGCCGTCTCGTCGTCGTCCGGCTGCTGGCTGGGCTCGACCTCCGGATCGGCCGGTGCCACGGGTTCGACCGCGAGCTCGATCTCGGCTTCGTCGACCGGGCCGGCGTCGGACGTCGCGCCTCCGTCCGGCCCGGCGTCGGCGGGCGCATCCACGTCGGCGTCGACCGGGGCGTCGACCGGGGCGTCGGCGCGGGCATCCGGCACCGCACCCGCCGGGCGCACCGCCATCGGCACGGCATCATCCCGGCGCCCCTCGAGCGCCCCCGCCGCGTCGGCCACCGGCCCGCCGCCACCGACCGCGCTCGGGCTCGCGCGGGGACGGTCGCGCAGCTCGACGGCGGCGATCGCCGCGGCGCCGGACGCGACCACCAGCGCCACCGCAGCCAGGAGCCGCCGCCCACCACCCCGCGACCGCGCCGGTGCCACCGTGGGCACCTCGCCGCGCGCGATCGCGTCGAGCGCGCCCGCGAAGTCGACCGCCGACGGCCAGCGGTCGTCGGGTGCCTTGGCCAGCGCGCGGGCGACCACCCGCTCGAGCCCGGGCGGCCAGCGGCGCTCGGGCAGCACGTCGGCCAGCCGCGGCGGCGGCGACGACCGGTGGGCCTCGAGCAGCAGCGCCTGCTCGTCCGAGACGAAGGGCCGCCGGCCGGTCAACATCTCGAACAGCACCACGCCGGCCGCGTAGACGTCGGTGCGGGCGTCGACCTCACCGCCGATGGTCTGCTCGGGCGCCATGTAGCTCGGGGTGCCGATCGCCATGCTGGCCTGGGTGACCAGCGCCGCGCCGTGCTCGCGCAGCCGGGCCAGGCCGAAGTCGAGGATCCGGACGTGGCGGCCGGTGCCGATCTCGTCGGATACCATGATGTTGGCCGGCTTGACGTCGCGATGGACGATGCGCTGCGCGTGCGCGTGTGCCAGCCCGGCCAGGAGCTGGCGCGCGATCGTCAGCGACTCGTCGACCGCCAGCGGCCCGTCGTCGAGCAGGTCGCGCAGGGTGACGCCGCTGACGTGGTCCATCACGAGGTACGGGCTGCCGGCAACGCCGAAATCGATGATCGAGACGCAGTGCGGGTGGGCCAGCTTCGACAGCGCCCGCGTCTCGCGCTCGAACCGCGACCGCGCGTCGGGGTCGTCCGCCATCACCAGATGGAGGAACTTCACCGCGACCGGCCGGCCGACCGGGACCCGCTCGGCCCGGTACACCACGCCCATGCCGCCCTGCGCGATCCGTTCGAGGATCCGGTAGCGGCCGTCGAGCACGCTACCGATCCGCGCGTCCGGATCGGGAGACGTCATCCCTCTGTTTCTAACACGCCGGGCCGCCCGGGGCGACGCCGGCGAGCGCCCTGGCCGGACGGTCGGGAACCGGACAGCGCGTCCCGTTCACGGACCCGGGTGTCCGGGAACCGGACGGAGCCACGCGGGCCCGCGGCGTTGTACGCGGCACGCGTCGTGCTCCGGGTGCCGGCGTGCTGGCCCGCCTGATGTCATCGACGTTGAAGGGGATCGAGGCGCAGGCGATCGACGTCGAGGTCGACCTCGCGCCCTGTCAGCTCCCCGGCTACCACGTGGTCGGCATGGCCGCGACTTCGGTTCGCGAAGGCGCGGTGCGGATCCGCGCCGCGCTCGAGGCCTGCGGTCAGCGGCTTCCGCAGAAGAAGATCACCGTCAACCTGGCGCCGGCCGACATCCCCAAGCCCGGCACCGGCTTCGACCTGCCGATCGCGATCGGCGTGCTGCTCGCGGAGGGCATCTACCTGCCGGGCCCGCTCGAGGGCTTCATGTTGCTCGGCGAGCTCGGCCTCGATGGCACGCTGCGCAAGGTGCGGGGGGCGCTGGCCGCCGCCATGGAAGCGCGCCGGCTCGGCATGCGCGGCATCGTCCTGCCCGCCGGCTCGGCGGCCGAGGCCGCCGTGGTCGATGGCCTCGAGGTGCTCGCACCCGCGCACCTGGCCGAGGTCATCGCCGCCCTCGCCGGCGGTGCGCCGCTGCCGAGGGCGCAGGTGCCGCCGTACCACCAGGTGCTCGGCGGGAGCCTCGACCTGTCCGATGTGCGGGGCCAGCCGATCGCGCGGGCTGCGGTCGAGGTCGCGGTCGCCGGCGGCCACAACGTGCTGCTGGTCGGTCCGCCCGGCATCGGCAAGTCGATGCTCGCCCGCCGCATCCCCACCATCCTGCCGCCCATGCCGCACGACGAGGCGCTCGCGGTCACCAAGGTGTACTCGGCGCTGGGCCTGGCCGACGGCCTGGTCCGCGAGCGGCCGTTTCGCGCGCCCCACCACACCATCTCGACCGCGGCCCTGCTCGGGGGCGGATCGATCCCGCGACCCGGCGAGATCTCGCTCGCCCACCATGGCGTGCTGTTCCTCGACGAGCTGCCCGAGTTCCAGCGCACCGCGCTCGAGGCCCTGCGCCAGCCGCTCGAGGACCGCGAGATCGTCGTCGGTCGCGCCCACGGCACCGTGCGCCTGCCGGCCAGCTTCCTGCTGGTCGCGTCGGCCAACCCGTGCCCGTGCGGGTGGGCCGGATCGCGCGTGCGCGAGTGCACCTGCTCGGGCGGCGCGGTCGAGCGCTACCGCGGCCGGCTGAGCGGTCCGCTGCTCGACCGCATCGACCTGCACGTCACCGTCCGGCCGGTCTCGGTCGCCGACATGCGCCGGCTCGAGCCGGGCGAGCCATCGGCCGCGGTCCGGGCGCGCGTGATGGCTGCGCGCGACCGGCAGGCGGCGCGACTGGCGCGGTTCGGCGTGCGCACCAACGCCGAGATGAGCCCGTCCGCCACCCGCGCCACCTGCGTGCTCACCGCGGCGGCTGAAGGCTTCCTGACCGACCTTGCCCGCGTGCGCCGCGCGATGAGCGCGCGCTCGATCGACCGCATCATCAAGGTCTCGCGCACGATCGCCGACCTCGCCGGCGACGATGGCATCGACAAGGTCCACTTGGCCGAGGCCGCCGGCTACCGCTGCCTCGACCAGGAACCCCTGCTCGATGCCCGCGACGCGCGGCTGGGCCCGATGTGAGGCCCGGGCGCGACCGCCAGCAAGACGAGCGGCGGGACTCCGGCCGGCGACCGCGTCAGCACGCGGCAGCGGGCAGGCGGTAGGCCTCATGACCCTGCCCATCGGCACCGCTGAAAGTGCAGCGCCACGCGGCCGGCGGCTCGCGAGCCCGGCTTGCCTTCCGAGGTCCCGAGACCGAGTGCGGAGTACCGAGCGCCGAGGTGCCGGCGTCGGTCTGAACCAGGACATAGGTAACAGTTCACAGAGGGGACATGGGTGACATCTCGGTGAGGGCACGCCCTCGACCCGGTCGAGGACGCCTGGTTTCGCGCGTTCCCACTTGCGCGCGGTCAGCAGCGCGACGGGCCATCGCCTCCGGGCTGACGCGAGGTCACAGCGGGGCGTCGGTGTCGACGTCGATGGCCGGGGCCGCGGCCGGGTTGACGGGTGGGCGGGTCGGCGCGAGGTCCTGGACCAGCCCGGCGCCACCGGTCGTCGCCGGCGGCCGGAACGTCACCGACTTGCGCACCAGGTAGATCGTGTCGGGCTGCTCGCCGAGCTGGTACGCCGGGGTCTCCACGGCGAACGCGGCGTCGGCCGCGCACTCGACCATCGCCGCCGGGAAGTGATCGCCGGCGAGGCGCACGTCCATCACCTCGCCGCGCGCGACCTCGAGCGCGAGGTGCATCGTGCCGCCGCCGGCGGGCGCGCTGCGCAGGAGCGCGCGGTAGCAGACCTCGAGGCGAGGCATGAGCTGGTCGCGGACCGCCAGCGCCACCGACTCGCGCGGCAGCACGCCGACGGCGGTGGCGTGGCCGGTCGCCACCCGCGGCGCCGGCACCAGGGTATCGATCGGCGGATCGTCGGGCGGCGCGGTGCGACTGTACAGCCCGGTGCGCCTGGCCACGGCGGCCCGCTCGCGGCTGGCCGGGCCGCGGACGTCGGCGATCACCAGCGCGGTCGCGTCGGTGAGCACGCGATGCTGGCGGGCGAGCGCGAACGCCGCGGCGAGGTCGGGCGGGTGGTTCATCAGCTTGGCGTGCACGGCGAAGCGCGCGGCGCCGCGCGGCAACCCGAGCGCGCGTACCTGCAGCGGCTTACCGACACGGGTGCCGCGCAGGGTCAGCCGCGTGCCGGGCACGTCGGTGACGAAGCGCCACGCGCCCGCCCCGGGCTCGAGCCGGTCCGGCAGCGCGACCTCGAGGTCGGGGCCGTCGCCCGCGATCACCGGCTCGTCCAGGGGCGGGCCGGCCGCGAGCAGCCGGACCAGCCCGGCGCTCGTCGGTAGATCCTGAGTCCGCACCGGCGCGACCCGGCCGTGATACGCGCCGGCAAAGGCGTCGAGCGGACCGGGCCCGGGCAACGCGGCTCCCGGGATCACAGGCACGATCGCGTCGAGTACGACCCGCTCCGCGGCGACCGGGAAGTGCCCCATCAGCGTCGCCGTGACGAGGTTCGTGGGCACGATTGCGTCGGTGATCAGCACCACCCGACCGGGCTCGTCGCCCAGCGCGTCGGCCGCGAGCCGCAGGGCGCGGGGCAGGTCGCTGCCGCTCGTCGCCGGCGCGGCGGCGACCGCGGCGGCGAGGAAGCTCCCGCGGTCGGGGTTCGACGGCGCCCACTGGCCCAGCACCCGCCGCGCCACGCGATCGAACAGGACCACCTCGACCGGGGTCCCGACGGGAACCGCCCGCACCAGCTCATCGACCAGGCGGACCGCCGCGGCGCGCCCGGCGGCGCCCATGCTGTGGGAGGTGTCCACCACCAGCAGCAGGCGCTCGGGTGCCAGCGTCGGCTCGGTCGCCTGGTCGGGCACGAACACCCCGACCGCGATCGCCTGGCCGTCGCCCACGCCGATCGGCGCGACGGCGAGCACCGGCTCGGCGGAGTGCCAGCGCGGCGTGGCCTCGATCACGAGCGGCTCCACCGGGGTCGCGCTGGTCGCGCCGCGCACCTGGGCGCCGGCGCCGAGATGGACGCCGGCCGCGAACACCGCGGCCCACGAGCGCACGCCGCTCGCTGGCCGGGCGACCACGCGCACCGCGCAGCGGCTGAGGTTGGTGTCGGTCCGGGCCCCGCGCGCCGGGATCCGCAGGGTCAACCGCCCACCGGTGTAGGTCATGGGCGCCGACCAGCGGACGGTGAAGCTGGCCGCCTTGCCGGGCTCGACCGGAAACAGCCGCGCCTCGAAGGTCGGGTCGTCTGGGCCCCCGGGCACGACCCGCAGGAGGCCGAGGTCGGGCGGGAGCGCGAGGACACCGGGCGTGACGCTGCTCAGCGACGCCGCTGGCACCAGGATCCCGTCTCCCGCCGGCCGGCCGGCCGGCGCGACTTCGAAGCCGTCGATCAGGCCCCCGGCCGCGATCTGGAACCGGTAGGTCGCCTGGGTCGCGTTGCTCACCGGGGCATGGCCCGCCGGGCCGCTGCGGCTGAAGCCCGCTGGCTCGCTGACGACGTGGTGGATCTCGCGGACCCGGGCGATCGGTCCGTCGATCTGGACCTCGAGCTGACAGCCGGCCTCGAGCACCGGCACCGGCCGCCCCTCGAGCCCGGCCCACGCCGGCGCCGGCGCGAGCCCGACCGCCACGATCGACCAGAGCCAGGGGGACCGGCCGGGCCGGGTGACGATGGAGGGTGCGGTCTTCACCGATCCACTGACACGCCGACGCGGGCCTGGTTTCACCCCGCCGTGTGGACAAGGACGACCGGGTCGCGAAACAATCGCCACGTGGTTCCCACGCCTCGTCCGAAAGTCGGGTTCGTGCTGTCTGGCGGGGGATCGCGGGGCGCCTACGAGGCCGGCATCATCCAGTACCTGCGCGAGGATCTGCCCCGGCGCCTCGGCTTTCAGCCGTCGATCGACATCGTCACCGGCACCAGCGTCGGCGCGATCAACGCCGCCTTCTTCGCCGCGACCATGGAGGACCCGGCGACCCAGGCCCAGCGCCTGGTCGCCGCGTGGCGCGCGCTCCGGATCGAGGAGATGATCGGCACCGGCGTCAAGGACGCCTGGCGCGCGGTGTCGACGCTGTTCGGCAAGGACCCGCCGCCGCCGTCGCCGGGCAGCTTCCGCTACGGCGGCATCCTGAACACCGCCGGGCTCGAGCGCTTCGTCATCAAGAACATCCCGTGGCGCGGCATCGAGCGCGCGCTCCGCGCCCGCGCGTTGCACGCCTTGTCGGTGTCGACGACCCACATCGGGACCGGGCACACCGTCGTGTTCATCTCGTCCGCCGATCCGGTGCCGGTCGGCTGGAGCCGCGATCCGTTCGTGCGTCATCGGGCCGCGCGCATCGGCCCTCGACACGTGCTGGCCTCGGCCGCGCTGCCGCTGCTGTTCCCGTCGGTGAAGATCGGCGGCGAGTTCTTCACCGACGGCGGCCTGCGCCAGAACACGCCGATGTCGCCCGCGATCCGGCTCGGCGCCGACAAGATGCTGCTGGTCTCGCTGCGCCACGTCGCGACGCCGGCCGAGGAGGCCGACGCCAGCCGCGATCGCACCGACGCCTATCCGCGGCCGCTGTTCCTGGTCGGCAAGGCGCTCAACGCGCTGCTCCTCGATCACACCGAGTACGACCTCGACCGCATGCAGCGGCTCAACGCGATCCTGGCCGCCGGCACCTCGGCGTTCGGGCCCCAGTTCGTCGAGGTGATGAACCGCGAGCTGGTCCGCGTGCGCGGCGCGCCGATCCGCCCGATCGAGGCCTGCCACATCCGGCCGTCGCTCGACATCGGCGCCATGGCCTCGGACTTCGTCGCGTCCGGCAAGGCGATCGTCGAGAGCCGGGTGACGCGCAAGCTGATCGCCAGCCTCGCGGCCGGCGAGAGCCGCCGCGAGAACGACCTGCTGTCGTACCTGCTGTTCGATGGCAACTGGGCCGCCGAGCTCATCGCGCTCGGCCGCCGCGACGCCCGCGCGCAGGAGGAAGAGCTGATCCGCTTCTTCACCACCTCGGCGGATGCCAGCACGGCATATTCTGCCAACGGTCACCACGTCGCCGGCGCGTGACCCCGGCGCTGACCGTTCGGGCAGGCTCCCGCCGGTGAGCGCCCCTGCTAGGCTGCGGCTTCGTTGAGCGACGAACCGGACGATACCGCGGCTCCCGCCGACGATCCCGACCGGCCCGGTGGCCAGCGCCCCGCGCGCCGCCTGACGGTGCTGGTGCGGCTGCTGGCGCTGCTGCGCCCGCACAAGGCGCGGTTCGTGCTCGCGCTGATCACGCTGCTGGCCGCCTCGGGCATGTCGCTGATCTACCCGCTCGCCGCCAAGGAGGCGGTCGACGCCGGCCTCCGCGAATCGTCGGCGCACGAGCTCGACCGCATCGTCCTGGCCCTGGTGGGGGTCTTCATCCTCCACTCCGGCCTGGTGTGGATCCGCCACTACTCGATGAGCTGGCTCGGCGAGCGCGTGGTCGCCGATCTGCGCGCGCTGGTGTTCGACCGCCTGCTCGGGCTGCCGCTCGCGTGGTTTCACGAGCGTCGCACCGGCGAGCTGGTCGGGCGGCTGTCGTCCGACGTGACCGTGGTCGAGGGCGTGGTTGGTACCGAGCTGTCGATGGCGCTGCGCAACGCGGTCCAGCTGGCCGGCGGCCTGATCCTCCTGTTCATCATCGACGCCCGCCTGACCGCGCTGATGCTGGCGATCGTGCCGCCGGTCGTGTTCGCCACCGTCTACTTCGGCAAGGCGATCCGCAAGATGAGCAGGGGCATGCAGGACGAGCTGGCCCGGGTCTCGGGCCACGTCCAGGAGTCGCTGGGCGCGATCCAGACCGTCCAGGCGTTCGTGCGCGAGCGCAAGGAGGCCGAGCGCTACCAGGCCGGCGTCGAGCAGGCGTTCCAGCGCTCGCTGGCGCTGGCGCGCTGGCGCTCGTCGTTCTTCGCGACCGCCACCGCCGCCGGCTACGTCGCGATCACGGTCGTGATCTGGCTCGGCGGCCGGGCCCTGATCGCCAGGTCGATCACCCCCGGCGAGCTGATCTCGTTCTTTCTCTACACGTTCATGGTCGCCGGCTCGCTGGCCGAGCTGGCCAGCCTGTGGGGCTCGCTGCAGCGCGCGGCCGGTGCCACCGAGCGGCTGTTCGCGATCATCGACACCGTGCCGGAGATCCGCGATCCCGAGGTGGCCGACGTGCTGCCCGCGGGCGGGGGCGCCATCCGCTTCGAGCGCGTCGACTTCAGCTATCCCGCGCGGCGCGACCACAAGGTGCTGACCGGGTTCGAGCTCGCGATCGCGCCGGGTGAGGTCGTCGCATTGGTCGGGCCGTCGGGCGCCGGCAAGACCACCGTGCTCCAGCTGCTGCTGCGCTTCTTCGACGTCGATGCCGGTCGGGTCACGCTCGACGGCGTCGACGTGCGAACCCTGCGCCTGGCCGAGTTGCGCCGCGCCACCGCCATGGTCTCGCAGGAGCCGGTGCTGTTCAGCGGCACGATCCGCGAGAACATCGCCTACGGCCGCGACGACGCCTCGCTCGCTCAGGTCGAGGACGTCGCCCGGCTCGCCAACGCGCACGACTTCATCCGGACCTTCCCCGACGGTTACGACACGATGATCGGCGAGCGCGGCGTGAAGTTGTCGGGTGGCCAGAAGCAGCGCATCGCGATCGCCCGCGCGCTGCTGGTCGACCCGCGGGTCCTGATTCTCGACGAGGCGACCAGCAGCCTCGACGCTGAGAGCGAGGCCGCGGTTCAGGAGGCGCTCGCCCGCCTGATGCATGGCCGGACCACGCTGGTGGTCGCGCACCGGCTGTCGACCGTGCGCGACGCCGACCGCATCGCGGTGCTGTCCGGGGGCCGGGTCGCCGAGAGCGGCCGGCACGCCGAGCTCATGGCGCTGGGCGGGATCTATCGTCGCTTGATCGAACATCAGGTCATCACTGACGAGCCCGAGGTGCCGCCGGAGGCCACCACGCCGGCGCCGGCCGAAGACGTCGTGCGCCAGGCGAGCGGCGGCTGAGCCACGCGACCAGGACCGCCAGCACCAGCAGCCCACCGGCCGGGTCGCCGCCACCCGGAACCCGGCATCCGCAGCCGCCGCTCGGGACCCCGTCGAGTCCGAGGTCGCCGGCGTCGTCCAGCCCGGCGTCGACGCTGGCCGGGGTGGGCGGCGGCGGCAGCGGACAGGCCCCGTCCTCGTCGATCACGCCATCGCAGTCGTTGTCGCGCTGGTCGCAGACCTCGTCCGACGCGATGGAGGCCACCGCCATCAACGCCGACAGCAGCGCCGGCGCATCGTCGGCCTGGTAGTAACAAGGCGCCGCCGGCCCGGCCGCGCTCGCGGTCGGATCGCATCCGACCCGCGCGGTGCCGCCGGCGACCGCCATCGCGCTCAGGGTCGCGACGTCGACCCCCGCGCCAAACCCGACGACGAACGTACGCACGCCGCTGTCGCGCAACGCGAGCACGCCGTCGATCGGCAGGGTGCGCGCGTCGGGATCGAACGGCGCGCACCACTGGAAGCCATCGGTGACGACGACCAGGTAGGTCGGCCGGTCGACCCCGGTGACCTCGGGCTCGTCGGCGAGCGCCAGCAGGGTCTCGCCGAGCGGCGTCCAGTTGCCGTCGTCGGGCGGCGGCGTCGCCAGCGCGGCCAGGATCCGGGCCCGCTGGGCCAGCGCCGGCGCCAGGTCGAGCCGTCCCGGGCCGCACTCGTTCGGGTACGGGAAGGTCGCGAGCCCGAACCCGATCGTGTGCTCGTACGAGGTCAGGACCTGGTCGAGCGTGGACCGGGCCGCCACCCACTTGCTGGCGGCGCCGATCGCCCCGTTCATGGAGCTCGAGCGATCGAGCACGACCACCAGGCGCGGCGGCGCGCACCAGCCATCGCGTGGGGGCGCGGCGGCGACCGGCGACATCACGCCGGCGGTGACCACGGCTCCGAGAATCAACACCAGCAGCGGGTTGCGCATGCCGGTCTCCTGAGCAACCCGGGGGCCAGTCCGCCGGCCGTGACGATCTCGGCGGTTGCGCGGAGGCTGTCCGGCCCCCGGCCGGCCGGTGTCCGGGACCCGGACATCTGTCCGGAATCCGGACGCACCCCGCAGGCCGCTCGCGAGCCGGTCCCGCGGCCGCTGGCTGAGCAGGCATCACCCGCACCGGCGGGCCGCCGATCGTACGATGCGGCATGGCGACGATCATCCGTCTCGAAGCTGCGACCGGGTCGTTCCAGGCGCTCGCGGCCGGTGCCGCCGAGGCGCCGCTGGCGCTGGTGCTCCACGGCTTCCCCGACGTGCCCTCGACGTTCGCGCCGATGCTGGACGAGCTCGCCGCGCGCGGCTTCCGGGTGGTCGCACCGTGGATGCGAGGCTACGCCCCGTCGCCGGTGGTGGGCCCCTTCGACCTCGACACGCTGGTCGCCGACGTGCTCGCGATCGCCGACCTCCTCGCGCCCGGGCGCGGGTTCCACCTGGTCGGCCACGACTGGGGGGCCGCGGTCGCCTACGTCGCGTGCGCGACCGTGCCGACCCGGATCACGTCAGCGGTGACGATCTCGGTGCCGCACCCGCGGGCGTTCGTCCGGGCGGCGACCCGGACCCGGCAGGCGCTGCGCAGCTGGTACATGGCGTTCTTCCAGCTGCCGGGCGCGCCGCACGCCGTGGCGGCGCGCGACTTCGCCCTGATCGACCGGCTGTGGCGGACCTGGTCCCCCGGCTTCGAGCTGCCAGGCGCGCTGCGCGCCGAGCTGCACGCCTGCCTGCGCGTGAGCTGGCCGGCGCCGCTCCTCTATTATCGCGCGGCGTTGCGGCGGCCCGGCCCCGCGCTGCGCCGGCCGTCCGGCGCTGGCGGCATCACCGTCCCGGTGCTGTACCTGCACGGCGCCGACGATGGATGCATCGGGCCCGACGCCGCGCGCGGCGCCGAGCGGCACTTCGCCGGGCCCTACCGCGCCGAGGTGCTGGCCGGGGCTGGCCACTTCCTCCCGGCCGAGCGGCCGCGCGAGGTCGCCGCGGCCGCCGCCGCCTGGATGTCCGGAAACCGGACATCTACGGGTGGCTGACACCACCGCGGGGTCGGGCAGGCTGGCCAGGCGCTGACACCACCGCGGGGTCGGGCAGGCTGGCCGGGCTGCCCGGCGAGGCAGCGGTCGCGCGGTCGGTCCGGAACCTGGCTGGTGACAGCCGCCGCGCAGCGTCCACGCGCCCTCACCAGCACCCACATCGACCCCGTGACAGCGCGGCTGGCGCCCAAATGGGAAGATGGAGCCGCGCCGACGCTCAGGTTAAGATTCAGCTTCGATGTCTCGCGACGACAGCCGTTACCGCGTGACGCGTCGGACGCCGATGCCGAATCGCGACACGTTGCGCGACATCGTCTCGCCGGTCGATCTCGCGGCGCCGAACAGCGACGACGACGCGTCGCCGGCGGCCGCGGCGTTCGCCGCCGGCAGCCGGTCCGGCATCCAGCGCGTGCCGAGCCCGTCGCTGCCTCCGTCCGAGCCCGCGCTTGCGCCCGACTCAGAACGCGAGTTCGAGCTCGACATCGCGACTCCCGGCGTGATCATCGAGCGACGCTACTTCGGCGGCTACGAGGTCGTGATCGAGCATCGCGGTGATCAGGTGGCGATGATCCTGCCCGGCGCCCTCCGCCTGGTCGGCAACCGGGACGAGGCGGTCGATCTCGTCCGCGCGCTGCTCGGCAAGCCCGGCGCCCAGCGCTAGTCGAGCCCGGACGGCCTGGTCGGCGCGGGCTGCTCCTCGGCGAACCGACGTTTCGCCAGCCCGGCGCGAACGTAAGTTGGCGGAGAGACTGGGCCCCAGCCATGAGGCGCGCGCTCTCCGCTCCTGGGGTGCGCGCTGACCGCAGGTGTGCGGAGTTCCATCGAGCCCGCGCTGGTCTCGGCCTTGCTGAGGTAGGGGACGCCGGGACTCTTAGCCATCGGACCCCCAACCCATGCGGACCAAGCTCCTTCTCTCCCTGCTGGCTGCCCTCGGGCTCGCGAGCTGTACCGATACGGACAGCACCACGAGCACCAGCGGCCAGTACCTCAATGCACTGACCGGCGAGGTTTGTAACCTCGACCGCGTCACGTACATGCCCCGCCTCCAGGCCTCGCCGATCGTGGCTGTCGACTGTATCGGCAAGCACATCGAGCAGCACGTCGAAGGTGTCGATGGGCCGTGCTGCGAGTTCCCGCAGCCGGGCTGCGACGGCGATGCCTGCTGCGATGGCGAGGTCGTCATCCCGCCCGAGCCGGAGGGCCCGCCGGTCTTCTGACCTGAGCCGAGCCGAAGGCGAGGCGGCTCTGATTCCGTACAGATCGGGCGCGGGCTCTGGCCCGCGGCCGACCGATCGAGGGGAGGGTGGGATTCGATAGAATCACACCCTCCGACCCGACTCGACCAACGCTGGCGGCCGATCGACGCGCACGATCGCCGAGGTGCCTGACGCCGGTGCGTGTCAGGTCGCCGCGGACGTACGCGCCGGTGGCGGCGCCACCGGGATCGCGCCGAAGTGCTCGGCCGGGCGGGCGAACCACGCCTTCAGCGTGCTCGCCATCAGCGCCGCGTGGGCGCCGTCCAGGATCCGGTGGTCGAAGGTCGCGCACACCCGCATCGTCTTCCCGACGATCACCCGGCCGCCCTCGACCACCGGCGTGTCCTCGATCGCGCCGAGCGCGATCACGATCGGCACGCGGCTGTAACCGACCAGCGGCGCGTACGCCTCCTCGAGCCCGATCGAGCCGATGTTGGTGATCATCATCGAGCCGAACGGGTCGCGCGGGATCCCGCAGCGCCGCAGGTCCAGGTTGAGGTCGTAGCCGAGGAACGCGGTCATCCGGAGCATCGGGCCGACCAGCCACGTGGGCAGTCGCGCCATACGCGAGCGCGCACCCGCGAGCTCGCGGTCGCGATGCGCCTTCACCTTGGCGGTCCGCTCGTTCATCTCGTCGACCAGCTCGAGCAGCGTCTTTCGGGCGGGCTCGCGCACCAGCATTCCGGATAGATCGATCTCGCCGGTCTCCGGATCCTCGAGCACGACCTGGAAGAACAGCGCGACCTCGTCGCGCAGATACAGCCGCTTGCCGCGCAAGATCGCGTTGGCATCGGGCATCCGCTCGAACACCGCTCCCGCCGCCCGGCCCATCAGGTGGGTGATCGTCACGCGGCGCCCGGTCGCGACCCGGAACGCGTCCATGTACGCGAGCGCTGGCTCCATCCGCAGGGTCAGCGCCCCGTACACGCTGGGATCCTCCGGGGCCTGCCAGGTGCCGATCGCGACCTTGCGGAACGGCGACAGGTTGGTCTTGCGCCGAAGTACGAGGTTTCCCATGCCTTGCCATCCTACTGGCGATCGCGAAGCCGGTTCGATGATCGGGCGTCACGCCCTACGCGGGTCTGTTACCTGTTGCCAGTCTGCAGTGATGGTCAGCAGCACTCTGACCCTCTAGTGTGGGCTGCCGTGGATGACGACCGCACCTACCGGTTGACGCGCCGGCGGAACCCGACCACCCGGATCAACCTGCGCGACGTGGTCGTCGCGCGCGATGACCGCCGGACCGAGCGCGACATCCCGCTGGTCCAACCGCCGACGACCGGGCCCCTGGCCGCGCCGCCGACGCCTGGGCCCACGCCCGCGCCGACCCCGGCTTCCGAGCCCGCGGCGCCTGCGCTCGCCGGCGGGAGCTCGCGCGAGCTCCCGCGGCTCAACCGATCGACGCTGCCGCTGCCGTCCATGACCCGCGCGCCTGGCTCGGGCACGTTCCCGTCGCCGTCCCCGCTCGTGCCGGCCGCGGCCGCGCCCACGTCCGCCGCGCCGTCCCCGTCCCTGGTCGCCGCCGCGCCGTCCACCACGACCGCACCCGCGCTGGCACCGCGCCCGGCCGGATTCCCCCCGCGTCGCCACGCGCAGGGCACCGCCAGCACGATCGAGCGGCGCAGCTTTGGCGACGTCGAGATCCTGATCGAGCATCGCGGCGACGAGGTCACGCTGATCATCCCCGGTGCCGCCCCGCTGGTCGGCACGCGGACGCAGGTCATCGCGCTGATCGCCGGCCTGCTCGGCCGCACCTGACCGATCGCGCCCCGCGGTCGCTACTGGTCCCACCCGCCCGGCGGCGTGCGGCCGTCGTCGTCGAACAGCCCGAGCCGGCGTAGGTCCCACAGCTCGGACAGCCCGAGCGGCAGGGTCGGGTCGGCCGCCGCCTCGCTGGCCGGCGAGCCGCCACGGCCGCGGCCGCGCCGATAGGGCGTCGGCCGCTCGCGCGGACGGGGCGGCGCCGTGGGCTGACCGAGATCGTGGGCCGACCACAGCTCGCGCGGGATGCGCAGGCGAGGCGCCGGATCGCGGGCCGCCATCACGCCACCTCCGGAGCGGGCGTCGCCGGGTTCCACCGGCGCTCGTACTTGCGCCGCAGCTCGCGGTGCTGCTGCCAGCGCGCCGTGACCTGCTGGAGCCCGCGATCGATGAGGCCGGCGGCCAGCACGGCCGCCGCGGTCGCGTCGAGGTCGTCGTCAGTGTGGGCGGCGCGCGCGATCTGATCGGCGATCTCGCGCTCGTACATCCAGAGGTCCTCGTCATCGAGCCGGGCGAACACCTGCTCGGCGACGCCGTTGGCGACCAGCTGAACGGCCAGGCCCTCCGCCAGCACGCGCTCGAGCGCGTCGTCGAGGTCGGGCGGGCCCTCGACCAGCGCCGCCGGCGGCGGCACGTGCACGAACGCCGGGATCTCGCCGGTGGTGCGGTGGTCGACGTCCTGGTCGGGCCGACGCGCGATCACGCCGCGACTCCGTTGCTGGCGCCGCTGCCACCGGCGACGACCCGGCGGGCCTGCTTGACCAGCGCCTGGCGCAGCTGCTCGGCCAGCGCCGGGTGCTCGTCGAGGTGGGCCATCGCCTTCTCGCGGCCCTGGGCCAGCTTGGTGCCCTCGTACGAGTACCAGGTGCCCGACTTCTCGACGAGCCCGAGCTTCTCGGCGGTGTCGACCAGCTCGCCGAGCTTGTTGACCCCGACGCCGTAGAGGATCTCGAACTCGGCCTCGCGGAACGGCGGCGCCAGCTTGTTCTTGACGACCTTGACCTTCACCTCGCTGCCGATCGACTCGTCGCCGCGCTTGATGACCTTCTTCTTGCGGATGTCGAGCCGCACCGAGCAGTAGAACTTCAGCGCGTTGCCGCCGGTGGTGGTCTCGGGGTTGCCGTAGACCACGCCGATCTTCTGGCGGAGCTGGTTGATGAAGATCACCGTCGTCCGGGTCCGCGAGATGATCGCGGTCAGCTTGCGCAGCGCCTGGCTCATCAGGCGGGCCTGCAGGCCCATGTGGGCGTCGCCCATCTCGCCCTCGATCTCGGCCTTGGGCGTGAGCGCCGCGACCGAGTCGACGACGATCAGGTCGATCGCGCCGGTGCGGACCAGGGTATCGGTGATCTCGAGCGCCTGCTCGCCGTGGTCGGGCTGCGAGACCAGCAGATCGTCGAGCTGGACCCCGAGCCGGCGCGCGTACTCGGTGTCGAGCGCGTGCTCGGCGTCGATGAACGCGCACACGCCGCCGGCCTTCTGAGCCTCGGCGATCGCGTGCAGGGTGAGCGTGGTCTTGCCTGACGACTCGGGCCCGAAGATCTCGACGATGCGGCCGCGCGGCAACCCGCCGGTGCCGAGCGCGACGTCGAGCGCGATCGACCCGGTCGGGATCACCTCGATCTCCTGGGTCTCGCTGCCGTCGAGCCGCATCAGCGAGCCCGACCCGAACTGCTTGTGGATGACCTTGATCGCCTCGGCGATCGCCTTTTGCTTCTTGTCTGCCGACATGTCGTGCCTCCTGCCGGGCCCCTTCGCACGACGCATGCCACCGCCAACCCCGCGTCGGCGCGTGCGGGTTGTCCGGCTACCGGACAGCTTGTCCGGCCGGCGGCCAGCGCCGTCCGGGACCCGGCCAGCTTCCGCGGCGGCGGCCGCGGTGGCACAGTCCCGCGCCGATGAAGCTCGACGCCCGCCTCACGCTGTTCATCACCCTGGTCGGCGTCTTCCTCACCTGCCTGCTGGTCGGCAACCTGATCGGCGGCAAGCTCACCTACCTGCACCTGTTCGGTCGCGACTGGGTGATCTCGGTCGGCGAGATCCCGTTCCCGCTGACGTTCATCCTCACCGACATCCTCAACGAGTTCTACGGCCGCAAGACCGCGCGCCGGGTCACGCTGCTCGGCGCCGCGATGATCGCGCTCACGATCGGCATCATCCAGGTCGCGAACCAGGCCGCGTGGTTCCCGCCGGCGTACAGCGATCCGGACTGGGGCAAGGACAACATGACCCCGTTCGCGTTCGAGAACGTCTTCCTCAACGCGTCGTGGATCCAGTTCGCGTCGATGGTCGCGTTCGTGGTCGCCAACTACGTCGACATCGGGGTGTTCTTTGTCCTCAAGCGGCTCACCGGCAACCGGTTGCTGTGGCTGCGCGCGACCGGGTCGACCGCGGTGTCGCAGCTGATCGACACCGTGGTGATCATCACGATCGCCTTCGGTCATCGGCTCGACGACGCCACCCTGCTGTCGATCATCGTGACGTCGTACGTCGTCAAGGTAACGGTGGCGGTCCTGGTGACCCCGCTCATCTATGCGCTGCACGGCCTCCTGGAGCGGGTGTGGGGGCTCCAGCCGCTACCCGTCGAGGCCGCCGGGGGCGACGTCGGGGGTGGACCCCCATGACCGCTTGATTGGCGCTCAGATCGAGTCCGCATGCGGGCGAAGTCTTGGTACGCTGAGGGAATGCGTGGCGTCCGACTCTCGATGCCCGATGTGGACCCTGTCCTCGACCGGACCGAGCGGAGCTTGGTGGAGCGCGCGCTCGCCTGGCTGCGCACGACCCGGCCGCGTGACTCGGCGGTCCTGTGGAACCAGGTCAAGCGGGTCGCGATGCTCGGCGGCGTGCTCGAACAGACGCCGTCGCTGCTACTGCCGACCTCGCTCGGCGCCACCGAGCGCGACGCGCAGTCGATGGTGTCCGACCTCTCGCACCTCGACCCGATGAGCGGCGAGCTGCCGCTCCCGGAAAAGGCGCACGTCGCGCGGGCGTTCCTGCTGGCCAAGGTCGCCCTGATGCGTGGGTTCCAGACCGCGCTCCACCCGGCGGTCGGCGGCGACCCCGGGCTGTGGCGCGAGGTCAACGTCGAGCTCGCGCAGTCGGTGTACACGCTGATCGCGACCGAGATCCTCGTGAGCCTGCTCAGCGAGGTCGAGGTGCCCGAGCGCAACAAGCGCCGGGCCGCGCGTCAGCTGATGTTGATCTGGGACCGCGCCGCGCAGCTCGAGATCGACGACTTCTGCCCGCTGCTCGAGGCGGCGTGGCGGGCGCGGAGCCGGGTCGAGGTCCGGTTCGGCGCGCTGCTCGGCTGCGGCGAGTACATGCGGCTGGTCGCCTGCGACTGCCCCTCGGAGTTCCTCGACTTCTTCGTGCGCGACGACGTCGGTGAGGCCGAGGTGCAGGCATTCGAGGAATTCCTGTTCAACCTCCCGCACGAGGACCTGATCCGGCTGCGCGCGGCGATGAAGAAGAGCGGCGGCAACGTGGTCGACGTCGCTGACGCCGCGCGGATCCTGGGCCGGCCGCTGGCCGAGACCGCGACAATCGACGATCCCGAGGCGCTGTACCGGTCGTACCGGCGGCGCCGCCTGGCCGCGGAGTTCCGCCACATGAGCCACGCGCCGGGTCCGCGCTGGACCGCCGAGGCGTACATCATGCTGCACGTCCTGGAGGGCTGGTCGGCGAACAACACCGCCGAGATCCACCTGCTGACGCCGTCGCGGCGCGACTCGCGCTAGAGAGTCAGGCGCGAGGTCTGCCTGGGCCAGGGGAGCGATGGCGTACGGTCTGCTGGCTCAGCGTCAGCGCCAGTCGTCGGTGAGCGGGCAGGTCTTCAGGCCGACCTGGGTCGCGGTGTTCTGGAGCAGGGCCAGCCGCGCGACGCGGTCGTCGCCGAGGCGCGCGAAGTCCTGGAGGAACTTCACGCCGGCCGGGGAGGTGACGTTGGCGCTGAGCCACTGCGCCATCGTGTACATGCGGTCGGAAGGCTCCATCTCCGCGGCGCCCGACATCACGACGGCGTTGCAGATCTTGTCGAGGTCGCCGCGCAGGCCGGCGGGACCGCCCGCCGGGGCGCCGTCGTTGCCGCACGCGCCGACGAGGACCAGGAGCAGGACAGTGGCGCGGACCCGGCGAGACATCGCGCCGAGCATGCCGCGCGGGCGGGGCTCCGTCCAGGCGTGAGCGCGGGCTCACACCGGTGGACGCGGCGACCCGGTCGGCACCTCGGCCGAACCGGGTTCTGCGGGCGCTTCCCGCGTCCGCCCGCGCGTGTGTTTGACCGCCGACCGTCTGGAATCCGGGGAGCGTTCCGTTTATGAACGGAGGGCGCGCGCGCCGCGCCTCCCGAGGAGACCCCGCCAATGGCCTACGTCGTCGCCGACCCCTGCGTGAAGTGCAAGTACACCGACTGCGTCGCGGTCTGCCCCGTCGACTGCTTCTACGAAGGCAAGAACTCGCTCGCGATCAATCCCGACGAGTGTATCGACTGCGGCGCCTGCGAGCCGGAGTGCCCCACGACGGCCATCTTCGAGGAGAGCGAGCTCCCGGCGAAGTGGTCCATCTACAAGGAGCTCAACGCGATCCTGTCCGGCGCCAAGCCGGCGCCCGGCGATGTCGACAAGTCGAAGCTCCCGGGCGAGCTGGCGGCGGCGCTCGACGGCGCGACCACCTGGCCCAACATCACCGAGCAGAAGAAGCCGATGCCCGGTGCCGACGACGCCGCCAAGGAAGAGAACAAGCTTACGGCGCTGTCACTCGACGCGCCCTGACCCTCGCGGCACGTGACGGACGCGCGCCTGAACGGGTGCGCAGTTCCCACGCGCCCGGGTTCACGGCTCATGGAGGCATGGACCTCCGTACCCCGCTGACCGCTTCGACCGTCTCGGTCCGGCTGTGGCCGCGGCTCTGCCTGCTGGTGGCCGCCTCGGCGTGCACGACCCTGGGGCCAATCCCGGCTCAGCGCCGGCAGCGCGCGATCGCGGGGTCGGTCGAGGAACGTGTCGCGGTGATACTCGGCCGCCAGCTTCTTCACCCGCGCCGCGATGACCCTCACCGCACCGCAGTCGCCGTTCCCCGCCGCAGTCCGCGCCTGACCCGTCAGTTGCTCGAGCTGCGCGCGGGTCTGCTGCCGTCCCTCGTCGGCGACGACCTCCTCCTCCTCAGCGCCACCTCCCGTCGCGGTCACCTCGGCCACCGGGGCCACCGGCTCCGCGCGGCGCGGCGCACGCAGGGCTCAGCACCGAGCTGTTTCGCCAGCGGGTGACCTGGTTTCACGGCGGCCGGCCCGCGCTACTTGGTGCCGCCGGCGCGATGCCGCGCGCCGAGCGTGGCGTGCCGACCCCGGCGACGGCCTACGCGTCCATCGGGCTCGGCGTCTCGCTCGCGTTCGGCGCCCGCGGCGACTGAGGACGAGCCTCGGACGGGTCCTGCGCTATCCTCGCGAGATGTTCTTCGGCCCGGACTACCTGGAGCAGGCGACACTGCGCGACGGCACGTCCGTGCTGCTGCGGCCGCTGATCGCCAGCGACCAGGAAGCGCTGCACCAGGGCTTCTTGCGGCTGTCGCCCGAGAGCCGCTACCGGCGCTTCTTCGCCGCCAAGAACGACCTCACGCCCGACGAGCTGCGCTACCTGTGCGACGTCGATGGCCACCAGCACTTCGCGCTGGCGGCGGCCACCGCCGACGGCGGCCTGGGGCTGGGGGTGGCGCGGTTCATCCAGCTCGATGACGAGCCGGGCATGGCCGAGGCGGCGATCGCGGTCGCCGACGAGGTGCAGGGCCGCGGACTGGGCTCGCTGCTGTTCCAGCGGCTGGTCGCGGCGGCGCGCGAGCGTGGGGTGGTGCGGTTTCGCTGCGACATGCTCGGCTCGAACCGCGGCATGGTCGATCTGATCATGGCGAGCGCGCCCGACGCGTCGGCGCATGTCAACAGCGGCGTCATCAGCATGGAGTTCGCGCTGCCGCCCCTCGGCCCGGAGCACCCGATCGCCGAGCCGCCGCGCGAGACCGGGCTGTACCGGATGTTCGCGATGATCGCGCGCGGCGCGCTCGAGTGGACCTCGCGCTGGCAGCAGCTCGGCCAGCGCCTGCGGGGCGCGGTCGACTCTGACTCGTGGGACGGCTCGCAGGGCTGATCACGGCGGTCAGCCGTGGGCGACCATCACCGAGCACGGCGCGTGGCGGATGATCGCCTCGGCGGTGCTGCCGATGACGATGCGGCGCAGGCCGCGGTGACCGTGGGTCCCGACCGCGACCAGATCGAAGCCCTCGGCGGCGGCGAGCTCGGTCACCACGTCGGCGGCGCTGCCATGCACCAGGCGAAAGCGGGCGTCGCGGCCGGCGGCGCGGAGGCGCTCCTCGAGCCGTGCGCCCTGCTCGGCGGCCGGGCCGGTCAGCGCCTCGCGCAGCGCGGTCATCGCGCCGGTGCGTTCGCCGAGGGCCGACAGGCCCCACGAGCCGACCGGGTACTGCCACGCGTTGACGACCTCGATCGTGGCGGTGGGGGCGAGCGCGAGCGCGAGCGCCAGCGCCCGCTCGCCGGTCGGCGCGAAGTCGGTCGCCACCAGCACCTTGTGATACGTGCCATCGTCGCCGGCGGCGCCGCGCGCGACCAGCACCGGGCGCGCGGCCAGGCGGGCCAGGCGCTCGGCGACGCTGCCGAGGAAGAAGCGGCGCACCCCGGTGCGGCCGTGGGTGCCGCACACGATCAGATCGATGTCGAGCTCGGTCGCCAGCGCGGCCAGCGCCTCCTCGGGCTTGCCGCGGCGATGCACCGCGGTGGCGGCGACGCCGGCGGCCGCCGCGCGCGCGACCCGCTCGGCGAGCTGCTCGTCCTCGTAGGCCTCCATCTCGCGCTGCAGGCTGGCCAGCTCGCGGCTGGCCAGCTCGGCGTCGGGGCCGAGCGCGGCGACGTCGCTGGGGGGATCGATGAACGCGATCGTCAGCTTCGCCCCGTGACTGCGCGCCACCGCGAGCGCGCGCGTCAGCGCCAGGTCCGACGGTGCCGAGAAGTCGGTGGCGAGCAAGAGGTGTTGCATGGTCGCCGAGTATGGCAGGTGTCGAGCGCGTCCAGCCAACGCAGCCCGGCCACCTCGATCGGACGGCCGCCGCGGGGATCGGCGCCGGGATCTCGTACGATGCGGGCCCGATGGCTGCCGACCGAGCCCGCCCCCGTGAGCTGTCCGACGACCGGACACTCAGCAAGCGACTCAGCTACGTGCTGCGCCACGCGCCCGAGTCGGCCGGGGTGACGCTCGATGCCCAGGGCTGGGTCGCGATCGACGTGCTGCTGCGCGGGCTGGCGGCGATCGGCCCCGCGCTCGCGCGCACCGATCTCGACCGGGTCGTCGCCGATAACACCAAGCAGCGGTTCGCGATCTCCGATGACGGCCTGCGCATCCGCGCCAGCCAGGGCCACTCGGTCGAGGTCGAGCTCGGCTACCCGCCGGCGCCGCCGCCGGCGGTGCTCTACCACGGCACCGCCGAGCGCAACCTCGCCTCGATCCGCGCCGCCGGCCTCGAGCGTCGCGATCGCCACCACGTCCACCTGTCGGCCGCGATCGCCACCGCGCGTCAGGTCGGCGGCCGCCACGGCCGGCCGATCGTGCTGGTGGTCGACGCCGCGCGGATGCACGCCGACGGCCACGTCTTCTACGTCACGCCCAACCGGGTCTGGCTGGTCGACGCGGTGCCGCCCGGCTACCTCGCGCCGTGAACCGCCTGGACGCACGGCGCACGACCCGCATGACCGCCAGCGGCCGGGCGGCGCGCTTCGGCCGAGCTATTCGGGAGGAACACTGCGGCGGGCGCCGAGCTCGCCGCGGGAGGAGCGCGGTGCCGGTCAGCACCTTGGTGACCCAGCCATGGCCGTCCGACGGGTCAGAACGTGGCGCGCACCGACAACATGGCGCCGCCACCCAGCTGGGTCGCCTCGCCGCTCGCGTCGGTGAACGTGACGACGTTCGTCCGCGTGTCCTCGACCCGGAGGTCTCCGACGAGCACCTGGCCTCGAGCGAACACCGAGAGTCCAGCCCGCGTCGCTCACCCGGGCGCCCGGTCCGGCCGCGTCGTCGAAGCGCTGTCAGGCCAGGCCCTGCGGCGCGCGCACGCACACCTGACCGAGCTCGCCGCGTTCGTGCGCGATCCGGGACTGCCCTCGAAGCCTTGCGTCCGCCCCGAGCTGCGGGTGCGCCAGGTCTTCAGAACTTCGCTTCGTAGTCGGCGCCGAGCGACAGCTCGGGGGACGGCGACCGCGCCTGCGTGCTGGGGCGGTCGTCGAGGTAGATCACGCCGTCGACGCGCACGCGCAGCCGGTCCTTCGCGCGCAGGCGCACGACCGCCTCGAGGTAGGTGCGCAGCGTCTGCTCGAGGTACGTGTTGTCGGAGATGTCCTCGCTGAGGTAGCGGACCCGGCCGGTGAGGCGGGCGCGGTCGGTCGGCTTCCAGGTCGCGACCGCGAGCGCCGACACGTCGTGGCGCTTCTTGCCGGCCAGCTCGGTGCGGCTGTCGTCGAGCAGCTCGTGTTGCGCCTGCAGGGTCAGGCTGGCGCGGCGGGCGTTCAGCCGCAGCCGACCGGTGCTGGTGAGCTTGTTGCCGTAGCAGGTCACCGGCTCGCCGATCTCGCCGTCGTCGAACGCGACCTCGTAGCAGGGCATGTCGCCGCTGCGGTTGAGGCCCTTGTCCTGGTAGCGCAGCCACAGGCCCCAGCGCAGCTGCTTGCTGGGCGCGACGTCGGTGCGCAGGTACCCGTCGCCGCGCGGCACGTAGGTCCAGTCGCGGCCGACCGCCAGCGGCACCTCGGCCAGGCTGCGCCACAGGTCGAGCCCGGTGCGCAGGTTGACCTGGCCGTGGACCGCGGTGTAGCGGAGCCGGGCGCCGTGCTCGCCGCGGGCGCGCTGGCCCTCGACCTCGTCGGACGCGGCGATCGCGCCCGCGTACGGGTTCACGAAGTCGGGGTCGTAGTAGCGCAGCGCCAGCTCGAGCTCGCGCTTGTTGCGGGTGTGGGTCGCCCGCACGATCGCGGCCGGCCCGCCGCCGCCATCGACCGAGCCGCCGCTCGCCGCGAGCTTGTCGAAGCTGTGGGTGACCTCGGCGAACACGTCGACCAGGCCGCGACCGAACCCGAGGTTGGCGCCGACCGCGCCGAACTGGCCGCCGGTCGGGTAGCGGGACCACTCCTGGAAGTCGAGCGCGACGCCCGCCGGCGTCGCCGGCAGCCAGTCGATGGTGGCGCCGTAGCCGGTGACGCCGAGGTAGTCGCGGCGTCCGGCGAAGTAGGTCAGGTTGCCGCCGACCAGCGACTCGGCGAACATGTCGGGCAGCGTCTGGTACGCGAACTCGGAGGTCGGCGTCAGCGCGTCGCTGTCGGGGCGGACGAACACGTCGGGCGCCCCGCACGCCTCGGCGCCGTCGTTGCGCGGGTCGACGCAGGTGCCGAGCGCGGCGATCTCGTACTGGTAGATGCCGCGGGTCTGGTAGCTGGCCCAGCCGTAGGCCTGCAGGTGCCCCTCGCCGAGCGGGACGTGCGCGAGGCCGGCGGCGACGCCGCGCAGGCCGTCGCTGGAGGCGTAGTCGGGCGTGATGTACTGATAGCGGCGGTCGCCGGTGCACGGCCCCGCCGGCAGCTCGCCGATCGACTCGATACAGTCGCGGCTCAGGTCGTAGCTGCGGCTGAGCTGGTCGTCGGCGTAGATGCCGTTGGGCGTGTAGTCGAGCGCGGTGTCGAAGGTGAGGCGCTGCCCGAAGCCGATGCGATAGGTGCCGGCGATCACGTCGAGCTGGTCGGTGTGGTAGCGCGCGTACAGCTTGGGGACGGTCGGCGTGATGCCGGGCCCATCGCCGATGAGCGCGCCGCGGTTGGGATCCCACACGATGGTCCCGAGCTGCCGGCGATCGAGGGTGGCGGCCAGGCCGGCGGTCAGCGTGCGTCCCGCCCGGACCCGCGCGCGCAGCCCGACCGGCGGTACGGTGTCGTCCGAGGTCGTCGCCTGGGTGGATGCGCGGATCGCGCCGTGCGGCTGGTAGCGCCCGTCGCCGCGCGGCCGCACGATCAGGAACGCCGCGATCGCCAGCAGCTTGGCCTCGGTCAGCGCGCCGACCGCGACCAGCTCGGCCGGGTCGGTGATGAAGCCCTGGAGCTTGCGGTAGGCGAGGATGGCGTCGACGTCGGCGTAGGTCAGGTTGGGCAGGGAGTAGAGCTCGGCGCGGCTGGCGGTGCCGAGCTCGACGCCGCGGTCGAGCAGCGCGTACAGCGCGTCGTAGGTCTCGGTCTCGATCTGCCCGGTCGCGCGCAGGTCCTCGAGATCGTCCTCGGTCTCGACGTCGATGAACGCCTCGTAGGGCGCGGCCAGGGCGGGCGCGGCGGTCGCCAGCACCAGGCTGGCCGCCAGCGCGGTGCGGCGGGGCGTCAGCACGGCCGCGGCTCCGGGCACGCCGACCACAGCCCACGGCCCTCGGCGCGGGCGCGGAACTCGAGCATCTCGAACTCGTCGGCGCGGGCGGCGCCGTTGGGCGCGATGCGCAGCACGCAGCCATAGCCGCGCTCGACCAGCAGCCGGTTGATCTCCTGGCCGTCGACCGAGACGTACGCGAGCAGCCGATCGAACCGGTCGGTGCACTCGACGTCGTAGCGCAGGCTGATGGCCTGGCCGCCGACCGCGTCGGTGTTGAACGACCGCGCGTCGGCGCCGAAACACTCGACCTCGCTGGTGGTCTCCGGCGTGTCGACCATGAGGTAGCGGATGGTCTCGCCCGACTCGAGCACGATGGTGTCGCCATCGATCACGCGCGCGACCACGCCGGCCTCGGGCCCGCAGCTGGCGCCGGGGTCACCGCAGCCGGCGCCGATCGCGAGCATGGCCAGTAGGGCTGTCCGGACCCCGGACACCCGGGGCACTACGGACACTCGGGCGTATTGGCGGTGCCCGGCGTGCCGAAGTTCGACGGCGTGTACTCGTTCGCACCGGCCGGGACCACGCACTGGGTGCCGTCGCTATCGAGCTGGTACGCGCGGCCCTTGTCGGCGACGGTGTCGAGGCCCGTCCAGCTCTTGCTGTCGATCATCGCGCCGTCGACGCCGACGAGCAGCGTGCGGGCGCCGGTGTTGGGCAGGGTGAAGCCGAACAGGGCCGCCGGGGTCACCGCCGCCGGCAGACCATTGCCCATGGTCGTGCGCGCGAGCACCGCCAGGCCTCCGGCCGCGAGCCGCACGCAGTCGCCGCCGGCCGGGATGAGCGGCATCGCCCCCAGGCTCGCGACCCCGGCCTGCAGGCCGTTGAGGTCGACCGCGGCGGTCGCGCGCAGCTCGATCCACTCGCCGGTGGCATCGGTGACGATCGCGCCCTCGGTGTTGGGCAGCCACTCGTTGATGACGAGCTGGCCGGTGGTCGGCTTGACGATCGGGCGCAGCGTGCCGGTGCCGGGGTCGGTACACATGCCGGTGGTCACCACGCCGCACGCGAGGTTGGCGGCGCCCGGGGTGCCGAAGTCCATCGGGTTGTAGGCGGTGGTCGCGTCGCACAGGTTGGTCGACAGGTCGTTGTCGGCCGGCGTGGTCAGGCCGGCGTCGAGCTGCAGCGCGCGCAGGTTGCGCGAGCTGGTCCACGAGATCGTATCGAGCTCGGTGGCGCCGACCAGCAGACGGACGTTGCCCGGGCTGGCCGCGCTGCCCGCGACCAGGTCGAAGGTGAAGGTGCCGTCGACCCCGGCCACGCCGCCGTTCATCGTCATGTCGGCGTTCTTGGCGAACACCAGGTAGCTGCCGGCGGTCACGCGCTGGCACGACGCCGCGGTGATCACGCTGGGCGTGCCGGTGCCGCGGGCCAGGCCCACGCCGTTGAGGTCGACGTCGCGGGTGGCCAGCACCTCGAACCACTCGCCGATCGTGTCGGAGACCAGGCCCGGGCTCGGCATCACCTCGGTGATGACCAGGTCGCCGATCTGTGGCGGCACCGACGGCCGCATCGTGCCGCCATCGTCGCAGGTGCCGGGGATGACGACCATGCAGTCGGGGTTGGCCCCGCCGGGCGTGCCGTAGTTGCCGGGCTCGTACTCGTACGACGCGACCTCGTCGGTCTCGCACCAGCTGGTCGCCTGATCGTTGGCCAGGTAGTCGGGGGCGGCGCCGCCGTCGAGCGCGCGCGACTGCCCGGCCGACGGCTCCTGGTAGTTCGCCTCGTCGACCAGGGTGGTCCCGCAGCGCAGCCCGAGCCGGCCGCTGCCCGTGTTGTACAGATCGCCGAGCGCGCCAGCGTAGCCGTAGTCGACGTGGGCCGGGGCCAGGTCGGGGAGCACGTTGCCGAGCACCAGGTAGCCGCCGGGCTCGACCGTCGCCGCGCGGAGCGGGTGGCGCTTGATCGCGTCGGGGGTCGCGTCGGGGCGGCCGTGCTCGAGGACCACGCCCTCGAGCTCGAGCGGGCGCGACGACGCGTTGTAGACCTCGAACCACTCGCGACCTTCGTCGGCGCCGCTGGTGCCGGTGGGCGCGCCGAAGTCGGCGAGCACCTCGGTGACCACCAGCTCGCCGGGCAAGATGCCGGCGCAGGTGGTGTCGTCGTCGCCCGGTCCGCAGGCGGCGGCGCCCAGACCGAGCGCGGCGCTGGCGGCCGCGAGGAGCAGGGGATCGAGTCTGGGCATGGCAACGTCCTCTTACGGCGCGGCGGCGCCGTCGGCGGCGGGGAGCTCGGCGTCGGGCGGCGCGAGCCCGGGGACCGGCGACAGCACGATCTGGCCAGGGCGGTCGACGACGATCTGGAACTGCTTCTTCTTGGTGTGCTTGTTCTGATAGACGGTGATCACACCCTTGGCCACCACGAACTCGCTCTTCCACTGGCCGATGCCGGAGCTGGCGAAGACGTCCTTGTCGAAGAACACCAGCGGGAAGTCGCCGAACATCTTGCGCGACAGCGCGACCCGGGTCGGCCCGCGGTCGCCGAGGCGGATGTCGCCGACGGTCGCGAGGATCGACACCTCCTGGCCGACCCGCTCCTCGATCCGGCGGAGCGCGTCCCAGTGGGTGAGCACGATGAACGAGGGATCGGCGTCGATCTGGCGCTGGTACCTGGCGATGAACGCGCCGCGCGCGTCCCACCAGGCCTGGCGCTCGTCGTAGTCGGGGTAGTGGGGCAGGGCCGGGTCCCAGATGCCGCGGCGGGCGGCGCGCGCCTCGGCGGCGGCGGCGATCAGCTCGTCGTGGAAGCGGCGCGAGTGGCCGTACTTGGTGAAGTACGGCGACATGCCGGCGCGCACGCACTCGACGTTGAAGTTGACCCACTGGCCGTGCTTCTCGACGAACACGTAGGCGAGGTAGCGGTCGTAGCGGTCGCGGATCTCGCGGGGATCGTCGCGCTCGAGCCGGACCCGGGTCACGCCCTTGAAGAACTGCTTGGCGTACTCCTTGGCGGCATCGCCCATGGGCGTCGCCGCCTTGGTCGGGCGCTTGCCCTCGCCGCGCTTGCGCACGAGGTAGCCGGCGAAGTCGGCGTCGGACTGGCGCCGATCGTCGTCGTTCTTGAAGGTCTCCTCGGTGTCGAGGCTGACCAGGCGCAGCGAGCTGTCGAGCCCGTCGACCCGGATGGTGTCGCCGTCGACGATCCGGCTGAGGTTGAACTCGCCGATCACCAGGCCCGGCGTGCCCAGCTTCTTGAGCGACGCCTGCGCGGCCTGGCGCTGGTAGCGCGACGACGAGCGCGGGCCGCACGACGCGACCAGCGCGAGCGTCGCCATCGCGGTCAGGACCAGGCGACCGAGCGAAGTCATGGGCATGGACGGTTGGCGGCGCCCGGCGTCCCGGGCAGCCCGACGGTGGTGGCATCGGCGTCGTCGGTGACGTCGGTGCACCACGCGGTGGTGGTGTCGTTGCCGGTGGCGTCGGGGGCCGGGCCGAACGCGTAGGTGCCGCTGCCGGGCAGATCGGGATAGACGATGCGGTCGATGCGGACCCCGCAGGCCTCGACGTCGAGCGCGCCCACGTCGAACAGATCGCTCGCGTCGAGCCGGCTGTCGCTGTCGCGATCGTCCGACGTGAAGTCCGGATACCAGTTGTAGTCGAGGGTCGCCGGGGGTGCCTCGAGGTCGTCCACGCCGCCGAGGACGACGTAATCGCCGGCCGCGACCACCAGCGAGGTGCGCACGATGATGCGCGGCTGGCGGTCGCCGCCGAGCGTGCGGGGCCGCAGCTGCAGCCCGAGCAGGTCGAGGTCGGCGCCTGACCCGTTGTGCAGCTCGATCCACTGGCCGCCGGTGTCGAGCGCGGCCCCGGCCTGGGGGCCGCGCAGCTCCGTGATCACGAGCTCGCCGACCGCGACGTCCGGGCAGATCGCAGGGGCCATCTCGCGCTCGCAGCCGCTCGCCCCCGCGAGACCAACCCCGAGCGCGCCGGCAGTGAGGCAGGCGCGGCGCACGAGGTGCCAATGTACCGTTGCCGACCCTCCGGGTTCAACCGCCGACGCGCCGTGTGGCGTCGATCGCACCTACAGTGATGCTGGTGCAGATGCGACCTGTCGGAGTCCTCGCCACCGTGGTCCTCGTGGCGGCGGCGTGCCGCGGTGCGGCGGTCGGTGGTGCGCCCATTGCCGGCGATCGCCCGGGGCATGCGTGGCCGATGTTCCGGGGTGACGCCGCGCACGGCGGCGATCGTCCGGCCGCGCCGACCCCGGCCTGGCGGATCGCGTGGCGCGCGGAGCTCGGCGCGCGCATCGACGCGTCGCCGCTGGTGCTGGCCGGCGGCGTGCTGATCGCGACCCGGACCGGCGTGGTCGTGCTGCTCGATGCGGCCACCGGCGCCGAGCGCGCCCGGGCCGCGCTGGGCGGCGGCGACGTGTGGGCGACCCCGGCGGCCGCCGGCGACGTGATCGTGGTCGGGGTGCGCCGACGGCAGGGCGGCGAGCTGGTCGGGCTCGGCGCCCGCGACCTGGCGGTGCGGTGGCGGCGCGCGGTGGCCGAGGGCGGGTTCGGCGCGGCGACCGCGGTCGACGGCGTGGTGTGGCTGTGCAACGGCGCGGCGCTGGTCGCGCTCGCGCCGGCCACCGGCCGCGAGCAGGCGCGGATCGCGCTCGGCGATCGCTGCTACGGCGCGCCGGCCGCGGGTGGCGCGGCGATCGTGGTGGCGACCCGCGACGGCCAGGTGCGCGGGTTCGTCGGAGGCCGCACGGTCGACCGCGGCGCGACCTCGGCCGGCGCCGACAACGACACCGCGCCGGTGATCGCGGGCGAGCGCGTGCTGCTCGGGTCGAACGATCACTGGCTGTACGCGCTCGGGGCCCGCGGTGAGCCCAGGATCCCGCACATCTTTCCGGTGTCCCTGAGCGAAGGGCTCGTTGCGAGCCCGGAGTCGAAGGGCCAGCCCGTCGAAGCGCGGGGGCCACAACCCTGGAAGTCTGCCCTTCGACTTCGCGCTCTCGAGCGCGTGGCTTACGGGACGACGACGAACTCGCGCTTCATGAGCGCGACGAGGTTCTGCGCGCAGTCGAGATCGCTGCCGGGGTAGTGGTCGAGCACCTTCTGCAGCTGGCCGTGATCGAGCACGAGCTGGAAGGTGTCGAGCTCGCCAGGGGAGAGGTCGCGCAGGCGGCCGGCGAGCGGGGTCGGCACCGCGAGCGGCGAGCCCGGCGGCGGCAACATGTGCGAGATGTTGCGGATCTCGTCGAGCTGGCGTACGCCCTCCATGAGGAGCGCCTCGGTCGACTCCTGAATCTCCTCCATCACCTGCATCTCGACCTGCGGCTCGAGCTCGAAGGTGCCGGTCGCCCAGGTGAGCATCCGATAGATCGCCTTTTGCGGCGACAGCGCGAAGTCGTCGTTGATCGCGGCGAAGTAGAGCTGACCCTTGCGCAGGTAGATCTTGCCGACCATCCCGGTGGAGACCGTGGTCAGCACGCCCGACTTGCGGCTGGTCGACAGGAGCTGCAGCAGGTCGGGGAGCGGGATCTCCTCGATCACGCCCGACATCGGCCGACCCGCCGACGAGCTCTGGCGGGCCGCGCCGGCCTCGAGGCGACGCCGGGCCTCGGCCTCGGACTGGTTGGCGGTCTGGGCGTCGACCGCGACCACCTTGATGATCGACGTGCCGACCAGGATGCGATCGCCCTCCTGCAGGCGGGCGCGACCGGTGATCTTCTCGCCGTTGACGAAGGTGCCGTTGGTCGAGCCGACGTCCTGGATCAGGATCTCGGCGTCGGTCGTCGTGATCTTCGCGTGCCGGCGCGAGACCATGTCCTCGACGAGGACCATGTCGAGATCGCTCGACCGCCCGATGATGATCTCGCGATTCATCCGGAGCGGGAACTCGCCTCCCTGGTACTTGCCCGAGATGAATCGCAGCGCGAACCGGGGCCGGTCGTTCATGCTCGACGGTTGGGTGAAGGCCACGGGCGATACGTTGTTGCGGGAGGTTGGGTAGCGCTCAACCGACGAAAAAGTGTAGAGCGAGCCGAAGCCTCCGCGCAAGTTGGCCGACCCATCATCGGGCGCACGCGCTCACCGAGCCTTCCGCGGGCGGGCGGGCGCGTGCTCGGCTCCGATATCGTCTTCCGCGGTGTCGGGGTCGCCGAGCGCGGTCGGTTCGCCGGCCGACGGGCGGAGCGGCGGCTCGTCACCGAGCGGATCGGCGGCGATCTCCTCGGCGGTCGCCCCGGTGACCACTGCCAGCGGGCGCAGGATGGCGGCGAGCCGTCGGTAGACGTCCTCGGCGACCACCAGGCTCGAATGTCCGAGCGGCACGGTGATGTGGGGGATGCCCGGCTGGTGGGCACGACGCAGGGGCACCACCCAGTCGCGGGCCGCGGCCAGGGTGTGGACCTCGACGTCCCCCGGAATCGGACCCTGGGCCAGCTCGTCGAGGAACCGGCTCCGGGGTAGCAGCTGCCAGCACGAGCTCGACCACAGGCCCAGGGTGGCGACTCCCGCCAGCGCGGTCCAGGTCCCGTTGAGCGGGGTACCCATCATCACCAGCTTGCGGACCCGGTTGTGACCGCCGAGCTTCTTGGCGTAATAGAGGCCGATCAGCCCGCCCATCGAGTGACCGATGATGTCGATCTTCTGCCACGGGGTCTGGGCGAGCAGCCGCTCGATCTTGCGGTGGATGAGGAATGCCGACCGCCGGATGTCGCGGGTGTTGAGCGCGCCGATGTTGAACGAGACGACGACGAAGCCGTCTTGTTGCAGGCGGCGCTCGAGCAGGTACATCGAGCCGCGGGTGCCGAGAAAGCCGTGGATCAGGAGGACCGGCGGCGACGCGCTATCGAGGTTCTCGAACGACGACTGGCGACGGACCCGGTTGCCCCGCGCGAGCCCGCGCAGGTATGCGAGCCCGTCGGTGGTGCCGGCGAGATCCTGGCCGACCGAGCTGCGCCGACCGAGCCAGCGCGACGGACCGCGCACCAGCCAGCGTCCGAGCCACCGCGACTGTCGCCAGGTCGCGGCCACGGCCGAACGCAGGTTGGACAGCGGGCCCGGAGGACCGCGGCGCGACAGCTCGTCTGGTTTGCTCATGCGGCGGGGGACGGGCGCTAGCCGGCGAGGTCGGCGAAGCCCATCCCGAGCAGTCTAGAACATTCCGCGGCGTATGCGTTGGCTGCCTGGATCGGGCTCGGGTAATCGATCACCCGCCAGCTGCCGCGCTGCCCGATCTGACCCTTCCGGGTGATCACCGCCGCACCATGGCGATAGACCAGCGCGAACTGGTCGGCCTGGCGCAGCGAGCGCGAGTCACCGGGCGGGACCAGGCCCGGCGGCGGCTCGGGCGTGGTGGGGTCACCTGCGGTGATGTCGGCGGGCGCGGGCAAGGTGCCGAGCGCTGCGTCGCAGAACGCGAGCGAGGTTCGGGCGATCGCGAGGAGGTCGAAGTCAGCGAGCGCCGGGGCCGCGACCGGCGCCGGGAGCGCAACAGGGACCGGGGTCGGGGCCGCCGCCACCGGGGCCGGCTCCGGTACGACCACAGGAACCGGGGCGACCGCCTCGGAGCTGGCCGATCGCTGGTAGGGCGCGGACTTCGTCAACGCTTTGCGCGATGTCGCGGGTGTCTTCCCCATGGCTCCACCAGTGCCAGCCTTCGCGGAACCGGGCCACTTTTCGATTGACCGGCGCCTAACCTGGTAGATTGACACCACTGTGGCCGCCACCACTCCGGGCCGGCGCGTTGGCCGGTATCACCTCGTCGAGCCGCTGGGAGGCGGCCCGAACGGCGAGGTCTTTCGCGCCAAGGTCGTGGGCGTGGCGGGGATGGAGCGGCAGCTCGCGGTCAAGCGCTTCTTCCCGGCGGTGACCCAGGCGGCGGGCGTCTCCGCCAAGCTGTCGCAGGCGGCGCGCACGTACGGCGGGCTCGACCATCCGCGGATCGCGCGGCTTGCCGAGCTCGGCGTGGCCGGCGGTGAGACCTTCACCGCCACCGAGCTGGTGACCGGGCTCGACCTGGCCCGGCTGCTGGCGATGTCGAGCGAGACCGGGTCGCCGCTGTCGGCCGGGGCCGCGCTCGGGATGATCTCGGCGGCGGCCCGCGCGATCGGCTACGCCCACGGCCGCGGCGTCGCCCACCTTGGACTGGCCCCCACCAACGTGATCGCGACTCCCGACGGCGACGTGAAGATCACCGACGTCGGCATCCTCGCCTGTCGGCTGCCGCCGCGGCCGTCGACCGATCCGTCGCTGGTCGCGCGGTTGTCGTACCTCGCTCCCGAGCAGCTGGTCGGCGATCCGGTCGCGGCCGCCACCGACGTGTTCGCGCTCGGCGTGATCGCGTACGAGCTGGTCACCGGCGCCCGGCCGTTCGCCGGCACCACCGCGCTCGAGCTCGAGCACGCGATCCTGTCGGCGCGGCCGCCGACGCTCGATCTGCCGCGCCCGGTCGCGCGGGTGCTCGATCGGTGCCTGGCGCGGTCGCCGTTCGAGCGCTTCCCCGACGCGCGGGCGCTCGCCGATGCGCTCGATGCCGCGCTGCGGCTGGCACCGCTCGACGGTGGCAAGCGCGACGTCGGCGAGCAGGTGACGGCCGCGCTCGAGCACATCGCGCGCATCAACGAGCAGCAGCTGTCGGGCGCGCTGAGCTTCGCGGTCCCCTCGCCGCCGGTCCGGTCCGGCCAGCCGACCCAGCTACCGCTGCGGCCGCCGTCGACGGTGCCGCGCGGCGCGGCCGGGATGCAGCGCACGCCCCCGCCGGTCTCGGTGTCGCCGCCGGCGCCGCCGCGCGGCACGACCCTGCGCCACAACGCGCCGCCGATGCCGCGGCTGCAAACCGAGAGCCCGACCAACCAGCCGACCATCGCGCGCGAGACCCTGACCACCGACGAGGTGATGATCGACGAGAGCAACCTGTCGGTCGGCGACGACACCGTGCCGCGCATCGAGCCGATGTGGCCGCCGACCGAGCAGGTGCCGACCGTGCGGCCGCCGCCGAGCGTCGTCGAGGGATCCCCGCCGCCGGCCACGCCGCTCCAACGACCGGGGGAGTCCCAGCCACCGCCCTACCGTCCGCCGCCCGCGCCGGTCGCGGCCGGGGCCGCGCCGCCGTACCCGCCGAGCGCGGCCGGCTACGATCCATCGGCCGAGACCGGCGCGGTGCCGCGCCGCTGGCGCGCGCCGCTGGCGATGGCGGTCGCGGCCGCGCTGGCGCTGGTCGGCCTGGCCGGCCTGCTCGCGTACCGTCTCACCGACCCGGCGGCCCCGGCCGCCCCGGCGGTGACTGGCACCGCCGCCGGCACGGTCGCGGATGCGGCGCCGCGGGCGCCGGCCATCGACGCCGGGGTGCCCGCCGATGCCGCCCGAGTCACGGCCCGGACGGTCGATGCCGGGGCACCCGTGGCGGCGCCGATCGATGCGGCCCCGGTCGAAGCCGCGCCCGACGCCGCGGCCCGCGACGCCGCGCCCGAGGTCGCGCCGTCGGCTCCCGACAAGCTGTTGATCACGTCGACCCCGGCGGGCGCGCGCGTGTTCGTCGATGGCGCCGAGCTGGGCAAGACCCCGGTGACGGTGGCCGGCTCGAACGATCGGCTCGGGCTCGCCGTGGTGCTGCCGGGGTACGTGCTCCATACCGCCGAGGTCGATGGTCATGGCGCGCATGACGCCCGGCTCGCGCCGGTTGCCGAGCTCAAGGGCGCCGGCGGCATCAAGGTCAAGTGCAAGACCGGCGGGCGCTACTACGTCTTCATCGACGGAGCCGCCACCGGCCAGCTGTGCCCGACCGAGCGGATCCCGGCGGCCAAGGGCGACCACCAGGTCGAGGTCTACGACCTCGTCAGCGAAGCGCGCCGGCAGTTCAAGGTCACGGTGAAGCAGATCAACCGCTCGACGCGCGTGAAGATCGACTGAGCCGCAGGTGAGGCGGCGCTGATTCTGATCCGAGCCGGGTGAGCTGGCTGCGGCCCCGGCGGGGCTCGGCCACCCCGACCGCGACGATCTTGACGGCTTCCTGATCTGCGAGGCGGTAGCTCATGGACGTGCCTCCCTCCGATCGCATCATCGTCCAGCCGGCGACCGCAGCAGACGATCTCGACGACGAGCCGGTCGTTCACGCCGCGCTGATCCTGATCGGCGGCGTCCGGATCATCGTGGCGCTGGCGCTGGGCGAGCCGTTTGGCGCCGAGGTGACCGTCGCCGGGTTGTTGCTCCTGCTCGGGCTCGCCGGGGCGGTGCGCCGCGGGCTCCGTCCCCGGGTCGTCCCCGCCGCGATCGTCGTCGTCCGTCCGATGCCGCGGTGGTGGGGCTACGCCACGGCGGTCGCCGTCATCGCGCTCACGACGGCGATCGGCCTGGTCATCGCCCGGCAGCTCGCGCTGGCCGATCTCGGCATGCTCTACCTGCCGGCGGTGATGCTGGCGTCGCTGGCCGGCCGCGGGCCAGCGCTGCTGGCTGCGACGCTGGCGGTCGCGGCGTTCGACTTCTGCTTCGTCCCGCCGCGCTTCACGTTCGTCGTCAACGACACTCGCCACGGGGTCACCTTCGCCGCGATGTTCCTGTCGGGGCTCGCGATCAGCACGCTCACCGAGCGGCTGCGCCGGCAGCAGGCGCTGGCCCAGCAGGCCGCGCTGCGCGCGCACACCGAGGAGGTGCGCAGCACGCTGCTGTCGGGCGTGTCGCACGACCTGCGGACGCCGCTGGCCGTGATCACCGGCGCCGCCACCACCCTGCGCGACCGCGGGGTCGAGGTCCCGGCCACGACCCGCGACGAGCTGCTCGACACCATCGTCGCCGAGGCCGACCGCCTCGAGCGCATGCTGCGCAACCTGCTCGGGCTGACCCGGGTCGAGAGCGGGCTGGCGCCCGCGCGCGAATGGGTGCCGGTCGAGGAGCTGGTCGGTGGCGCCCTGACCCGGCTCGATCACGTGATCGGCGACCGGGTGGTCGAGCTCGAGGTGCCCGCCGAGCTGTCGGCGCCGGTCGATCCGATCTTGTTCGAGCAGGTGCTCATCAACCTGGTCGAGAACGCGCTCAAGCACGGCGCGCCGCCGCTGACGATCCGGGCCGCGCGCGAGCGCGACCAGGTCGTGATCGAGGTCGCCGACCGCGGCGCCGGCCTGCCGCCCGGCGACGAAGAGCGGGTGTTCGAGAAGTTCTTCCGGGCCTCGAGCGCACCCGGCGCCGGCCTCGGTCTCGCCCTGGTGCGGGCGATCGTCGAGGCCCACGGCGGCCAGGTCACGGCCGCCACCCGCGCTGGCGGCGGCACCTGCGTCCGCATCGCGCTGACCGCGACCGCGGCCCCGACCCCGACCGCGCCGGGCGAGCCGTCGTGACCGATGCGATCGTGGTCGTCGAGGACGACCCGTCGATGCGCCGGTTCCTGCGCACCACCCTGACCGCCCACGGCTTCCGCGTGGTCGAGGCGAGCACGATCGCCGAGGGCCGCCGCGCCGTGACCACCGCCGCGCCGGTGCTGGTGGTGCTCGACCTCACGCTGCCCGACGGGGACGGCGTGGCGCTGGTGCGCGAGCTGCGGACCTGGAGCCGGACCCCGGTGGTCGTCATCTCGGCGCGCGACCGCGAGGCCGACAAGATCGAGGCGCTCGACGCCGGCGCCGACGACTACGTCACCAAGCCGTTCGGCGTCGGCGAGCTGCTCGCCCGGATCCGGGTCGCGCTGCGGCACGCCCGTGCCGAGGGTGGCGCCGCCGGCGATCCGATCGTCACGGCCGGCCCGATCTGCCTGGATCACGGCCGCCACCAGGTCACCGTCGACGGCGCCGCGGTGCACCTGACCCCGATCGAGTTCGCCCTGCTGGCGCTGCTCATGCGCCATGCCGGCAAGGTGCTCACCCACCGCCAGCTGCTGCGCGAGGTGTGGGGCCCGGGTGCGGTCGAGCACGTGCAGTACCTCCGCGTACACATGGCCGCGCTCCGCCGCAAGCTCGAGCGCGATCCGGCCCGGCCGCACTGGCTCCTCACCGAGCCCGGCGTGGGGTACCGGCTGCGCGACCCGGATCCAGGAACCTGAGGCCAGCTCAGCGCACCTTGATGGAATCTTGATTCCGCGGTTGGTAGCTAGCTCCTGTCGCCGTGGGCGACGCCATGAGCACATCATCGCTGCCTGCTGCCCCCTCGACCGTCGCGTCGCACCCGGTGCCGTCCTCACCCCGGGCCCTGGCCACGGTCTCCCTCGGTGCCCTCGGCGTCGTCTACGGCGACATCGGGACCTCACCGCTCTACGCGCTCAAGGAATGCCTGGGCGCGGCCTCGCCGCACGCGGTCGCCCCGACCCCGGGCGCCGTCCTCGGCGTCCTGTCGCTCGTCTTCTGGGCGCTGATGCTGGTGGTGACCCTCAAGTACCTGGTGTTCGTGCTGCGCGCCGACAACCGGGGCGAGGGCGGCATCCTCGCCCTGGTCTCGCTGCTCGACGGCGACGGCAATAACCGGACCCGCCTGGCGATCCCGATGGTCCTGGCGCTGATCGGCGCCGGGCTCCTGTTCGGTGATGGCGTGATCACGCCGGCGGTGTCGGTGATCGGCGCGATGGAGGGCCTGTCCGAGCAGAACCCGGCGCTGAGCAAGCTGATCGTGCCGATCTCGGTCGCGATCTTGATCGCGCTGTTCATGGTCCAGCGGTTCGGCACCGGGCGCATCGGCGGCGTGTTCGGCTGGGTGATGCTGGCGTGGTTCATCGTGATCGGCATCGCGGGCGCTCGCGGCATCACCCACGCGCCCGAGGTGCTGGCCGCGGTCGATCCGCGCCACGCGATCCGGTTCTTCGCCGACCACGGCGTCCACGGGTTCCTCCTGCTCGGCTCGGTGATCCTGGCGGTCACCGGCGGCGAGGCGCTGTACGCCGACATGGGCCACTTCGGGCGCCGGCCGATCCGGGTGGCGTGGTTCACGATCGCGCTGCCCGGCCTCCTGCTCAACTACTTCGGCCAGGGCGCGATCCTCTTGACCGAGCCGGCCGGCACCGTCACCAACCCGTTCTACGCGCTGGCGCCGGGGCCGACCCTGATCCCGATGCTGGTGCTGGCGACGATGGCCGCCGTGATCGCGTCGCAGGCGCTGATCTCCGGCGTGTTCTCGCTGACCCGGCAGGCGATGCAGCTCGGCTTCTGGCCGCGCATGACGGTGGTCCACACGTCGACCCACGCCGAGGGCCAGATCTACATCCCCGAGATGAACTGGCTGCTCATGGTCGCGTGCGTCGTGCTGGTGCTCGAGTTCCGCACCAGCACCGCGCTGGCCGCGGCCTACGGCATCGCGGTCGCCGGCACGATGGCGATCACGTCGATCCTGTTCTATCTGGTCGCGGTCCGGCGCTGGCACTGGAAGCAGCTCCACGCGGTGCCGCACCTGGTGTTCTTCCTCGCGATCGATCTCGCGTTCCTGACCGCGTGCGCGACCAAGTTCCTCCACGGCGGCTGGTTCCCGGTCGCGGTCGGCGCCGGCGTGCTGGTGATCATGACCACCTGGTGGCGCGGTCGGCTCGAGCTGTCGCGGATCATGGAGGCGGGCTCGGTGCCGACCGAGCTGTTCCTGATGGACCTCGCCGCCAATCCGCTGCCACGGGTCGACGGCACCGCGGTGTTCATGTCGTCGACCAGCGACGGCATCCCCAACGTCGTGCTCCACCACGTCAAGCACAACCGGGTGCTGCACCGGCAGGTGATCTTGTTCTCGATCCGCACCGAGCCGGTGCCCTGGGTCGCCGACGACCAGGCGGTCGAGGTCCGCGACCTCGGCGACGGCCTGTGGCGGATCATCGCGCGGGTCGGCTTTGCCCAGAGCACCGACGTGCCCGACCTGCTGACCCGCCACGCACCGCCCGGCATGGTGCTGGCGCCGATGACCACGACCTACTACCTGGGTCGGCAGACCCTGCTGACCACCGGCCGCGTGCGGCTGGCGCGCTGGCGCAAGCTGCTGTTCGGCTTCCTGTCGCACAACGCCAAGGCGCCGACCGCGTTCTTCAACCTGCCGCCCAACCGCGTGGTCGAGCTGGGCCTGCAGATCGAGCTGTAGCCCGCGCGCAGCGGACCGGATCAGTCGTCGTCGCCGCCGGCGGCGCCGCCCGCGCCCTCGTCCTCGCCGTCGAGCTTGGCCCGCGGATCGAGCGCGTACTTGCGGATGAGCTCGCGCAGGTGCTTGCGGTCGATCTGGGCCTCACGCGCGGCGGCCGACAGGTTCATCTTGTGGCGGCGCATCAGGTCTTCGATGTACTCGCGCTCGAACATCTCGACCAGCTGACCCTTGGCCTCCTTGAACGGGAGGTCGGTGCGGATGCCGAGCGCGGGCGCAGCGTCCTGGCTGAGCGCGTCGTCGATGTTCATCGAGCTACCGCGCGACAGCAGGCAGGCCCGCTCGATCGCGTTGCGCAGCTCGCGGACGTTGCCGGGCCACGAGTGGCGGACCAGCTTGGCCATGTCGTCGGGCGTGCAGTTCACGCCCTGTCCGAACGACTGCATGAAGTGGCCGACCAGCAGCGGGATGTCGGCGCCCCGCTCGCGCAGCGGCGGCACGCTCACCCGGATCACCGCGAGCCGGTAGTAGAGGTCCTCGCGGAACGCCTTCTTGGCGACCTCGGCGCGCAGGTCGCGGTTGGTCGCCGCGACCACGCGGACGTCGATCTTCTCGTAGGTGTTGGAGCCGACCTTGCGCACCGCGCGCTTGTCGAGCACGCGCAGCAGCGAGGGCTGCAGGTCGAGCGCCATCTCGCCGATCTCGTCGAGGAAGATGGTGCCGCCATGGGCCTCGGCGAACGCGCCGCGGCGATCGGTGATCGCGCCGGTGAACGAGCCCTTCACGTGGCCGAACAGCATCGACTCGATCAGCTCGCGTGGACCGAGCCGCAGTCGAACACGACGAACGGCCCGTCCTTGCGCGGCGAGTGATTGTGGACCTCCTCCGCGATCAGCTCCTTGCCGGTGCCGGTCTCGCCCTCGATCAGGACGGTCGCGTTGGTCGCGGCCACGTCGGTGAGCAGCTTGAACAGCTGCCGCATCTTGGTGTCGGCGCCGACGATCTGCCCGAACGCGGTGTTGGGCGACGGCTCGGGCTCGACCACCTCTTCGTCGGGCAGGAACTTGATGACGGTGCGGCCGAGCTTGAACTCGGCGCCGAAGCCGATCGCGATCTTCTCGAACCGCGAGCCCTGGATGAAGGTGCCGTTGGTCGAGCCCTGGTCGACCATCATGACCTCGTCGCCGACCAGCTCGGCCATGAGGTGCTTGCGCGACACCGTCTTGTCGGTGAGGGCGAGCTCGCAGGTAGGGGCGCTCCCGAAGTAGACCGGTCGCGCACCATCGAGCCTGACCGATTCACCTCGGTCAGGTCCCTTGATCACCAGAAAGATTCCGCCACGATTCTGCCGCGAGAAGGAGGGAACCTCGTCGAGCAGCGCCGTGACGTTGGAGCGGTCCTTCGTCATGCCAGGAGCTGCCTCATCGTAAGCCGGGCGTTGGCTGGATGTCCATCGACCGGCCTATCTTCGCGCGTCGGGATCAGCGCTCGTGCGGCTTCTCGCACCTGTGCCGCTGCCGCTCGCCTTGCCGGAGCCGGTCGGCTTGCCCGCGCCGGTCGGCCGGGCGGTCGGCTTGCCGGTGCCGGCCGGCTTGCTGGTACCGGTCGGCTTGCCGGTGCCGGTGCCGGTGCCGGTCGATGGCCGCACCTCGGGCGCGGTCGGCGCGGGGACAGCGTCGGTCCCGGTGGGCATCCCGGGACTGACATCGGGTCCCGACAGGCCGATCAGCACGGCGGCTGCCATCGCCGCGATCACCAGCGCCACCGCGACGATGAGCGGCACCAGCCACCGCCGCACCGTCGGCGCCGGCGCCGGCGCCATCTGACCGGTCGCCATGTCGCGGGCGGCGGCGACCGGGCGCGTCGGCGCGGCCACCGGCTCGTCGGCCGGGAGCATGGGGGGCAGCGTCGCCTCGTCCCCCGGCTCGCGGTCGAACCGGGCCGAGAGATCTTCCCAGTCGTCCAGCGGCTGGGCGCCGCCATGCTCGACCTCGGCGAGGTTGATGAGGGAGGTCAGCTCGAGGTTCTGCAGACGGCCGAGGTCGATCAACGAGCTGACTCGCTCGACGCTGCGCCGGGCCGGGGGCGATGGCGCCGCTGCCAGCGCCCCGACCAGGTCGTCGAGCTCGTCGTCGTGCTCGAGATCGTCGGGAGCCAGCTGGTGGGTGCCGTCGCCGCGTGCGCTGCCGTTGTCGCCGTTGTCGCCGTAGTCGTCGTTGTCGTCGTTGTCGCCGTAGTCGTCGTCGTCGTGCTCGTCGGCCTCGCCGTAGACCTCGGTGCCGCCACCACCGAGCGCGGCGGTGTGGCCGCCGGGGACGCCCTCGTCGAGGTCGCGCCAGTCCTCGGCCGGGCCGCACACCAGGCGCAGGTGCGCGGCGAGCTCCGGCGCCGACATCATCAGCCCGCTACGGTGGGCGCAGCGCAGGAGCGCCTCTTGCAGCTCGCCTGCGGTCTGGTACCGGGCCGCCGGGTCGATCGCGAGCGCCCGCAGCATGACCTTGTCGAGCTCGGCCGGCAGCCCGGGCATCTTGCGCGACGGCAGCGGGATCGGCTGACCGTAGATCTGCTCGGGCGTGGTGGTCAGGCCGGCGGCCACGAACAGGCGCTCACCGGTGATGATTTCGTAGAGGCAGACCGCGAGCGAGTACAGGTCCGAGCGATGATCCATCGGCTCGCTCTTCGCCTGCTCGGGCGACATGTAGCCGATCTTGCCCTTCACCTTGTAGAACACCGACGTGTGGGTCGCGGCCTTCGCGATCCCGAAGTCGGTGAGCTTCACCTCGCCGTTGCGGGACACCAGGATGTTCGACGGCGACACGTCGCGGTGGATCAGCCGCAGCGGCCGCCCGTCGGTGCCGAGCTTGCCGTGGGCGTAGGCGAGCGCCGACAGCACCTCGCGCGCGATGCAGATGCCGGCCGCCGCCGAGAACACCTTGCGGCGCCGCTTGGCCCGCTTGGCCAGCGTCCGGAGATCGGCGCCGGACAGGTACTCCATGACGATGAAGTACTCGCTGCCCGCGGTGACCAGATCGATGGTGTGGATGATGTTGGCGTGATCGAGCGTCGCCGACAGCCGCGCCTCGCGCAGGAACAGGTCGATGAACTCGGGCTGCTGCGTGAACTCCGGCAGCAGCTGCTTGAGCACGACCTCCTTCTCGAAGCCGCCGGCCCCCAGCTTCTTGCCGAGATAGATCGCCCCCATCCCGCCTTCCGACAGGTACTCGAGCACGACGTAGCGCTCGATCGGCGCGCCCTCGGCGGGCCCCGGCCCGAGATCCATGGCCGGCCAATCTAGCACGGCGGGATCAACCATCTTTGCCGGAGGGTGGCAGGGTGACCGACTCGGTGAGTCGGATGCGGTGGGCTACCATTCGGCCGGTGAGCCGGCCCGCGACCTATCCGCTGGTGCGCCTGGCTGCGCTGCGGGCGCAACGCGCGGCGGGCGCGGCCATCGATCTGGCGGCGGCGCTGCGCGGGCACGACGAGGCCGAGGCGGCGCTGGCCCGGGCCGTGGCGCGGCATACGGGCGCGGTGGCGGCGGCGCGCGGGGTGGTGCTGTGCGAGGCGGGGCCGACGCCGGTGTGGGCGATCGCGCGGCGCGAGGCGTACGGGATCCGGCTGCGACGCGATGTCGAGCGGGCGCGGGTGGGGGTGACGGCGCGGGAAGGGGAGCTGGCGGGGTGGCGGGAGATGGTCAGCGCGGCGCGGGGGCAGGTGGTGACGACGCGGGCGGAGCGGGAGGTGGTGGATCGGCATCGCTCCCGGTGGCAGGAGGACCAGCGGCGGGCGAGGGAGCGGCGGGAATCGTGAGGCGGGGGGCGGGAGAGGGAGAGGTAGAGGGAGAGGTAGAGGGAGAGGCGGGTCAGATCTCTTCGGCGGACTTGAGGATCAGATCGATGAAGTCGCGGCGGATCCGGATCAGGCTCGACGAGGTGGCGGCCTCCTTGATGCTGATCGGGCCCAGTTGACCGGTGACGCGGTCGCCGGTGACGTCGATGGCCTCGATGTCGACCGTCTTGACCTTCCGGGCGGGGGCGGCGCCCCTGGACTGGGCGACGGCGGGGGTCGCGAGCAGGGCAGCGAGGACGACACCGAGCAGCGTGCGCTTCATGGGTCCGAGACACGTGGGCGGGGCACCGGTTGCAGGGTCGGTCGGGAGCAGCTCCACGACCGGTGGTAAGGTAGGCCTCGCGTCATGCGTCGCCTCGCTGTCACCTGCCTCGTCCTGGCCGCGGCCTGCACCGCGCCCAAGAGCAAGATCTGCCGCGACACCTGCGCGCGCGAGGCCGAGTGCGTCGGGACCAAGATCTCGGAGGAGGACACCAACTTCGACGAGGGCGAGTGCATCGCCGCGTGCGCCGCGCTCGAGGCCGACGCCGAGACCAAGAAGCTGGTCAGCAACCACGCCGATTGCGTGGCGCGCGCGACCAGCTGCAACGAGGTCCGGGAGTGCGATTGACCGCCGACGGGTAGTCGCGGGCTGGGCGTACGTCCGGCCGATCCGGACGCGCGCGCGGATCGTAACCCCCGCGATGAGCAAACCAGGCTGGAGTCTTGTCCTCGGGTTGGGGGCGGCGTCGCTGTTCGGGTGCGGCGACAACCTCGCGCCGACCAGCGAACCGACGACCACGATCGATCTCGTGGGTCCGGCCGCGCTGGCCACCGAGGGAGGTGACCTCACGCTCACCGCGCGCCGGACCGGCAGCCTCGATGGCGAGGTGACCGTCACCTACGCCGCTCGCGACGGCAGCGCGACGATGGGCGCGGATTACGGCGCGGCGTCCGGGACCCTAACCTGGGGGCCGGCCGACGGCGCCGACAAGACGTTCACCGTGCGCCTGATCGATGATCTCCAGATCGAGGGCCCCGAGTCGGTCGTGGTCGAGCTGAGCGCGCCTTCCGCCGGGGTCGAGCTCGGCAGCAGCGTGGTGATGCTGACCATCACCGACGACGACCGGGTCGGCGATAGCTTCGCGCTGACCTCGGCCGGCCGCGTGGTCACCTTCGATCGCGCGACGCCGAGCACGCTCACCAGCGCGGCCGCACTCACCGGCCTGGCCAGCGGCGAGGTCGTCCTCGGGGTCGACGTGCGCCCGGCCAACGGCCTGCTGTATGCGCTCACCGGCGCCGGGCGTCTGTACACGGTCGACCCCGCCACCGGCGCTGCGACCCTCGCGAGCACGCTGGTCGCCGACCCGGCCGACACCACCAGCCCGTTCACCGCGCTCGCTGGCACTGCGCTCGGGGTCGACTTCAACCCGGTGGTCGACCGCCTGCGCGTGGTGAGCGACACCGGCCAGAACCTGCGGATCAACGTCACCACCGGGGCCACCACCACCGACGGCGCGATCAACGGCGCCACCGCGGCCTACGCCGCCGCCGCGTACAGCAACTCGTTCGCGGTGGCGTGTCGGACCACCCTGTACGCGCTCGACGCCGCGACCGACCGCCTCCTGGTCCAGAGCCCACCCAACGACGGCACCACCGTGGTGGTGGGGCCGCTCGGGCTCGATGCCACCGCGATCTCCGGGTTCGACGTGGCCTACGATGCCAGCGGCGCCCAGACCGCGCTGGCCGCGCTCACCGTCGGCGGAGCCCGCGGCCTCTACGCGATCAACCTGACCACCGGCGCGGCGACGCAGGTGGCGCCCCTCGGGATTCCGGCCGAGGAGGCGCTCGGCGGCTTCGCGGTCCGGACCCTGCCCGCGGCCACCACGGTCGCCCAGCCGCCCGGCGAGCTGTACGGCCTGACCGAGACCAGCGCGCTGATCTCGTTCAACCGGGCCGCGCCCGCCAAGCTGTGCACGTCGCGGCCGCTGACCGGCCTGACCGCCGGCGATGTCGTTGTCGGCATCGACGTGCGGCCGTCGACCGGCCTGCTCTACGCGCTCACCAACAACGCCGGCACCGGTCGCCTGTACATCGTGGATCCGGCGACCGCGGCGGCGGCGACGCCGGTCGTGCTGTCGGCGGCGCTGGTCGGCGCCGAGTTCGGCATGGACTTCAACCCCACCGGGCCGGTCGCGCTGCGCGTCGTGAGCAGCAGCGGGCAGAACCTGCGCGTCACCGACCTCGCCACCGGCGCGACCACCACCGACGGCGCGCTCAACGGCGCGGGCACCACCGCGATCGGCGCCGCGTACACCGACTCGGTGGCCGGCGCCGGCACCACCGCGCTGTACATCATCGATGCGACCGCGGACCGCCTGCGGCTGCAGAGCCCGCCCAACGCTGGCACGCTGGTCGACATCGGCGGGTTCGGCGTCGATCTCGGCGACGTCACCGCGTTCGACATCGACGGCCGTGACAACAGCGCGCTGATCGCGGTCGGATCCGGCACCATGTCGACACTGCACACGGTCGACCTCGCCACCGGCGCGGCCTCGCCCTCGCTCGGTACGGTCGGCGGCGGCCAGCGTCTGCGCGGCTTGACCCGCACCACGCCGACCACCACCGTGTTCGGTCTGACCACCGGCAACGCGCTGGTCCGGCTCTCGCTCGCGGATCCTTCGATGGTTACCGCGGTCGGCCCGATCACCGGCCTGGTCGGTGGCGAGAGCTTGCTGGGGATCGACGTCCGGCCCAGCACCGGCCTGCTGCACGGCCTGGGCGCCCAGGGCGGGGTCTACGTCATCGACCCGGGCACCGCGGCCGCGACCCGGCTCGGCACCCTGACCGCCGACCCGGGCGACCTCACCAGCCCCTTCACCGGCCTCACCGGCGCCGAGTTCGGCATCGACTTCAACCCGACCGGCCCGGTCGCGCTGCGCGTGATCAGCGACGCCGAGCAAAACCTGCGCATCCCGAACGTGGCGACCCCCGCGACCCTCACCGACCAGCCGCTGGCCCGGTCGACCCGCGCCTACGCGCTCGGCGCGGCCGCGTACGCCAACAACATCCCCGGGGCGACCACGACCACGCTGTACGCGGTCGACCGGCTCCGCCATCGCCTGGTCACCGTGGTGCCGCCCAACAACGGCTTCGTCCGCGAGATCGGCGCGCTCGGGATCGACGCGACCACCGCGACCAGCTTCGAGATCGCGGGCCCGGCCACCGCGCTGGCGATCCTCGACGGCGCCGGCAGCAAGAACCTGGTGACGATCGATCTCGCCACCGGGGCCGCGACCGTGGTTGGCGCGATCAACCTGGCCGGCACCGTCGTGGGGCTGGCCGCGCCGGCCACCGCGACCGCCCCCGCGGCCGGCAGCCTCGTGTACGCGGTCACCGATGGCAACGTGCTGGCCTCGTTCGCGCGCAACGCGCCGGGCGCGGTCACCTCGATCGGGACCATCGCGGTCGGCGCGGGCGAGATCCTCGTCGGCCTCGACGTCCGGCCTTCGACCGGCGAGCTGTGGCTGCTCACGCGAGACCTCGCCGGCACCGGTCGGCTGTACACGGTGGATCTGGCCACCGCGGTCGCGACGCAACAGGCCACCCTGATCGCCGACGTCACCGACCCCACCGCGCCGTACGCGGCGCTGGCGGGCAACGCGTTCGCGGTCGACTTCAATCCCACCGGGCCGGTCGCGCTGCGCGTCGTCAGCGACACCGGCCAGAACCTCCGCATCGCGAATCCCCTGACCGGCGCGACCTTCACCGATGGGTCGATCGGGCTGCCGACCGCGATCGACGCGACCGCCGCCGCCTACACCAACAGCTTCGTCGCCCCGGCCGGCGTGGTCGCGAGCACGGCGCTGTACGTCATCGACGTCACCGCCGGCTCGCTGATGCTCCAGGCTCCGCCCAACGACGGCGTGCTCACCCCGGTCGGCGCGCTGTCGCCGAGCGCCAGCTTCGCGGATCCCGCCGTGGCTGGCGCGTCGGGGTTCGACATCGCGGGCGGCAACAACGGGGTGGCGCTGGCAGCGCTGCAGCGCCCGACCACCACGCCAGGCCTGCTCGAGACGTTCTCGCGGCTGTACCGGATCAACCTCGCCACCGGCGCCGCCACCGAGCTGGGCACGGGCATCGGGGGTGCTCCGCTGCGTGGGCTCGCGATCCAGATCCGGTAGCGCCGCCTCGCCTCGCCTGGCTCAGTCGACGTCGACCAGGTCGTCGTCGTAGTCGTAGATCGGGATCACCAGGCGACCGCGCCAGCGCTCGACGAACGCGGCGAAGTCGGGCGCGTCGGAGCGCCGCTCCTCCTCGAGCTTGCAGCTGTCGCACGCCATCTCGACCAGCGTGACGTCGGCAAAGGCGTTCTCGGTCTTCTGCGCTACGTAGCTGCCGCAACGGGGGCAGCGGTGCTCGTCCATGCCGCCAAGCTACCGCATGGCGCCCCCGGGCACAGGGGCCGTGGGCGTCAGCGCTGCAGCTCGAAGACGCAGCCGGGCTTGCCGGCCGGGCACCCGCGCACGAACGGGCTGACGTCGAGCACGCGGAACTTGGCACCCGCGAAGCCCGGCGCCAGGCGCTGGGTGATGGTGGTGACCCCGCGCGGGAAGGTCGCGACCAGCCGCGGCATGCCGAGCGGCTGACCGTCGCTGTTGATCGCCTCGAGCAGGGCCTCGAACGCGAGGTCCACGGTGGCCTCCTCGCGCACGACCTCGAGCTCGGGGGGCGCGGCCTCGGCTGGGGCGGCGCCCTCGGCGGCCGGCGCGGCGCCCTCGACGACCGGCGCGGTGCGCTTGGGCGCGAGCAGGCGGGCGCGGGTGCAGGCAGGGACCTGGCAGGTCTCCAGCTCGGGCGCTGCCCACCGCGCCAGGCGCTGCGCGAGGCGGTCGTCCTGACCGTCGCGCGGCACCAGGTGGAACGTCCTGGCGTGCCAGTCGGCCCACACGACGAAGGGCGCGAAGAAGTCGAGGCCGAGCGAGCCGTCGATGTCCGCTTCGTCCCAGCGGGTGTCGGTGAACGGCACCATGGTCAGCCCCATCGCTGACGCGGCGCCGACGCTGACCTGGTTGGCGATGCCGGCCTTGTCGATGTCGCGGGTGGTCCCCACCTCGTCGACGAGCTGGATCTTGAACGGCACCGGCGCCAGCTTCGCCGCTTGCCAGCGCCCGGCGCGGAGCTGGCTCGGCACCGCGCCGAGATCGAGATGGAGCGCGGCCATGTGGCCGTTGATCGACGCCTTCGCCAACCGCCGCGGCACGGCGCCGGTCGGGCCGCCCTGGGTCGGGTCCTGGCGCACCTCCTTGTTCAGCACCTCCTCGCGGTAGCCGAACGAGATCGTGCCGACCGGCGGCGAGAACACCCCGCGGGTCGCGAGGTAGGCCATGCCGGCGTCGCGATCGAAGCCGAACACCAGCGAGTCGGCGAGCACGTCGCGACCGACCACGCCGCGGATCGCGCGACCCTCGGTGAAGTAGGTCCCGACCGGGTGGAGCGTGACGATCTTGCCCTTCACCGTCAGCGTGCCGATCGTCATCGACGGGACCTCGGCCAGCACGCTCGGGCGGTAGGTGTCCCGCTCGTCGAGCAGGCGCGGACCGAGCATGGTCATCAGGCCGAGCTCCTTGGCAAGGTCGGCATCGAACGACGACACCGAGGCATCGGGATCGATCAGGAACAGGTAAGGACCCTTGTCGTTCACCATCACCGGTGTGAACAGGGCGCCGTTCTCGAGCGGGCCGACCAGCGGAAATGCCCAGGAGTCGCCGGTGGAGAAGCCGGGCGGCGCACCCGCGGCGCAGGCGCCGAGCGAGGTGGCCACGGCGAGGACGGCGCTCGCGAGCAGGGACAGGGAAGACCGGATCATCATGAGTGCTCCGGCCAGTCTGCGTCGGCAACCGGGCCATACCCAAGCCCACGACCAACCGATCCTCACACTGAGCCAGCATCTGCGCCCCGGACACCTCGCCCGCGCGCGTCCGCCGTGACCCCGGTGGGGTGATGCCGCCGCAGCGCCCGCGTCAGCGAACGATAGATCGTGCGGCGGTGGCCGACGTTGGAAGCGGTCGGAGGTCTCCCATGATCTGGTCTCGCTCGTTTGCCGCTCTTTTCGCTCTCACCACGTTTGCTGCTGGCCCGATGGGATGCGGGTCGAGCCCGCGCGACCCCGGCCGCGGCCCGATCGCGAAGCCGGCGGGCCCCGGCGATCCGATCCAGGTGGCGAAGCGCCGGACCCGAGGCACGCCCAAGCCCCTGTCGAAGACGATCGACGAAGGCCTGACCTGGCTGGTCCGTCACCAGCTGGCCAGCGGCGGCTGGGGGCAGGGCGACGAGGCCGAGGGCATGGGCGCTCAGATGAAGGGGATGGCTGGCGCCAGCAACGTCGCCGACACGTCGATGGCGCTGCTCGCGTTCTTGCGGGCCGGCCACGACGCCAACCACGGCGCGCACCGCGACGCGGTGCAACGCGGCCTCGCCTACGTCCTGGCGGAGGTCGAGGCCTCCGACGACACGTCGCTCGCGGTGAGCGCGGTCACCGGCACCCGCGTGCAGGCGAAGATCGGCCCGTACGCCGACACCTTCGCCGCGCTGCTGGTGCTGTCCGAGGCACGCGGCACGATGCGCGACGGGGTCGCCAACGCGCGGCTCGACCAGGCGCTGCGCAAGATCGTGAAGAAGATCGAGACCAACCAGCGTAGCGACGGCACCTGGGACGGCGAGGGCTGGGCGCCGGTGCTGTCGCAGGCGCTCGCGGCCAAGGGCATGAACCGCGCCGCGCAGAACGGGATCCAGGTCTCGGAGGCAGTGATCGACCGGCTCGAGGCGCAGGCTCACAGCCAGGTCAACGTCGGCACCGGCAGCTTCTCCGCCGACGGCGCCGCCGGCATCGGGCTGTACGGCGGCGCGGCCGCGACCTCGGCGGCCCGCGAGTCGGCCAATACCCGCCAGGACCAGGCCCGCAAGATGAAGGCCCAGGCCGCCAAGGCGGCGGGCAAGGAGCTCAAGAGCCCCGACGCCCCGACCAAGGCCGAGATCGCGCGCGCGGAAGGCCGCGCCGCCGCCAGCGATGCGGCCGCCTCCGATGTCGAGGCCGCGCTGATCACCAACCTCGACAGCCCTCAGTTCCGCGGCGGTTTCGGCAACAATGGCGGCGAGGAGTTCCTGTCGTACATGATGATCAGCGAGTCGCTGGTCATGAAGGGCGGCGAGGACTGGGCCAAGTGGGACACCGCGATCACCGCGCTCGTCGACGGCGTGCAGAACGAGGACGGCAGCTGGAGCGGCCATCACTGCATCACCGGCCGCACGTTCTGCACCGCGGCCGCGCTCCTGGTGCTGATGGGTGACCGCACCCCGGCCCCCGAAGCCGCCATCGCGAGCTGATCCCCAGCCTCCGTCTCGCTCCCCCTCTCGCTCTCCCTCTCGCTCTCCCTCTCGCTCTCCCTCTCCCTCTCCGTCTCCCTCTCCGTCTCCCTCTCCGTCTCCCTCTCCCTCTCCCTCTCGGCTACGCTGCCCCAGCCCCGCGTGCGCCCGGCGATCCTCGTCCTCGTCCTCGCCCTCCTCGCCGGCACCCCCGCGTGCAAGCGCAGCCGTCCCGCCGACGGTGCCGCCCCCGCCGACGCCGCGGCCCGCGACCTCGCGCCGACTCTCGCCAACATCGACGCAGCCCTCGCGCGCGGCGGCGCGATGCTCGCCTCTCGCCAGCAGGCCGACGGCGCGATCCGCTCGCCGACCTACGCCGCCTTCCGCGACGGCTACGCGCTGACCGGCCTGGCCGCGCTGGCGCTCGGCCTCGCGCCCGGCGATCCGGCGGCACGCGCCTATCCGCGCGCGGTCGACTTCGTCGCCACGCTGGTCGACGGCGCCCGTCTTCGCGAGCCCGCGCCCGCCTACCCGACCTACGCCTACGGGCTGGCCGTGCTCGTGCTCCAGGCGCCCGGCAACGAGCGCCACCGCGCCGCGCGCGACGTGCTCCGCACCGAGCTGCGCGCCCGCCAGCTCGGACCCGCACGCGGCTGGCTCGCCGGCGATCCGTCGTACGGCGGCTGGGGCTACTTCGATGCGCGGCCCGCGCGGCCGGCCGGCCCGATCACGGACGACCTGCTGTCGTCGAACCTCTCGACCACGCTGCTCGCGATCGGCGCGCTGGCGCTCGGCGGGGTCGCCGGCGATGATCCGGCGCTCGCGCTTGCCCGTGGGTTCGTCGAGCGCTGCCAGGCCGACGATGGCGGCTTCTTCTTTTCGCCAGCCGTCGCCGACGGCAACAAGGCCGGCGCGGTCGTCGTCGACGGTGGCGGGCCGCGCTTCCGCGCCTACGGCTCCATGACGGCCGATGGCGTGCGTGCGCTGCTCCGCCTCGGTGCGCCGCTCGAGGATCCCCGGGTGCGCGCCGCGGCCAGCTGGCTGGCGACGCGCTTCGATCCCGCCCGTAACCCGGGTGAGTTCCCCGCGATCGCCGAGGTCCGCCGCGCCTCGTCGTATTTCTACTGGACGTGGACCGCCGCGCACGCATTGCGGGCGCTCGGCCAGCGCGAGCTCGCGACTGCGGCCGGGCCGGTCGACTGGCCGACCGCGCTGGCCGCCGAGTTGCTGCGCCGCCAGCGCCCGGACGGCAGCTGGCGCAACCCGTCGTCCGAGATGCGCGAGGACGACCCGGTGGTGGCGACCGCGTTCGCGATGGCCGGCCTGACGGTTGCGCGCACGGTGCTCGCCGGTGAGCCGCGCGGGCACGCCTCGTGGCGGTGACCGGCGCAGGGCATCAGTGCCGCGCTGAGCGCACGTCGAGCGCCACCGCTCACCCGAGCGTGGACGCTCGGAAAGCAAACTGTATGACATCACCGATTTGAGGAATCTCGGTGGTTTGTCCGGCTGGCACGACTGATGCCTACCCCCGGCTCATGATGACGCCAGAAATCGATCCCGCAACGGGCGCGACCGGTCGCGACGAGTCGCGGGAGCCCTGGTCGATCAAGCGCGGCACCGGGCCCCGCGTGCTGGTCGCGGTGCCACCCGACGAGAACGACAACGTCCTCCAGATCGGCTGGACCCGGGCCAAGTCGCTTGGCATCGAGCTCACCATCTGCTCGGTGGTCGAGGAAGAGGAGCAGCGCCCCGGCGCTTACGAGCGCCTGGCTGCCCGCATCCGCACCCACCTGCCGGCGGATGCCGCCGTCGACGTCGACATCCGGGTCGGCGATCGCGCCGACGAGATCCTCGCGTGCATCGCCGAGCGCGAGACCTCGCTCGTCGTCATCGGCGAGGCCCATCAGCCGGAGGGGATCCTGGCCCGGCTGTTCTGGCCGAAGGTGCCGACGGCGGTCGTGCGCGGCACGTCGTGTCCGATCCTGGTGACCCGCTACACGCCGTGCACCGGTCGCATCCTGGCGGCGACGTCGATCGACGATCCGGCATTCCCGGTGCTGCGCGCCGCGTCGGAGGAGATCAAGCGCGCCGGCGGTCAGGTCACGGTCATGCATTGCCTGGAGCCGATGGCGCTGGTGGCGCCGGTCGACGTGCCGACCGTCCTGGTCGCGCCCACTCACGACCTGGTGAACTCGGCGTCGGCGCACCTGCTGCGCGCGGCGACCGAGGCGGGGCTCGAGCGGGCCTCAATGCGCGTCGAGATCGCCTCGCCGGCGGGGAAGATCCTCGAGGTCGCGCGCGAGATCGCCGCCGACCTGATCATCGTCGGCACCCACGGCCGGTCGGGCGCGGCGCGCCTGCTGCTCGGCAGCGTGGCCGAAGAGGTCGTGCGAGACGCGCCGTGCAACGTGCTCGTGGTGCACCTCAACAACGGTCCGGCGTCCGACGACGCTCACGAGACCGTCTGAAGCCCACGGTTGCCACCAACGGAGTCTGGTAACGTCCGCCCGTGGCCGCGAAGACGACGACCCGCCCGCCCAACGCCACGACCGCGCCGAAGACGGCGCGTGAGCCGGCCGCCAAGGCCGGAGCGAGAAAGCCAGTGCCACCGATGAAGAAGCCGACGGCCAAGCCGTCCGTCAAGCCGAAGCCGGCGGCGAAGGCCGTGCCCGCAAAGGCTCTGCCCGCAAAGGCAGGCGCGAAGTCGGCGGTGAAGTCCAAGCCTGCCGTGGTGACGTCGAAGCCGAAGCCGGCGACGAAGGCCGCGGCTGGATCGGCGACGGCGAAGGCGGTCGCCCCCGCGAAGCCCGGCTCGAAGCCGCCCGACAAGGCGAAGCCCGTCGCGACCGTCGCGAAGGGCGCCCCGTCTTCCGCGGCGAAGCCGGCGACGCCCACGCCGAGCGCGAGGGCCGCGTCGTCGCGGCCCAGCAAGCAGGCCGCGGCGGAGCCCGGCAAGATGCCGGCGGCGCAGCCCGAGCCCAGGGCGCCGTCGCAGCCCAGCAAGAAGGCAGGTCCGTCGGTCGTGGTCGCGCCGGTCGTCCGGACCGCGCCCGTCGTCGACCCCACGCCGGCCGTCCCCGCTGCGCCGAGCGAGCCGGCGTCCGCGCCGCGGCGGGCGGAGCAGCCCGCGGCGCCCGTCGAGAAGCCGGCCGCGACGCCGCCGGTCGCAAAAGCACCGCCGCACCTGACGGTCGTGAAGGCCGCCCCGCCGAGCGCCGCCCCGCCGGCCCCGGCCGCACCGAGCCCCGCGGCCGTGGAGCCGGCGATGCCGCCGACGCCCGCTCCTGCGCCCGCCCGGCCGGTTCCCGCCGATGCGGCCCGGTCGTCCTCGGTCCAGCCGCTGATCCGAGCCGCGGTCGCGCGGCCGCTCACGCCGGATCCGTCCACGGCCGAGATCGTCCATCCCAGCCGTCCGGTCCCGACCCGGTCGTCCGTGCCGACGGTGCCGCCCCTGGTCTCGGTCCGCCGCCCCGCCCTGGCGGTCGCCCGGGCCCCGGTCGCGCCGGTGGCACCGCCGGTCGACGTCGCCGTCCAGATCGCCGAGCTGTGGCCACGGCTCGAGGCGCTGGTGAACGCCGCCGGCGGCGCGCCGCTCGCGCTCCGGCCCGGCGCCTCGGAGCGCGACATCGGCCTCGCCGAGAAGACGCTGAAGCTGGAGTTCCCGCCCGGCTTCCGGGCGTCGCTGCGGCTGCACGATGGCCAGGACTCGTTCGCCGGCAAGAACCCCGTCAGCTTTCCGTGGCTGCCCGGCTGCCCGCCGCTGGCGCCGCTCGAGCAGATCGTCGAGCGCTGGGGTGCGCTGCAGGGCCTCGCCGGCCGCAAGCGGGCGAGCGACGAGCTCACCGCCAGCGATCGCGTCAAGGTCGGTCCGCACCGGCTCGGTCGCATCCCGATCGCGGGCACGTCGCGCTGGAACGCCGACGTCGTCTACCTCGATCTCGACCCGGGCCCGCACGGGATCGCCGGTCAGGTGATCGCGTCGACCGCCGACAGCTTCGTCGTCATCGACGCCAACTTCGAGGCCGCGCTGGCGCGCTGGGTGTTCGTGCTCGAGCGCGGCCTGTGGGCGCACGACCGCGAGCGCAACATCGTCTTTCCGGCCGGCCGCGACGCCCTCGCGGTCAACGCGGTCGGCCTGTTCGCCAAGCGGTAGTGGCAGTGCCGGTCACCCGTGCTGGCCCTCACGACTTCGATCATCTGCTCGTCCGTTCGTCCTGAGCTCATGCCGGCGCGAAGCGTCGGACGACCAGCCCTGAGGCTCCCGCACAGCTGCTCGGTGTCCCGACCGAAGGACTCGTTGCGAGCCCGAGTCGAAGGGCGGCCCTCGGGATTGATCACAAGTAGTCATGTGATCGGAAGCGCTCACCTTTCCCGGTGGCCCTGAGCCGGCGCCGCAGGCGCCGTGTCGAAGGGGTGGGCGCCAAGGTGCCGCACGTGATCTTCGACGGGCTGCCCTTCGACGGCGGGCTCGCGTGCGCTCGCCCTGGCTCAGGGACACCGGGGAAGATGTGCGGGATCCTGAGGGCGGCCGGCGGCCGGCTGCCCTTCGACACGGCGCTCCGCGCCGGCTCAGGGCCACCGGAAACGGGAAGCGCGTTCTCTCACACGAGAGAAGTGATCCATCCCCGAGGTCGGCCGTCGGCCGTCGACACGGCGCTTCGCGAGGGGCTGCGCTCAGGACGAACGGGTATGGACTCAGGACGCACGGCAAGCAGTGTCGCACAGAGGCATCTGGTCCAGCACGGGTCGGGTGTTCGAGGCCAGCACGGAGGGCGAGCCGAGGCGGGGACGAGGTCCCAGGCGCGCTCGTAAATTCCACGGCCGGGTGGTGTCTGCGTCGGTGGGTTGGGGCAATGGCACCGGCGTGCGTCACGCCCGGGGACCCCGGATCGAGCAAGCGCCGGGACCTCGGCCTCGCCCACGGCGAGACCGGCCCCGCCGCGCTCGCCACGAGTGCTTCGCCCAGGGACACCGGGAAGGGAGGAGCGCATTCGATCGCTTGACGGGTCGTGATCGAACCCGAAGTCTGCCGCTGGCCCTTCAATCCCGGGCTCGCAACGAGCACTTCGCCCAGGGCACCGGCAAGGGGGAAGCGCCTTCGAATTCTGCGCTGCGCGCTGCGCGCTTTGCTCGAGGACACCGGGAACCGGAGAGCGCTTCGATCGCCTGGCGAGTTGTGATGTTCTGACGGGCGGCCAGGTCTTTCGCGCCTTGCCACACGCGCCCCAGGTCTGATCGCGCCGGCTCAGTACGCGATGCTGACGACCTCGAGGTCGTCGTCGCCGCGCGGCGTGTGCACCGTGGCGGTGTCGCCGACCTGCTTGCCGAGCAGGCGCGCGCGAGCGGGGCGACGAACGCGATCACGCCGTGCTCGGCGTCGGCCTCGTCGATGCCCACGATCCGGTAGACCCGCTCGGCGCCCTCGTCGGTGCGGACCCGGACGGTGGC
>JBKJLC010000146.1:0-23165 GCA_046597055.1 Kofleriaceae bacterium | reverse complement strand
CTTCAGCTCGCGCCTGATGAAGGTCGTGCGCGTGCAGGGCGGCAAGACCTACGGTGCGAGCTCGAGCTTCGACCGCAACCTCGACCGTGGCTCGTTCGTGTCGCAGACGTTCACGCGCAATGTCGAGGCGGTCAACACGACGAAGATGATCCTCGCCGAGATCAAGGCCATGGCCAAGGACGGGCCGACCCAGGACGAGGTGACGGCGGCGATCGCGAACCTTGCGGGCGGCTACGGTATGCGATTCCAGTCGGCGAGCGATGTCGGCGCAGCGTTGATCGGTGCCGAGCTCCATGGGTTCGGTAAGGAGTACCTGGCCAACTATCCGCTCGCGGTTGGCAAGGTCGACGTCATCACCGCGAAGCGCGCGGCGAACGAGATCCTCGATCCGCAGTCGTTCGTCATCGTGATGGTCGGCGACGCCAAGGATCTCGAGCCACTCCTCAAGAAGGAGGGCTGGCGCTACGAGAAGGTCACGTTCACCGAGCCGATCACCCCGCCGCTCGCCGAGCCAGCTGCGCCTGTTGATGCGAAGGCGCTCGCCGCGGCGAAGAAGGTCGTCGAGGAAGCGCTCGTCGCGAAGGGCGGCAAGGCGAAGCTCGCCGCGATCAAGGGCTTCAAGATGCTCGCGGTCGGCACCACGCCGGTCGCCGGCCGTACCGCGCAGGTCGAGACGCAGCGGTTGTTCCTGCTCCCCGACAAGATGCGGATCGACGCCACACTGTCGCTCGGTCAGAAGATCAACGTCGTGATCGGGATCAACGGCAAGACGGGCTGGCAGATGGCGCCGAATCAGCAGACCGGCAAGATCGAGGTCAACGACATCGCGCCGTCGGATATCCAGATGATCGACTTCGAACGCTGGCGCGAGCCCGAGCTGATCCTGCTCAAGGCGGCGGATGCCGGAGCCAAGCTGGTTCCCGCGCCCGACGAGGACATCGACGGCAAGCCGCACCACGTGGTCAAGCTGCCCTCGCCGTACGGGGTCGATGTCGCGCTGTACATCGACAAGAAGACGAAGCTCGTGACCCGGATGACGTACTCCGTCGGCGGTAACGCAGAGACCAACGACTTCTCCGACTACAAGGTCGTCCAGGGCGTGAAGATCGCGCACAAGCGCAAGAGCACGGGGGCGGGTAAGGGCGGCGGGATCACGGACCTCGAGCTGAAGTCCGTGGAGATCGATCCCAAGATCGACCCCGCCGTGTTCGCCAAGCCCGCGGCGGATGCAGCTCCCGCGACGCCGGCGGCCCCGCCGAAGTGACGCTACCGCGCGGTGCTCTCGGCGTTTTCGCATGCCTCGTCATCGCGTCGGCCACCGCCGTTGCTCAGCCGACGCCGCTGTCGGAGTCGGCGCGCGAGAACATCCCGCACGAGGCAGAGGCCCCGTACGTCGATGTCCTGACGTTCGGCACCGGCGAGGTGATCTTCGAACGCTGGGGGCACACCGCGATCTGTCTGCGCTATCACGAGCCCGAGCACGACTCGGTCTGCTTCAACTACGGCGTCACGGACTTCGATGATCACGCCGGCTTGGTGTGGCGGTTCGTCCGCGGTGCGCAGGAGTTCTGGAGCGAGCCGTCGCGACGCGAGACGCTGATCTCGTTCTATCGCGACGAGGATCGCGACATCTGGATCCAGACGCTGCTCGTCACCGAGGCGCAGGCGCGCAAGATCGAGGAGCGGCTGTGGAAGGACGTCGACGAGGATAATCGCGGCTACATCTACGATCACTTTCGCGACAACTGCACGACGCGGATCCGCGACGTGATCGACGACGCTACCGGTGGCGCGCTGCGCAAGAACAGCGAGCTGGCCTATCCGTTGACCCTGCGCCAGCTCGGCGCCCCCGGCCTCGAGGCGACGCCGCTGCTCCTCGGCGCCACGGACTTCTTGCTCGGTCGAACGATGGATGCGCCGCTCACGGTGTGGGAGGCGATGTTCCATCCCAACGTGCTGCGCAAGCAGCTCGAGGTCGAGCTCGGGGTTCCTCCGCGCGTCGAGAACTCGCAGCAGGTCGCGCCGACGGGCAACACCGGGCCGAGCGGCCGGGTGATGTGGTTCGCGATCGCGCTCGTGTTCACCGCGCTGCTCGCACTCGGCCTGTGGAAGGCGCGCGTCGCACGGGCCGCGCTGATCCTGACCTCGCTCTATCTCGGTCTGTGGGGCCTGGTCGTGTACGTCGCAGTGATCGCGTCGACGATTCCTGCTCTGCGCTGGAACGAGGTGATGAGCGTGCTCGTGCCGCTCGACCTCATGATGCCGTGGCTGACGAAGGAGCGCCGCGCTCGCTACGCTCAGCTGCGCGTGGTCGGGCTCTTGCTGGTTTCGGCGCTGTGCGCGGCCGGCCTGCTGCACCAGCCGCTGTGGATTCCGATCCTCACCGCGATCATGCCGATGGCTGTGATCGCAATGATCGGCTTCGGCGAGCGCCAGCGGTGAAGCTCTTCGCGCTGCTCGTCGCCTGCGCGTTCGCCACGCCGGCACGGGGAGACTTTCGCTACGCGAGCGGCAATGACGTGTTCACCTCGGTCGACCCTCCGGTCGATGACGACGGCTTCACCAACGAATTCGATCTCCGGTTCTCGCGCCCGTACCGCGACTACGAGATCGGCGGGCGGCTGTTCGAACGCTGGATCACCGAGGTCCCTCGCCCGGCTGGGCGCCGCCGCGATCTGCTCGAGCTGGTCGCCACGGTCGAGCGAGCGTGGGCCGCGCCGAACGTCGAGCTCACCGTCGGTGGGCGGGCCGGTCCTTCATTCACCGGCAACCTCGGCGGTCGGTGGATGCAGGACGGCTTTCATCGGCTGTGCAGTTGCGGTGACTCGCTCGGCCAGGGGCTGCAGAGCCGCTACGAGGGCGACACCGGCTTCGGCGCGCTGGTCGGATCGCGGGTGCGCGGCTCGATCGGCGTCCCGGTCGCGCAGGCGTATGGCGTCCTCGACGGTCAGGCCGTGCTCGGCGCGGGCGTGACCTGGCTCGATGCGGCCGCCGGTGCACGGTTCGCGACGCGGATCGGCTGCACCGAGCTCGCAGCACACGGCGAGCTTGCGGTGATGCGCTATCACGCCGCCGACGAGCGGCTCGCGATCCCCGGTGGCTTCGGCGCCGGCTGGCAGACCGGGTTTCGCATCGGTGTACACGTCGCGTGGAGCCGGTACCGGATCGAGTACCAGTACCGCGCGAACGAGGCCGGCTCCGGTGAACCGATCGGCGTGATCGCGTTCACGGTGAAGCAGGCCGGGACGCGGTTCTAGTATGTGGTGGGCTGGCGAGTGCTCGGGCGAGTGCTCGGGCGAGTGCTCGGACGAGTGCTCGGGCGAGTGCTCGGGCGAGTGCTCGGGCGTTCGCGTGCCCGAAGCATTTACCGCAGAGGGGCAGAGACCGCCGAGCGGAGATTTCGGATCCGAACACTCGCTCCGAGCGAACGTGTGCTGGGCGAAGCCCACAAGTTTTCTGCTCTGCGGCCTCTGCGTCTCTGCGGTGAACGTTTCCCGCACACGAACGCAGCGGCACACGAACGAAAGCGCGCACAACGCAGCGGCACACGAACGAAAGCGCGCACAACGCAGCGCGCACAACGCAGCGCGCACAACGCAGCGCGCACGAACGCAGCGCATCCAGCGCTACAGCGTGCCGTGGCGGAGCTGGCGGCGCGCGACCGCCGAGTTCAAGAGGTGCGCGGAGCTCGCCGCGGACACGATGCAGAACACATGCAGGATCAGGCCGGGTAGCACCAGGGCGTACCCGGCGGAGACCGCGAGAAACCACAGCAGTGCGCCGACGATGCGTCCTGCATACAGCTGGCCGGCGCCAGGCATGAACAGGCTGAGCACCGCCGCGAGGCCGGGGTTCGCTTCGCGTGCGTGACGGATCGCGAGGGGCTCTGATACGCGCCGAGCCAACGCGTGGTGCTCGGGCCGTGCTGGACCTTCATCGCGCGGCTTGAGCTTCTGCCGATCCGCGATCGTGTACTCGATCGTGCCCTCTTCGCTGATGTCCATTGCGATTCGCTCGCGCGCGACGAGGTTGTCGAGCACCTTCTCGGCGTCCTCGATCGAGCAGCCGGCGTAATAGGCGAGGACCGGGGCGGTGATCCGCGCATCGGTCGTGTACGCGAGCTCGAGCAAGTGGTGCTCGATCACGCCGCGGTCGTTGGTCCTCTGGATCATCGGAGTCCTTTCCGACCGAGTGCGCGCCACATGGCGGCGGTGATCGATTGCTTGACGTTCAACATGTCTTTCCACGGGTCCTCGGCAACCTCCGCAAGATGGCGGGGAACCGTTTTCATCGTGAACGTGGCGGGATCGACGCCATGCGCCAGCCGCTCCCAGCTGATCGGCACTGCGACCGGTGCACCGGGCCGCGCTCGCGGCGAATACGGCGCGATGAACGTCGCGTTGCGGCCGTTACGCAGGTAGTCGAGGAAGATCTTTCCCTTCCGCGCCTTCTTGGCCATGTTCGTCGTGAACTTGTCGGGCTCCGCTTCCTCGAGCTGCTCCGCGACGAGCTTCGTGAACTCCTTGAAGTCGTCCCAGCCGAGCCGTCGCTCGACCGGCACCACGATGTGCAGGCCCTTGCCGCCGGTCGTCTTGAGGAACGACTGCAGGCCGAGGTCGTCGAGCCGGCGGCGTAGCTCGAACGCGCCGAGGGCGACGCGCTCCCAGCCCAGACCTACGTCGGGATCGAGATCGAACACCGCGAGGTCCGGCTTCTCCGGGTTGTCGGCGTGCGCGCCCCACGTGTGGATCTCGAGCGTGCCGAGCTGGGCGAGCGCGACCAGGCCCGGCATGTCGTGGATCTGCATGTAGTCGATCGCAACGGGCTTGATCGCCTTCGGCGAGCCGGGCATCAGCTTCTTCTGGTAGAAGCACGGCTTCCCGCAGCCGTCGGGACAGCGGACGATCGTCAGCGGCCGGTTCGCGACGTGCGGCAGCATGTGCTCGGCGACGACAGCGAGGTACGCGACCAGCTCCCCCTTGGTGATGCCCTGCTCGGGGTAGAGGATCTTGTCGAGGTTGGTCAGCTTGAAGCCAAGGGGTAGCTGACCGACGAGATCGATCAGCTCGTTCTGATTCGCGGCTGGCTCGTGCTTCGCCGCGATCTCTTCGGCGGTGCGGCCCGTGACCACGCCCTCCGGACGGCTCTCGACGATGTCGAGCCGATCATTCGCGTCGTCGTCGCGGCCCTTGAACAGCCAGCCTTCCTGCTTGCCCTGCGGCCTGGTCTTGACCAGGTGCTGAAGCCTGCGCGCGGCATGCTTCTGGATCACGTAAGAAGTTTCCTTGGTTCTTTGGTTACCAGCGGGCGATTTCGCACCACTGGCGAGAAGTCGCGCATCGACTGGTTCGACTCCAGCTTCTCGAGCGCGGGCTTGCGAACCATGGGGCAACACGATGCATCCGCGATGCCACGCGATCGGAGTGGTGGCACGCCTCAGGACGGACGGGGGCGGATCGCTACTGCCAGCTCGTCGACCGGTAGCGCATTCAACACGTGCTGCTTCCGGATTCGTGCGCGCCGCGCCATGGCGACGGCGAATCGCGCCGCACCCAGTCCGCGCGTCGAGTGCGCGTCGCTCGACAGCACGAACTTGATCCCGCGCGCGACGGCCTTGCGCGCGTTGATCGGATCGAGATCGAGGCGGTGTGGATCGCCGTTGATCTCGATCGCGCACTGCGACTCGGCCGCGGCGTCGAGCACCTCGTCGATCCGGATCTTGATCGGGTCGCGGCGGAGTACGAGGCGGCCGAGTGCGTGGCCCCAGATCTTGAAGTACGGCTGGCGCAACGCGGTGACGAGGCGCCGGGTCATGGCGTCCTCGTCGAGGGAGAACCGCTGGTGCACGCTCGCGATGATCAGGTCGAGCTCGCCGATCATCGACTGGGGGACGTCGATCCCGCCGTCCTCGAGGATGTCGGCCTCGGTGCCGCGCAGGACACGCGCCTCGGGGTCGGAGAGCCCGGCGATCTCCGCCGCCTGCGCACGGAGCCGATCGAGATCGAGACCGCTCGCGTAGCTCGCCGCGGCGGAGTGGTCGGTGATCGTGATCGCGTCGAACCCGAGCTCGGCGGCAGCGCGCACCATCTCGGCGACGGTATTCTTGCCGTCGGAGTAGGTGGTGTGACAGTGGGTGGCTGCCGTCAGATCATCGAGGGTGATCAGATCGTGGAAGTCGTCGCCGGCGGCGGCCGCAAAGACCTCGTCGGTGCCATCGCGGACCTCCGGTGGGATCCACGGTAGACCGAGCGCGCGATAGACGTGCGGCTCGTCGTTGGCCTCGAGGATCTGCATCGACATCCCGCGATTCTCGGCGCGCTTGCGTAACAGCGCGACGTGCTCGGGAGATCCGGTGGCGACGATCTGCGCCCAGCCCAGGTGATTGGGCGCGGCGAGATAGACCTCGGCGCGGAGGCCGCCGGCGAGATACGCGACCACGGGCGAGTCCGGCGCCGCGCGCTGGCGATCGAGCGAGGTCACGAGCGCGAAGCTCGCGAGCTTGTCGATCACCTTGTCGGGATCGAGCGTCGCGACCGCGTATGCGAGGTGGTCGATCACCTCTTCGAACCGCCGCACCGGGCCGCAGATCTCGACCTTCTGCGCGGCCGGCTCGCCGCGGAGGTGTGAGGCGAGTGACAGCGCGTGGCCTTCGGCGTCGAGCAGCAGGACCTGTGCACCCTTGAGCCGGCGCTCCTCGATCGACTGGAGGATCCGCTGCTCGCTGACCTTGCCGAAGCCGGGCAGCTCGCTGATCACGCCCGCGCGACATGCGATGGCGACGGCCTCGAGATCCGCTGGGGCGATCGCCTGGAAAATCTTGCGGGCCTTCGGCACGCCAACCTTCGGCAGCTGCGCGAGCTCGATCACGATCGCCGGCCACGCAACCCGCAGCCGATCGAGCACGTCGACGGTGCCGCGACGCGCGAGCTCGGCGATCACGCGCGCGATCGACGGACCGATGCCGGGCAGCTCCTCGAGCCGGCCCTCCTCGACGAGGCGATGCAGACCGTTCGCGGACTCGACCGACTTCGCGGCGCGGTCGTACGCATAGGATCGGTGCTTGTCACCGTCCAGCTCGTAGTAGACAGCGAGCTCACGGAGCTGCGCAGCGATCGTCGCCGGTTCCATGTCGTTCCTAGCGGGTACCACTCCGCGTCGAGGCTGGCTAGCGTCTCTGTGGATTCGAGGCGCCGGTGACGGGGCCGACGTTTGGCGCGGTGGCGCCGGTGGTGCTCGTGCCGGTCGTCGGTGCGGTCCGATGGGGGTGGGTCCCGTCCCGGTCCCTGCCCGACGACTGCGAGTTACTCCGGTGCGCCACGCGCGCGGTGCACCGGGCCTAATACGGGCGTACGGCGTCGGGCGGCAGCGACGCGTCGGGGTTCGGCGGGAGGCTGACACCACTATCGCGTGCGTCGGGACTTCCAGCATCCCGCGGAGCGGGGGCGGCATCCGGTGGCGCTGCGTCAGGCTTCGGTGCGGCGTCAGGCGGAGAGGCGTCGGAGCGCCCGGCATCGCGACCATCGCGTGCATCGGGACCCGCGTCGCGCGCGTGCGGCGGCGAGATTGGCGTCTCGTTGGCGCGGTAGATCGGCGGGTCGATCTGGGAGATCGGGCTCGTCGGTGATGCGACACCGGCGTCCTCGGTCGGCGCTTTCGGGCCCGACGTGCCGGGGTCCAGCGGATCGGGAGCACCCGGAACCGGCGCCGGGCTCGTCGGCTTTCCGATCTCGGGACGGGGGGCGAGGGGTGGCGCTTCGCCCGGCTGCGCGGCACGGCACGCGGCGACAACCCCGGCAGTCGCGAGACCAGCGAGTGCGAGGCGCTTGAGGGAGCTGAGGCGGGACATGCGGACTCCTGCGCGATCCGATTTGCGATCCCCGTGCCGAGATCCTAGCTGCGCTCGAGCGCACGCCGGGCCCGGGCGCACGCCGGCCGCTCCTATGGCGAGACCTGAGCGATCCGCTTGAGGAACGGTACGACCTGGCGAGAGGTCACGTCTTCCGCGACCGCCTCGATGCAATCGCGCACGCCGCTCTGGATGTCGCGTTCGCGCAAGCCGGTGGTCGCCTTGGCCGAGCCACTCGCCGAGGCCGCCCGGTTCGCTTCCCACTTCTCCCCGCCGTCCTTGCCACTCCACGGCGCGACGCGAATCGACACGGTGCACGCGATGTTGGTCGTCGCGCCCGCCTTCGTGATGTCGATCTTCTTGACCGTCGACGCGACGATGAAGCCGCGCGATCGACTCGAGGACAGCTCCGCACTCGTCGGCAGGCCCCCGGGCCAGCTCGTCGCGTAACCTGTGCGCTCGACGCTCGTCCGCACGACCTTGTTCACCGCGAGCGTGGAGTCCTTGCCGAGCTTCTTCGACTGATCGATCGTCCCATCGACATTGACGAACACCGGCGGCTTCGCCGTCTTGTCGGCCTTCTTCCGCTTGAGGCCCGCGAGCGTCTTGAGCGACGCCTTCGCGGTGGTCTTCACCTTGGTGTCGGTGTCCTTGTTCGCGGCGGTCTCGAGCGCGACGAGCCCGAGCTCTCGCGCGTCCTCGGCGGTGCGCGCATCGATCATCTTCTCGAGCGCGAGCGCGGAGACCCGACGAATCGTCGGGTCCCTGTCACTCTCGAGTGCGTCGGCGAGGGCGATCACCGCGCGCGCATCCTTGGATTTCGAGAGGGCGAGGGCCGCCGCGAGCCGGATCTTGTAGCTCCCGGAGCTCGAGAGCTGCTTCACGTTCGTCTGCACGGTGTCGGCTTCCACCGCGCGAACGCACAGCAGCAAGCAAGCGGCGATCACCGCCAGCACGCGCGACATCTCCGCGAGCCTAACACGTGGGCCAGATTGCCAAACCCGCGCAGACTCACCACATCTCCCACCTCGCCGCACGTATGATGGAACCATGTCGTTCCTCGACAGTGTGCGCGTCCTCGGCGCGATGGCACGTGTCACGGCACCGTCACTCGTCGACATCATGCGCGGGGATCTCGAGCGCGATGTCGTCGATGATCGCACCAAGTGGTTCGGCCGTCGGGTGATCGACCTGCTCGACATCCGGCTGACCGTGACGGGAGCGGAGCGGGTGCCGACCGAGCGCGCGTACGTCTACATGTCAAATCACCAGAGTCACCTCGATATCCCGGTGCTCTACGCGACGCTGCCGTCACCGACGATTCGTATGCTCGGCAAGACCGAGCTGTTCCAGATTCCGCTCTGGGGGCGGGGGCTACGCGCGGCCGAGTTCATCGAGGTCGATCGCAGAAACCCGGTCGCCGCGCGCAAGTCGATCGACCACGCGGCGCACTTGATCAAGGACGGCGTCAGCATCTACCTCGCGCCGGAAGGCACGCGCTCGCGCGATGGCCGGATCGGCAAGCTCAAGAAGGGAGGCTTCCACCTGGCTCTCGGGACCGGCGCTCCGATCGTCCCGGTCGCCGTGAAGGGGACAATCGACATCCTCCCGAGGGGAGGGAGGGTCATGAAGAAGGGCCAGACCGTCGAGGTCACGATCGGCGCCCCGGTCAACGTCGAGGGCCGCGACCTCGAAGGACTCATGAAGGAAGTCAGCGATTTCCTGGTCAGACACGTCGAGGGGGATGGCCTGTAAGGGATGAGCGCACGGTCTCTCAAATCAGGTATCCTCTCTCGGTGACCTGGGTCGTCCCGTTGGCGCTCGGGAGCCTCGCCGTCCTGCTGATGGTGGTGTTCACGATGCTGTCTGCACGCAAGCGCCATCACGCGATGGTTGCTCCGGCCGTGACGGTTGGACCGCGCATCCTCGTCCACGACATCAACGACGATCGCTGCACCGGCTGCGATGCCTGTGTCGCGGTGTGTCCGACCAACGTCCTCGACCTGGTCGCCAACAAGAGCCGGGTGCTCCGGTTCGAGGACTGCATCCAGTGCGAGGCGTGCATGTTCGCGTGCCCGACCGAGGCACTTGTCATGTTCCCCGAGGGCGCCACGCCGCCGCCGCTCAAGATTCCCGAAGTCGACGAGAACTTCCAGACCGCGGTCCCCGGCCAGTACCTGATCGGCGAGGTCGCCGGCAAGCCGCTGGTCAAGAACGCCGCCAACCTCGGCCGCGGCGTGGTCGAGCACATGCTGAAGCTCGGCCTGAAGCCGGGCGCGCTGCGCGCCGAGGGCGCCGGCGCGGTCGACGTGGCGATCGTCGGCTCGGGCCCAGGCGGGCTGTCGGCCGCGCTCACCTGCATCCAGCGCGGGCTGTCGTACGTGCTGCTCGAGAAGGAGCAGCAGATCGCCTCGACCATCGCGCGCTATCCCAAGGGCAAGCTGGTGATGGCCGAGCCGTACAACACCACCAACGTGTCGTTCCTGCCGGTGTTCGACTCGAGCAAGGAGCAGATCGTCCCGATCTGGCGCGAGCTGATCGAGCGGGTCGGCGTGGCGATCAAGCAGGGCGAAGCGGTCGAGACCGTCAGCCGGCGCGCCGACGGGACGTTCGAGGTGCGCACGACGGTCGCCGCCTACCGGGCGCAGCGGGTGGTGCTCGCCACCGGCACCCGCGGCAAGCCGCGCACGCTGCAGGTGCCCGGCGAGAACCTGCCCAAGGTCTGCAACCTCCTCGACGATCCCGACGAGTTCCGCGGCAAGGACGTGCTGGTGGTCGGCGGCGGTGACTCCGCGGTCGAGGCCGCGCTGGCGCTGGCCGACGCGGGTGCGCGCGTGATCATCAGCTACCGCGGCAAGTCGTTCAACCGAGCCCAGCCCAAGAACAAGCAGGCGATCGAAGCGTACGCGGCGCAGAACAAGGTGAAGGCCAAGCTCGGCTCGCAGGTGGTCTCGTTCGACGCCGAGAGCGTGGTGATCGGGCTCGCCGACAACTCCCAGAAGAAGTACCCGAACGTCGCGGCGTTCGTGCTGATCGGCGCCGATCCGCCGGTGACCTGGCTCGAGAAGCTGGGCGTACGCTTCGTGCTGCGCCCGCACCAGTACGCGCTCGGCAAGAGCGACGACTTCGTGCGCCGCATGCTGCCGTCGGTGGCCGAGTGTCCGCAGGACGCGGCCGCGGCCGCCGCCGCGGTCACCGGTCAGGACCCGCGGCTGCCGTCGGAGGCCGAGCGCGCCCTGGCCGCGGTGTCGCTGCCCGAGCCGGTCAGCGGCCCCAAGAAGTGGCTGCGCGCGGCGACCGGGATGTTCGGCAGCGCGCCCAAGAAGATCGACCAGCCGATCCCGCTGTCGGAGTTCGCCAAGCGCCATCGCACCCACGCGGGCGGTGGCCGTCGCGATCAGCTGAGCGCCGGCGAGCGCACCCGCGTGCTGCGCATGTTGCGCGACGAGGGCGGCCGCATCGCCGACGAGGAGTCGAAGGTGTCGTACATCGACATGGCCGCGGTCCGCGGCGCGCCCGGGCCCGGTCGCGAGCCGACCCCGGCGCCGCGTCCGCGGATCGAGCGGGTCGCGGGCGCGCCGCCGCCGCCATCGCACGGCCAGGACGACATCATCGCCAAGCAGGCGGTCATCGTCGGCCTCGCCAAGGCCAACGCGACCGGGCCGCGCACCCGCTCCAACCGACCCAGCGACGAGGTCGACCTCGGGCCGGGCGCGCGCATGAAGCCGGGCAAGGGCCCGCGGCCGGCGCCCGCGGGCTCGCCGCCGCCGCAGGCAGCGCCGGGGCGTCGACCGCCCCCGCCGCCGAGCCGGCCGCCGCCCATGTTCCTCGAAGACGCGACCCGTCAGGTCGACGTGCGCGACGCGGCCGCGGCCGCTGCGGCCAGCGCGGGCCGCCCGCTCCGGCGCGGGCCCGCGCGGGTCGGCGACGACTTCCGCCTCGACGATCCGACCCGCGCCGCCGAGGTCGATCCGCGCGCGCTGGCCGAGCTCGCGCGCCGCGACGCCGGCGCGCTCGACACGCTCGACGAGGACGACCTCGACCTCGGCTACCTGACCGCGACCCTGGGTGGCAAGGGCTCGGCGGGCGCGATCGACCTCGGGCCGCGCGACCAGTCGCGCCAGTACCCGATGCTCGAGGACGACGAGGAGGCGACCCGGCTCGGCGACATGAGCAACCTGGTCGCCAAGGAGCGCGATCGCGGCAACGTCGGTGCCGGCGCGACCAGCCGCAAGAAGCCGAGCGACACCCGCGAGCCGCGCCGCGGTCCGCCGCCGCCGCCAGGCTCCGACGATGCCACCCGCGCGATCGACATCGGCCGCGAGCAGAGCATCTCCGACGTCGACTGGGACCTCGACTGACGGCGGGCGCGCAGGCTCAGCGCAGCTCGAACTCCTTGCAGAACGCGACCTCGGTCGGCGCGACCCCGGTGGTCGGGTCGACGGCGTCGAGCGGCCAGCGGCGCTGGCCCTCGTCGGGCCAGCCGTGGAGGCACTCGCCACGGCGCTCGAGCCAGTAGAAGCAGTCGCGACAGGCCGAGCGCAGCTGGTAGGTGCGCGCCTGGTCGACGAGCTCGGAGGTGAGCGGGAACTTCACGGGCGGAGCCTAGTGCACCGCGTCCGAAGTAGCAGCAACGATCCGCCGCGCGCTCGACGCGTCCCACGGCCCCGCGCCGACCTGACTCGCGCGTGCTGGCGTCAACGCCTGGCGAGTCGTGATCCTGTCGAGGCGCGGGGCGTCCACGCTGGGCGTCTGCCCTCGGGCTCCCGTACATCTTCCCCGGTGTCCCTGCGCCAGGGCGAGCGCAAGCGAGCCCGCCGTCGAAGGGCAGCCCGTCGAAGGGGGAGGGCTTCGATGCCATCGAGGTGGCGGTGCGCAGCGCGGCGCGTCCGAAGCCACCACATGGCTGACCCCAACCCACCGCGCGGCGCGTCCGAAGCCACGGCATGGGTGACACCAACCCACCAGGACGTGAGGGACACTCCCGGGCTGCCGCCGCTCGCGCGGCTCTGGTATAGGTCGGCGCATGCAGCTCCCCCTCGCGATCGCGCCGACGGTGGCGCGCGCGCTCGCCGACGGCGCGCCGGTGGTCGCGCTCGAGTCGACGATCGTGGCCCACGGCCTGCCGTACCCGGACAACCTCGCGGTCGCGCGCGAGCTCGAGGCAGCGGTGACCGCCGGCGGCGCGATCCCGGCGACGATCGCCGTGATCGGCGGGGTGGTGCGGATCGGGCTCGACGCCGAGGCGATGTGCGCGCTGGCCGAGCGGGGTCCGTCGTTCGCCAAGGCGGGCGCGTCCGATCTTGCGGTGCACCTCGCCCGCGGCAGCGACGCGGCGACCACGGTCAGCGCCACCGCGGTGCTGGCGGCGCGCGCAGGCATCCGCGTGTTCGCGACCGGCGGGATCGGCGGGGTCCACCGCGGCGACGGCGACGACGTCTCGCACGACCTGGTCGCGCTCGCCCGCACGCCGATCGCGGTGGTGTCGGCCGGCGCCAAGGCGATCCTCGATCTGCCCCGCACGCTCGAGGCGCTCGAGACGCTGGGCGCGCTGGTGGTCGGGGTCGGCACCGACGAGCTGCCCGCGTTCTACACCCGCACCTCGGGGCTGCGGCTCGACCACCGGGTCGAGGACATGGCCACGCTGGCGCGGATCTGCCGGCTGCGCTGGGAGGCGCTCGCGCAGGGTGGGGTGCTGGTGTGCAACCCGATCCCGGCCGACGCGGCGCTCGAGGCCGCCATGATCGAGGCGGCGATCGCCGCTGCGCTCGCGGCCGCGGCCGCCGCCGGCATCACCGGCAAGCGCATGACGCCGTTCTTGCTCGCGCATCTCGCCGGTGCCACCGGCGGCGCCGCGGTCACCGCCAACCGCGCGCTGGCCCGCAACAACGCCGTGGTCGGAGCCGCGCTCGCGGTCGCGCTGGTCGCCTGACGCGGCCGGTGGGGCGCGGTCAGGTCGCGGGCGCCGCGCGCGGGCTTGCTCGTCCCGTGACGCGCACGGTGGCGGGGACGGTTGCGTCGCGCGTGCCGGCGTGGCACTTCCGGGGGCGGAGGGCACATGCGCGCATCCGGGATCCTCGTGTCGTGGGCAGCGGTGGTCGCCACCACCGCCATCGCAGCCGGCCAGCCGATCGGCAAGCCCGCGCCGGGCACCCGGGCCGGGAAACCGCCCGCGCTGGTCGGGCTGACCCAGACCGGCGCGCACGTGCCGGACCGCGGCTTCCTCGACGACGTGGTCGCCACCGACGGCGCCCGGCTGGCGGTGATCGTCACCGACGGCGATGATCTGATCGAGGCGCGGGTGCTCGGCCCCGACGGCGCGCCCCAGGCGACGGTGACCCTCGGCGCGATCGCGCCCGCGGTACGGCGGATGTACCTCCTCGGCGAGCGGCTGTTCGTGGTCGCCGACGCCGACGAAGGCCCGGTGGGCGGCGCCTTGATCGGGCTCGACGCCAAGGTGATCAAGAAGCACGCGCCCGCCACCGACCTGTTCGTGCGCAAGGTGGACGGCAAGGACGCGGTCATCGTGTACACGCGCACGCCCGGCAAGGCCGGCGTCGTCAACAGGGTGCAGGCGGTCGATCCGGTCAAGGCGCGGCCGGTGGCCCGGCGCGCCGGGCAGCTGACGATCGGCGCCGACGGCCGCGACGCCCGGCTCGACTTCCGCCCGGTCTACTTCCTCGACGACCAGACGGTCGCGGTCGGGCAGAAGGGTGGCGCGTGGAAGAAGTCAGCCGACCTGCGCTCGCCCGACAGCGCGGCTCGCTACGACCTGCTCACCGGCAAGTGGCTGCGCGACGAGCCGATCGTCGACCTGATCGGGCACGGCCGGCGGCTCGAGGTCCTGGCGACCGCGGCAGACCCGCAGGTGTTCGTGCGCATGAAAGACGACCGTAGCGAGCTCGAGCTGTGGCGCGACGGGACCCCGACCGCGCTGCGGCTCGATCAGCCGCTCGCGGTGTACGACGCGGCGTCGGTCGCGTACGCGATGCGCGGCGACCGAGTATGGCTGTCGCTGCGGGTCGATCCGGTCAACCCGCCGGCAGTCGCGCGCAAGAAGGCGGACCCCGAATACCTGGATCTGTTCGAGATCTCTGGCAACACCGCGGTCCGCCGCGCCCGGATCCTCGCCCCCAAGCGGAAGCTGCGCTGGGGGTTCGCCGGCGACGTGCTGTGGGTGATGGAGAAGAACGTCGGCTTCGACCGCGGCAGCAAGTCGGTCGTGCTCTACCGCCTGGACTGAGCCACCCATCGCGAGGTCCGCACCGTCGGACCGGCGTCCGGGCCGCGGCCGACCAGCTTCGAACGCAGCTCTGCGTCGGAGAGGGTGCCAGGCCTACCCTCGACCTGCCGGGACTGCCGAGCGATCGTCAGGCGTGGCGACGGCCAGGCGTGGGGACCGTGAGACCCCGCGAGGTTGCGGGCGGCACGGTGGTTGCTGTGCTGGAGGGGAGCCCCTCATGACCGCCCTGTCCTTGACCGAGATCATCGATGCATCCGGGCCGATCCGCATCTTGCTGGTCGAGGATGATCCATGGGTCCGCAGCGTCATCACGCGGGTGCTCGGCGCCGCTGGCTACGCGGTCACGGCCGAAAACGACGTCCCCGACGCCCGGGCCCGCCTCGACGAAGGCGAGTTCGACGTGGTGGTGACCGACCTCGGCCTGCCCTCGGGCTCCGGCCTCGACGTGCTCGCCGCGGCGCGGCAGCGCGACCGCACCCTGCCGGTGCTGGTGGTCTCCGGCTCGGGCGATCTCGAGAAGGCGCATGCCGCCGTCAGCCACGGGGCCCTGCGCTACCTGACCAAGCCGGTCGATCCCGGGCGCCTCATCGGCGCGATCGAGGAGGCCTGCCGGACCCGCGCCGCGGTGGCGGCGGCGCTGGGCCAGCCGCGCTCGCAGCGGATCCGTGTGCTCGATCCGGACCTCGCCCGCATCAAGTCGAGCACCGCGCTCGACGCCGCGCTCGGGACGCTGTGGCTCGCGCTGCAGCCGGTGGTCGCGGTCGACGACGGCCGCATCGTCGGATACGAGGCGCTGGTCCGCAGCGACCATGCGGACCTGGCGCGCCCTGACCGCCTGCTGCGGGTCGCCGAGGATCTCGGCCGGATGTGGGACATCGGTCGCCACGTGCGGTCGGCCGCGGCCCGGGTCGTCGACAGCCTGGCGCCCAAGATCGATCTGCTGGTCAACCTGCACGCCAGCGACCTGCTCGATCCCGAGCTGTACGAGGCGGCGGCGCCGCTGTCGGCGAGCGGCCACCGCGTGATCCTCGAGATCACCGAGCGCGCGCAGTTCACCGATCTGCCCGACCTCCCCGACCGCCTGGTCGCGCTGCGCGCCCTGGGCTTCCGCCTCGCGATCGACGACCTCGGCGCTGGCTACGGCAGCCTGTCGGCGCTCGCCCTGGTGCGGCCCGAGCTGGTCAAGCTCGACATGTCGCTGGTGCGCGGCATCGATCGCGACCCGGTGCGGCGCGAGGTCGTGCGCGGCATCGGCGCGATGTGTGCGCACCTCGATACCACCTGGCTGTGCGAAGGCGTCGAGACCGAGGCCGAGCTGGCCACGGTGATCGCGGCCGGGACCCAGCTGGTCCAGGGCTACCTGATCGGGCGGCCGGCCCGGACCCCCGCGGTGGCGCCCGCCACGCCCTTCATGGACGCGCTGGCGGCGCGCGCGCCTGGCTCGCCGGTGAGCGTGGCGTGACGACCACCGGCCCGCCGACCCGGCCGCTGGCGCGGCTTCGCCGCCGGGCGGTGGTCGCGGCGGTCGCGGTCTGCGCCGTGCTGACCCTGGGCGGCCTGGCCGCGCGCCAGGCGATCGAGACCTTCGATCGCCGCCACGACGATCGCGTCCACGGCGCGGTCGCCGAGCTGACCGACTGGCTCGCGATCGAGCGGGCCGTGCTGACCCGGGTCGTCAACGCGCGTGGCTACCTCCTGTCCGGCGATCCCGAGTTCCTCCGCGCCCGCGAGTTCGCCGGGCGCAATATGGCGGCGCAGCTCGCGCACCTGCGCGCGCGGCATGCCGGCGACGACATCGTCGCGAGCGTCGACGACATCGAGCGCCGCATCGCGGAGGTCGACCGGGCCACCGAGCGGGTGGTCGCGGCGCGGGCCCAGTCGCAGGCGGCCGCGCTGGCGATCTGGGAGCAGGAGTCGCGAGGGGCGACCCGGGCGACCTTCGACGCGGTGAACGTCGCCACCACCGCGGCGCGGACCCGCTTCATCAAGACGCGCGACGACGCGGTCGCCAGCGGCGCGGAGGCGATCAAGATCCTCTTCGTCCTCGGGATCGCGGTGATGGTGGGCCTGGTCGCGCTGGCCGCGCTGTTCGCGCGCACCGCCCGCGACCTCGTGTACCAGCACGCGAACGACCGCGAGCAGACGATGTTCCAGCTGCTCGACCAGCTCCCGGTCGGCGTGTTCGTGGTCACCCCCGACGGCAAGCCGTGGTTCGTCAACCGGAACGCGCGCGACGTGCTCGGCGCGCTCCCCGCCGTCGGCGATACCGACCTCGACCGGCTGGTGCTGGTCCCGACCTACCAGGCGGGCACGGACTCGGTGTATCCGAGCGAGCGAGCCCCGCTGACGCGCGCGCTCGCCGGTGAGGTCGCCAGCATCAGCGACATGGAGCTCCACCGCGGCGACCAGATCGTGCCGCTCCACGTCCATGGTGGCCCGGTGCGCGGGCGTGACGGCGAGATCGCGTTCGCGGTCGCGACCTTTCAGGACGTGCACGCGCTCCACCGGGTCGCCCACGAGGACGCGCTGACCGGCCTGTCCAACCGGCTGGCCGCGACCCACGTCTACAACCGCGAGCGCCTGCGCTGCGAGCGCAGCGCCCGGCCGCTCGCGGTCGCCATCCTCGATCTCGATCGGTTCAAGTCGATCAACGACCAGCACGGCCACGCGATGGGCGACGAGGTGCTGCGGCGGGTCGCCGGCGCGGTCACCCGCGCGCTGCGCAAGACCGACCTGATCGCACGCTGGGGCGGCGAGGAGCTGGTCGTGCTCTTGCCGGAGACCGAGGTCGGGCCCGCCGAGCACACCATCGTCCGGTGCCTGGTCTCGGTGATGGACGAGGCGTTCATCGGCGTCGACGCCCGGCGGTTCAAGACCAGCTTCTCGGCCGGCGTGGTGACCGCGGAGAAGGGCGAGTCGATCGAGTCGGTGGTCGCGCGCGCCGACAAGTTGCTCTACGCGGCCAAGGCGGCCGGCCGCGCGCGCGTGTTCTCGGACCGTACCGACCGTCCGGTGACGACCCGCATCCTCACGATGGCGGAGCGTCGGGGGTGACCACCGGCGCCGGCGCGACGTCGGCGGCGGGCTCGAGCGGGGGTGGGAGCGCGGCATCGAGCGGGGTCGCGGCCGGCGCCGCGTCGATCGGCGGTGCGGCGGGCGGCGGGCTCGACCGCCGAGCCGGCAGCTCCGGGGGCGGGATCGGGACGAGCGCGGGCGCGACCACGCTCCCGTCGTCGGCCACCTTGGCCAGCGTGCCGTGCACGATGCCGCTGGTGACCGGCACGAACCGATATCGCGCGAGCGCGTGCCCGGCGAGCACGAAGGTGACCTCGCGGGTCAGCCCGGTCAGCTCGCCCTCCCACAGGACCGGCGTCGCGCCGAGGCGCACGCCGTCGACCGCGGCGGTCGCCCCGCTCGGGCTCGACCGCAGCAAGAGCTGCACGACCCGGCGGTCACGCGAGCCGACGCGGGCGACCGGCCGGGTCGCCGGGATCTCGTCCTCGGCGTACAGACCGGTCGGGTTGTGCGTGGGCAACGTGCGGTTGCCGGCGTCGAGCGCGACCGTCGCGACGCCGGCGTCGACCGACACCGCGGTCGTGGGCGGCGGCGGTGGCGCGCTGGGCGAGCGCTCGTCGCCCTTGCAGGCCGCGAGGCCGGCGAGGACGATCAGGGACGCGGCGCAGAGCCGGAGCATCGCGAGTTCGTACCACATCGCGCCCGGAATGCTGAGCCACGCCGATCGCCGTTGGCGGCCGGGGGCCGGGCTCAGCGGTGGAGCTTGCCGCGTTGCGCGGCGCTCAGCACCTTGCGCGTGCGGGTCATCGCGAGCAGCCGCGCCTTGCGGACCTTGCCCTCCTCGCTGGTGAGCGCGTCGACCAGCCGCGAGACCTCGGCCTCGCGGGCGTCGTTCCCCTCGACCTCGTCGCGGAGCGCGCGCGACAGCTCGTGGATCTTGCGCTCGGCCGGGCCGACCGTGGTCGCCTCGTCCTGCGCGATCTTGCGGAGCTCGCCCCGCTGTGCCTTCGACAGCTGTAGATCGCCGAGGTCGACGTCGAAACCCTCGGTGCGCTCGTCGAGCACCCGCATCGGCGGGCGCGGCGCGACCGGGCGGCGCACCCGGTCGTGGCCGCGGTGGTGATCGTTGTCATCGCGGGCGTCGAAGTCGAAGTCGACGTCGGGGCCGCCCTCGATGTCGACGTGGACGCCGAGGTCGCGCAGCGACTGCTCGACCAGCTCGCGGGTCTGTTCCTCGAGGTCCTCGCCGAGGTCCTGGAGATCCTCGGCCAGCTCCTCGCCGAGGTCCGACAGATCGGCGACGTCTTCAAGCTTGCCGGTGGCGAGCTTCGCCAGCGTCTTGGCGAGCTTGATCTTGAGCTTGACCTTCAGCTTGGCCGGGATGTGCGGGTTGCCCTCGATCTCGGCCATCGCGCGCTGGACCTCGGCGCGCGCCTGCTCGAGCATGCCGTCGGGCAGCTGGCCGTCGATGTGAACGTGGGGCGCGCGGGGCGCGCGGGGCGCGCGGGGCGCGCGGGGCGGGGTGACCTGCCAGCCTGGGGTCGGTGGCGTCGACGGCGGCGGCGGGGTCGGCGGGGTCCGCGGGGTCCGCGGCGTGGACGGGGTCGGCGGGGTCCGTGGGGTCGGCTGGGCGTTGCCGGGCATCGCGCTGGCGACGAACGCGGCGAGGATGATCGAGGGCGTGAGCAGGGCGCGCAGGCGGGTCATGGGGTACCTCCCCGAGCGAGGACGGCTCGGTAGTGCTGGAGCGGGGCTTCGAGGTCGGCCCAGTCGACCGGCGAGTCCATCGCCTGGTCGAAGCTGGCGCGGCGGACCAGGTCGCGGAGCTCGGCGTCGTCGAGGTCGGCGTCGGCGTCCGGTGGGGTCGGGTCGCTGCCGGCCGGGTCGCGGTGGGCGACCTCGGTGACCGCTGGCGCCGGGGCGGGGTCGCGCTGGGTGACGGCGACGGCGGTGCCGGCGGCGACGGCGGTCGCGAGCGACAGGCCCACGACGCGGTGGCGGCGCCGACGGGCCAGGCGCTCGCGCGCGCCGGCGGTGATGCGGGACGCGAAGCCGAGGCCGGGCTCGGGGACCAGGGCGGTGGCGGCGATCATCCCTGGCAGCGCGGTCAGGGCCGCGCAGTCGGCGCAGGTGGCGACGTGGGCACGGTCGCCTTCGGAGAGGGGCGCGCCGCTCACGAGCGAGTCGGCGACGAGGGTACAGCGCTTCATCGGTGGTCCTCCATCAGGTCCCGCAGGCGGGCAAGTCCACGCACCAGGTGCGTCTTGGCGGTCGCGAGCTCGACGCCCAGGAGCGCGGCGACCTCGGGAACCGGCATGTCGTGGCCGTAGCGCAGCACGACGGCCGCGCGCTGCTTGGCAGGCAGCTGGTCGAGGTGCCGCAGCATCGCGACCACCTCGCGGCGGCCACCGAGCGCGGCGGCCGCGTCGGTCGGCCGGGTGCCGTGCAGCAGCGGCACGCCATCGTCGTCGCGCGCGGCCGGCAGGCTCGGCGCATCGTCGCCGGTGTTGGGGGCGGCCTCGCCGTCGCGGCCATCGTCGGCGCGCTCGAGCCAGCGGCCGAACACCGCGCGACGCAGGCGGCGCCGTCGCAGCGTGCGCAGGCAGGTGGTGGCGACGATCCGGAGGAACCACGCGGGCGCGGCGGCGAGGTCGCGCAGCTCGTCGAGCCGCTCGCACGCGCGCGCCAGCGCCTCCTGCACCGACTCCTCCGCCTCGGCCCGGTTGCCGAGGAGGTCGTAGGCGATCGCGTAGCCCTTGCGGGCCGGTCCCGCCGCCAGCTCGGAGAGCAGGCGGCTGCGGGCGTCGGAGGCGACGACCGTCAGCGAAGCTCCAGTCGTCAAAGGGATGGGTCCTTGCGCGTACACTCTAATGAGCAAAGAGCCGCGGCAAGCACCCGCGGTTGACAGCCGTGTGTGCGGGAGTGGGGCGGAGCGGTTCCGGCGGCTTGCGACCGTTGCCGCGGCGGCCGGCCACTCCGGATCGGCCGGACGCTGCCGGGGGGCGGCGGCGGGGTCAGGCCGGGTCGAAGGCGTGGATCGGCGGGCGGCGCTGCGCCCACGGACGCGCGGTCTCGAGCTGGGCCGCGAGCCGGAACAGGGTCGCATCGTCGCCGAACCGACCGCTGAACATGACGCCACAGGGCAGGCCTTGGGGGTTCCACCACAGGGGCACGCTCATCGACGGAGCGCCGGTCGCGTTGGCGAGCGGCGTCCACGGGATGAACTGGTAGACCCGGGCCGCCATCGCGTCGATCACGCCGGGGACGCGCAGCAGGTGGTCGACGCCGCTGCGCACGATGGCGCGCTCGGCCAGGTCCTGCACGCCGACCGACCGCAGCGCGTGGTGGAGGGGCGGCGGCGACGCCAGGGTCGGCGTGAGGATGATGTCGTGGCGACGGTGGAAGGCCGCCATCGTGCGGCCGAGCTCGCGCAGCTCGCGCAGGGCGGTGCAGACCTGCTCGCCGGTGACCGCCCGGCCGTACATGGCGACCAGCTCGGTCGAGGTCTCGAGCTCGCCGCGCCGGCGCCGGCGGCCGCGGAGCCGCTCGATCGCCGCGACCTCGGCCGCGGTCTCGGCGGCGATCACGGCGAGCAGGGCACGGGCGAACCGCTGCGGATCGATCGGCGGGGCCGCCTCCTCGACGTGGTGGCCGAGCGCGCTGCACAGGCGGGCCGCGTCCTCGACGGCGCGGACCGCGTCGGCCTCGACGTTCGACGGCAGGAACGGCCGGGCGGTCCACGCGATGCGCAGCCGGCCCGGTGGGCGGCCGACCTCGTCGCGGAACGGGCCGGCCGCGGCCGGCGCCGGGTAGGGCGCGCCATCGTCCGGCGCCGAGGTGGCGTCGAGCAGCGCCGCGCTGTCGCGCACGCTGCGCGTGATCGCGTGCTCGATGGCGAGGCCATGCCAGTGCTCGCCGGCGTCGGGCCCGGCCGGGGTTCGCCCGCGGGTCGGCTTGAAGCCGAACGCGCCGCAGCACGACGCCGGGATGCGCAGCGAGCCGCCGCCGTCGCCGCCGTTCGACATCGGCAACGCGCCGGCCGCGACCAGCGCGGCCGAGCCTCCCGACGAGCCGCCGGCGGCGCGCTCCGGTGCCCACGGGGTGCCGGTCGGCCCGCGCAGCTCGGGCTCGGTCACCGGGGCCAGCCCGAGCTCGGGGGACGCAGTCCGGGCCACGAAGACCAGCCCGGCCGCGCGGTAGCGCTCGACCAGCATGCTGTCGTGGTCGCAGACGTTGTCGCGCAGGAACGCGCTGCCGCACGCCATCTTCGTCCCGGCGAGGTTGGACAGCAGGTCCTTGAGGGCGAACGGCACCCCACGAAACGGCCCATCGGGCAGCGCGCCCCGCGCCTGCGCCCGCGCGCGCTCGTCGAACCGCTCGGTCACCGCCCGCAGCGCTGGATCGACCCGGGCGATGCGGGCCAGGGCCTCCTCGACCAGCTCGAGCGGGGTGACCTCGCCGCGACGCACCAGCTCAGCGAGACCGACGCCATCATGCGAGGCGTACTCGGCGAACGACATGCCGAGCAGCATAGCCGGTGTTGCCACCGTTCTTGCCGCGTCGGCCGCGTCCGGATCCGGTGCCCGCGCCGGTCGTCCGCGCCGGGTGTCAGCCCCGCGCCGGGTGTCAGCCACCCGGCGGCAATGTCATGGCGCTCACAGCCACCCGGCGGCAATGTCATGGCGCTCACAATGACCGCCGGGCGCCGGCGGAGGCCACCGGCCCGACGGAGGTGTCAGCCACCCAGCAGAAGTGTGAAGGCGCGAACAAACCTTGCCTCTGACTCACCACCGTGTCCGGGATCCGGACAGCGCGGGTGTCAGGCACCCGCGGCAAGCGTGAGCTTCACTACCGATGGGCCCTCGGTGCCCGGGCCGGGTGTCAGCCACCCGTACGGCGGACCGGGTGTCAGCCACCCGTACGGCGGGCCGGGTGTCAGCCACCCGTACGGCGGGCCGGGTGTCAGCCACCCGTACGGCCACCCGTACGGCGGGCCGGGTGTCAGCCACCCGTACGGCGGGCCGGGTGTCAGCCACCCGTACGGCGGGCCGGGTGTCAGCC